>NZ_JBEYCR010000011.1:0-209045 GCF_040632845.1 Streptomyces sp. NPDC016459
TCACGGTCCACCCCGTATGGGAACCTGACCCCTGGGCGTGATCTCTCCCTCGCAGTAAGAAGGCATGTTTTGTACACAGTGACCTCCGTCAATGTCAACGGTCTGCGCGCCGCCGCCAAGAAGGGCTTCGCGGAGTGGCTGGCCGGGACCTCCGCCGATGCCGTCTGCCTCCAGGAGGTGCGCGCCGAGGAGGCGCAGCTGCCCGTGGAGGTGCGGGCGCCCGAGGGCTGGTTCACCGTCCACGCGCCCGCCGCCGCCAAGGGCCGCGCCGGGGTCTCCCTCTACACGCGGCGCGAGCCTGACCGGGTGCGCGTCGGCTTCGGGTCCAGCGAGTTCGACGGCAGCGGCCGGTACGTCGAGGCCGACCTGCCCGGCGTGACCGTCGCCAGCCTCTATCTGCCCTCCGGTGAGGTCGGCACCGAGCGGCAGGACGAGAAGCTGCGCTTCATGGGCGAGTTCCTTCCCTACCTCAAGGAGCTCAGGGGCCGCGCCGCCGCCGACGGGCGGGACGTCGTCGTCTGCGGCGACTGGAACATCGCCCACCGCGAGGCCGACCTCAAGAACTGGCGGGCGAACAGGAAGAACGCCGGCTTCCTCCCCGAGGAGCGGGAGTGGCTCGGGCGGGTGCTCGACGAGGGTGACGGCGGCTACGTCGACGTCGTGCGCGCCCTTCACCCCGACCAGGAGGGGCCCTACTCCTGGTGGTCCTACCGGGGACGGGCCTTCGACAACGACTCCGGCTGGCGCATCGACTACCAGATCGCCACTCCCCGTCTCGCCGCCAAGGCCGTGAAGGCGTACGTCGAGCGCGCGGCGACCCACGAGGAGCGGTGGAGCGACCACGCCCCCGTGACCGCCGTCTACGAGCTGTAGCCCCGGCGGTCAGGGAGTCGGCGTCCCGGGAGGCTCGGGGCGCAGCCGGCGGTCGAGGGCCATCGACAGTTCGGCCTCCACCACGCTCTTCGCGAGCGGGCGCAGCCGCCACAGGTCTTTCTCGGCCGCGTGGGTGCGCAGCAGGTCGGTGAAGAGCTCCGCGAGGGCGTCGGCGTGTTCGCGGACGCGGGCGCCCGCCTTGAGGACCTCGGCGAGCGGGACGCCCTCGCGGACGAGGGCGGCGGAGACGTCGAGCAGACGGCGGCTGATGTGGATGATCTCCTCGCCGTCGGTGACGAGGTAGCCGAGGTCGAGGGCGGCCGCGAGGTTCTCCGGGGTGACCTCGCCGGCGAAGTGGTCGGCGAGCTCCCCGGGGGTGAGGCGGACCGGCTCCTCCTCCGAGGGGGCGGGGAGGGCGAGGACCTCGCGGACGTTCCGGCCGCTCTCGAAGGCGGTGGTGAGGTCGGCGATGCCGTTGAGGGTGTGGCCGCGCTCCAGGAGGGCGGCGATGGTGCGGAGCCGGGCCAGGTGCTGCTCGTCGTACCAGGCGATCCGGCCCTCGCGGCGCGGCGGGGGGATCAGGCCGCGCTCCCGGTAGAAGCGCAGGGTGCGCACGGTGATGCCGGCGGCCGCCGCCAGCTCGTCCATGCGGTACTCGCGTACGCCCTCGTGGGCGCCCCTGCCGGGTGTCGATCCTTCGTCTGATCCTTCAGCCACGCCCGCCAGCCTATGTTGTACCGCCGGTAACTTTCCCTTGCCGTACCCCTACCGCTTGGTAGGGAGCTGCTCTACAGTCCCGACTGTGCCAGTGATTGCTGGCGTGATCGGCCGGGCGCTCGGGAGGCGGCATGGCGAAGCACGAGAACGTACGGGTGGCGGTGATCGGATCGGGATTCGGTGGCCTCGGCGCCGCCGTCCGGCTGCGCCGCGAGGGGATCACCGACTTCGTGGTCCTGGAACGGGCCGACTCCGTGGGCGGCACATGGCGGGACAACAGCTACCCCGGCTGCGCCTGCGACGTCCCCTCCCACCTCTACTCCTTCTCCTTCGCGCCCAACCCCGACTGGCCGCGGACCTTCTCAGGACAGCGCCACATCCGCGCGTATCTGGAGCATGTCACGGACACCTTCGGGCTCCGTCCCCACCTCCGCCTGAACCACGAGGTGCTGCGGATGGAGTGGGACGCCGAAGCGCTCCGCTGGCAGATCGAGACCGGCGAGGGCACCTTCAGCGCCGAGGTCGTCGTCTCCGCGACCGGACCGCTCTCCGACCCCAAGATCCCCGACATCCCGGGGCTCGCCGACTTCCCCGGCAAGGTCTTCCACTCCGCCCGCTGGGACCACGACTACGACCTCACCGGCAAGCGCGTCGCCATGATCGGCACCGGCGCCTCCGCCATCCAGATCGTGCCCGCGATCCAGCCCCAGGTGGGGAGGCTGACGCTGTTCCAGCGCACGCCCCCGTGGGTGATGAGCCGCATGGACCGGGCCATCAGCCGCCCCGAGCGCTGGCTCCACCGCACCCTGCCCGTCACCGGAACCCTCCGGCGCGGCCTGCTCTGGGGCATCCGCGAGCTCCAGGTCGGGGCCTTCACCAAGCACCCGAACGAACTCGGGCTCGTCGAGCGGCTCGCCAAGGCCAACATGGCCAAGTCCATCAAGGACCCGGCGCTGCGGGCCAAGCTGACCCCCTCGTACCGCATCGGCTGCAAGCGGATCCTGCTCTCCAGCACGTACTACCCGGCCGTCGCGCAGCCCAACGTCGACGTCGTCGCCTCCGGCCTGCGCGAGGTCCGCGACTCGACCGTCATCGCCGCCGACGGCACCGAGACCGAGGTCGACGCGATCGTCTTCGGCACCGGCTTCCACGTCACCGACATGCCGATCGCCGAGCGGGTCGTCGGCGCGGAGGGAAGGACCCTCGCCGAGACCTGGAAGGGCGGCATGGAGGCCCTGCGCGGGGCCACCGCCGCCGGCTTCCCCAACTTCATGACCGTCATCGGCCCCAACACGGGCCTCGGCAACTCCTCGATGATCCTGATGATCGAGTCCCAGCTGAACTACATGGCCGACTACCTGCGCCAGTTGACTCTGCTGACTCCTTCCGGGCCCGGCGGGCGCGCCGCCCTCGCCGTCCGCCCCTCCGCCGTCGGCGCCTGGAACCGCAAGGTGCAGCTCCGGATGGAGCGGACCGTGTGGAAGGCGGGCGGCTGCGAGAGCTGGTACCTCGACGCCAACGGCCGCAACACCACGCTGTGGCCGGGCACCACGGGCGAGTTCCGGCGCGAGACCCGGCGGGTGGACCTCTCCGAGTACGAGGTGATCCGCGCCCCCGAGCAGCCGAAGCCGGTCGTCACGGAGCCCGCCGTCACGGAGCCGGCTGCCACGGAGCCCGCCGTCACGGAGCCCGCCACCGTGAAGGCCCTCAAGAGGGAGGCCGCCCAGTGAGGCCGCGTCTGATCTCGCTCCCCGTGTCCCGCGAGCTGACCGCCGTCTCCGCCGACGGCTCCCCGCTCCACGTCGAGGTGTACGGCCCCGAAGGCGCCCCCGCCGTCGTTCTGGCCCACGGCTGGACCTGCTCGACCACCTTCTGGGCCGAGCAGATACGGGCCCTCGCCGCCGACCACCGGGTCATCGCCTACGACCAGCGCGGTCACGGACGTTCCCCGGTGCCCGGCCCCGGGGGGTACTCGACGACGGCGCTCGCCGACGACCTGGAGGCCGTGCTCGCGGCCACCCTCGGTCTCGGCGAACGGGCCGTCCTGGCCGGTCACTCCATGGGCGGCATGACGATCATGGCGGCCGCCGGGCGGCCCGGTTTTCGGCAGCACGCCGCCGCCGTCCTGCTCTGCTCCACCGGGTCCACCCGGCTGCTGGCCGAGGCCACCGTCGTACCGCTCCGGCCGGGCGGCCTGCGCAGTCGCCTCACCAGGGCCGTCCTCGGTGCGAAGGCACCGCTCGGGCCGGTCACCGCCGTCTCGAAGAAGATCCTCAAGTACGCGACGATGGGCCCCGGTTCGGCGCCCGACCGCGTCGACGCCTGCGCGCGGATCGTGCACGCCTGCCCGCGCACCTCCCGGTACGGCTGGTCGCAGGTCCTGGCCGGGCTCGATCTCGGGGCGGGGTTGCGGGAGTTGCGGTTGCCCGTGGCCGTGCTCGTCGGGACCGCTGACCGGCTCACCCCGGCCGTCCACTCCCGGGCGATGGCGGGGGAACTGCCGCACTGCACCGGTGTCGTCGAGCTGGCCGGCATGGGCCACATGACGCCGGTGGAGGCCCCCGAGGCCGTCACCGCGCAGATCCGCGAACTGACCCTCACGTACCTGGGCGTGAAGTCCGGGGACCAGGAGAAGGAGAAGGAGCAGGCATGAGCAGGGTGAGCCTGGAAGGACAGGTCGCGGTCGTCACCGGCGGGGCGCGCGGAGTCGGCGAACTCCTCGCCCGCAAGCTCTCCGCGCGCGGAGCGAGGATCGCGCTCGTCGGCCTGGAGCCTGAGCAGCTGAAGGAGGTCGCCGGGCGGCTGCACACCGAGGCCGACTGGTGGCACGCCGATGTCACCGACCACGAGGCGATGGCCAGGGTCGCGGCCGAGGTGAAGGAGCGGTTCGGGAAGGTCGACATCGTCGTCGCCAACGCCGGTGTGGCGGCGGGCGGTCCGTTCGTCGACTCCGACCCCGACGCCTGGCGGCGGGTCATCGAGGTCAACCTCATCGGCGGCGCGGTGACGGGCCGGGCGTTCCTGCCCGTCCTCATGGAGTCCCGGGGGTACTTCCTCCAGATCGCCTCCCTCGCCGCGCTCACCCCGGCGCCGATGATGACGGCGTACTGCGCCTCCAAGTCGGGCGTCGAGGCCTTCGCGCACAGCCTGCGCGCCGAGGTCGCGTACAAGGGGGTGCGGGTCGGTGTCGGGTACCTCTCCTGGACCGACACCGACATGGTGCGGGGCGCCGACCAGGACGACGTGATGAAGGAGCTGCGGCAGCGGCTGCCGTGGCCGACGAACCGCACGTACCCCCTCGGCCCCGCCGTCGACCGGATCGTGGCGGGCATCGAGCGGCGCTCCGCCCATGTGTACGCGCAGTGGTGGCTGCGCGGGATGCAGTCGGTCCGCGGCTACCTCCCCGGTCTGATCGCCACCGTCGGGCAGCGCGAGATGCGGCGCTTCGAGCCGCGGCTCGGCTCGGTGTCCAAGGGGCTGGTGGGCGCGGGCGGCGCGGCCGACGAGCAGGCGCGGACGGGGAGGACCTGACGGCCGGCTTCGGCGTCTGCCCGGGGCGACCTCACTGTCCGTGACTGATCGACATGCGGGGAGTGTGTGCGCGTGCGAGGCTGATCGAGCACACAGGGGGCGCGACGCCCTCTCCCGACACACCCTTCTAGGAGTGAACTTCCATGGGCATGCAGGACCAGTTCAAGGACAAGTCGGAGCAGCTCAAGCAGCAGGCCAAGGAGGCCATGGGCAAGGCGAAGGACGAAGCGTCCGAACGCGCCTCCCAGGGCCGTGGCCGCTCCGACGACGAGGCCCGCACGGCCCGCCAGGAAGTTCAGGACCGCAGGGACCAGAACCGGATCGACCCGGACCGCGCGGACCGGGACCGCATGGACCGGGCCCGTATGGACCGGGAGTCCGGCGTCTGACGCCGGCCTTCCGTGAGCGAGGCGCACCCGCGACACCGGGTGCGCCTTCGCACGTGTGGACCGAAAAGTCGTACACGCCGAGGGGCCGTTCTTCGTACGGTGGCGTCCATGGCCGTACTTGAGCGACTCCGATCCGATCACGCCCCCGCCCTGCTCGCGTTCGAGCGGGAGAACCGGGGGTACTTCGCCGCGTCCGTGCCCGACCGGGGGGACGCCTACTTCACCGACTTCGCGGAGCGGCACCGGGCGCTGCTCGACGAGCAGGGGACCGGGGCGATCCACTTCCATGTGCTGGTGGGGGAGGGCGGGGAGATCCTGGGCCGGTTCAACCTGGTCGACGTCGCCGACGGGGGTGCCGAGCTGGGCTACCGGGTGGCCGAGAAGGCGACCGGGCGCGGGGTGGCGACGGCCGGGGTCAGGGAGGTGTGCCGGCTGGCGCGCGAGGAGTACGGGCTGAGCCGGCTGACCGCCGTCACGACCCTCGACAATGAGGGGTCGAGGGCCGTGCTCGGGCGGGTCGGCTTCGGGGCGGTCGGGGCCGTCACGATCGACGGACGGCCGGGGATCTCCTACGAGGCGGACCTCGGGGAGCTCGTGGCCCTGGCGTCCTAGGGGCTGCGGGCCCCGACGGGGGACTCGTCGTCCTGGTCCTCCGGGGGCGGTCCGACCCGGTGGGGGTTCGTCGTCCTGGCCCTTGGAGGCTGTCGGGCCCCGGCGGCGGGAGCTCGTCGTCCTGACCCCTGGCCCTCTAGGGGCCGTCCGGCCTCGGGGGGAGTTTCGGGCGGGAGCGGTCCGGGAGGTTCTCGTAGGGCGGGGGGCTCGCCGCCGGGGTCTCCGTGAGGAGGGCGAGGGCGACGTGGACCGCGTCGTCGAGCTGGGCGTGGCGGCCCTCGGCCCAGTCGAGGGGGGTGCGCAGGATCGCGAGATCGGGTTCGACGCCGTGGTTCTCCAGGGACCAGCCGTACTCGGGGAACCAGGCCGCGTTCATCGGGACCGTGATCTGGGTGCCGTCGCCGAGCCGGTGGCGGCCGGTCATGCCGACGACCCCGCCCCAGGTGCGCTGGCCGACGACGGGGCCGAGGCCCAGGAGCTTGAACGCGGCGGTGATCATGTCCCCGTCGGACGAGGTGGCCTCGTCGGCGAGGGCGACGACGGGGCCGCGCGGGGCGTTGGAGGCGTAGGCGACGGGCTGGGCGTTCCGGGTGAGGTCCCAGCCGAGGATCCTGCGGGTGAGCTTCTCCATGACGAGCTCGCTGATGTTGCCGCCGGCGTTGCCGCGCACGTCGACGATGAGGGCAGGTCGGGACACCTCCATGCGCAGGTCGCGGTTGAACTGGGCCCAGCCGGAGCCGCCCATGTCGGGGATGTGGAGATAGCCGCAGCGGCCGCCGCTGACCTCCCGTACCACCGCCCGGCGTTTGGCGACCCAGTCCTGGTAGCGCAGCGGACGCTCGTCGACGAGGGGGACGACGGCGACGCGGCGGGCCCGGCCCTCGCCCTCGGCGGGGGTGAAGGTGAGCTCGACGGTCGTGCCGCCGGTGCCGGAGAGCAGCGGGTACGGGCCGGTGACCGGGTCCACGGGCCGGCCGTCGACGTGGGTGAGGACCGCGCCCTCGCGGATGCCGGTGCCGGCGAGCGGGGAGCGGGCCTTGGAGTCGGAGGACTCGCCGGGCAGGATGCGCTTCACCGTCCAGCCGGCCTCGCGGGGCACGAGGTTCGCCCCGAGGAGCCCCATGGGTCGCTGGTAGTGCGGCGGTCCCTCGTTGCGGCGGGCGGGGGTGACGTACGCGTGGGAGGTGCCCAGTTCGCCCATGACCTCGCGGAGCAGGTCGGCGAACTCGTCGGGTGACGCGACCCGTTCGACGAGCGGCCGGTACTGGTCGAGGACGGCCGTCCAGTCGACCCCGCCCATGCCGGGCTCCCAGAAGTAGGCACGGACGATCCGGCCGGCCTCGTCGAAGGCCTGCCGCCACTCGGCGCCCGGGTCGGCCTCGTGCAGGATGCGCCGCAGGTCCAGGTAGACGGTGGAGTCGCCGTCCCCGGACTCGGTGGCGGGGACGGCCCGCAGTTCGCCCTCGTCGGCGACGACGAGCCGGGTGCCGTCGCCGCTGACCGCGAACCAGTCGAGGTCCTTGGCGAGTTCGCTCTTGCGCGCCTTGACGATGGAGAAGTGTTCGAGGGTGGGGCGGCCTGAGGTGTCGGCCGGGTTGGCGAAGGTCTCGCCGAGCGCGCCGGAGATGGGCCAGCGCAGCCAGACGAGCCCGCCGCCGCTGACCGGGTGCAGGGCGGAGTACTTGGAGGCGGCGACGGGGAAGGGGGTGACCCGCTCGGGGAGCCCCTCGATCTCGACGGTGACGGTGCCGTCGCCGGAGTCAGTGCCGTCGGCGGGGTCGAGGCCGCCGGCCGCCGGGCGCCCGTCGGGCAGCAGCGCGAAGGGCGAGGGCGTGGCGGAGGAGAGCGGGACGAGGTAGGGGCGGCAGCCGAGGGGGAACGACAGGTCGCCGGTGTGGACGTCGTACACCGGGTCGAAGCCCCGCCAGGAGAGGAAGGCGAGGTAGCGGCCGTCCCGGGTGAAGACGGGGTTCTCGTCCTCGAAGCGTCCGTTGGTGACGTCGAGGACGGTCCGGGCTCCGGGGCCGGCGATCCGCGCCATCTTGATGGAGCGCAGGGAGCGGCCGATGCCGGGGTGGGACCAGGTGAGCCAGGCGCCGTCGGGGGAGAAGGCGAGGTCGCGGACGGGCCCGTTGACGGAGCGGATCAGTTCGGTGACCCCTCTGGAGCCTTCGGAGCCTTCGGCCGGGGAGGTGTCCTCGTCCCGTTCGGGCTCCTCCGTGGTGTCCAGGAGCAGCAGCCGTCCGTCGTGGGAGGCGATGGCGAGCCGCTCGCCGGCGGGGTCGGCGACGAGTTCCTCGACGCGGCCGAGGTCGCCCGAGGCGAGGCGGCGCGGCGGCCGGTCGCCGCTGGCGCGCGGGAGATGGCCGATCTCGACGGCGTCCTCGCCCTCGGCGTCGGTGACGTACGCGACCTGGCCGCCGCTGCCGAGCATCTCGGGGAGCCGCACGCGGACGCCCGGCTCGTCGATGATCGTGCGGGCCGGGCCGTCGCGGTGGGTCAGCCAGTACAGGCTGCCGCGCACGGAGACGGCGCTGGCGCGGCCGGTCTCGTCGACGGAGAGCGCGTCGATGTGGAGGGCGGCGGGCACCTGGTAGGGGCGCCTGCCGACGCGCTGGCCGCCGAGCCGTACCTCCAGTCTCCGGGGGCGGGCGTCGGCGGCGAGCGTGTCGACGATCCACAGGTCGCCGGCGCACTGGTAGACGACCCGGTGTCCGTCGCTCGACGCGTGCCGGGCGTAGAACTCGTCGTGGTCGGTGTGGCGGCGCAGATCGGAGCCGTCGGGCAGGCAGGAGTACAGGTTGCCGATGCCCTCGTGGTCGGAGAGGAACGCGATGCGGCCGTCGACGGCCATGGGGCAGTCGAGGTGGCCGCCGATGTCGGGCAGCAGCCGTTCGCCGTGCAGCCAGAGGCGGCCGGTGGCGCCGCCCTGGTAGCGCTTCCAGGCGGCCGGTTCGTGTGGCGGCTTCCCGGTGAGGAGGAGGGTGCGGCGCTCCCCCTCGTGGCCGTCGGGGCCGTCGATGACGCCGATGTCGGAGACCGGGCCCCAGGGCAGGCGCTTGCCGGGGGAGCCGTCGGTGGGGACGGTGTAGGCCCAGGAGTAGTACGAGAAGGGCTGGCCGTGCGAGGAGACGGCGAGGATGTCGGAGCGGCCGTCCTTGTCGGGGGGCGTCCAGCCGCAGACCCGGGTGTCGGTGGACCCCCAGTAGCTGAGCCGCCGGGCCGGTCCGCCGTCGACGGGGACGAGGTGGATCTCGGGGTCGAGGCTGCGCCAGTTCGTGTACGCGATCCGGCGTCCGTCCGGCGAGAAGCGCGGGTGGCCGACCCGCGTCCGGTCGACGGTCAGTCGCCAGGCCCGGCCGGGGCGCCGGCCCTCGGGGACGAGGGGGGCGATCCAGAGGTCGTCCTCGGCGGCGAAGCACAGCAGGTCGTCGTGGAGGTGCGGAAAACGGAGGTACGCGACGTCGTGACTCACCTCCCCATGCTTTCCGCGCGGAGGGGGTGCGGCAACTCGTACGTGCTGGCGAGCGTCTTCGGAGGGGGTCCCGACTGTGGGCCAGGACACGTACGAAACGGTTTCGTTTCGTTGAGGGCGGGGGTATCTTCGTACTGTACGAAACCGTTTCGTTCGCTTCTCGTCGGATCGGAGCCCCTGGCCATGGCACGCAGCAGACTCACTCCCGAGCGGGAGTCCGAGCTGTACGCAGCCGTGCTCGACCTCCTCCGCGACGTCGGCTACGACGCCCTCACCATGGACGCCGTCGCCGCCCGCACCCACTCCAGCAAGGCCACCCTCTACCGCCAGTGGGGGAGCAAGCCCGAGCTGGTCGCCAGGGCGCTGCGCGCCAACAAGCCCGCCGACCTCTCCGAGATCGACACCGGCTCACTGCGCGGCGACTTCCACGAGCTGATGACACGGACCGACGACTGCCAGATGGAAAAGGACTCCGCCCTGATGCGGGGTCTGGCCCATGCCGTCCACACCAACCCCGAACTCCACCGGGCGCTGCGCGAGCTGCTCATCGAACCCGAGATGAACGGCCTCGACGAGGTACTGCGCCGAGCGGTCCGCAGGGGAGAGGTCGACGCCTCCAACCCGGCGCTCAAGCTCGTTCCCCACATGCTGATCGGTGCGTTCGTCGCCCGGCCACTGATCGACGACCAGCCGGTCGACCGGGCGTTCCTCAGCGCCTACGTCGACGCCGTCGTGCTCCCCTCACTCGGCGTCTGATCCCCGGAAGTACCGCACGACCTTCTCCACCTGACGTCGAACCGCTCACGCCGTCGGGCCGGCTCCCCATGCCCTGTCCCACCCCACCCTGGGAGTACGCCCCCGTGGCCACGTTCCTGTACAAGCTCGGCCGTTCCGCCTTCCGGCGCCGACGGCTCGTCGCCCTCCTCTGGGTGGCCCTCCTGGCGACAGCCGGGATCGGCGCCGCCACCGCGCCCGTCGCGACCTCCAGCTCCTTCTCCATACCGGGCACCGAGGCCCAGCGCGCCTTCGACCTGCTCGAAGAGCGCTTCCCCGGCGCCGGCGCCGACGGCGCCACCGCCAGGGTCGTCTTCAAGGCCCCCGAGGGCCAGAAGATGACCGAGGCCGGGCACAAGGCCGTCGTCGAGGAGACCGTCTCCGCGCTGAAGTCCGGCTCGGACCAGATCGTCTCGGTCACCGACCCGTACACCGGGAAGGCCGTCTCCGGCGACGGCTCCACCGCCTACGTCTCCGTCGCCTACAAGGTCAACGCGATGGAGCTCACCGACGAGACCCGCGAGGCCCTGACCCGGGCCGGCGAGAACGCGCAGGGCAAGGGACTCACCGTCGAGGTCGGCGGTGACGCCCTCCAGACCATGCCGGAGCAGGGCGCGAGCGAGGCGATCGGTGTCGTCATCGCCGCCATCGTGCTGGTCATGACCTTCGGCTCGCTCGTCGCCGCCGGACTCCCGCTGCTCACGGCGCTCATCGGCGTCGGCATCGGCGTCTCGTCGATCGCCGCGCTCGCGAACGTCCTCGACCTCGGCTCCACCACCTCCACCCTCGCGATGATGATCGGCCTCGCGGTCGGCATCGACTACGCCCTCTTCATCGTCTCCCGCTACCGCGCGGAGCTCGCCGAGGGCCGCGAGAAGGAGGACGCGGCGGGGCGCGCGGTCGGCACGGCCGGCTCCGCCGTCGTCTTCGCCGGGCTCACCGTCGTCATCGCCCTGGTCGGCCTGGCCGTCGTCAACATCCCGATGCTGACGAAGATGGGCTTCGCCGCCGCCGGTACGGTCGTGATCGCCGTACTGATCGCGCTCACCCTGATCCCGGCCATGCTCGGCTTCGCGGGCGACAAGGTGCTCGGCCGCAGGCAGCGCAAGGGCGCGGAGGGCGGCGACGCCGCGACCGGTGACACGGCGCAGGCCGGCACGGCGAACGACGGCAAGGCGCAGGCCGAGAAGCCGAACGGTGGCACCCGCTGGGCCCGTTTCGTCATCCGCCGCCCCGTGATGGTGCTGGTCGTCGGCGTCCTCGGCCTCGGTGCGATCGCGCTGCCCGCCGCCTCCCTGGAGATGGGCCTCCCGGACGACGGCGCCAAGCCGACCTCCACCAGCGAGCGCCGGGCGTATGACACGCTCTCGGACGGTTTCGGCCCCGGCTTCAACGGCCCGCTGCTCGTCGTCGTGGACGGCGACAAGGCCACCGCTGACCGGGCGGTCTCCACGATCAAGGGCCTCGAAGGCTGGGCGGCCGTCACCCCGGCGACCCCGAACAAGGCCGGCGACGCCGCGATGATCACGGTGGTTCCCAAGGACCGGCCGTCCTCGGTCGCCACCGAGGGCCTCGTCCACGACATCCGGGACGCCACCGGCGACGACGTCCTCGTCACCGGCGCCACCGCGATGAACATCGACTTCTCGCAGAAGATGAACGACGCCCTCGTGCCCTACCTGGCGCTCGTCGTCGGTCTGGCCTTCCTGCTCCTGACCCTGGTCTTCCGCTCGGTCCTCGTCCCGCTGAAGGCGGCCCTCGGCTTCCTGCTCTCGGTGGTCGCGGCCCTCGGCGCGGTCGTCGCGGTCTTCCAGTGGGGCTGGCTGGGAAGCCTCTTCGGGGTCGAGCAGACCGGCCCGATCATGTCGATGATGCCGATCTTCATGGTGGGTGTCGTCTTCGGTCTCGCGATGGACTACGAGGTCTTCCTCGTCACCCGCATGCGTGAGGCGTACGTGCACGGGGAGCGGCCCGGCGAGGCGATCGTGACCGGCTTCCGGCACAGCGCCCGGGTGGTCACCGCCGCCGCGGTGATCATGATCGCGGTCTTCGCCGGCTTCATCGGCATGACGGATCAGATGATCAAGATGATCGGCTTCGGTCTGGCCGTCGCGGTCCTCTTCGACGCCTTCGTGGTCCGGATGGCGATCGTCCCGGCCGTGCTCGCGCTCCTCGGCCACAAGGCCTGGTGGCTGCCGAAGTGGCTGGACCGGATCCTGCCGAACGTGGACGTGGAGGGTGAGGGGCTCGCCAAGCGGGAGTCCCCGGAGGCGGCTGCGAAGCCGGACCTCGTGAAGGCCTGACCTCAGGACGTCCCCCGTACGCCGTCAGCGTGTCGACATCGACGCGCCGGCGGCGTACGTGTGCTTGAGGAAGCGCAGCAGGGCGGCGGTGTCGAACTGGACGACGGCGACCCCGTCGGCCGCGTGGAACTCGACGACCGTCTGCACCCGGCCGCAGGGCCAGACCTCGATGTCGCCGCGGCGGGCCGGGGCGCGCAGCCCGTTCTCCAGGAGGGTGCGGGGGAAGGACCACTCGACGTCGTGGGGGAAGACGAACCGGACGGTCGCGGGGGAGGAGGCGGGGTCGTAGCGGAGGGCCACCGGCACGGGCCGGGAGAGTGGCGCGTCGCTGATGATCCGCCCCTTGGCGTGGTCGTCGACTTCACGGTCGTGTGCGGCGGCCATCGGGGGCTCCTCACGTTTTGTCCTCTTATCGACTAATGTTCCACTTCTTCCCGGTGACCGCGCGACCCAAGCGTGGGCGGCGGGAGGTGTGTCCGGGGTCACGTACCGGCGCGTAGGCGGAGCGCGCGCGCCCGCGCGCCCCTGTTCTGTGACCTGTGCGCTCTTGCAAGCGCTTTGCAGGAACGCTCATCATTCGATACGTGCATGTACCTGACGGATTCATCAACGCCCCCGTATCGGTCGCCGCCGGTGTCGTCGCCGCCGGCGCCGTCGCCGTGAGCCTGCGGGGCGCTCGCCGCGAGCTGGACGACGGCCACGGCGGAGAGCGGACGGCCCCGCTCGCCGGGCTCGTCGCCGCCTTCATCTTCGCCGTCCAGATGCTGAACTTCCCGGTCGCCGCCGGGACCAGCGGACACCTGCTCGGCGGGGCGCTCGCCGCGATCCTCGTCGGCCCCTGGACCGGGGTCCTGTGCATCGCCGTCGTCCTGCTGATGCAGGGCATCCTCTTCGCCGACGGAGGCCTCACCGCCCTCGGCGTGAACATCACCGTCATGGGCGTCGTCACGGTCGTCGTCGCCTACGCCCTCTTCCGGGGCCTCGTCCTCGTCCTGCCGCGCACCCGCGCCTCGGTGACCGCGGCCTCCTTCGTCGCCGCGCTCGTCTCCGTACCGGCGTCGGCCGCCGCCTTCACCCTGCTCTACGCGATCGGCGGCACCACCGACGTACCGCTGCCCAAGGTCCTCACGGCCATGGTCGGCGTGCACGTCCTCATCGGCGTCGGCGAGGCCGTCATCACCATGCTGACCGTCGGCGCGGTCATCGCCGTCCGCCCGGACCTGGTCTACGGCGCCCGCGGTCTCACCGCCCCGCTCAAGCTCCGCGTCGCCGGCGAGCTGGTCGACGCGGCCCCGACCGCCGCTCCCGTCACCGGCGGCTCCCCGAAGAAGCTGTGGATCGGCGGCGTCGTCACCGCCCTCGTCCTCGCCGGCTTCGTCTCCTACTACGCCTCCGCCAGCCCCGACGGCCTGGAGAAGGTCGCCGCCGACAAGGGCTTCGACGCCGCGGCCGAGGAGCACGCGGCCGCCGGATCCCCGCTCGCCGACTACGGCGTCAAGGGCATCGAGACCGAGCGACTCGCCGGAGGCCTCGCCGGAGTCATCGGCGTGGGCGCGACCCTGGCCGCCGGCACCGGCGCGTTCTGGATCGTCCGCCGCCGCCGCGTCCACGCGGATGCGGAAGCGGTCTGACGTGGCAACGGGGCACGCCCACAAGCTCTACCGGCACGCGCGGTCGCCGGTCCACGAGCTGCCCCCGCACACCAAGCTCGCCGCCGTCCTCGGTTTCGTCGTGGTCGTCGTCTCGACGCCCCGCGAGGCCGTCTGGGCCTTCGCCCTCTACGCCCTGCTGCTCGCGGGCGTGGCGGCGAAGGCCCGCGTCCCGGCCGGCTTCGTCCTCAAGCGGCTGCTCATCGAGATCCCGTTCGTCGCGTTCGCGGTGCTCATGCCGTTCGTGGTGCCCGGTGAGCGGACGACCGTCCTCGGGGTGTCGCTGAGCGTCCCCGGACTGTGGGGCGCCTGGAACGTCCTCGCCAAGGGCACCCTCGGCGTCGCCGCCTCCGTGCTCCTCGCCTCCACCACCGAACTGCGCGAGCTGCTCCTCGGCCTCCAGCGGCTGCGGCTGCCGCCGATGCTCGTCCAGATCGCCTCCTTCATGATCCGGTACGGCGACGTCATCACCGACGAGATGCGCCGGATGTCCGTGGCCCGCCGCTCACGCGGCTTCGAGGCGCGGGGCGTACGGCACTGGGGCGTCCTCGCCAAGACGGCGGGCGCGCTCTTCATCCGCTCGTACGAACGCGGGGAACGGGTCCACCTCGCCATGGTCAGCCGTGGCTACACCGGCACCATGCCGGTCATCGACGAGGTGACCGCGACCCGCGCGCAATGGGCGTACGCCGCCGCGGTGCCGCTCACCGCACTCCTGATCTGCCTCCTGGGATGGACGCTCCGATGACCCCTGCCCCGTCTCTCGAAGTCCGCGGACTCGCCTACGCGTACCCCGACGGCCACCAGGCCCTGTTCGGCGTGGACCTGACCGTCGGGCGCGGCGAGCGGGTCGCGATCCTCGGCCCCAACGGCGCCGGCAAGACCACCCTGGTCCTCCACCTCAACGGCATCCTCACCGGAGGCGCGGGCGGCGTCACCGTCGCCGGGCTCCCGGTCGGCAGGAAACACCTCGCCGAGATCAGGCGCAAGGTCGGCATCGTCTTCCAGGACCCCGACGACCAGCTGTTCATGCCGACCGTCCGCGAGGACGTCGCCTTCGGCCCGGCGGCGGCGGGCCTCCGGGGCGCCGACCTGGAGGCCGTCGTGGCCCGTGCGCTTGAGCGGGTCGGCATGGCGGAGTACGCGGACCGGCCGCCGCACCACCTGTCCTTCGGGCAGCGCCGCCGGGTCGCCGTCGCGACCGTCCTCGCCATGGAACCGGAGATCCTCGTCCTCGACGAACCGTCCTCCAACCTGGACCCGGCCTCGCGCCGCGAGCTCGCCGACATCCTCCGCTCCCTCGACGTCACCGTCCTCATGGTCACCCACGACCTGCCGTACGCCCTGGAGCTCTGCCCGCGCGCGGTGATCCTCAGCGAGGGCGTCATCGCCGCCGACGGACGGACCGGCGAGATCCTCGCCGACGAGGAGCTGATGGCCCGGCACCGCCTGGAGCTGCCGTTCGGCTTCGTACCGGCCTCGGTGGTCTGACCCCGGAACAGGTCGGTCACCGGCCTAGGTGGTCTGACGTCCCGCCTCCGTGGTCCGACCCCCGGAATCGGTCTCCCACCGGCCGCGTTGCACCATGGGAGCCGGTCGAACGACAGGGAGCGTGGCACAGGTGGACGTCCAGGGCACGGTGGCGGCGGGCTGGGAGCCGGTCAGGGACGCGTTCCTGCGCAACTTCGAGCAGCGCGGCGAGCGCGGGGCGGCCGTCGCCGTCCACCGCGACGGGGTGAAGGTCGTCGACCTGTGGGCGGGCAGCCGTGACGTCGACGGCACGGACCCGTGGACCGAGGACACCGCCCAGGTCGTCCGCTCGGCCACCAAGGGCGTCGCCGCCGCCGTACCCCTGCTCCTGCACCAGCGCGGCCTGCTCGACCCCGACGCCCAGGTCGCCGCGTACTGGCCCGACTTCAAGGCGGCCGGGAAGGACCGGGTGACGGTACGGCAGCTCCTCGCGCACCAGGCCGGCGTCCCCGTCCTCGACCGCCCCCTCACCCTCGCCGAAGCGGCCGACCTGCAGACGGCGACCGCCGCGATCGCCGCCCAGGCCCCCGTCTGGGAGCCCGGCACCGCCCACGGCTACCACGCCCACACCTTCAGCTGGCTGCTCTCCGGCCTGGTCCACCAGGTCACGGGCCGCACCATCGGCCGCTGGGTCGCCGACGAGATCACCGGCCCGCGCGGCCTCGACCTGTGGATCGGATTGCCCCGGGCGGAGGCCCGCCGGGTCGGCCGGATCGGCCCCGTCGAGGAGATCGAACCCGCCGGGAGCGGCGCCCTCAGGCTCCGCCCCAAGCGCTCCGTCACACAGGCGTACGAGGACCCGGAGTCCCTCACCCGGCGCGCCTTCGGGGCCATCGACCCCAAGCCCGACGAGAACGACCCCGTCTACCGGGCCGCCGAACTGCCCGGCTCGGCCGGCGTGGCGACCGCCCGCGCCCTCGCCGCCTTCTACGCGGCCACGCTCGGACCCGTCGACGGCCACGACCGTCTCTTCACCCCCGACACCCTCACGCTCGCGCGGACCGAGGAGTCCGCCGGCCCGGACAAGGTGCTGCTCGTCGGCACCCGCTTCGGCCTCGGCCACATGCTGCACGGCCCGGCGTCGCCGCTCCTCGGCCCGTCCTCCTTCGGCCACCCGGGCCGCGGGGGCTCGCTCGGCTTCGCCGACCCGGACTCCGGGATCGCCTTCGGGTACGTGACGAACGGCATGCGCAGGACGGTCACGGCGGACCCGCGCGCCCAGTCGCTCGTACGGGCGGTGCGGTCGGTGGCGCCGCTCTCCGCCGCGTAGGGTCGAGGCGCCGGAGACGTACCACGTCGCAAGGGGAGCAGGGCACCTGACCGCAGGTCCGACGCCCGACAGGTACGGCGACGGGCGGGGTCAGGCGACGGCGGGCGTCAGGGCGAGCACCACGCCGAGCCCGACGAGGACGCTCCCGATGACCTTGTTGAGCACGGCCTGCCGCCGCAACAGCCGCGCGCGCAGGCTCTCCTGGGAGAACAGGACCGCGGCGAGACCGAACCAGACCAGGTGCGCGAACGACATGAACAGGCCGTAGCCGACCTGCTGCAAGACGGGGGTGTCGGCGCTGACGACCTGCGTGTACGTGCTCAGGACGAACAGCATCGTCTTGGGATTGAGCGCGTTCGTCAGGAACCCGGTGCGCAGCGCCCCCGCCTTCGACAGGCCGGCGTCGTCCGAGAGGTCGACGTCCACCCGGGACGTGGCGACGAAGGTCCTGTACCCGATGTACACCAGGTACGCGGCGCCGATCAGCTTCATCGCGGTGAACAGCATCGGTGACCGGGACACCAGCAGGCCCACGCCCAGCATGGTGTACGTGACGTGGACGAGCACGCCGAGGGCGATCCCGACGGCCGCGAGGACGCCCGCCGTCCGCCCGTACAGGTAGCTGTTGCGGACGGTCATAGCGAAGTCCGCGCCGGGGCTGATGACAGCCAGAACGGTGATGATCGCTACGGCGATCAGCTGAGCCATGTCCCCGAACCCCCCACACCCGCCCGGCCCCGCGCCTTCAGGACGGCCCCGTGACGCTAGCCGATGAGGGTCCGCCGCGCGAGGGAGAGGTGACAGAGTCGTGGGCTCTGGTGCGGGCAGTGCGTTCGGTGCTGAGATCGGCCCATGGAACTCACCAGGCGGTTCGACGGATACGGAGTACTGGTCACGGGCGCGGCGCGCGGCATCGGCGCGGCCACCGCCCGGCGCCTCGCGGCGGAGGGTGCCAGGGTCCTGGTCACGGACCTCGACGAGGAGGAGGCCGGGAAGACGGCGGCGGACATCCCCGGTGCGGTCGCCCTGCGCTGCGACGTCGCCGACCTGTCCTCGGTGGAGGCGGCGGTCGCGTACGCCGTGGAGGCCTTCGGCGGCCTGGACGTCCTCGTCAACAACGCCCTCGGGCCCGTCGCGCCCGACCGCGACCGCTTCGAGGACGAGCCGGACGACGCCTGGGCCGCCCAGCACGACGTCACCTTCATGGGCGCCGTCCGCTGTGCCCGCGCGGCGCTCCCGCACCTGGCGGCGGCCGGCGGGCGCGGGGCGATCGTCACCATCGGCTCGGTCAACGCCGAGGTGGACTTCGGCGGCCACGCCTACAGCGCGGCGAAGGCGGGCCTGGCCTCCCTGACCCGCACCCTGGCGGGCGACGCGGCGCCGCGCGGGGTCCGGGTGAACCAGATCAACCCGGGCACGATCGCGACCCGGGCGTGGGCGGGCAGGGAAGCCGAACTCGCCGCCCTCGCCGACCGCGTCTACCCCCTGGGCCGCGTCGGCACCCCCGAGGACGTGGCCGCCGCCGTCGCGTTCCTCGCCTCGGCGGACGCGTCCTGGATCACGGGCACGGTCCTGCGCGTGGACGGCGGCCTGCTCGCGGTGAACACCCACTTCGCGGAGGTCCTGGACGACGGGGCCCCGTAGGGCCTGTCCGACGCGCCGCGAGGAGCTGTGGGGTTCGGGCGATTCGGGCGGCTCGCGGTCAGAGCTGGATCAGGGAGTCCTTGTAGTAGACCGAAGCCTTGCGCTGCCCCGGCGTCTCTCCCGAGGCGAAGCCCATGCACAGGCGGAAGACGTCGGGCTGGGACGGCTGGGGGATCTGGATGGCCAGGCCCTCGGGCTCGCGGAACGGCAGGGTGTAGCCGGCCTTGGAGTGGAAGGTGGTGACGACGGCCCCGGTGTTCAGGTCGACCGAGGTCAGGTGGGTGTTGCCCTCGCCCGGCGGGGAGATGACGATGTTGGGCGTCGACGCGTTGCCGTCGTGGTCCTGGGTGTAGCCGTACGAGTTGCCGTGCAGCATGTACAGGTACTGCCCGGCCGCCGCGTAGCCCTGGAACGACGGCTTGCCGTAGCGGTTGCGGTCGATCGAGATGGCGGGCTCGGCGATCTCCGCCAGGGGGGTGCTGAAGTCCCCCGCGCGGGCCTGGGTCAGGTCGTAGACGCGGTAACGCATCCCGTTCAGGCTGTACCGGACCACAAGGCGGTTGTTGACCGGGTCGATGCTCGCGGTGTTGTTCACGCTGCCCGGGACGGGGGTGAACTTCTGGAGCGACGTGCTGGTGGCGTCCAGCGGGGTGCTGGAGGAGACGAACTTGAAGCGGCACAGGCGCCGGCCCCGGCTCGTCCCGTCCTCGACGTCCTGGACGGCGTCGGTCTCGGTCCACAGGTAGGTGCTGGTGCCGGACGGCTCGACGCCGATGCCGACGCCGTGCCCGAAGCCGCGCAGGTACATGTAGCCCGTGATCCGGCCGGTGCCGTCGCCGTCCGCCGCGTCGGCGCCGAGCGTCCACTCGGTGATCGCGAGGTCGCCGTGCAGATCGCGCGTGGCACCGGAGAGAGGCGCCGACTCCCCCTTCAGCTGACGGCCGCCTCCGATGAGCTGGGCGTAGTAGAGCCGACGGTTGACGTTGTCGAACCCTATGGACTGGATGACGGTCCCCTCCTGCAGAGTCACCTCGCGGAAGTAGGCCGGCCCGGTGTTGCCCTCGACCCTGATCAGCGGGGACGCCGGCAGGCTGCCCGCCGCGTGCGCGGACCCAGCGGTCGCCCCGATACCCGCGAAGGAGAGCGCGGCCACGCCGCCCAAGGAGAGGAAGTTGCGTCGGTTCAGCTGAATGTCGTTCATATTCCTACCTCTGTTTACCGTTTGACGAAACAGAAGCATCCTCGCAGGCGGGTCGAAGGGCTACGCACCGGCCCGGGGTGGTCGCCGGGGGGTCGGCGTAACCGGGCCCGCCCAGTGGGTGCGTCGAGCGCGGGGACTTCTGGAGAGGGTGGTGCTGCGAGGGGCCATGGGGGGGGGTGGGGCAGAGGCCCATACGCACCACGACGAGGCACCCGAGTTCCCTCAGTCCGAGACGAGCCGCCCGGTGTACCCCCGGTCCCGGAGCCGCTCGTACGCGGAGGCGACGGGCACGGGGACCTCTTGTTCGACCATGAAGCCGAGCGCCGGGTAGACGATGAGCCGCTGTACGGCGCCGACAAGCATGTCGAGCACGAGACGGCCGTCACCGATCGAGTCCACGTACGCGGCGAGTGTCATGCGGGAGGAAGCGCACACGACATCGACCTCCGGCCACAGCTTGCGGAGGGTCGCGTACGCCCGCCGCTCCTCGTACGGCTTGCTGACGAGCAGCACGGAGGAGACGCTGACCCGCTGCTCGGCGAGCAGCTCCCGCGAGAACCGGATGTTCTCCCCGGTGTTACGGGCCCGAGGCTCGACGAGCACCGCACCCCCGGGCACCCCCAACTCCAGTGCCCGCTCACGGTAGTGCTCGGCCTCGCCCCGTGGCATCCGCTCCCGAGTGGTCCGACTGGTGGCCCCGGTGAAGACGAGCAGCGGCACGAGCCCGCGCCGGTAAAGCCCGACGGCCACGTCGGCGACCCCGAGATCGTGACTCCCGAGCCCGATCGCCACGGAGCAGGGGCGGGGTTCGTGCCCCATCTGCTGGAAGTCCCAGAGCAGCCGGGCATCGGCCCAGTCCTGAGGGGTGATCACGGGGGTGTCTCCTGGTCGGTGCCGGAAGTCTGCCACGGCCATCGGCCCCGCGGCCGCTTCGAGCGTCAACCCGTCACGGGGACGCGGTGTTCAGGGGTGTCCAGCCATCGAGTCTCACCCGTGGCGGTCACGGTCAGCCCGAACCGCTCGGGCCCGGGGCGACTGTGCCACGTCCACCACGCGTAGGCCGCTTGCACCTCGTCCCACAGGCGTCGGGGGCCGTGCTGCCAGACCGTGAACCGGTCGTCCGACGTTCCGTCCCAGTCCACGGCCGCCCAGGACGTCGCATCGGTCGTCGCGACCCACAGGCGAGTTTTCACGCCGTCCACATCGGGGTCCTCGTGCCACGTGCGCCACACGTCGCGGAGCTGGAGCCCCAAAGCGAACTGCGCGTCGACGTCGTCCCCTGCCACGTCCCATGGCGACAGAGCCGTAGTCGATTCGTCGGGCAGGTGGTCCTCGCGGACCACGTCCCGGAAGATCCGTAGGGCGGTGCGCTGGTTCCTCATGAGCATGAAGGCGGAGTGCGGCGAGAACCGCCCCTCCGCCCTTCCGGTGTCGTCCACGGTCATGCGCAGCAGGCCGTAGCAGAACCAGGGGGAGTCCCACGGGGTGAGGATGACGCCGCCGGGACGGACCTGTTCGAGCCACGAACGGGAGATGGACCGTACGGAGCACGTCCCCACCAAACGGTCATACGGGGCGCTGTCCGCATGGCCCATGGAGCCGTCGCCGACGACCACTTCCGCTCTCAGCCCCTCCTTCCACAGACGGTCCTTGGCTCTGGCCGCCAGCGTCGGGTCCACTTCGATGGTCGTCACGTTCTCCGGGCCGGCGACATAGGACAGGAGCCCCGCGTTCCAGCCCGTTCCGGTGCCGATCTCCAGGACCCTGTGACCCTCGCCCACGTCCGCCATGTGCAGCATCCGGAACACGATGCTCGGTGCGCTCGCGGACGACGAAGCCCAGCGTTCGCCGTCTCCGGGGTCCTGCCCGTCGTTGACCTGCGACACGACGCTGTCGTTGGCGTAGACCGCCCGTAGCCAGGCCTTCGGGTCGTCAGCGCGGTCACACGCCTCCAGCTCGTCACCCAGATAGATGCGGTCGGGTACGTACACGGAGCGGGGAACGCCCCATGCCGCCCGCTCCCACTCCGGTCTCATGGACGCTCCCAGGTCGCCGGCGACCGCGCTGAGCAACTCACGGATGGCGATTCGCTCGACCGCTTCGAGATCCGTCGTCACTCGCGCTAGTCCTTCTTGTGCTTCGGCGGGTCCTTCGGCTTGGCCGTGTCACTCGACGGCTTGGCCGTCCCCGGGTCCTTCGGCCCGGAGTGCTGCCCTCCGCCTCCGCCTCCGCCCTTGCCCGTTCCCCAACCCATCGTGCTCTCCTCTCGGGTGATGTTCCTGTGAATCCGGCCTGGTGGTCGATCCACCTTCGCCTCGCGGACACCGGGGTACTCACGGCTGCCCATGTCGCACACACGCGCTGTGCCGGTAGACCACGAGCGTGCGCCCCGACGCGCGCACCAGCGAGCCCCGCCGTACGGGCTCAAGCGACTTGATCGCTTTCCTGCACACGGGGCATGTCTCGCCCGCTGGTGCGTACGTGCCGTACTCGTCGCTGTTCGCGTCAGTGTCGCTCGCGCCGGCCATGGGGGCTGTTCCCTTCGTGTTGGTGGTGCACGTCGACGCTAGGAGGTCGCCCTTCGGGGGGACTACGAACTTGCATGAGTTTGCATGCCAATTACTCTGTACGGACGCGCCATTGACGTCATTACCGCTGCTCAGTGATGCTCGTGCAAGCCCGAGCAAGCGCCTAGCCCAGGGAGCCATCCATGGCTGTAAAGTTCGTCGGCATCGACCCCAACACCGATCGTGACCACTGCCCGACGGTGTGGGCGGACGCCGAAGCTCAGGAGATCTTGTTTCAGGGATGGAAGCCGAGCGCGGAGACTCAGGCCCACTGCGAGGCCGCCAGCCCCGCAAACGGGCCGGTCCCTGACAGCGAGGCCATCGTCAGGATTCCGGCCCGCATGATTCCGATGATCAGGGAGGCATGTGATGCCGTCGAACGTGCCCAGCTTCGCTGAACTGCTTGGCCGGTGCGAGCGGTCCGCCGTTCATCTGGAGCTGCGGGACTCGTACGCTCCCACCGACCGCTTTGAAGCGTGGAGGCGCGGTGAGCGCATCAACTGGAGCGATCGGGCGTCCTGGTGGCACCCGTACGATCAGTTGATCAGCGAAACGGTGGCCCGGGGTGTGTCGATCCGCCGGGCTCGGATTGTCTCCGAGCCTGTGACGGAGTACATCCGGTGGGAGCACTACGTCACCCACGCCAACGTCACGGCTGGTGAGGAAGTCCGTTGGCTACCCCGACGACAGGCCACGAGCATTCCCCTGCCCGGAAACGACTTCTGGCTGTTCGACGACACGCTTCTTCGGGTGCACCACTTCTCCGGTGACGGCGTGGTGGTCGAGGATGAGATCACCGAGGCCCCCGAGACCGTGAAGCTGTGCACCACCGCCTTCGAAGCGGTCTGGCGACGAGGGGTCCCGCACCACCTGTACGAGGTCTGACGAAAGCCGGCTCCATGCCCCCACATCCCTCTTCGAGCGTTCAGAGAGCTCGCGAGGAACTCGCAGGACGACTGCGCGCGATCCGCAGAGAGGCGGGGCTCACTGGGCGGGAGTTGGCTGTCAGGTGCGGCTGGTCGGAGTCGAAGTCGTCCCGGATCGAGAACGCCAAGACACCGCCTGCCGACTCGGACATCCGAGCGTGGTGCCGAGCCTGTGACGCCGACGACCGGGTGCCCGACCTGGTCGCGGCGAACAGGCAGTCCGTCAGCGCGCACGTGCAGTGGAGAAGCCTCCAACGCAGCGGATTGCGGCGCGTACAAGAGTCCACGGAGAGCCTTTATCAGCGCACCCGTGTGTTCCGGGTGTACGTGTCCGACGTCATCCCGGGGTTCCTCCAGACGCCGGGATACGCCTCCGCGTTGCTGTCCTCGATCGCCGAGTTCAGGGGTACCCCGAATGATGTGAGCGATGCCGTGGCAGCCCGCATACGGCGAAATTCGGTCCTGAACAACGGAGCGCACCGGTTCTCGTTCGTCCTGGAGGAATCGGTCCTGCGGTACCGACTGTGCGGCGCTGAGACCATGGCAGCACAGCTGGGCCACCTGCTCGGGGTCATGGATCTTCAGAACGTCGCCCTGGGAATCGTCCCGTTCTCGGGGCAGCGGACCGTGTGGCCCATGCCGACGTTCACGATCTTCGACAGTTCGAGGGTCCACGCGGACACACTCGATGCGGCTTCCACACTCACGCAGCCCAGCCAGGTGGAGCTGTACACCCGAGCCTTTGAAGGGCTCTCCCAAGAAGCTGTACGAGGAGCTGCCGCACGCGCGCTCGTAGCGAGTGCCTTGGCGTCGTTGGACTGAGCGCGGGCGCTCCCGGAGGTGCCCCCCGTGGCCCAGCGCCCGCTCGCGTCCAGGGACGCCCTACAACTGCTCGGCCCGCACGGCGCCGATGAACGAACCCCAGGCGTCCGCCTCGAAGAAAAGACGAGGCCCGGCGGGGGCCTTGCTGTCACGGATGGGCACGGTGCCCGGGCGGTCGTCCCCGACCTCGACACACTGCCCGTTGCCGCTGCTGTAGCTGCTGCTTCGCCACGTGGGCTCGACGGCGTCCTGCAATTCCCACACCTTCTCTCAGTCTTGTGATTCCGCAAGCCTAGTCAGCAGGTCGGCGCTGTCGCTCGGACCGAGTGCCACCGCCTGGAGGTGCTCGAACATCGATTTGTAGCGCCGGATCTCAGCTTCCGATTCCAGGAACAGGTCACCGGCGGGTGTATCGAGGTAGACGAGCTCGGGGTCGTCCGCGTCCGGAAAGTCCATGTGGACGAAGCTGCCGGTCATGCCGACGTGTGCGCCTTTCTCGAACGGGATCACCTGGAACGTGACGTGGGGTTCCGACATGAGGCCCAGCAGGTGGCGTACCTGGCCTCGCATGACGTCACCCCCGCCGACCCGGCGTCTCAGGGCGGCCTCGTCCACGATCGCCCAGAGTTGCAGCGGGTCCTGCTTGGTGAGCACGGCCTGTCGCTCCATGCGCGCCTGAACGCGCTGTGCGATCTCCTTCTGGCTGGCCATCGGCAGGACGCCCCTGACGACTTCCGAGGCGTAGCGCTCGGTCTGCGCGAGCCCAGGAATGAACAGCGACTCGTAATTGCGGACCGTACGCGCTTCCGCTTCGAAGCCGATGTACGAGGTGTACTCCTCAGGCAATTCCGAATGGTACGGCCGCAGCCAACCCTGGTCGTTCGAGCCGCTCTGTAGCGCCAACAGGTCGGCCCGCTGGTTCGGGTTGGCCTGGTAGATGTCCAGCAAACTGACAAGAGTCCGCTTTTGAGGCCGGGTTCGTGACCGCTCAATGCGGTAGAGCGTCGCCTCGTTGATCCCGGTCCGCTCGGTGACGTCCTCGCGTGTGAGCCCGGTCTCGGCGCGCAGTTTTCTCAACTCGGCGGCGAGACGCCGCAATCTGACGGTCGGCGGGCGTGGTCGCTTGTCCGACACGGTGCGGTCCCTTCTCTGCCGGGCTGGTATCCGCGAGTGTGCGTGGTCCCGCGTCGACGCTCAAGTCGATTCGAACGTCAACAGGTATTTTGCAAGGCTTGCATTAGCCAGGGATGCACGGGCATGCTGTGGCCCTGATCACTCACTGTTGCCACTCGGTGACATGTGGGTGATTTCGTCGGCCTGTGCGTAAACAAGAGACCCCCGCGACCGTGCAACCGGTCCGGGGGCGTGGTCAACGCTTACAGAAGGAGCGTCAACATGAGTAACCCTATCGTCCGCCTTGTCGGGCTGGTCTTGCGGCTGTTACTGCCACCGTCCGGGCGGCGCCGCCTGTGTGGGGCCCCGCCCCCGCCCGTAGCGCCCATCCGTAGCTGCCCCGCACCCACGGCAACCACCCCCTGCCGCACCCGCGTCCCCCTCCTCCGAGGCGAGGACAGCCGGCTCGTCCGTCCCTACCTGGACGACCCCCACGAGGCCGCCCGGCAAGAGGGCCGGGCGCAGCGGCAGCGGCGGCGGGCGCTGTGGCTCGCCGTGCATGGCGTCGACGTGGGACCGCGCCTGATCCACGGCGTGGAGGTGGCCTGATGGAGGCCGTACCCACGAACCCCCGAGGCGACGGAACCGTCGTGCTGCGCTGGGGGCAGGCCGCCAGGAGTGTGCCGCTCGCCCGGCGGGAGCTGCGCCGGGTACTGGAACGGTGGGAGTGGTGCGCGGTCGAGGGCGCCGCCTCGCTCGTGCTCTCGGAGCTGCTGACCAACGCCGTACGGCACGGCCGGGTACCCGGTCGCGAGATCGAGACGCACTTCGCCCGCGTGCCGGGCGCCCTCCGCATCGAGGTCCACGACGCTTCCGAGCGACGGCCGTTGATGGCCCTTCCGGTCGACGGCGCCGACGGCGGCTGGGGGCTCCCGCTGGTCGACACCCTCGCCGCGAAGTGGGGCATCGACGACCGGCACGGGCCCGGCAAGCTGGTGTGGGCCGAGCTGTCCGTGGGTGGCGGTGAGCCGTGGTGACCGGTACCTACCGCCCGGCCCTCCCGCGACCCCGCCTCTGGGTACTGCGCGAAGACCGCACGAGCAGCGGCCCGATCACCGAGGCCGAGTGCACGACGTGCATGGACGGTTCGGGCGCGGCGGACGACGGAGGCGGCCCCGCCGTCTGGTGCCTCGCCCACGTCCAGGCGACCGGCCACACCGGCTTCCGCCGTATCCGTACGGACTTCTTCCGCGCCTCGTGCGACGGTCAGAGAGGAGTGGGGCCCGCCGGTTCCTGACAGACGGATCGCCGTGCCCCCCTGCCGTGAGGCACGGCCGGTTCACCCCGCGTGCAGCATCAGCCCGATGCCCACCACCATCAGGCCCGCCGCCGCCATCCTCGGGGTGCCGAAGCGTTCCTTGAAGAAGAGGGCGCCGATGGCCGCGCCCACGATGATCGAGGACTCGCGGAGGGCGGCGATCGGGGCCAGCGGCGCCTTCGTCTGGGCCCACAGGACGAGGGCGTACGCCGTGACCGAGAGGGCCGCGCCGAGGAGGCCGCGCTTCGCGTACGGGCGGAGTTGGGGGAGGAGAGCGCCGCGGCGGGTCCAGACGGCGTACGCGGGGATCACCAGGCCCTCCAGGATCATCAGCCACGCGACGTAGCCGAGCGGGGTGCCGGAGGCGCGGACCCCCACGCCGTCGACGACCGTGTACAGCGCGATCGACAGGCCCGTCGCCCCCGCCGCGAGCAGCGCCGGCCAGTGCGGGCGTGCGCCCTTGCCCCGGATGCCCCACAGGGCCAGACCCGTCAGGCCCACGCACGCCACCGCCACCCCGAGCAGCTGCCGGCCGTCCGGCACCTCGTGGAGCAGGACCGCCGCGAGCACGGTCACGACCAGCGGTGCCGTACCCCGGGCGATCGGATACATCTGACCGAAGTCCCCGAGCGTGAACGAGCGCATCAGCAGGGCTTGGTAGCCGACGTGGAGGAGCGCGGAGGCGATCAGGTACGGCCACGCCCCCGCCGCCGGGAGCGGTACGAAGAAGGCAGTGGCCAGGCCGATCAGGGCGCCGCCGCCGGTTATCAGGGTGAAGGAGAGCAGCTGATCCTTCATGTGGTGCGCGATGGCGTTCCAGCCGGCATGGGTCACGGCGGCGATCAGGACCGCCAGGGTGACGAGCGGCGTCACGCCGACGGCTCGCGTACGTCCACCAAAGTCCCGCCCGCGTGTGCCACCAGCGACTTCGGGTCCATCGCGAAGACCGTGTGCGGGGTTCCCGCCGCCGCCCACACCACGTCGTGGTCGAGGATGCCCCGGTCGGCGAGGACCCGGGTCCGCGTCCGGTGCCCGAACGGCGGGACGCCCCCGATCGCGTACCCCGTGGCCTCCCGTACCGCTTTCGCGTCGGCCCGGGTGACCTTCGCCGCGCACAGCTCCCACCGCACCCGCTCGACGTCCACCCGCGAGGCGCCGTCCATCAGGACGAGGACGGGCACCCCGTCGGCGGCGAAGATCAGCGACTTCACGATCTCGGAGACCTGGCAGCCGATGGCCTCGGCGGCCTGCTGGGCGGTGCGGGTCTCGTCCGGGAAGCGGCGGATCTCCACGTCCAGGCCCAGCTCCTGGAGGGCGGCGGCGAACTGAGGGTGCGCGGGGGAGGTGCCGTCTGCGGTCATGGCCCGCACGCTAGCGGTCCGTGTACGGGGCACGCGACCGGGTTCCGGACCCCGGACACCCCCCGCCGGGGTGGGTCACCCCGCCTTCAGGACCTTCGCGACCACCGGGCCCGCAGCGTCGCCACCGTGGCCGCCCTCCTCGACGACCGCCGCCGCCGCGAGGTCACCCGAGTAGCCGGTGAACCAGCTGTTGGAGGTGGCCTGGCCGTCCACCTCGGCGGAGCCCGTCTTGGCGCCCTTCGGGGAGGGGACGCCGGCCATCGCCTCGGCGCCGGTGCCGTTCGTCGCCGTCGCCTTCATCATCCCGCGCAGCCCCGAGGCGACATCGGGGGAGAGGCGGCCGGCCGTCGCGAACTCCCGTTCGTCGAGGCTCTTCGCCACCAGGTACGGCTGGAGGAAGCCGCCGTTCTTCGCGGTCGCGGAGAGCGAGGCGACGTTCAGGGCGCTCATCGTGATCCTGCCCTGGCCGATGTACGAGGCGGGCGTCTCGCTCCCGGCCGACTCGGGGACGCTGCCGTCCGCCGCCGGGACGCCCACCTGCCAGTTGAGGCCGATGCCGAAGGAGTCGCGGGCGGTCTTTCCGAGGACGGTGTCCGCGATCTTCTTGTCGGCGAGGGGGCTGATCGCCTTGATGAAGGCGGTGTTGCAGGAGCGGCGGAACGCGTCGGAGAGGGTGCCGTCGGCGATGCTGAACCTGTCGAGGTTCTGGAAGGTCTGACTTCTCGACACGACATCGGCGGGACACTCGACCCGGTCGCCGGGCGTCGCCACCCCCTGTTGCATCATCATCGCCGCCGTCACGATCTTCATCGTGGAGCCCGGGGCCTGCTTGCCCAGGAACGCCGTGTTGAAGCCGCCCGCCGGGCTGTTCGCGACCGCCCGTATCGCGCCCGTCGACGGTTCGATCGCCGCCACCGCCGCCTTCCCGTACGCCTTGACCGCCTTCTCGGCCGCCGCCTGGACCACCGGGTCGATGGTGGTCTTCAGGGTGCCCGGCCTGCCCTTCCGCAGGACCAGGACCGTGGTGCCGGGGACGGTCTCGCTGCCCGAGTCGATCCATGTCTCGATGCCGGCCGTGCCGCCGGTCTTCGCCCCGTACCGCGTGCGCAGGTCGGCGACGATCGGCGCGAGGGAGGGGTACTTCTCCACCGACAGCTCGTCGCCGTTCCGGTCGAGGGCCTTCACGGACGGGGCCTTCGCCTCGCCCGTACGCAGGGTCCCGGCGGTGGTCAGCTTCGGGTGGAGCACGGACGGCGCCCACTTCACCAGGGGGCGGCCGGTGGTCTGCCCCCGGACGACGGTCAGCTCGGAGGCGTACGACCAGGGCTTCGACACGCCCTCGTACGTGATCGTCGCCTTCACCGTGAACGGCACCTTCGGCCCGACGGCCGGCCCCGGCGTGATGACCGCCTCCGTGACCGCCGCGCCCTCCCGGTAGGCCGCCACGGCGGGCCCCGCCGTGACCGGGTCGTTCGTCAGCTGCCCGGCCTTCTCCGGCTCCCCGGCGGCCCAGGCGGCCAGGAAGTCCCGCGCGGTGGCGGTGACCTCCTCGCCGGTGACCGGTCCCGTCCTCGGCGCGTCCTCCGACCGGACCCCCACGGTCTGGTCCCCGCCCGTGACGCCGTTCCACAGGTTGTAGCCCCCGTAGCCGACGCCGCCCGCCACGACGACGAACACGCCCCCGACCACCGCGACCTTGGCTCCACTGCGCATGACTGCGTTCCCCTCCCCAGGTGGCCGTCCAGTCAAGCAGCGGCCCTTCTGTGTGTCGAGCAACTATCGGCACATCCGTCACGTGGGTGGGAGGGGACGTCCGGGACGGTCAGACGGACACCGGCTCCAGGCCGGAACCGTCGAAGGGCGGGTAGTGCTCGCCGCTCGTGCGCTCGGCCGCGTCGATGTACACGGCGAGAGCGGCGCGCGACCGTGCCAGCTCCTCCATCCGGTCGTCCAGCCGCCGCATCCGCGACCGCATCGCGGTCAGCAGCTCCGGGCACCCGAGCAGCTCCGGCGTCTCCCCGACCGCGCAGGGCAGCAGGTACGCGATGTCCTCGGAGGACGGTCCCGCGCCGAGGAGGTGCCGGATCTGCCGCACCCGCAGCTCGGCGCCCTCGTCGTACTCGCGGTAGCCGTTCGCGCCGCGCTCGGCGTCGAGGAGGCCCTGGGCCTCGTAGTAGCGCAGCTGATGCGTGTGCACGCCCGTCCGGCGGCTCAGCTCTCCGATCCGCATCGAAGTTCCCCCTTTGACTTTCTTGACCTTCACACCGTTATCAACGTCGACGATGCCGTCATGACCGACAACAACACCACCGCATCCGCTACTCCCGTCACCGTCCTGGGACTTGGCCTGATGGGCCAGGCACTCGCCGACGCGTTCCTGAGGGCCGGCCACCCCACCACCGTCTGGAACCGCACCGCGTCCAAGGCGGACCGGCTGGTCGCGGGCGGCGCCCGGCTGGCCCCGACGGTCGCCGACGCGGTCCGCGCGGGTTCTCTGACGATCGTCTGCGTCACCGACTACGCCGCCGTGCGCGATCTGCTCGGCGCGAGCGACGTCGACCTCGACGGTACGACGCTGGTCAACCTGACCTCGGGCGACTCGGCCCAGGCCCGGGAGACCGCCCGCTGGGCCGGGGAGCGCGGCGCCCGCTACCTGGACGGCGCCATCATGGCCGTACCGCCCGTGATCGGGACAGCAGAGGCGATCATCCTGCACAGCGGGCCGCGGTCCGTCTTCGAGGAGTACGCGTCCACGCTCGGCGCGCTCGGCACCGTCACCCACCTCGGGGAGGACCACGGGCTCGCGTCCCTGTACGACGTCGCGGGACTCGCCATGATGTGGGGCGTCCTCAACGCCTGGCTCCAGGGCACCGCCCTGCTCAGGACGGCCGGCGTCGACGCGGCGACGTACGCGCCGTTCGCCCGGCAGATCGCCGCCGTGGTGGCCGAATGGCTGCCCGGGTACGCCGAGCAGATCGACCGAGGCTCCTTCCCGGCCGAGGTGTCCGCCCTGGAGACCGACGCGCGGGCGATGACCCACCTCATCGAGGAGAGCGAGGCGGTCGGGGTCAACGCGGAGCTGCCGAAGCTGTTCAAGGCGATGGCCGACCGGGCGATCGCCGCGGGGCACGGCGGGGAGCAGTACCCCGTCCTGATCCAGGAGTTCACCAAGCCCGCCGACGCCTGACCGCTGAGGCCGACGTCTGAGGACGGGACCAGGCGGCCGACGCCTGATCGCTGTCTCCATAAGAGCGCCGGTGCCGGGATCAGCACCAGCGCCGGGACCAGCACCAACGCCGGCACCGATGACGGGGCCGCCTAGGATCTCGTGGCATGGCTCAGACAATCCGTAGACATCTCGCCGTGCTCGGCACGGCCTTCCTGGCACTCGCCTCGTGCCTCGTGGCCGCGGGCCCCGCACAGGCCGCCATGCCCTTCGGGCAGGTCGACGCGGCGACCGTCGCCACGTTCCAGTTGCGGGCCGGGAACTCGTTCGCCGAGAACGACGCGGCCATCAAGGCCGTCGAGTCCCAGGGGGCCGTGACCGTCCGCAACGCCACCCAGGTCCTCACCTCCGGCGGGCGCACCGGAAGCAACGGCCTGTGCCACGCCACCGGCCTCTCCGCATCCCTCAACCCCGGCGGCTTCTGCTGGGACAAGGGCGACGACACCTCCAACTCGTACACGGACGCCGGTGGCTGGACCCCGCAGGGCCTGACCGGTTCTCATGACGCCCAGCCCGACGGCAAGGTGGACGGACGGACCGCCTTCCTGGCGTCCTGGCACTTCAGCCGGGGCATGCAGACCGGCGGCGCCCGCGTCGCCAACGAGTTCAGCCGGGTCAGCCTCGTCAACACCGAGGGCGGGCAGATCCGCTACAACCACCTGCTCCTCGTACGCCCCACCGTCGACGCGAACGGCAAGGGCAGCTTCACCCGCGTCTCCAGCCACAGCGACGGCGTGGTCTGGTACGGCAACAAGGTGTTCGTCGCCAACGGGCGCTGGCTCCAGGTGTACGACCTGCGGCACATCTGGCAGGTCAACTCCAGCACCGAAGCGGTCGGCGTCACCGGCTCGACCTCGTCGGCCCGTTGGAGCAACTACGCGCTGCCGATGATCGGCGAGTACGTCACCACCGCCGACGGCGGCGCCTGCTCGGTCGGCGACGCCGCCGCCACCGCCCCCAAGGACCGGCCCTGCCTCAACTCCCTGAGCCTGGACCGCACCGGCCAGGACGGCCTGGTGTCCGCCGAGTACAAGCCGGGCGCCGCGGGCGGCCGGGTGATCCGCTGGGCCCTCGACGCCGGCACCGCCCTGCCCTACGGGCACGCCACCGTCGCGTACTCCTCCCCGATCTGGGCCATGCAGGGCGCCGCCACCGACGGCACCAGCTGGTTCCTCGCCGGTGACTGCCCCACCGGAGTGGGCGGCGGCTCCGGCGACCCGTCGGGCGCGCGGTACTCCTGCATCCACAAGGCGGCCGCGAACACCGCCCCGCACGTCCTGACGACCTCGCCCGTCTACACCCAGAACCTGGGATACGCACCAGTGACGGGCCGCATCTGGGGTCTCAACGAGCGGATCAACTCGACCGACGGGGTCCGGGTGGTGTTCTCGATCGACAAGGCGTAGGAGAGAAGAGAACCGAGGGGGCGCGACCACCGGTCGCGCCCCCTCGGCGTCTTCACGTGGCTAGACCCACGTGTCCAGCCACATCCGCCCCCGCCACTCGTCTATCGGGATCGGCGTGCCCGTGTAGATCGGCCAGAAGTAGATGAAGTTCCAGACGATCAGCAGGACCAGGCAGCCCGCCGCCACGGCGCCGAACGTGCGGCGTCTCTCCGTCGAGCCCGCCCGGCCGAGCATCGCGCCCAGCATCATCGCCACCGCCAGGCACAGGAAGGGCACGAAGACGACCGCGTAGAAGAGGAAGATCGTGCGTTCCTGGTAGAGGAACCAGGGCACCCAGCCGGCCGCGATGCCGCAGGCGATCGCGCCCGCGCGCCAGTCGCGGCGGAAGGCCCAGCGCCACAGGACGTACAGGATCGCGAAGCAGGCGGCCCACCACAGGAGCGGGGTGCCGAGGGCGAGGACCTCCTGGGCGCACTTCTCCTTCGTGGTGGCCGGGCAGCCCGCGGTGCCGGGGGCGGGGGACTCGTAGAAGTAGGAGACGGGGCGGCCGAGGACGATCCACGACCAGGGGTTCGACTCGTAGGTGTGCGGCGAGGTCAGGCCGACGTGGAAGGTGTACACCTCGGTCTCGTAGTGCCAGAGGCTGCGCAGCCAGTCCGGCAGCCAGCTCCACGTCCCGCCGCCGTCGAGCCTGTCCTGCTTCGCGGCCCAGTCGCGGAAGTACCCCTTGTCGCTGACGATCCAGCCCGTCCACGTCACCAGGTACGTGACGATCGCCACCGGCACCACCGACACGAACGCCGGGACGAGGTCCTTCTTGATCACCGCGAGGTAGGGGCGGACGGCGCCCGCCGTGCGGCGGGCGCCGACGTCCCACAGGACCGTCATCAGGCCGAAGCCGACCATGACGTACAGGCCGTTCCACTTGGTCGCCGCCGCCAGGCCCAGCATCACACCGGCCGCGATCCGCCACGGCCGCCACCCCGCTCGCAGCGACTCCGCGATCTCCGCGTCGGGCCGCAGGACCCCCTCCTCGTCCTCCGGGAGCGCCCCGGCGAGCCGTTTCCGGGTCCGGTCGCGGTCGAGGACGAGGCAGCCGAAGGCGGCGAGGACGAAGAACATCAGCACCTGGTCGAGGAGCGCGGTGCGGCTCATCACGAAGTGCAGCCCGTCGACGGCGAGCAGCAGGCCCGCGAGACAGCCGAGGAACGTCGAGCGGAAGAGACGCCGGCCGATCCGGCACAGCATGAGCACGGACAGGGTGCCGAGCAGCGCCACCATGAAGCGCCAGCCGAACGGCTCGAAGCCGAACATCCTCTCGCCGAGGCCGATCACCCACTTGCCCATCGGCGGGTGGACGACATAGCCGGGGTCCGTCGGCACGAGCACCGAGCCGGGGTCCGCCAGGACGGTCTTGTCGATGTCCTTCGGCCACGAGCCCTCGTACCCCTGGTTGATCAGGGCCCAGGAGTCCTTGGCGTAGTACGTCTCGTCGAATATCACCGCGTTCGGCTTGCCCAGGTTCCAGAACCTCAGCAGCCCGGCGACCGCCGTGACCAGGAGCGGACCGCCCCAGGCCGTCAGCCGCCACAGCCTCTCGGCGCGGTCGGCGCCGATGCCGAGGAGCGAAAGGACACGCTCGGAGGGACGGGTGTACGGGGGGACGAGCCGCTCCCGCAGCCCGATGGGTGCGGCGCTTCCGGCGGGCGGCACATAGCCGAAACGCCGCAGCCGGTGTTGCCACGAAGAGGGCTCTGCCACGGCGTGCCGGCCCTCCAGGGTCTCGGGTGCGGTACTGGTCACCGCGCCATCGTAGGGAACGCGCCTGTGCGCGTCGCCCGTCCGGGCTGGGAGGATGGTCCGTGTGACAGGAACGCTGGTACTCGCAGGGACCCCCATCGGTGACATCGCGGACGCTCCGCCCCGACTCGCCACCGAACTGGAGAACGCGGACATCGTGGCCGCCGAGGACACCCGGAGGCTGCGGGGTCTGACCCGTGCGCTGGGCATCCACACCACGGGCCGGGTCGTGTCCTACTTCGAGGGCAACGAGTCCGCGCGTACGCCGGAGCTGGTCGAGGCGCTGGTCGGCGGCGCCCGGGTGCTCCTCGTGACCGACGCGGGCATGCCGTCCGTCTCGGACCCCGGTTACCGGCTCGTCGCCGCCGCCGTCGAGCAGGACATCAAGGTCACGGCCGTTCCCGGCCCGTCCGCCGTGCTCACCGCGCTGGCCCTCTCCGGGCTGCCGGTGGACCGTTTCTGCTTCGAGGGCTTCCTGCCGAGGAAGGCCGGAGAGCGCCTCGGGAAGCTGCGCGAGGTCGCGGACGAGCGCCGCACCCTCGTCTACTTCGAGGCCCCGCACCGGCTCGACGACACGCTCGCCGCGATGGCCGAGGTCTTCGGCGCCGAACGCAGGGCCGCCGTCTGCCGCGAGCTGACCAAGACGTACGAGGAGGTCAAGCGCGGCCCGCTGGCCGAGCTCGCGGCCTGGGCCGCCGAGGGCGTACGCGGCGAGATCACCGTCGTCGTCGAGGGCGCCCCCGAGACCGGCCCGGCCGAGCTCGACGCCGAGGAGCTGGTGCGCAGGGTGCAGGTGCGCGAGGAGGCGGGGGAGCGGCGCAAGGAGGCGATCGCCGCCGTCGCCGCCGACGCGGGACTGCCCAAGCGGGAGGTGTTCGATGCCGTCGTCGCGGCAAAGAACGCGGCTGGAAAAGGCTCCGGAAACGGCAAAGAGCTAATCTGAAAGGCAAAGCCGAACCCGGCGCCGGGACCTTTCCTTGGGCGCTCGGCAAGGGAAGAGCCAAGAGCCTTCCATGGTTCGCCCCGCGCTGATGCGCTCCGGCCCGAAAAGGCGTCCACTGATCAGTGGAGAGGAGCTGGCATGAGCGAGATCACCGGCACCGGCATATCCGTCGCCCACGAGGCGTACGCCTTCGCCTGCATGCGCTGCGGATACGGCTGGGAGCAGGCGTACGACATCGAGCACCACGTCGACGCCGCCGGCCACGAGTTCGTCGTCTACAAGGCCGAGGGGGAGCGGGTCCCGTCCCCGCTGTCCAGCCCCACCTGCATGAACTGCGGCGGTCACGTCGTCCGCATCATGCGCGCGGGGCAGGTGTCGTCCGTGCTCGACCTGATCGCGGCCACGGAGAAGCACGGGCAGGGGGCGCGGGCGACGAAGCCGGTCTCGCCGTCCGGGCCCATCGGGCAGGAACTCACCGAGGACACCGCCGGGAGCCCCCCGGTGCCGCACCACTGGCACCTCTCGGACCTCCTGCACCCCTTCCGGAGCCGCCGGTGAACGGCTCCCGGCGGGGAGGGTAACCCCGCACGCGGGCGCTCACGGCCCTCGTACGATCGGGGGCATGAGTGCCAAGGACACCCCGCCGCCGCTGCCCGAACCCCTCCTCGTGGAGGTCGCGGACTCGCACACCCATCTGGACCTGCAGTCCGGGACCGTCGAGGAGGCCCTGGTGAAGGCCGCGGCCGTAGGGGTGACCACGGTCGTGCAGGTCGGCTGTGACGTGAAGGGCTCGCAGTGGGCCGCGGAGACCGCCGCCGCCCACGAGCACGTGCACGCGGCGGTCGCGCTGCACCCCAACGAGGCGCCCCGGATCGTCCTCGGGGACCCCGAAGGCCGGTCCCGGCAGGGTGCCCGCGAGGGCGGCGGCGACGCGGCCCTCGACGACGCGCTCGGCGAGATCGACCGCCTCGCCGCCCTCCCGTACGTCCGCGGGGTCGGCGAGACCGGGCTCGACTTCTTCCGTACGGGCCCCGAGGGCATCGCCGCGCAGGAGCGTTCCTTCCGCGCCCACATCGAGATCGCCAAGCGGCACGGCAAGGCGCTCGTCATCCACGACCGCGAGGCCCACGCCGACGTGCTGCGCGTCCTCGACGAGGAGGGCGCCCCCGAGCGGACCGTCTTCCACTGCTACTCCGGTGACGCCGCCATGGCCGAGATCTGCGCCGCCAAGGGCTACTACATGTCCTTCGCGGGCAACGTCACCTTCAAGAACGCCCAGCACCTGCGGGACGCGCTCGCCGTCGCCCCGCTGGAGCTCGTCCTCGTCGAGACGGACGCGCCCTTCCTCACCCCGGCGCCCTACCGGGGCCGCCCGAACGCCCCCTACCTGATCCCGGTCACTCTGCGGGCGATGGCGGAGGTGCGGGGCATCGGGGAGAACGAGATGGCCGAGGCGATCGCCGTGAACACCGCCCGCGCCTTCGACTACTGAGACCGGGGGAGCACGGACCGCCGATCCATAACGATTACGTTTCGTGGTCGGGTCGTCCGGCTGGGTGACCGGGGTCGGGGCTAGGGTCCCGGCCTCGTGAGCACTTCCCAGGGCAGTCACCGAGCCGGATGGCGAGGCGCGGGCGCGACGCTGCCCGTGCACGAGCAGCCGACGCTGGCAGCACCGCTCGTGCCGCCCGTCGCACCAGCCGTCCCCGGGCAGGGCTCCCGCGCCGCGACCCGGCGCGCCGCCCGCCGCCGCAAGGCCTCGGGGCCCGCAGGGGAGGGCCTGCGGCGGCTCGTCCCACAGGCCCTCGTCGTGGCCTTCCTCGCCGGCGGCACCAGCGCCTTCGTCGCCGACGACAAGGCCGTCCGGCTGTCCGTCGACGGGGTCCCCCGCACCTTCCACACCTTCGCCGACGACGTCGACGAGCTCCTCGCCGACGAGGGCCTCGCCGTCGGCGCCCACGACATCGTCGCGCCCGCCCCCACCGAGGCCCTGACCAGCGGCGACGAGGTCGTCGTCCGGTACGGGCGGCCCGTCGCCCTCACTCTCGACGGGCAGCGCCGCCAGGTGTGGACGACCGCCCGCACCGTGGAGGGCGCCCTGCGCCAGCTCGGGGTCCGCGCCGAGGGCGCGTACCTCTCGGTCTCCCGGAGCGCCGCCATCTCGCGCCAGGGCCTCGCCCTCGACGTCCGCACCGAGCGGACCATCACCTTCCTCGCCGACGGGCGGGAGCGGACCGTCCGTACGAACGCCGCAACCGTCCGCGAAGCCCTCGCCGAGGCCGGGATCACCCTCTCCGGCCAGGACGCCACTTCCGTCACCCCCGACTCCTTCCCCCGTGACGGCCAGACCGTCGCGGTGCTGCGGATCACCGGCTCCCGGCAGGTACGGGAGGAGGCCATCCCGTACGCCGTCGAGAGGACCCGCGACCCCGGACTGTTCGCCGGCACCGAGGTCGTCGAACGGCAGGGCGTCACCGGCGTCCGCCGCGTCACGTACAGCATCCGCACCGTCAACGGCGTCCGGCAGAAGCCCCGGCGCACCTCCGAGGAGATCGTCCGCGAGCCGGTCAGCCGCAAGGTGCGGGTCGGCACCCGCCGGCTGCCCCCCTCGGTCGCGGGCGCCGACGGCCTCGACTGGGGCGCGCTCGCCGCCTGCGAGTCCGGCGGCCGGCCGGGCGCCGTCGACCCCTCGGGGACGTACGGCGGGCTGTACCAGTTCGACCCCGGCACCTGGCGCTCCCTCGGCGGCAGCGGCGTCGCCCAGAACGCGCCCGCCGCCGAGCAGACCTTCCGGGCCAAGAAGCTCTACGTGCAGCGGGGGGCGAGCCCGTGGCCCCACTGCGGCCGGCGGCTGTACCGATGAGCACCACGGGCGGCCGTAGGCTGTACCGGTGAGCACCACCACCGGCCCCGAAAGCCCCGACGCCCTCCTCGGCCCCGCCGACATCCGTGAGCTGGCCGCCGTCCTCGGCGTGCGCCCCACGAAGCAGAAGGGCCAGAACTTCGTCATCGACGCCAACACCGTCCGGCGGATCGTCCGCACGGCGGGGGTACGGCCCGACGACGTGGTCGTGGAGGTGGGGCCGGGACTCGGCTCCCTCACCCTGGCCCTCCTGGAGGCCGCGGACCGGGTGACGGCCGTCGAGATCGACGACGTCCTCGCCGCCGCGCTGCCCGCCACGATCACCGCCCGCATGCCGGCCCGCGCCGACCGCTTCGCGCTCGTCCACGCCGACGCCATGCAGGTCCAGGAGCTGCCGGGCCCGGCGCCGACCGCGCTCGTCGCCAACCTGCCGTACAACGTGGCCGTGCCGGTCCTGCTCCACATGCTGGAGCGGTTCCCGAGCATCGAGCGGACCCTCGTCATGGTCCAGGCCGAGGTCGCCGACCGGCTGGCCGCCAAGCCCGGCAACAAGGTGTACGGCGTGCCGTCGGTGAAGGCGAACTGGTACGCGGAGGTCAAGCGGGCCGGGTCCATCGGCCGCAACGTCTTCTGGCCCGCGCCGAACGTCGACTCCGGCCTCGTCTCCCTGGTCCGCCGCACCGAGCCCCTCGTGACCACCGCCACCCGGCAGGAGGTCTTCGCGGTCGTCGACGCGGCCTTCGCGCAGCGCCGCAAGACCCTGCGCGCGGCCCTCGCGACCTGGGCGGGCTCTCCGGCGGCGGCCGAGGAGGCCCTGGTGAAGGCCGGGATCTCGCCGCAGGCACGGGGCGAGGCGCTGACGGTGGAGGAGTTCGCCCGGATCGCGGAGGCGAAGGCGTGAGCACCCCCCGCCCGGTCACCGTCCGCGTCCCCGCAAAGGTCAACGTGCAGCTCGCGGTGGGCGCGGCCCGCCCCGACGGCTTCCACGACCTGGCCAACGTCTTCCTCGCGGTGTCGTTGCACGACGAGGTGACGGCGACCCCCGCCGCCGAGCTGACCGTCACGTGCGAGGGTCCGGACGCCGACAAGGTGCCGCTGGACCGCACGAACCTGGCCGCGCGGGCCGCCGAACTGCTCGCCGCACGGCACGGCATCTCCCCGGACGTGCACCTGCACATCGCCAAGGACATCCCGGTCGCCGGCGGCATGGCGGGCGGCAGCGCGGACGGCGCGGGCGCCCTGCTCGCCTGCGACGCGCTGTGGGGCCTGGACTCGACCCGGGACGAGCTCCTGGAGATCTGCGCGGAGCTCGGCTCGGACGTGCCGTTCAGCCTGGTGGGCGGGGCGGCGCTGGGCACGGGCCGCGGTGAGCGGCTGACGGAGCTGCCGGTCGGCGGGACCTTCCACTGGGTGTTCGCCGTCGCGGACGGCGGGCTGTCGACGCCGACGGTGTTCGGCGAGTTCGACCGGCTCACCGAAGGCGTCGAGATCCCCGAGCCGGCCGCCTCCCCGGCCCTCCTGGACGCCCTGCGTACCGGCGACACCGCCGCGCTCGCGGGGGCCCTGGCCAACGACCTCCAGGCCCCGGCGCTCTCCCTGCGGCCGTCCCTGGCCGCGACCCTGACGGCCGGCACCGAGGCGGGCGCGCTGGCCGCGCTGGTCTCCGGCTCGGGCCCGACGACGGCGTTCCTGGTGAAGGACGCGGAGACGGCGAAGACGGTCGCCGCCGCGCTGACCGCCTCGGGCACGTGCCGGGCGGCCCGGACGGCGACGTCCCCGGCGCCCGGCGCGGTCGTCCTGACGGCCTGAGACCCACCCGTCACGTTCGTCCGTCCGCGCCTCGGACCCGGTCCCCGACGGGTGCCGCCCGTCGGGCGGGGGAGCGCGGCGACGTACCCTGGGATGTCGATCGATCCCCCGTACAGGAGTCAACGTGGCCGTCAACCTCGTCAATGTCGAGGCCGTCAGCAAGGTGTACGGCACCCGTGCCCTCCTCGACGGGGTCTCGCTCGGTGTCTCCGAAGGGGACCGGATCGGGGTCGTGGGCCGCAACGGCGACGGGAAGACCACCCTCATCCGGATGCTCGCCAAGCTGGAGGAGGCCGACACCGGCCGGGTCACCCACAGCGGGGGGCTGCGTCTCGGGGTGCTCACCCAGCACGACTCGCTCGACCCGAAGGCCACCATCCGGCACGAGGTCATCGGTGTCATGGCGGACCACGAGTGGGCCGGCAGCGCCAAGATCCGGGACGTGCTGACCGGGCTCTTCGGCGGGCTCGACCTGGCCGGCTTCGAGCACGGGCTCGACACCGTCATCGGTCCGCTCTCCGGCGGTGAGCGGCGGCGCATCGCGCTCGCCAAGCTCCTCATCGACGACCAGGACCTGATCGTCCTCGACGAGCCCACCAACCACCTCGACGTCGAGGGCATCTCCTGGCTCGCCCAGCACCTCCAGAGCCGCCGCTCCGCGCTCGTCTGCGTCACCCACGACCGCTGGTTCCTCGACCAGGTCTGCACCCGCATGTGGGACGTACAGCGCGGGGACGTCCACGAGTACGAGGGCGGCTACTCCGACTACGTCTTCGCGCGTGCCGAGCGGGAGCGCATCGCCGCCACCGAGGAGACGAAGCGGCAGAACCTGATGCGCAAGGAACTGGCCTGGCTGCGGCGCGGCGCCCCCGCCCGTACGTCCAAGCCGCGCTACCGCATCGAGGCGGCCAACGAGCTGATCGCCGACGTGCCGCCGCCGCGCGACACCTCCGAGCTGATGAAGTTCGCCAACGCCCGCCTCGGCAAGACGGTCTTCGACCTGGAGGACGTGACCGTCACCGCCGGTCCCAAGACGCTGCTCACGCACCTCACCTGGCAGCTCGGCCCCGGTGACCGCATCGGTCTCGTCGGCGTCAACGGCGCGGGCAAGACCTCACTCCTGCGGGCCCTCGCGGACGCCGCCGTCAGCCAGGGCGAGATCCAGCCCGCCGCCGGTTCCGTCACCGTCGGCAAGACCGTCCGGCTCGCCTACCTCTCCCAGGACGTCACCGAACTCCCCCCCGCCCTGCGGGTCCTCGAGGCCGTCCAGCAGATCCGCGACCGGGTCGACCTCGGCAAGGGCCGCGAGATGACGGCCGGTCAGCTCTGCGAGCAGTTCGGCTTCACCAAGGAGAAGCAGTGGACGCCCGTGGGCGACCTCTCCGGTGGTGAGCGGCGCCGCCTCCAGCTGCTGCGCCTGCTGATGGACGAGCCGAACGTCCTCTTCCTCGACGAGCCCACCAACGACCTCGACATCGAGACCCTGACCCAGCTGGAGGACCTCCTCGACGGCTGGCCCGGCTCCATGGTCGTCATCTCCCACGACCGGTTCTTCATCGAGCGGACCACGGACAAGACGCTCGCGCTGCTCGGCGACCAGACCCTGCGGATGCTGCCGCGCGGCATCGACGAGTACCTGGAGCGGCGCCGGAAGATGATCGAGGCGGCCGTCCCGACGCCCGCCGCCGCGCCCGCGCAGGCGAAGCCCGGCGTCTCCGCCGCGGACTCGCGCGCCGCCAAGAAGGAGCTGCAGAAGGTCGAGCGGCAGCTCGACAAGGTCTCCCAGAAGGAGGCCAGGCTGCACGCCCAGATCGCCGACGACGCCACCGACTTCGAGAAGGTGGCGAAGCTCGACGCGGAGCTGCGGGCACTCGTCGGTGAGCGCGAGGAACTGGAGATGCGCTGGCTCGAACTGGCCGACGACGCATAACGAGGGCATCACAGGCCGGTCCTCCCTTGGGTACAAGGGGCGGACCGGTCGCTTTTGCGCCAGGGCGTGAGTGGTAGAAAGAAAACCCGTTCACGTCAAGGGGGAAACCGCTGATGACCCAGCCGCCCAGCAACCAGCCGCCGGGGGGCTTCGGAGCCCCTCAGGACCCGCACCAGGGCCCGCCGCACCACGGACCGAACCACGGCCAGGGCACGCCGCCCGTCCCGCCGCAGGCACCGCAGAACCCGCCGCCCGCCGCGCCGCCGCAGATGCCGCCGGCCGCGCCCGGCCCGTACGGCCAGCAGCCGCAGCCCGGTTACGGGTACCCGCAGCAGGCCCCGGGGCCGTACGGGCAGCAGCCGCCGCAGCAGCCGTACGGCTACCCGCAGCAGGGCCAGCCCGGCTATCCGCAGCAGCCGGGCCCGTACGGGCAGCAGCAGAACCCGTACGGCGGCTACCCCAGCCAGCCGGGATACCCGGGCGCCCCGACCCCGCCGCCGTCCGGCGGCGGCCTCAAGGGCCGGACCGGTGTCATCGCGGCCGTGGCGGCCGGCGCCGTCCTGGTGGCCGCCGTCACCACCTGGGCCGTCGTCGGCGGAGGCGACGAGAAGGACCCGATCGCCGGTCCGACCGCCACCGCCACGTCCTCCTCCGGAGCCCCCGCGCCCACCGAGTCGGTGGACAAGGGCGACGGCTCGGGAGACGGCTCCAACGGCGAGGAGGACCTCAACGCCGGCCGCAAGGACGGCGAAGCCAAGATCAACTGGCTGCTCAAGAACAACATCGACCTGCCCCGCAACGGCGCCGACGTCTACGGCCCGTGGATCGTCGGCGACACCGTCGTCAAGGCCATGTACAAGAGCGTCTCCGGCTACAGCCTGAGCGACGGCTCCACCAAGTGGAACGTCGACCTGCCGTTCGAGCTGTGCGCGGCGCCCGCGAACCCGTCCGCGAACGGCGTCATGGTCTTCGGCTACGCCGAGAGCGCCAAGGACGGCGCCAAGTGCAACCAGCTGCAGATGCTGGACCTGAAGACCGGCAAGGCGGGCTGGAAGAAGGCCGTGCCCAAGCCCAAGGGCCTGTTCGCCTTCTCCGACAACACGCTGTCCATCAGCGGCAACACGGTGACCGTCGCCGGCACCAGCAGCGCCTACGGTTTCTCGCTGGCCGACGGCAAGCAGCTGTTCACCGGCCCCACCACCGGCTGCAAGCCCTTCGCGTACGCGGGCGGCAGCAAGCTGATCGCGGCCATGGACTGCCCCTCGGGCAGCACGTCCAAGAAGGTCCAGGCGGTCGGCCAGGTCAACCCGGCCACCGGCAAGCCCCTCTACACCTTCCAGCTGGAGGCGAACTGGGAGGTCGACAGGGTCTACTCGGTCGACCCGCTGGTCGTCTCCGCCACCCAGCGCGAGCAGAAGAAGTGGACCGTCTTCGCGCTCGACGCCAACGGCAAGCTGCGCTCGCAGATCCAGGGCGGCAAGGACAAGTTCGCCCCGTCGTGCGGCGGCGGCTTCGTCATCTTCGGCCGCAACCTGGAGGGCTGCACCGGTGTCGCGGCCGACGCGAACACCTTCTACATGGCCACCGAGACCTCGTACGGCACGCCCAACGAGGTCGTCGCCTTCGACCTGAGGACCGGCAAGGCCAAGTGGCGCTCCAAGGCGCCGGGCGAGCAGTCGATGCTCCCGTTGCGCATGGAGGGCGGCCAGGTCCTGGTCTACGTCGACCCGTCGTACGACAAGGGCGGCGCCGTCGCGGCCATCGCCCCGACCGGCGGAGCGCCGAAGATCCTGCTCCAGCACCCGGCGTCCACGGCCCAGGTCGAGAACAGCTTCTACAGCCCGGGCTACGCCTACGGCCAGGGGACGTTCGTGGTGGGGGCCGGGCGTGTGTCCGCCACCAACGACACGGCCGAGAAGCAGGTCAAGACGATGATGGCCTTCAGCAAGTGAGGTACACGGACCGATGACGCAGCCACCCCCGCCCCCGCCGAACCAGCCCCCGGACCCGCAGGGTGGCTTCGGCGCGCCGACGCCCTCGCCGCAGCAGCCCGACCCGGGCTACGGCTATCCGCAGCAGCAGCCGGGCTACGGCTACCCGCAGCAGCCGGACCAGGGTTACGGCTATCCGCAGCAGCCGCCGGCGCCTCCGCAGCAGCCGTACGGCTACCCGACCGCGCCTCAGCAGCAGCCCTACGGCGGCCACCAGCAGCCGGCCCAGCCCCCGTACGGCTATCCGACCCAGCCCCAGCAGCCCGCCTACGGCGGCTACCAGCAGCCGGCTCCGGCCCCGGGGTCCGGCGGCGGGAAGCTGTCGGCGCAGCTCCAGATCATCATCGCGGCGGTCGTCGCCGTCGTCCTGATCGTCGGCGCCGGCATCTGGTACGCCAACTCCGGGAGCGGTGACGGCCCGCCCGAAGAGGCCAAGGGCACGGCCGGCACCTCGCAGGGCACCGCCGGCGGGTCCGGCGGCTCGAACGGTCTGGGCGGCGGCGGCAAGGAGAAGGCGCCGGCGGACACGCAGGCGAAGAAGACCTTCTCGGTCGACCCGCCGAAGGTCCCGGACCTCACCGACGTCTCCGGCTCCTGGATCACCGACAAGGCGTACGTGAAGACCGGGGTCACCTCGATCGTCGCCTACGACCTGGACAAGGGCACGGTCCTGTGGACCCTGCCGCTGACCGGTCAGGTCTGCGGCACCTCGCGGCACATGACCGCCGACCACAAGGTGCCGATCCTCTTCGAGGCGAAGAAGCGGGTGGCACCGCGCTACTACCAGACCTGCACCGAGGTCGGCATGGTCGACCTGAACGCCGGCAAGCTGCTCTGGTCCACCTCGGTCACCGGCGGCAGCGCGGGTGACGAGAAGGCCCGGTTCAGCGAGGTCACGCTCAGCGGGAAGACGGTCGCGGCCGGCGGCACCGACGGAGGCGCCGCCTTCGACATCGCCAACGGCAACCCGCGCTGGAAGCCGCAGCCCGACAAGCAGAGCTGCTACGACCTGGGGTACGGCGGCGGCGAGGGACTCGTCGCGGTCCGCAAGTGCGGTTCGTACAACAGCCAGTACGTGATGATCCAGAACCTCGACCCGATGACGGGCGCCCCGGTCTCGCAGTTCAAGATGCCGACCGGAGTGCAGTACGCGTCGGTGATCTCCACCAGGCCCCTGGTCGTCGCGGCCGACGTCGGCGACAGCGCCGGTGACGGCAGCGGCATCTCGGACTTCTTCTCGATCGACGAGAAGACCGGGAAGCTGAAGGCGAAGATCACGGCGGACGCCGACCAGTACGCGGCCCGCTGCCGTTCGACCAGGGTCGAGTCCTGCTCGCAGGCCCTCGTCGGCAACGGCCGCCTCTACGTGCCGACCGAGGAGCACGAGGGCACGAGCGGCGAGTACGGCGAGGAGACGAACGAGATCATCGCCTTCGACCTCGCCACCGGGAGGACGGTGCCCGAGAAGGCGGACGCGGGCGACAAGTACACGCTGGTCCCGCTGCGCATGGACGGCGGCGATCTCATCGCGTACAAGGCCCCGCCGTACGACAAGGGCGGCCAGATCGTGTCGATCAACGGCGGCACGATGAAGGAGACGCTGCTCCTGGAGAACCCGGGGGACCGCTCGATCCGGGACGCCGAGACCAGCTTCAGCCTGAACGGCTCCGAACTCCTCTACGCCGACGGCCGCTTCTTCCTCTCGGCGACCATGGTGAGCAAGCAGGAGTCGACGTCCAGCTACAAGAGGTACCTGATCGTGGCCTTCGGCGTCGGGCGCTGACGGTCGGCAGGTGAAGGGCCCCTCCGGAGACGACCGGAGGGGCCCTCTTCTTTTCGGGTCCTGACCGGGGGACAGTTCGTCACCGGGAAGAGGGAATTCGGCGGCGAGGGCGGCCACCCGTACCCGGTTCGGGCGATACCGGCCGGGGGAGCGTGTACCTTGCCGGGTCAGGCGTGCCGGGGGACGGCGGGCGCGGAGGATGGGGGATGACCGGGATGGGCGTACGCCTCGTGGTGGTGGACGAGCACCGCCTGCTCGCGGAGGCGCTGGCCTCGGCGCTGAAGCTGCGCGGGCACCGGGTGCTCGCGGCGGCCGCGCCGGTGGCCGGTGCGGCGGAGCTCGTGGTGAGCCGGGCGCCGGAGGTCTGTCTCCTGGGGACGGCCGCGCCCGCCGAGCCGGGCGCCTTCGACGTGGTGGCGCGGATCAAGCGGGAGCGGCCGCAGGTGGCGGTGGTGGTGCTGGGTCCCGTGCCCTCGCCGCGTGGCATCGCGGCGGCGTTCGCGGCCGGGGCCTCGGGCTACGTCCGGCACGACGAGCGCATCGAGGGCGTCGAGAGGGCGCTCGTGAAGGCACGGGCGGGGGAGTCGGCGGTGGCCCCGCAGCTGCTGAGGGCGGCGTTCGCGGAGCTTCTGCATCCCTCGGCGCAGCCGGACGACGAGGGGCTGCGGCTCCTGCGGCTGCTGACGCAGCGGGAGGTGGAGGTCCTCGTCCGGGTCGCGGAGGGGGAGGACACCCGGCTGATCGCCGCGGGGATGGGGATCGCGTCGAGTACGGCGCGGACGCATGTGCAGCGGGTCCTGATGAAGCTGGGGGTGGGGTCGCGCCTCGAAGCGGCGGCGCTCGCCGCCCGTACGGGGCTGCTCGACCGCGCGGTGCCGGGACCGCGGAAGCCCTTCTGAGGTGAGGTGGGACGAAGTCCGGTCCGCCAGGTGGGCGGACCGGCACTCAGCCGTTGACGGCGTTGTTGGAATATGATTCCTTGTGCGTGGTTCTGTTTGATCCCGCCCGGAGGGCAACGCCGTGAAGAAGACCGTCACCACACTGGCCGACGGGCGCGAGCTGATCTACTACGACGCGTACGACGACACCGTCCGCGCCGCCGTCGACCCCCGCCCCCTCACCGCCGTCGTCTCCCGCTCCGAGATCCGGTACGACGCCCTCACCGGCGACCCCGTCGCCGTCGCCTCGCACCGGCAGGCCCGCACCTACCACCCGCCGGCCGATGCCTGTCCCCTCTGTCCCGCCCGCGACGGACACGAGAGCGAGATCCCCGAGGAGAGCTACGAGGTCGCGGTCTTCGAGAACCGCTTCCCCTCCCTGTCCGGCGGCGTCGGTCGCTGCGAGGTCGTCTGCTTCACCGACGACCACACGGCGTCCTTCGCCGACCTCACCAAGGAGCGGGTCGGCCTCGTCCTCGACGCCTGGACCGACCGCACCTCGGCGCTCGCCACGCTCCCCGGCGTCGAGCAGGTCTACTGCTTCGAGAACCGCGGCGCGGAGATCGGCGTCACCCTGCCCCACGCGCACGGCCAGATCTACGCCTTCCCCTACGTGTCCCCCCGTACGGCCGCCATGCGCCGCCGTCTCGACGAGCACCGCGCCGAGACCGGACGGAACCTCTTCGACGACATCGTCGAGCGCGAGCGCGCCGACGGCGAGCGGATCGTCCTGGAGACCGAGCACTGGATCGCCTTCGTCCCGTACGCCGCCCACTGGCCGTACGAGGTGCACCTCCACCCCAGGCGCCGGGTGCCCGATCTCCTCGCCCTCGACGGCGCGGCGCGCACAGAGTGCGCACAGGTCTATCTGGAACTCTTGAGGCGCTTCGACCGGATCTTCGGCCCGGACGAGCCGCCGACGCCCTACATCGCCGCCTGGCACCAGGCGCCGTTCACGGACGTGCGGCGGGAGGACTTCGGACTGCACCTCGAGCTCTTCACCGTCCGGCGGGCCTCCGGCAAGCTGAAGTACCTCGCGGGCACCGAGTCCGGCATGGGCGCGTTCATGAACGACGTACGGCCGGAGGACGCGGCCCGACGACTGCGAGAGGTGGCGACCGGAGCATGAGCACGGACACGAAGAAGTACCTGGTGACGGGCGGGGCCGGATACGTGGGCAGCGTCGTCGCCGCCCACCTCCTGGAGCGGGGCCACCGCGTCACCGTCCTCGACGACCTCTCCACCGGCTTCGCCGAAGCCGTCCCCGAGGGCGCCGAGTTCATCGAGGGCCGCATCCAGGACGCGGCCAGGTGGCTGGACGACGGCTACGACGGCGTCCTGCACTTCGCCGCCTTCTCCCAGGTCGGCGAATCCGTCGCCAAGCCCGAGAAGTACTGGGAGAACAACGTCGGCGGCACCCTGGCCCTGCTCGCCGCCATGCGCGCCGCCGACGTCCGCCGGCTGGTCTTCTCCTCCACCGCCGCCACCTACGGCGAGCCGGAGACCGTACCGATCACCGAGTCCGCGCCGACCGCCCCCACCAGCCCCTACGGGGCGAGCAAGCTGGCCGTCGACCACATGATCGGCGCGGAGTGCGCCGCCCACGGACTCGCCGCCGTCTCGCTGCGCTACTTCAACGTGGCCGGGGCGTACGGCTTCCTCGGCGAGCGGCACGAACCCGAGTCGCACCTGATCCCGCTCGTCCTCCAGGTCGCCCTCGGCCGCCGCGAGGCGATCTCCGTGTACGGCGAGGACTACCCGACCCCGGACGGCACCTGCGTCCGCGACTACATCCACGTCGCCGACCTCGCCGAGGCCCACCTCCTGGCCCTCGACGCCATGACCACCGGCGAACACCTCGTCTGCAACCTGGGCAACGGCAACGGCTTCTCCGTCCGCGAGGTCGTCGAGACCGTGCGGAAGGTCACCGGACACCCCGTCCCCGAGATCACCGCGCCGCGCCGCCCCGGCGACCCCGCGGTCCTCGTCGCCTCCGCCGAGACCGCCCGCGAGCGCCTCGGCTGGACGCCGTCCCGGCCCGACCTGGCGGCGGTCGTCGCCGACGCCTGGGCGTTCGCCCAGCAGCAGGAAGGAGCGCGGCCGTGAGCGCCGCCGCCGACTTCGAGGCGCTGTACGGCGCCGCCCCCGACGGTGCCTGGGCCGCCCCCGGGCGGGTCAACCTCATCGGTGAGTACACCGACTTCAACGACGGCTTCGTGCTGCCGCTCGCGCTGCCGCACACCACCGTCGCCGCCGTCTCCCGCCGCGACGACGGTGTGCTGCGGCTGCACTCCGCCGACATCGACGGCGGCATCGTCCAGCTGGAGGTCGACGCACTCGAACCGCTGTCCGGCGGCGGCTGGGCGGCCTACCCGGCCGGGGTCGTCTGGGCCCTGCGGGAGGCCGGACACCCGGTGGCGGGCGCGGACGTCCACCTCACCTCCACCGTGCCGACCGGCGCCGGACTGTCCTCGTCGGCGGCCCTCGAGGTCGTCACGGCACTCGCCCTGAACGACCTGTTCGGGCTCGGGCTCTCCCGGCCCGAGCTGGCCCGGCTCGCCCAGCGCGCCGAGAACGGCTTCGTCGGCGTCCCCTGCGGGGTCATGGACCAGATGGCCTCCGCCTGCGCCGAGGAGGGCCACGCCCTCCATCTGGACACCCGGGACCTCTCGTACCGCCAGGTCCCCTTCGACCTGGCCCGCGAGGGCCTGCGGCTGCTCGTCGTCGACACCCGCGTGAAGCACGCGCTCGGGGACGGCGCGTACGCAGAGCGGCGCGCCGGTTGTGAAGCGGGTGCGCGGGCGCTCGGAGTGAAGGTCCTGCGCGACGTGAGCGCCGCGCAACTCCCCGAGGCCCTCGCACGGCTCAGCGACGAGACGACCCAGCGGTACGTCCGCCACGTCGTCACCGACAACGCGCGCGTGGAGCGGACGATCGCGCTCCTCGACGCCGGGGACACCCGGGCCGTCGGGCCCGTCCTCACCGAGGGGCACGCCTCCCTCCGGGACGACCTGCGCGTCTCCTGTCCCGAACTGGACCTCGTCGTCGAAGCGGCGAACGACGCCGGGGCGCTCGGTGCCCGGATGACCGGCGGCGGCTTCGGCGGCTCGGCCCTCGTCCTCGTCGACACCGACCGCGCCGAGGCGGTCGCCGCCGCCGTCGTGAGGGCCTTCGTCGCGGCCGGACACGCGGCCCCCGGCGTCTTCCCCGCCGTGCCGTCGGCGGGTGCGCGCAGGCTCTGACCACCCCCCAGGTCCGGACGACTTCGGACAGTTCCGCGAATCGGCCCCCACGGCTACGCCCCGCCCCTACTCTGAGGGGCAGCGCCGGTGGGGGCCGGTGCTGCTCAGGGGGCGAGACCCGGTCGGGTACGGCGCAGGAGAAGCGGGGTAACTGTCATCGCACGGCGGCGGCCGCGCGAGCGACGGACCCGCCCCCGGCGCCGTGCCCGCGTCGGTCCGTTCCTCGACCCTTGGGGGTGTCCGTGGCACGTATCCGTGTCCTGGTGGTGGACGACCACCGCGTCTTCGCCGAATCGCTCGCCGCCGCGCTCGCGGCGGAGCCCGACGTCGACGTCGCCGCCGCGGGAAGCGGCCCGGCCGCCCTGCGCTGCCTGGAGCGGGGTGCGGCGGAGGGGCGCAGGTTCGACGTGCTGCTCGTCGACGCCGAGCTGGGCGCGGGGCCCTCGGGGGCGCCCGTGGCCCGGGTGGTGCCGGACGACGCCGAGGGCGCCGTCGACGGGATCTCCCTGGTGGCCGGGGTGCGCCAGGTCCAGCCCTCGCTCCGTACCGTCGTCCTCGCCGAGAAGGACGACCCGCGGCGGGCCGCGCTCGCCCTCCAGGCGGGCGCTTCCGGCTGGGTCGCGAAGGACTGCTCGCTCCAGCGGCTCCTCGCCGTGGTCCGGGGCGTGCTGCGGGACGAGACCCATCTGCCGCCGGCGCTGCTCACGGGCGTGCTGCGGGAGCTGACGGCGGCCCGCAAGCACCGGTCGGACAGCGAGCGGCTCGTGGAGTCGCTGACTCCGCGCGAGCGGGAGGTGCTGTGCTGCATGGTGGCGGGTCTCGGCCGCAAGGCGGTCGCCGAGCGCCTGTTCCTGTCGCCGCACACGGTCCGTACGCACATGCAGAACGTGCTGGGGAAGCTGGGCGTGCACTCGACCCTGGCGGCGGTGGCCCTCGCCCGTCGGGCGGGTGTGGGCCCGGCGCAGCTCGGCGAGGTCCCGCTAGCCCGGAATGTTGTCGAACGGGGCGGTCAGCCGGCGTAGCAGCGCGGCCAGTTCGCCGCGCTGGGCGCGGGAGAGCTGGGCCAGGATGGCGCGCTCCTGGGCGAGGAGCCCGGCGAGCGCCTCGTCGGCGCGGTCACGGCCCTCGGGGGTGAGCCGCACGAGGACGCCGCGGCGGTCGCTGGGGTCGGGGAGCCGCTCGACGAGGCCCTTCTTGGTGAGCCGGTCGATGCGGTTGGTCATGGTGCCGGAGGTGACCAGGGTCTGCGTCAGGAGTTGGCCGGGGGAGAGCTGGTAGGGCGCTCCGGCCCGGCGCAGGGAGGTGAGGACGTCGAACTCCCAGGGCTCCAGCTGGTGCTCGGAGAAGGCGAGCCGGCGGGCGCGGTCGAGGTGCCGGGCGAGGCGGGAGACGCGGCTGAGCACCTCGAGCGGTTCCACGTCGAGGTCGGGGCGCTCGCGGCGCCATGCTGCGACCAGTCGGTCGACCTCGTCCTCCATGACGATCAGTGTAGAGGGTCTGTTGACATAAAGTCTCTTGTTGTCGAGTTTATCGATGTCAAGTATCTTGATGTCAAGAAATAGTCCGCTGGACTATGGGGAAGGGACCCGGCCGGAACGCCGTTCCGTTTCGGCCACTCGCTCCAGCAAGGGGGCTTCGAACATGCATTCCGTCGCGTCCACCGCACCCACGTGGGACCCGCAGCAGTACCTCCGTCACTCCGCCCACCGCACCCGGCCCTTCCTCGACCTGCTCGCCCGAATACCGGACCTGCCCGCCCACGACCGGCCCGCCCGGATCGCCGACCTGGGCTGCGGTCCCGGCAATGTGACGGCCCTCCTCGCCGAGCGGTGGCCCGACGCCCACATCACCGGCTTCGACCTCTCGCCCGAGATGCTGGAGCGGGCCGAGAAGGACTGGTCCGGCACCACCCGGGGCGGCGGCTGGCTCGATTTCAGGCCCGCCGACGCCGCCCACTGGACCCCCACCGAGCCCTACGACCTGATCGTCTCCAACGCGGCCCTCCAGTGGGTGCCCAACCACCCCGAGTCCTTCGCCCGCTGGATCGCCGGCCTGCGCCCCGGCGGCACCCTCGCCTTCCAGGTCCCCGGCAACTTCACCTCGCCCAGCCACGCCCTGCTCGGCGAACTCTGCGAGACCCCCGAGTGGCGCGGCCGGGTCGGCGACCAGGGCCGTCGCTTCGTCCACATCCTCGACGCCGCCGACTACCTCACCCGCCTCACCGACCTCGGCTGCGAGACGGACGTCTGGGAGACCACGTACTGCCAGCTGCTCCAGGGCGAGGACCCCGTCCTCGACTGGGTCAAGGGCACCGCCCTGCGGCCGGTCCTCACCGCCCTGGGCGACGACCAGGAGGCGGTCGACGCCTTCCTCGGCCAGTACCGCACCCTCCTGCGCGAGGCCTACCCGCCGGGCCCCCACGGCACGGTCTTCCCCTTCCGCCGCGTCTTCGCCCTCGCCCGCACCCGCCCGTGAACGCGGGAACGCCCCGCACCGGAGGACCGGTGCGGGGCGTTCGCGGTGATGCGTGACGCGCGGTGCGCGGTACGACTAGTACAGGCCGTTGTAGGTCTGGTAGCCGGTGCCGATCGACACGCGGGACTTGAACGGCGTGCCCGCCTCGCCGGTGCCCGAGTAGCGGAAGAGCTCGCCGCCCGCGTTCACCGCGAGCAGGTCCGCCTTGCCGTCACCGGTGATGTCACCGGGGGCGGCCAGCTTCGGGTACGCGTTCCAGCCGCCGCCGATCCTCACGCGGGGCTTGAACGTGTAGCCGCCCTGGCCCGTGCCCTGGTGCAGGTACAGGGTGCCGTCCTTGGCACGGGCCACCAGGTCGTTCAGGCCGTCACCGCTGAAGTCGCCCGAGCCCACGATCCGGTCGTACGCGCCCCAACCGGAGCCGACCTTGACGCGTGCGTGGAGCGCCGTGCCGTCGTAGTTGCTCCGGTACAGCCACAGGACGCCCGAGCGGTCACGGGCCACGAAGTCGGCGGTGCCGTCACCGTTCAGGTCACCCGGTCCCGCGATGAGGTTGATGGCGCCCCAGCCGCCGCCGAAGTCGGTCTCACCGCCGTACAGGCGCCCGTCGTAGATCTCCAGGGTGTCGGAGATCCCGTCGCGGCCCAGGGAGTTGACCTCGAAGATCGTGGAGCCGGCCCAGCCGCCGTCGCTGCTGACCTGGGAGCGGGGGAACAGCTTGCCCGTCCCCGTCGGGTTGTACCAGAAGAGCGTGCCCGCCTTGTCACGGGCCAGCAGGCCCTCCTTGCCGTGCGCCGGGACGTTGCCCGCGCCGCCCAGCTGGGCCGCGCCCGCCCAGGCGCCACCGGTGCTCGCCTGGTGGCGGGCCGTGAAGTGGCCGCTGCCGGTGCCGTAGTACACCCACAGCGTGCCGTCGGAACCGCGCGCGATGACATCGGCGATGCCGTTGCCGTTGTCGTCGTCGATGCCGACGATCTGGTTGTAGACGCCCCAGCCGTGGCCGACCTGCTTGGCCGGCTTCATCGTGTAGGGGTTGCCGGTGCTGCCGTAGTAGAAGACGGCGCCGGACGGCGTGCGGGCGAGGAGGTCACCCAGGCCGTCGCCGTCGCTGTCGCCCAGACCGATCAGCTGGTCGTAGACGTGCCAGCCCTTGCCGATCTTCCTGGGAGCGTGGAACGGGGCGTTGTACGTGCCGGTCGACGCGTAGACGTACAGCTCGCCGGCGGGCGTACGGGCCATCACGTCCGCGCGGCCGTCACCACTGATGTCGCCGGGCGAGAAGATCTTGTTGTAGATCTGCCAGCCGGGGCCGCTCCAGCGGTAGCTGCCGTAGGACGGTGTGGCGTCCCCGTACAGGCTCACCGTGCCGAACTTCGACAGCGTCAGGACCTCGGGGCCGCTGCCGTTCCCGTCCTGGTCACCGATCGGAATGACGTCCTTGACGAACTCGCTGGTCGAGGAGAACTCCGCGGGCTCGGCCGTGGTCGACACCGAGAACACCGAACCGTCGCCGGCGCGGTAGAGGACATCGCTGTGGCCGTCGCCGTCGAGGTCCGAGCGCGACGGGAGGCTTGCCGCCGTGGCACCGGCGACACCGGCGGACCGGGAGCCGTCCTGCGGCAGGAACCGCTTCGACGGAGCCGCGGGGGCCGGAGCGGGCTTCTCGACCGCGGGACGCGGCGACGGCGAGTCGGCGGACGCCGGACCCGCGAGGAGCATGCCCGCGGAGAGAGCGAGCGCGGTGCAGGTGGCGACACGACGCGCACGCTTGGAGTGCAGGAAGAACAAAAAGATCCCCCCCAAGGGAATCAGAGGTTCAAAGGGAACCAAGCGGGGGGGTTCGTACAGGCGTCGAACGGCGTCAGCGCATGACGGAAGCCACGCGGAGACGACCTCGTAGGACGGTCGGACACCCCCCCGGATGTGGAACACGATTCTACTCACGGGGGAGCCACACGCCAGAGGGTTACGCCGCGAATCCGACCGTCCGGTCAGTTCTCGCGGAGCCCTCAGCTCTTCCGGTGCCCTATCAACCGCGGCTTCTGCTCCAACCCGTCCAGACCGTGCCACGCCAGGTTCACCAGATGCGCAGCGACCTCCGCCTTCTTCGGCTTGCGGACGTCCAGCCACCACTGGCCCGTCAGCGCCACACTGCCCACCAGGGCCTGCGCGTACAGCGGTGCCAGCTTCGGGTCGAAACCGCGGGCCTTGAACTCCAGGCCCAGGATGTCCTCCACCTGCGTGGCGATGTCACTGATCAGGGACGCGAACGTCCCCGTCGACTGCGCCACCGGAGAATCCCGCACGAGGATCCGGAAGCCGTCCGTGTAGTTCTCGATGTAGTCCAGCAGCGCGAACGCCGCCTGCTCCAGGAGCTCCCGGGGGTGCCCGGCCGTCAGCGCCCCCGTCACCCCGTCGAGGAGCTGGCGCATCTCCCGGTCGACCACGACCGCGTACAGCCCCTCCTTCCCCCCGAAGTGCTCGTACACCACCGGCTTGGAGACCCCGGCCTTCGCCGCGATCTCCTCCACCGACGTGCCCTCGAAGCCCTTCGCGGCGAACAGCGTGCGGCCGATGTCGAGCAGCTGCTCGCGGCGCTCCGCGCCCGTCATCCGCACCCGGCGACCTCGCCGGGGCTTCTGCTCGCCGCTGCCGGTGCCGCTGGTCCTGCCGTCGATCGCCACGTCTTCCATCATGCCGCGTCTGCGGACACGGTCCGGCGGCGGGCTTCGACGCGGTCCTTCGCCGGCCAGCGCACGTCGTACGCCCAGCCCGCCTTCTCGAACCAGCGGATCAGCCGGGCGCTGGAGTCGACCTGGCCGCGCAGCACCCCGTGCCGGGCCGACGTCGGGTCCGCGTGGTGCAGGTTGTGCCAGGACTCGCCGCACGACAGCACCGCGAGCCACCACACGTTGCCCGAACGGTCCCGCGACTTGAACGGACGCTTGCCCACCGCGTGACAGATCGAGTTGATCGACCACGTCACGTGGTGCAGCAGCGCGACCCGCACCAGGGAGCCCCAGAAGAACGCGGTGAACGCGCCCCACCACGACATCGTCACCAGACCGCCCACCAGCGGCGGGATCGCGAGCGACAGGATCGTGAAGGAGAGGAAGTGGCGCGAGATCCCCCGGATCGCCGGGTCCTTGATCAGATCGGGGGCGTACGTGTGCTGCGGCGTCCGCTCCTCGTCGAACATCCACCCGATGTGCGCCCACCACAGGCCCTTCATCAGCGCCGGGACCGTCTCGCCGTACCGCCACGGCGAGTGCGGGTCACCCTCGGCGTCCGAGAACTTGTGGTGCTTGCGGTGATCCGCCACCCAGCGCACCAACGGCCCCTCCACGGCCAGCGACCCCATGACCGCGAGCGCGATCCGCAGCGGCCGCTTCGCCTTGAACGAACCGTGCGTGAAGTACCGGTGGAAACCGATCGTGATCCCGTGACAGCCGATGTAGTACATCGCCACCATCAGCCCGAGATCCAGCCAGCTCACCCCCCAGCCCCAGGCCAGGGGCACCGCCCCGAGCAGCGCCACGAACGGCACCGCGATGAAGAGGAGCAGGGTGACCCGCTCGATCGAACCCTTGCTGTCGCCGCCGAGCGTGGCCGAGGGCAGCGCCCCGGCCACGTCCGGCGACTCCGAAGGAGTGGTCACCTCTGGGCTGGTGGTCATGGGTGTCCCTTGGGGGGTGAGGGTGAGGGAAAATGGGAGAAAGTCCCACTAAACGGGACCGGGGCTACGCCTCCGTAACCTACGGCGTCGTAAGTATGGCAGCGACGGGGCGCGCGGCAAGAGGGGCGAGGCCGCCGCCGAGAACACGGACACCTATCCTGGGTGCGTCGGACAGCGCGGTCCGCAAGCCTCCAGTACCCCTCCAGACGTGCTCAAACACTGCAAGGAGCCGCACCTGTGAGCAGTGCCGACCAGACCCCCACCGCCAGCACCGAGCTGCGCGCCGACATCCGCCGACTGGGTGATCTCCTCGGCGAGACCCTCGTCCGCCAGGAGGGCCACGAACTCCTCGACCTCGTCGAGCGGGTCCGCAGCCTCACCCGCGAGGACGGCGAGGCCGCCGCCGAGCTGCTCCGAGGCGTCGAACTGGAGACGGCCGCCAAGCTCGTGCGCGCCTTCTCCACCTACTTCCACCTCGCCAACGTCACCGAGCAGGTCCACCGCGGCCGCGAGATGCGCGAGAAGCGCGCCGCCGAGGGCAGCCTCCTCGCCCGCACCGTCGACATGCTCAAGGACGGCGACCCCGAGCACGTCCGCGAGACGGTCAAGAACCTCAACGTCCGGCCCGTCTTCACCGCGCACCCCACCGAAGCCGCCCGTCGCTCCGTCCTCAACAAGCTCCGCCGGATCGCCGCCCTCCTGGAGACCCCGGTCATCGAGGCCGACCGGCGCCGCCACGACCTGCGGCTCGCCGAGAACATCGACCTCATCTGGCAGACCGACGAACTCCGGGTCGTCCGCCCCGAGCCCGCCGACGAGGCCCGCAACGCCATCTACTACCTCGACGAGCTGCACGCGGGCGCCGTCGGCGACGTCCTGGAGGACCTCGCGGCCGAGCTGGAGCGCGTCGGCGTCGAACTGCCCTCCGGCACCCGCCCGCTCACCTTCGGCACCTGGATCGGCGGCGACCGCGACGGCAACCCCAACGTCACCCCCCAGGTGACCAGGGACGTCCTGATCCTCCAGCACGAGCACGGCATCACCGACGCCCTCGAACTCGTCGACTACCTCCGCGGACTGCTCTCCAACTCCATCCGCTACGCCGGGGCCACCCAGGAACTCCTGGACTCCCTCCAGCGCGACCTGGACCTCCTCCCGGAGATCAGCCCCCGCTACAAGCGCCTCAACGCCGAGGAGCCCTACCGGCTCAAGGCCACCTGCATCCGGCAGAAGCTCGTCAACACCCGCGAGCGCCTCGCCGCCGGCACCCCCCACCAGGACGGCCGCGACTACCTCGGCACCGCCGAACTCGTCCACGACCTCACCCTGATCCAGACCTCGCTGCGCGAGCACCGCGGCGGCCTCTTCGCCGACGGCCGGATGGACCGCACCATCCGCACCCTGTCGGCCTTCGGCCTCCAGCTCGCCACCATGGACGTCCGCGAGCACGCCGACGCCCACCACCACGCCCTCGGCCAGCTCTTCGACCGCCTCGGCGAGGAGTCCTGGCGGTACGCCGACATGCCGCGCGACTACCGGCAGAAGCTCCTCGCCAAGGAGCTGCGCTCGCGCCGCCCGCTCGCCCCCACCCCGGCCCCGCTGGACGCCGCCGGAGAGAAGACCCTCGGCGTCTTCCACACCATCAAGGAGGCCTTCGAGCGCTTCGGCCCCGAGGTCATCGAGTCGTACATCATCTCGATGTGCCAGGGCGCCGACGACGTCTTCGCCGCCGCCGTCCTCGCCCGCGAGGCCGGCCTGATCGACCTGCACGGCGGCTGGGCCAAGATCGGCATCGTGCCGCTCCTGGAGACCACCGACGAGCTCAAGGCCGCCGACGTCATCCTCGACGGCATGCTGGCCGACCCCTCCTACCGGCGCCTCGTCTCGCTCCGCGGCGACGTCCAGGAGGTCATGCTCGGCTACTCGGACTCCTCCAAGTTCGGCGGCATCACGACGAGCCAGTGGGAGATCCACCGGGCGCAGCGCCGCCTCCGCGACGTCGCCCACCGCTACGGCGTACGGCTCCGCCTCTTCCACGGCCGCGGCGGCACCGTCGGCCGCGGCGGCGGCCCCTCGCACGACGCGATCCTCGCGCAGCCCTGGGGCACCCTGGAGGGCGAGATCAAGGTGACCGAGCAGGGCGAGGTCATCTCCGACAAGTACCTGATCCCGTCGCTCGCCCGCGAGAACCTCGAACTGACCGTCGCCGCCACGCTGCAGGCCTCCGCCCTGCACACCGCGCCGCGCCAGTCCGACGAGGCCCTCGCCCGCTGGGACGCGGCCATGGACACCGTCTCCGACGCCGCCCACACCGCGTACCGCAAGCTGGTCGAGGACCCGGACCTGCCGACGTACTTCCTCGCCTCGACCCCGGTCGACCAGCTCGCCGACCTGCACCTGGGCTCGCGGCCCTCCCGCCGCCCCGGCTCGGGCGTCTCCCTCGACGGCCTCCGCGCCATCCCGTGGGTCTTCGGCTGGACCCAGTCCCGGCAGATCGTCCCCGGCTGGTTCGGCGTCGGCTCCGGCCTCAAGGCCCTGCGCGAGGCCGGACTCGACCCGGTCCTCGGCGAGATGTACGACCAGTGGCACTTCTTCCGCAACTTCCTCGCCAACGTCGAGATGACGCTCGCGAAGACCGACCTGCGGATCGCCCGCCACTACGTCGACACCCTGGTCCCCGACGACCTCAAGCACGTCTTCGACACCATCGAGGCCGAGCACGCGCTGACCGTCGCCGAGGTCCTCAAGGTCACCGGCGGCGAGAAGCTCCTCGACTCCAACCCGGTCCTCCAGCAGACCTTCGCCATCCGCGACGCCTACCTGGACCCGATCTCCTACCTCCAGGTCGCCCTGCTCGACCGTCAGCGCACCGCCGCCGAGCGCGGCGAGGAGCCGGACCCGCTGCTCGCACGGGCCCTGCTCCTCACCGTCAACGGCGTGGCGGCGGGCCTGCGCAACACCGGCTGACGCCCGCCCGCCGATACGACGGCGCCCCCGTGGAGGTTCTCCACGGGGGCACCGTCATGACGGGGTGCGTCAGCCCTGCTGGGCGGCCTTGCGGCGGCGGGTCACCAGGAACGCGCCGACGCCCGCGAGGGCCACGGCCGCGGCGGCGAGAACGCCGACGGGCGCGCTCGAACCGGTCTCGGCCAGGTCGCCACCGCTACCGCCGGTGCCGCCGGTCCCACCCGCGGGGGCGGTCGCGGACGGCGACTCGGTGCCACCGGGGGTCTCCGAGGCGCCGGGGGTCCCGGACGGGGACACGGACGCGCTCGGCGTACCCGAGGGGGTGCCGGACGGGGTGCCCGAAGTCTCGGACGGCGTCTCGGACGGGGTGCCCGAGGTGGTCTCGGACGGCGTCCCGGACGGGGTGCCCGACGGCGTCCCGGAGGGGGTGCCGGTGGGGGTGCCGGTCGGGGTCGAGGTGCTCGCCGCGCAGGTGTGCGACAGGTTGAACCAGCCCTGCTTGACCTCGCCGGAGACCTCGGCCGAGGCCGAGACCAGCTTCGCGCCCGGCTCCGAGATCGCGTACGCGTGCTTGTCGCTCGGCGGACCGAACGTCGTGATGGTCTGGGTACCGCCCGGCTCGAACTCCACCGTCAGCTTGGTGAAGACGGCGTCGTCACCCTTGCCGCTGCCGGGCAGCACGAAGTGCCAGCCGTCCTTGTCGCTGGGGACCGGCGGGCAGTCGCCGTCGCCGCCGAACTCCTCGGCGGTCAGCGGAAGCTCCTCGACCTGGTGCAGGGGAAGCGGCTTGGGGCCTACCGAGGCGGAGGCCACCGGCGCCAGGACGAGGGAGCCCGCCAGGGCCGCGACGAGCGCGGCGGCGGGAAGGAGGGAGCGTCGCATGTGCAATCGTCCATCTGTAAATGAGGGATGCCGTGGGGGGTGGCAGGAGGGCAGCCTATCCGTCGCCTCAACTCACCTTTAAGCCAGAGCTCATAACGATCGGGCCCTACCGGAGCGGAACCTCTCAGAGCGCGAAGAACGCCGCCACCAGCAGCGCACCTCCCACCCCCGCCGCCGACCACGCCACCCTCGGCAGCCGCATCCCGCCACCGATCAGCGGCGCCGCGAGCAACAGCGCCCCGCCGAGCGGCAGCCACGCGTGCAGACCGCCGCCCCAGCCCGTCCGTACGCCCTCGTCCGTCCCCGGCTTCACCACCACCGGGATCGTCGCCCCCTGCTCCGCCGCGACCGACCGCGCGATCGTCAGCGACCGGCGGGGCGAGGCCGGGTCCTCGGGGGCGTACCGGCCGCTGCACGTCTCCTCGCCGCAGCCGGTGACCGTCATCGTCCCGTGCTCCCGCCCCTTGGAGAGCAGGACGTGCTGGGCCGAGTCCCAGGACGCCCAGGCGCCCGCGACGAGCAGCAGAAGGGCGACGAGGACCATGGCGGCGTTACGGACGTGCGTCATGACCCGCGATCGTACAGTCGTACGGGCCCGGGGCCGGCGGCCCTACGAGTTGTACGCCGACCGGGCCCGCTCCAGGCCCTCCGCCACCAGGCACTCCACCGAGTCCGCCGCCCGGTCCACGAACCAGTCCAGGTCCTTGCGCTCCGCCGACGAGAAGTCCTTCAGGACGAAGTCCGCGACCTGCATCCGGCCCGGCGGACGCCCGATCCCGCACCGCACCCGGTGGTACTCGGCGCCCATCGCCTTCGTCATCGACTTCAGACCGTTGTGCCCGTTGTCGCCGCCGCCGATCTTCAGCCGCAGCACCCCGTAGTCGATGTCCAGCTCGTCGTGGACCGCCACCACACGCGCCGTCGGCACCTTGTAGAAGTCGCGCAACGCCGTCACCGGACCGCCCGACAGGTTCATGTACGACATCGGCTTCACGAGGACCACCCGGCGGCTGTCCGGCCCGGGGGGACCCATCCGGCCCTCCACGACCTGCGCCTGCGCCTTCTGCGCCCGCTTGAACGAGCCGCGCATCCGGTCGGCGAGCAGGTCCACCACCATGAAACCGATGTTGTGGCGGTTGGCCGCGTACTCCGGTCCCGGGTTGCCGAGGCCGACGATAAGCCAGGGGGCGTTCGCGTCGTCGTCCGTCATGTGACTCAGATCTCCTCGTATCCGTCCGTACAAGAGAAACGGGGTGACGGGCCGTACGGCCCGTCACCCCGTCACGCCAGGCAGAAGCCTGTCAGGCAGAGCCGAAGGCTCAGGCCTCGGCACCCTCGGTCTCGGCGCCCTCGGCGGCCGGCTCCTCGGCCTGGGCGGCCAGGATCTGGATGACGACGGCGTCGGGGTCGGTCACCAGGGTGGTGCCGGACGGCAGCTCGATGTCCTTGGCGAGGATGGAGTTACCGGCCTCCAGGCCCTCGATGGAGACGGTGACGGAGGTCGGGATGTGCGTGGCCTCGGTCTCGACGGAGAGCGTGTTCAGCACGTTCTCGACCAGGAAGCTGCCCGGGGCCAGGTCGCCCTCGGTCTCCACGACGACCTCGACCGTGACCTTCTCGCCACGACGCACGAGGAGCAGGTCGACGTGGACCAGGAAGCCCTTGATGGCGTCACGCTGGACGGCCTTCGGGATCGCGAGCTCGGACTTGCCGTCGACGTCCAGGGCGAGCAGGACGTTCGGCGTACGCAGCGCCAGGGCGAGGTCGTGGGCCGGAAGGGTCACGTGCGCCGGCTCGGCACCGTGGCCGTAGACCACGGCGGGGACGCGGCCGTCGCGGCGGACCGCACGGGCGGCGCCCTTGCCGAACTCGGTACGGACGGCAGCGGCGAGCTTGATCTCGGACATGGTGCGCTCCTCGTAGGAAGGTGACGAAAAAAGTGGTCACCCGGCCACGACTGGCGATGGCCTGCTACGAAGAGCGCGTCGATAACGGACCGCCGTGACCCTGTACATCCGTACGGGTACGGCCTCCCTCGCCGAGCAACTTCGGCAGTCTACCGGCCGTTCCCCCTACCACCCAATTCGATCACCGAAACACGGCGGAGGGCCGCTCCCCCGAACGGGGAAACGGCCCTCACGCACACTGCCGGGGGAGTCGGTGCTCCTCGGCTCAGTGCTCCTCGAAGAGGCTCGTCACCGAACCGTCCTCGAACACCTCGCGCACCGCGCGCGCGATCGTCGGCGCGATCGACAGCACCGTGATCTTGTCCAGTTCGAGCCCGCCCGGCACCGGCAGCGTGTCCGTGAACACGAACTCGCTCACCTTCGAGTTCTTCAGCCGGTCCGCCGCCGGACCCGACAGGATGCCGTGCGTGGCCGTCACGATGACGTCCTCCGCGCCGTGCGCGAACAGCGCGTCGGCCGCGGCGCAGATGGTGCCGCCCGTGTCGACCATGTCGTCCACCAGGACACAGACACGGCCCTTCACGTCACCGACGACCTCGTGCACGGTCACCTGGTTGGCGACGTCCTTGTCACGACGCTTGTGCACGATCGCGAGGGGAGCGTCCAGACGGTCGCACCAGCGGTCGGCGACCCGCACGCGCCCCGCGTCCGGGGAGACGATCGTCAGCTTCGCCCGGTCGACCTTCGCACCCACGTAGTCCGCGAGCACCGGCAGCGCCGACAGGTGGTCCACCGGGCCGTCGAAGAAGCCCTGGATCTGGTCCGTGTGCAGGTCCACGGTCAGGATCCGGTCCGCGCCCGCCGTCTCCAGCAGGTCCGCCACCAGACGCGCCGAGATCGGCTCGCGGCCGCGGTGCTTCTTGTCCTGACGGGCGTAGCCGTACGAGGGGATGATCACCGTGATGCTCCGGGCCGAAGCCCGCTTCAGAGCATCGACCATGATCAACTGCTCCATGATCCACTTGTTGATCGGAGCCGTGTGGCTCTGGATCAGGAAGCAGTCCGCACCGCGGGCCGACTCCTGGAAGCGGACGTAGATCTCACCGTTGGCGAAGTCGAACGCCTTGGTGGGAACGAGGCCGACACCCAGCTGGTGCGCGACCTCCTCGGCCAGCTCGGGGTGGGCGCGGCCGGAGAAGAGCATCAGCTTCTTCTCGCCGGTCGTCTTGATCCCGGTCACAGCACTGTCTCCTCAGACGTGTTGTCTGGTCGCGTTCCACGAGCTGTCGTGCGCGTGTGCGAGCCAGCCGAATTTGTGTGCACGTATCACGGTACGCCGAGTTCGACGCACCCGTTTCCGGTCAGCTTTCGCCGGCGGAGTCCTCAGCCGCGACCTGCGCGGCCTGCGCGGCAGCGCTGCCGGGCCGCTTGCGGGCCACCCAACCCTCGATATTCCGCTGCTGGCCCCGGGCGACGGCGAGCGAACCGGCCGGCACGTCCTTCGTGATCACGGAACCGGCCGCGGTGTACGCCCCGTCCCCGATCGTGATGGGAGCCACAAACATGTTGTCCGAGCCGGTCCGGCAGTGCGAGCCGATCGTGGTGTGGTGCTTCGTCTCGCCGTCGTAGTTCACGAAGACGCTGGCCGCGCCGATGTTCGTGTACTCGCCGATCGTGGCGTCTCCCACGTACGACAGGTGCGGGACCTTGGTGCCCTCGCCGACCGTCGCGTTCTTCATCTCGACGTACGAACCGGCCTTGGACTTCGCGCCCAGGTCGGTGCCCGGACGCAGGTACGCGTAGGGCCCCACGGAGGCGCTGTCACCGATGACGGCCGAGTCCGCCACCGTGTTGTCCACCCGGGCGCCCCTGCCGACGGTGGTGTCCTTCAGGCGCGTGTTCGGCCCGACCTCGGCGTCCTCGCCGATGTGCGTGGCACCCAGCAGCTGCGTACCCGGCAGGATCACCGCGTCCGGCTCGAAGGTCACGGTCACGTCGACGAACACCGACGCGGGGTCGACGACGGTCACACCGGCCAGCATGGCGCGCTCGATCAGCCGCCGGTTCAGCAGGGAACGGGCCTCCGCGAGCTGCACCCGGTTGTTGATCCCGAGGATCTCGCGGTGGTCACCGGCGACCGACGCGCCGACCCGGTGGCCGGCCTCGCGCAGGATCGACAGCACGTCGGTGAGGTACTCCTCGCCCTGGCTGTTGTCCGTCCGCACCTTGCCGAGCGCGTCCGCGAGCAGCTGCCCGTCGAACGCGAACACACCGGAGTTGATCTCGCGGATCGCGAGCTGCTCGGCGGAGGCGTCCTTGTGCTCGACGATCTCCGTCACGGCGCCGGACGCGTCCCGCACGATCCGGCCGTAGCCGGTCGAGTCCGGGACCTCGGCGCTCAGCACGGTGACCGCGTTGCCGTCGGCCGCGTGGGTGTCCGCCAGTGCCCGCAGGGTCTCCCCGGACAGCAGCGGAGTGTCACCGCAGACCACGACCACGGTCCCCTCGGGCGCCCCCCCGAGCTCCTCCAGGGCCATCCGCACCGCGTGCCCGGTGCCGTTCTGCTCCTCCTGGACGGCGGTGCGGGTCCCGGTGTACAGCTCGTCCAGGTGCCCCTTCACCTGCTCCCGCGCGTGCCCGACGACCACGACGAGGTGCTCGGGCTCCAACTCCCGGGCGGCGGAGACGACATGCCCGACGAGCGACCGCCCGGCGATCTCGTGCAGGACCTTGGGGGTCTTCGACTTCATGCGGGTGCCCTCACCCGCTGCGAGGACGACGACGGCTGCCAAGGGGGTCCCCCCTGTTCGAGCGAAGCCGAGAACTTGGGGGAGATTGGCGCTCACGGGAATGCCCTTCGGCTTTGGGTGGTGGACGCACGAAGGATACCGGGGGGCCGGGGGCCGGACATGAGCGCGGGTCCTGACCGTGATGGTCAGGACCCGGATGAAGAAGCTCCCCCGCCAGGACTCGAACCCGGACATAAGGCACCAAAAGCCTCAGTGCTGCCAATTACACCACAGGGGATGGCGCTGAGGGCCAAAACGGACATGTTGTCAGTCGTGTGCCCTGGCGGCCTCCACTATGCCGTACCAGGCACCTTCCACGCGACGGTACAGCGCCGCTCCGTCCCCGTCGTGGCTCGGCTTTAGGGTGGTGGCATGACCACAACGGGGGCGGAGCGGGACGCTGGGGGCGTCGGGGGCTGGTGGTGGTGGGGGAGACGCAGGAGCGTCGTCCTCGACGCGGGGCTCGCGGTCGTGTCCGCGCTGGAGTGCGCGGTCGAGGGCGTCGCGTTCGCCGAGGAGGCCGCGCTGCCCGTGCCCGTGGGGGTGCTGTTCGGGCTGGTCGTCGGGTCCGTGCTGCTGGTGCGGCGCCGGTGGCCCGTCGGCGTCGTGCTCGTCTCCATCGCCGTCGCGCCCGCCGAGATGGGCTTCCTCATGGGGATCGTCGGGCTCTACACGCTCGCCGCCTCCGAGGTGCCCCGCCGGATCACCGCCGTACTGGCGGGGATGTCGACGGTCGCCGTGTTCGTCGTGACCGGGGTCCGGCTGCGGCAGGACATGGAGCCGAGTGGCTGGTACGTGCCGGTCGTCTCGCTCTTCATGACCCTCGGCCTCAACGCCCCGCCCGTGCTCCTCGGCCTCTACATAGGGGCCCGACGTCGGCTCATGGAGAGTCTCCGGGAGCGGGCCGACAGCCTGGAGCAGGAGCTGTCGCTGCTCGCGGACCGGGCGGAGCAGCGGGCGCAGTGGGCGCGGCAGGAGGAGCGGACGCGGATCGCGCGGGAGATGCACGACGTGGTGGCGCACCGGGTGTCGCTGATGGTGGTGCACGCGGCGGCGTTGCAGGCGGTGGCGTTGAAGGATCCGCAGAAGGCCGTGAAGAACGCGGCGCTCGTGGGGGACATGGGGCGCCAGGCGTTGACCGAGCTGCGGGAGATGCTGGGCGTCCTGCGGGAGGGCGCCGCTCCGGCCGCCCCCGCCGTGGTGCCGTTGGCCGCCGTCGGGCGGGCCGCCGCCGCCGCTGCCGAGGCGGCGGCCGAGGGGGACGGGCCGTGCCTGGACGCTCTGGAGGCGCTGTGCGAGCAGTCGCGCATGGCGGGGGCGGCGGTGGAGTTCGTGGTGCTCGGCGAGGTGCGGGCGTACCCGCCGGAGGTGGAGCGGACGGCGTACCGGGTGGTGCAGGAGGCGCTGACCAACGTCCACAAGCATGCGGCGGGTGCGAAGGTCGTGGTGCGTCTGGCGCACCGGGAGGCCGAGATCGCGATGCAGGTGGAGAACGGTCCGTGTCCTTCGGACGCCGGTGTCGCGGACGTACGGCTGCCGAGCGGCGGGAACGGGCTCGTGGGGATGCGGGAGCGGGTGTCGCGGCTCGGGGGTGTGTTCGTGTCGGGGGCGACGGAGGCGGGGGGGTTCAAGGTGTCGGCGGTGCTGCCCGCCGGGGATTAGTCCGGCGGGTCGGTCGTGTTGCCCGTCGGAGGCTGGTCCGGCGGGTCGGCCGTGTTGCGCGTCGGGGCTCAGTCCGGCCGGGGCGGTCGTGTTCCCGTCTGCCCGGGACGTGGTCGTGCGGTTCGGGTGGTCAGCCGGTCGTCAGGCGGGGGGGCTGGGCCCCTGTGACCAGGGTCGAGAGTGCCGCGTCGATGTCCTTGCCGAGGTACCAGTCGCCCGCGTGGTCGAGGCTGTAGACCCGGCCTTCCATGTCCATGGCGAGGATCGCCTGGTGGTCGCCCTCCTCACCCAGCGGGGCGAGTTCCGTGTCCAGGGCGCGGCCGAGGTCGGCGAGGGTGCGGGAGAGGTGGAGTCCGGCGAGGGGGTCGAAGCGTACGGCGGCGGGCGCTATCTGCCGGCCGTGTCCGGGCGCGGTGATCCGCAGGCCGCCGAACTCGGCCCAGGCCTCGACGACGGCGGGGAAGACGCTGTGCCGGTGGCCGGCGGGGGAGACGTGGCCGCGCAGGGCGTCGGCCCACTCCTCGGCGAGCTTGATGTCCCAGCGGCCGGGCTGCCAGCCGGCCTCGCGGAGGGCGGCGTCGACGTTGACGGGGAAGCGCGTGGTGCTGAGGTGGTCGGGCATGGGTGTGCGGTCAGCCGTTCTCGACAGGCGTGGTGGGGTCGACGGTGCGGACGCCGAAGTGGGCGAGCATCGCCGTACAGGAGCGGCAGGGGGCGGCGTAGCTTCCGTGCAGCGGGTCGCCGTCCTCGCGGATGCGCCGCGCGGTGAGCTTGGCGTGTTTGAGGGAGCGGCGGGCCTCGCCGTGGGTGAGCGGTTTGCGCTGGGCCCGCTTGGAGCGTCCGTTCTCGGTGGCGGTGAGGTGCCGGGAGAGCAGGATCGCCTCGGGGCAGCGGCCGGTGAAGCGCTCCCGCTGGCTGCTGGTGAGGGTGTCCAGGAAGTCCTGGACGAGGGCGTGCAGGGCGGGCGGCCGGTCGCCTCGGCCGGCCGTGCACGTGAGGGTCTCGCCGCGTACGGAGAGCGCGGCCCCGACGGTGGGGAGGATCCCGTCGCGGCGGTGCAGCAGTAAGGGCGCACGGGTGGCGTCCGCGCTGCTGCTCCAGTTGAGGCGTGGGTCACCCTGTGTGGGTGTCGGTGCTGCGTGCATGGTGCTGGTCTTCCCCTCCTGCAATCCCCCGAGTTGCGTGGACAGCCTGCCAAATAGGGAGCCATATGGGGAAGCTGGGGCGGCGAAACGTGGCTTCGGTGTGTCGGAATCATGGTGCACCTGTCATGGCTCCGTGACACGTCGTGACCGTCGGATCGGGCCGGTTCGGGCTCTTGTGGCAGCGCATAGGCTGTGCGGCATCAGTCAGCAGCAGCCAGCGGCTGCGGGTAGTAGCAGGCAGCGACGCCAGTGCAGGGGGCAACCGCCATGACGACAGGTCGGCTCGGGCAGGACACCGCGCCACCGAACGCGGCCTACGCCGGGCAGGTCGTGCACTTCCCGGATCCGGTCCGCGCCTCCCGTCACCCGAGAGGGGTGCGGGTGGACGAGTACGGTCACCCGGACTTCTCGCCGTACGCGCGTGCGGCGGCGGAGATCGCCGACCCCCCGGAGGGTTTCGGGGTGGACGAGCTGCGGCTCACGGACTACGTGTCGGCGAACGCGGCGATGGCGGCGACCGGTCACGAGCTGTGGGACACGATCCCGGCGGTGGCGACGCCGCACGGCTGGACGTGGCACCACGTGGCGCGCAGTCGCCGGATGGAGCTGGTCCCGGTCGAGGTGAAGGCCCTGCTGCGGCATCACGGCGGGGTGGCGACGGCCGCCGTGGACCATGCGAAGCGGGGCACGCGGCCGCTGCAGGAGACCCGGCCGGCGCACTTCGGGCTGCCGAAGGGTCTGGTGTCGGTGTCGGAGCAGCAGCTCCAGGGCGTCGAGGAGGACCTCGGTTACCGGCTGCCCGGTGCGTACCGCTCGTTCCTGAAGGCGGCGGGCGGCTGCGCCCCGGTGGGTGCGGCGCTCGACGCGGAGCTGGGGCTCCTGGTCGACCAGCCGTTCTTCACGGTGCGGGAGGAGGCGGGGGTCAACGACCTCGTCTACGTCAACAAGTGTCTTCGTGACCATCTGACCAAGGACTATCTGGGCGTGGCGTTCGTCCAGGGCGGTCTGATCGCGCTGAAGGTGCGGGGTGAGGGGGTCGGTTCGGTGTGGTTCTGCGCGTACGACGACGCCCAGGACTCCGGCGAGGTGGCGGCGGGCTGGACGGTGGGCGAGCGGGTGGAGCGACTGCTGCTGCCCTGTGGTGCGGACTTCGACGCGTTTCTGCAGCGGCTCGCGGGCAATCCGCCGGAGCTGGAGACGGTGGCGAACCTGATGGTGGACGGTGGCTTCGCGCGTGCGGTGCCCGTCGTCCCGGTGGGGGAGTGAGTGGGCTGTGGTGACCTTCGCGCAGGCGCAGGAGCGCGCCGAGGAGTGGATCAACGGCGAGCTGCCGTCGTACCAGCACCGTGAGGTGCGGGTCCGGGAGTTCGAGCTGGGTTTCGTGGTGTGGGCGGAGGACCGCGAGGGCGGGCCGACGTCGGACGGCGGGCGCCAGCGGCTCGTGATCGCCCGGGACAGCGGTGAGGCCACGCTGTGGCCGGGGCTGCCGGTGGGTGAGGTGATCCGGCGCTACGAGGAGGAGTACGGGGCGGCGGACGAGGTTCCGGCCCAGGCGGCGGTGCCTGCGGCGCGGATCGATCTGAACCAGACGTCGTTCCTGCTGAGTCCGCCGGAGTGGCTGCAGGACGCGGCGGACCGGATCGGGCTGCCGAAGCAGCCGAACGTGTCCCAGGAGAGCGGGAGTTCGTCGGTGCCGGCGGACGACGTGTCGGAGCCGGTGGGCGCGGCGGGGCCTTCGGCTTCGGTGGCGTCGTCGGGCTTCCCCTCGTCGGGGTCGTCGGTGTTGTCGCAGGAGGCGGAGGCGGACTCGTCCACGTCCGCGGCGTCGTCGTCGGTGGATTCGTCCGCGCCCGGCTCGCCGTCTCCGTCGCCGGCCGCCGCTTCGGGAGCCGGTGCCGTCGCGTACGAGCCGACGGCGATGGACGGGGTCCCGGCGGAGACGCCGGCGGCCGTGCCCGCCGCGTCCCCGCCCCCGGTCGCGCCGGTGGGCGGCCCGTGGGTCGACGCCAACGCGAGTTCCGGTGGTGTGGACGGGGCGGTGCCGCTGCCCGCGACCGTCTTCGCGCCGCCGCTGTCGGGGACGGACGACGAGGACGCCCCGCCGCCGCAGGTGGGCGCCGACGCGCCGACCGCGCTCATGCACGGCGGCAGTGCGCTGCCCCCGACCGCCGTGGCGCCCCGGCTCGACCCGGCCGCGCCGCCGCCGGCCGGTGTCCGCCCGACCCCGCCCGGCCCGCCCGCGCCTCCCGTCCCTGGTCCTTCGCCGCTGCCGCCGCAGGCCGGTCCGGGAACGCCGCCGCCCGCGCCTCCCGTACCGGGTGCCGGGGACATCGCGGACGCCGCGACCAGCAAGGCCACGCTGCCGCCGAAGGCCGGGCGCGGCCCGTCGACGCCTCCGCCGCCGCCGGGCGCCCCGGGGGTGCCGGGAGCCTCGTCGGGTGCCGGTGCGTACATCCCCACGCAACTGGTGTCGCAGCTCGGGCCCGACGGGATCCAGCCGCCCGCCCGGCCGGGCCCGCCCGGTCCGCCGCCCGCTCCTGCGCCCCCCGGTCCGCCGACGCCGCCGCAGCCGGTGCACCACGCCGCGACGATGCTCGCGCACCCGGGCCAGAGCGGTCCCGGCGCGCCTCCGCCGCCCCCGCCGCCGCCGGGCGTGCCCGGTACGCCCGCGGGCGGGGTCGCGCACGCCGCGACGATGCTGGCGCATCCGGGTCCCGGTGGCCCCTCGGCGCCGCAGCCTCCGGGGCCTCCGGCTCCGCCGCCGCCGCTGCACGGCGGGCATACGCCGCCGCCCGCGCCCGTGCCCCCGGCGTACGGCTATCCGCACCCGGCGGGTCAGCCGACCGTCGGGCCCGGGTACCAGGCGGTGCTGCGCTATCGCGCGCCGGACGGTTCCGAGGCGCAGATCATCCGGCGTTCGGCGCCGGGCACCCCGCATCCGGAGTGGCAGATCCTGCACGAGCTGCGGGCGATGAACGTGCCGCCGCAGCAGGTGCTCGAGCTGCACACGGAGCTGGAGTCCTGTGAGCTGCCGGGCGGCTACTGCGCGCGGATGATCCGGGAGACCTGGCCGCAGGCGCGGATCACCAGCATCGCCCCGTACGGTCGTGATCACACGGGCCGCCAGCAGGGCATGCGGCAACTTCTCACGCACCAGGGCGAGTTGCACCAGGTCGCGGACGGTCCCGCGCGCCCCGCCCCGGTGCGGGCGCCGCTGCCGCCGGTGCAGCCCGCGCCGCCGGTTCCGCCGGAGGCCATCGCGCAGGAGTTGGCCGGGGCGTTCGGTCCCGGCGTCCTCCGCTTCGACCAGCGCGCGGTGTCCCGTCAGGGGGTGCCCGAGCTGGTGGCGCGCACGCTGGTGTGGGCGGGGCTTCCGGCGGACTTCGGGCCGTTCTTCTGGGCGCAGCCGGCCGTGCCGGTGGTGCCCACGCTGGCCGAGCTGGCGGCGCAGCGGCAGGTCCAGGCCGCGCCGGACGCCAGTTCGTACCTGGTGCTCGGTTCGGACTTCGGGCGGGCGCTGTGCGTCCAGTACGGGACCGCGCACATCGTGGCGGTGCCGGTGGAGGCCGGTCCCGGCGGACAGGCGGTGCCGCCGCAGTTCGTCAACACGGGGCTGCCCGAGTTCACCCGTTCGATGGCGCTGCTCGGCCGGATGTGGCGGCTGAGGTTCGGGCTGAACCCGGAGCAGGCGGGCCGCTGGACGGTCGACTTCCAGGCGCAGCTGCTGATGCTCGACCCGGCGGCGCTGGCGTCGCCGGACACCTGGTGGTCGGTGCTGCTCGAGCAGATGTGGGACGGCCTGCTGTAGGGGCCGGGGTTTCCCGCTGACGCCGGTGGACAGAATGCGCTGAGCGGAATGTGATGAAGGGCGCTTGACGTGTGTGCACGTTGGGCGTCTTTTGTCCGTTCTGATGCAGCATCCTGGACGTTCGGGTCACACGGAAGGGGCGTCAAGGATGAGTTTCACCGTCGGACGGGGGCGCGGCTACCGGCCCGAGCAGGTCGACCGTCGTCTGGCCGCACTCGCCGAGGACCGGGACAGGGCGTGGGAGCGGGCAGCGCGGCTCACCGTCCTCGTGAAGGAGATGGAGACCGAGGCCGTCCGGCTGCGCGAGGCCGTCGAGGCGCTCCCGCCGCAGCGGTACGAGTCCCTCGGCGACCGGGCGCAGAAGATCCTGGAGCTCGCCGAGCTGGAGGACGAGACGCTCGTACGGACGGCCGAGGCGGATGCGCAGGCCCTCGCGGAGGGGGCGGAGACGGCGGCCCGCCAGGCGGCGGAGGCGGCGCGGACGTACGCGGAGGGCGTCCGGGAGGCGGCCGAGGCGGCGGCCCGCGCAACCCTGGAGGCGGCCCGCGCGCGGGCCGAGGAGCTGACGGCGGACGCGACCCGCGAGGCGGACGAGTTGCTGGGCGCGGCGCGGGAGGTCTTCGAGGACACCGAGCGGCGCACGGCGGAACTCCTGGCGAAGCAGCGCGCGGACCAGCAGGCGGTACGGGACGAGGCCGAGCGCGTGGCGGCGGGCGAGGCGGCCGACCTGAACGCCCGCCACGAGGAGCTGATCGCCCACGCGGAGGGCGGGCTCGCGGAGGCGCGGAGACTGCTCGCGAAGACGGAGGAGGAGGCCCGGCACGGCCAGGAGGACGCGGAGGCGCGAGCGGGCGAGCTGCTCGCCGGGGCGCGCCTGAAGGCGGAACGGACCGAGCGCGAGACGGAACGGGTGCTGCGCGAGCACGAGGAGGCGCGGGACGAGATCCACGCGCACATGGAGCACATCCGCAACGCGCTGGCGGCGCTGACGGGGAGGGTGACGGGCCCGGACCCGGACACGGACCCGGACACGAAGACCGACCAGGCAGCCGGCTCCTGACGGGACCCGGACCCCGGACCCCGGCTCCGGCTCCTGTCAGGAGCCGGAGCCGGAGGGGCGGGCCGGGATCCGGCGCCGCCCCCGATGGGAACCGGCTTCGGTCTCAGCTGCCGTCGATGAGCCGTACCGCGAACTCCGGTGAGAACACACCCGCCTTGTACTGCGGGCCCTCCTCCGGGCAGCGCTCGTCGTCGAGGTGCCGGCCGTCCGAGTCGCCGGGGTTCTTGATCCACAGATAGTACGCGGCACCGCCCTCGCCGACCCGGGACGCCGAGCCCAGCTTGCGCAGTGGCGGGTTGCAGAACCCGACCTGTCCGCTGGTCGCGTCGCCGGGGACCTTGTAGGCACCGTTGCCGTTGCGGGAGGTGTCCACGACCCAGGTCGTGTCGACGCCCAGCCGTTCCTTGACCCGTACGGCCAGCCGGCGGCCGTAGTCGTCGGAGATGTCGGTGGAGTGGTAGTTGGCCACGTTCACCGCGACGCCGTCGGCGAGGTAGATCCCGGAGCGGCCCAGCATGTCGGCCATGTCGCTCAGGCCGATCCCCTTGTCCGCGGGGTTGTCCTCACGGCGCGCGCCGAGCGTCCAGGTCGCGTTGCCCGCGTCGATGTACGTCTTCACGTACGGGCCCTGCGCGTCGAGGTGCTGGTTGGCGTACCAGAGCATGTCGAAGCGGGCCTCCCGCTTCTCCGGCGTCAGGCAGTTGCCCTCCACGTCGGCCTGGGCCACCGCGTCCGGCTCCAGGATGACGAGCGCCGGGCGCCCGGCGATGCCCGCGACGAAGCCGTCCATCCACTTCTTGTACGCCTCGGCGTCGGCCGCGCCGCCACCGGAGGCGCCGCCGCAGTCACGGCCGGGGATGTTGTAGGCGACGAGCGTCGGCAGCTGACCCGCGGCCGTGGCCTTGTCGATGTAGCTGTCGACGTCCGTCTGCACGTCGGTGTTCCAGCCGCCGAACCACTTGACCGTGGTCCGGTCGGCGATCTGGCTGCGGATCTTTGCGGCACGGACGTCGACCGGGTTGGGTTCGGAGTGGGCATCCACCCACGTGCGCGCGTTGGAGCCGGGGTCGACGAAGAAACCCTCACGTGCCGTCGACGTCGTCAGCGAGACGTTGTCGAAGGTGAAGTCCGTGGCAACCTTCTGCCCGCCGAGCTGGAACGTGATCTGGGCGCTCGCACCGGCCACCGTGTCGATCGTGGAACGGAACGTCCACTGGTACCTCTTGCTCACGGGGTCCAGGGTGATGTCCTGCGCGAGGGGCGCCTCGTACGCGCCGCTGGACCGCTGCACGGTCGCCCGGAAGGAGGCCGCGACCGAGGAACGGGCGTCGAAGGAGAGCGTGTAGAGCGCCCCCGCGCGCAACGCGACGCCGTTGCGCCCCACCTGCGCGTCCCACCGGTTGACCGTTCCGGCCTTCACGGAGGCCTTGAGGGCGCCGCCCGTGTAGTCGGGAGCGCTCCCCGTGGACGACCACCAGGTGCCGGTCGGAGGCACGGTGGTGAACGCGCCCTCCGGGGCCAGTTCGCCGTACATCAGCGGGGCGGGCGCCTCGGGCGCCGCTTGGGCGGTGGAGGCCGGCAGCGCCAGGGATGCGGCCAGCAGGGGTATCGCGACGCCCGCGTACAGCAGGGGTGTGGTTCTCATCTGTCGTGGTGTCCAATGTTCGGGGCCGTGGTCAAGGGGCGAACTCGGCATTCGTGAAAGGGTCCCACTCCGCCCGCACCGTCCTTCCCGGCGCCCCCGGCCTCGGGCACCGGCCCCAGCGGTCGGCGAGTGACTCGACGAGCAGCAACCCCCGCCCGCCGTACGTCAGTTCCCTCGTGGGACCAGTGAGCCGGCCGGGCCTCCGAGTCTCGCAGGACGCGTGGGGCCGGGTTCGTCGGGCTCGCCACGGCGGAGTAGCGCAGCCCGCCTCCGTACGTGGAGGAGCCCTGCCCGTCCGAGCCGGACCGGCAGGGCTCCTTCCGTCACTTCTCCGTCGGCCGGACGTCCTTGACGAACACCAGCCCGTCGACGGCCGTCAGGTGCGCCGGGTCGAAGGGGGCGTAGCCGAACCACGGGGACGCGCGGACGGCGGGACGCGTGTCGCCGAGGGAGGTGGCCAGGCGTCGGGCGTCGACGAGGTGACGGTCCTCGGGGAGCGCGTACAGGAGTCCTTCGACGGTGTCCGGGGGCGGCGCGTCCACTCCCCGGTGCCGGATCGTGCCGAGGGTCGCGGTCAGGAACGCGTACTCCTCGCCCAGTTCGGCGCTCACCAGCGCACCCGCGCCCCACCACTCCACCGGCCCCTGCCACATCCTCATCGCGCTCTTCGGCCGCTGGAGGTGGGAGTTGTGGGCGTGGACGAGTACCGGGCCCCGGGCGGCGACGGAGAGGAGGTTGTGGGCCATCATCTGGTCCCGTACGGCGAGGATCCGTGCCATGCGGGCCGGCGAGGGGTCCGCCATCGCGTGGTGGTAGCGCAGCAGGCCGAGGGCGGTGCGGCCGTACAGGCGGGCCCGGTCCCGGTCGTCCCGCGAGGTCACCGTGAGCAGGTGCGGGGTCTGCGTGTCGAGCAGGGCGACCAGTTCGTCGGTGAGGAGCCTCAACGCGGCTGCCTCGGCCGACCGTCCCACGGACCGGGACGGGTCCATCATGGCGTCGGGTTCGGTCCAGCGGTCGTCGGCGCCGAGCAGTCGGTCGAGGGTCTCCCGGGTGCAGGGCAACAGGTCCGCGTCGACGTGGGTCGCCAGGTGGGCGTGGAGTGCGGTGAGGGTGTGGCGGGGGCTCTCGGCGGCGGCGATCTCCAGCGGGCCGTCGAAGCCGGCGAAGCGGAGCCGGTCGGACGCGGGGCGGCCGTCCTCGTCGGCACGGACGTTGAAGGCGCGCATCCAGCGCACGAGTTCGCGGTTGGCGGCGGAGGCACCCCACTCGTGGCTGAACCCGTGCTCCATGACCCCGTCGAGCGTGCCCGTGCCCGAGGTGACGTGGTCGTCCACGGCCAGGCCGCGTACGCAGTCGCTCTCGATCGCGATCGTGCGGTACCCCTCCTGCTCGACGAGTTGCCGGAAGAGGTCGTTGCGCAGGTGGAGGAGCTCGTCCTCCCCGTGGGTGGGCTCGCCCAGGGCGAGCAGCCGGGGCCGGACGGGGAGCAGCCCCATGACGGCGGCGGCGTCGACGGTGTGAGTGGTGTCCTTGATGTCAGCGGCCATGGATTCAACGGTATCGTTGAACCTTCGGTGGATACTTTTCGCGCGACAACCGCTTGTTTCGGGGGTTTCAGAGTGCAGAACCTTCAAAACGGCGGTCGGCTGCGGCCGGTCGATCTGGCGCGCGGCCACGGTCTGTCCACGCAGGCGGTCAGGAACTACGAGGACGCCGGCATCCTTCCGGCCGCCGACCGCACCCCCTCGGGTTACCGCGCCTACACGCCGTTGCACGCGGCGGCCCTGCGCGCGTTCCTCGCCCTGGTGCCCGGCCACGGGCACCGGACGGCGACGACGATCATGCGGGCCGTGAACGAGGACGCGGTCGACGAGGCGTTTCGCGCCATCGACGAGAGCCACGCCCAGCTCCTCGACGACCGGCGGACCCTCCGGGCCGTGGAGAGCGCCCTCCGGGACCTGGAACCCCCCGCGGCAGCCGAGCCCGGAGACACGTTCGTCGGACCGCTGGCGGAGAAGCTCGGCATCCGGCCCGCGACGCTGCGGAAGTGGGAACGCGCCGGGCTCGTGCGGCCGCGCCGCGACCCCCGGACCGGGTACCGCGTGTACGACGAGGCGGACGTACGGGATGCCCGGCTGGTCCACCAGCTCAGACGGGGCGGCCACCTCCTTGAGCAGATCGCCCCGCTGATCGCGCAGGTACGGGCGGCCGGTGGGCTCGGGCCGCTGGAGGCGGCCCTCGGCGACTGGCACGGGCGGCTGGCCGCACGGGGGAGGGCGATGCTGGCGGGGGCGGCGGAGCTGGACGCGTACCTGCGCGAGCGGGGCTGAGACATCCGTACGGCCGCCTTCGGCCCCACCGGGGCTTGGCAGGGGGTCAGTTCCGCTCTCCCTCCTCCGCGAGGACCGGGAAACGGCGTGGAGCCAGGGTCAGCAGGGCCAGGAGGGCGAGGGCGGCGGCCGCCGCCGCGCCCAGGTACACGTAGTCCACCGCCGCGTCGACCGCCCGCCGCAGGTGGTCCGTGGTCTCGGCCGTGAGGGAGCCGGGGTCGTCCAGGGAGCGGGCCAGGGCGTCCAGGTCGCCGCTGCCGCCGAGACGGGCGGCGAGGACGCCGTTGGCGACGGCCCCGAACAGGGCCGCGCCGACGCTCTGGCCGACCTGGCGGCAGAAGAGGACCGAGGCGGTGGTGGTGCCGCGTTCCTCGTACGGGACGGTCGACTGCACACCGACGATCAGGGGCAGTTGGAAGAGGCCGAGGGCACCGCCGAGCAGCAGCATCAGGAGCGCGGGCTGCCAGGGTTCCCCGGGGAACGGCAGGAAGGGGAACGCGAGCAGGAGGATCAGCGCGAGCGAGATGCCGAGGACGGCGGTGAGCCGGAAGCCGATGCGGGTGTAGACCCGGTTGGAGAGGGCGGCCGCGATGGGCCAGCTGAGGGTCCATGAGGAGAGGACGAACCCGGCGGCGATCGGCCCGAGGCCCAGGACGGACTGGGCGTACGTGGGCAGGAAGACGGTCGGGGCGACCATGAGCAGGCCGAGGGCGCCGAGGGCGAGGTTGACGGCGGCGATGGTCCGGCGGCGCCAGACCCAGCCGGGGATGATGGGCTCGGCCGCGCGCCGCTCGATGACGACGGTCAGGGCGGCGAGGGCGGCGGCCCCGCCGAGGAGGCCGAGTGACGGGGCGGAGAGCCAGGGCCAGGCGACCCCGCCCTGGACGAGCGCGGTGAGCAGCAGCGCGCCGGTGGCGAAGACGGCGAGGGCCCCGGCCCAGTCGATCCGCACGCGCGCGCGGGGCGGGGTGCGGTCCGCCTCCGGCCCGCCCGCCTCCCGTACGGCCTCCTTCGCTTCGGGTCCGCCCGCCCGGTTTCGGGGCGGTTCCGCGAGGTGGCGCGTGATCAGCCAGAGGGCGAGCAGGCCGACGGGCAGGTTGATCAGGAAGATCCAGCGCCAGTCGGCGTAGCCGGCGAGGAGGCCGCCGACGGCGGGTCCCGCGACCGATGAGGCGGCCCAGACCGAGGACAGCCGCGCCTGGATCCTGGGGCGTTCCTTCAACGGGTACAGGTCGGCGGCGATGGTCTGCACCGTGCCCTGGAGGGCGCCTCCGCCGAGGCCCTGGACGACCCGGAAGGCGATCAGGGAGGCCATGTCCCAGGCGGCGGCGCACAGCAGGGAGCCGACGAGGAAGAGGACGGTCCCGGCGACGAGGACCGGTTTGCGGCCGAAGGTGTCGCTGAGCTTCCCGTACACGGGCAGGGTGACCGTCACGGCGAGCAGATAGCCGGAGAACAGCCAGGAGAAGACGGACAGTCCGCCGAGGTCGCCGACGATCTGGGGGACGGCGGTGGACACGATCGTGCCGTCGAGGGCGGCGAGGCCCATGGCGAGCATGAGCGCGAGGACGACGGGCCGGCGGCGGTCGGAGGAGGGCGCGGGAGCCGGATCGGCCCCCGCTCGCGTGGTCGACGGCTCCGGCACCGCACAGTTCCTTTCCTCGTACACCTAAATGGGCGCGGCCAGGGTCTCACCCGTACCGAGGGTGGAGGAACCCCTAGGGGCCTCTCCCCCATACGGGCCAGGGGCCGTTCGTCCCGACGGAGGACGAGAAGGGGGCGCCCCGGGTTCTTAACTTGACCTTACAAACCGACCCACTGCTCCAAGGAGAAAACCGTGACCACGGCTGTGACCATCCCCAGGCACGGGGGTACTGGAGGAAGCACGGCCGTGGCCGCGCGGGCGCGTCAGGTCGTCAAGGCGTACGGCTCGGGGGAGACCCGGGTCGTCGCGCTCGACTCCGTCGACGTCGACATCGCCCGGGGACAGTTCACCGCGATCATGGGGCCCTCCGGCTCCGGCAAGTCGACGCTGATGCACTGCCTCGCCGGGCTGGACACCGTCACCAGCGGCGAGATCTTTCTCGACGACACCGAGATCACCGGACTCAAGGACAAGAAGCTCACCCAACTGCGCCGGGACCGGATCGGGTTCATCTTCCAGGCGTTCAACCTGCTGCCCACCCTGAACGCCATCGAGAACATCACCCTCCCGATGGACATCGCCGGCCGCAAGCCGGACGCCGAGTGGCTGCGCCGGGTCGTCGACACCGTCGGGCTCTCCGACCGGCTCAAGCACCGGCCGAACCAGCTGTCCGGCGGGCAGCAGCAGCGTGTCGCCGTCGCCCGCGCGCTCGCCGCCCGGCCCGAGATCATCTTCGGGGACGAGCCGACCGGAAACCTCGACTCCCGGGCCGGCGCCGAGGTGCTCGGCTTCCTCCGCACCTCCGTCGACGAGCTGGGCCAGACCATGGTCATGGTCACCCATGACCCGGTCGCCGCGTCCTATGCCGACCGCGTGCTCTACCTCGCCGACGGACGGATCGTCGACGAGATGGAGCGGCCCACCGCCGAGGCCGTCCTGGACCGCATGAAGGACTTCGACGCGCGCGGGCGGACCTCATGAGCGTCCTCAAGACCTCCCTGCGCAACTTCTTCGCGCACAAGGGCCGGATGGCGCTCTCCGCCGTCGCCGTCCTCCTCTCCGTCGCCTTCGTCTCCGGGACCCTGGTCTTCACGGACACGATGAACACGACGTTCGACAAGCTCTTCGCCTCGACCGCCTCCGACGTCACCCTCAGCGCGAAGAACGGCGGGGCGGGCGACGAGGCCCCGGACACCGGCCGCCCCGAGGCCTTCCCCGCCTCCGTCGTCGCCGACGTCCGCAAAGCCGAGGGCGTCCAGGACGCGCAGGGCTCCGTCGTCTCGACGTCCGTCACCGTCGTCGACGCGGATGACAAGAACGTCGGGCCCACCAGCGGCGCCCCGACCATCGCCGTCAACTGGAGCCCCAACGAACTCCGTTCGGTGGAGATCACCTCCGGCCACGAGCCGCGCGGCCCCACCGACGTGGTCGTCGACGGCGCCACCGCCGAGAAGCACGGCCTGAAGGCCGGCGACGAGCTGCGGACGATCTCCGTCACCGGTGACTTCACCGCGAAGATCTCCGGCATCGTCGACTTCAAGGTCACCAATCCGGGCGCCACCCTCGTCTACTTCGACACCGCCACCGCCCAGCGTGAACTCCTCGGCAAAGAAGGCCTGTTCACCCAGGTCCTGGTCGACGCCGAGCCCGGTGTCTCCGACGACGCGCTCAAGGCGAACATCGCCGCCGCCGTCGGTGACGACTACACGCTCCAGACCGCCGCCGAGGCCGCCGACGCCGGCCGCGAGGACGTCGCCGGCTTCCTCGACGTCATGAAGTACGCCATGCTCGGCTTCGCCGGGATCGCCTTCCTCGTCGGCATCTTCCTCATCGTCAACACCTTCTCCATGCTGGTCGCCCAGCGCACCCGCGAGATCGGCCTCATGCGGGCCATCGGATCGAGCCGCCGCCAGGTGAACCGTTCCGTCCTCGTCGAGGCCGTGCTCCTCGGCGTCGTCGGCTCGGTCGCCGGTGTCGCGGCGGGCGTCGGGCTCGCCGTCGGGCTGATGGAACTCATGTCCTCCATCGGCATGGAGCTCTCCACCCGCGACCTCACCGTCAAGTGGACGACCCCCGCCGTCGGCCTCACCCTCGGCATCGTCGTCACCGTCCTCGCCGCCTACGTCCCGGCCCGCCGCGCCGGGAAGGTCTCCCCGATGGCCGCCCTCCGCGACGCGGGAACCCCCGCCGACGGCAGGGCAGGCCGCGTACGGGGCGGGATCGGCCTCGCCCTCACCGCCGCCGGAGCGGCCGCCCTGGTCGGCGCCGCCCGCGCCGACGAGGCCGGCCCCGGTTCCCTCTGGCTCGGCGTCGGCGTCGTCCTCACCCTCCTCGGGTTCGTCGTCATCGGTCCGCTCCTCGCCGGCGCGGTCGTCCGCGCCCTGGGCGTCGTCGTCCTGCGCATCTTCGGCCCCGTCGGCCGGATGGCCGAACGCAACGCCCTGCGCAACCCGCGCCGCACCGGCGCCACCGCCGCCGCCCTGATGATCGGCCTCGCGCTCGTCGCCTGCCTGTCGGTCGTCGGGTCCTCCATGGTCGCCTCGGCCACCGAGGAACTCGACCGGTCCGTCGGCGCCGACTTCATCGTGCAGTCCGGCACCGGTCAGCCGATCGTGCCGCAGGCCCAGGCCGCCCTGGAGAAGGCCCAGGGCCTCGACCACGTCACCGAGTACAAGTGGGCCGACGCCACCGTCACCGACCCGCGCGGAAAAGCCATGGAGACCGGCCTGGCCGCCACCGAACCGACGTACATGGAGGACCTGCGGCGGGAGACCACCGCGGGCACCCTCGCCGACGCGTACGGTCCGGGTGCCATGTCCGTCGGCAGCGACTACGCCACCGAGCACGCGGTGAAGGTCGGCGACGTCCTGACCGTCGCCTTCAAGGGCGGCGAGACGGCGAAGCTCAAGGTCGCGGCGATCACCGCGGACACCGGCGGCGTCGACAACGGCGCCATGTACATCAACGCCACCACCCTCGCCGAGCACGTCCCCGCCGAACGCCTGCCGCACAGCCTGCTCCTCCTCGCCAGCGCGAAGGACGGTCAGGAGACGCAGACGTACCAGGCCCTCAAGGACGCCCTCGCGCCCTACCCGCAGTACAAGGTCAGCAACCAGGCCGACTACAAGGAAGAGCTGAAGGACCAGGTCGGACAGCTGCTCAACATCGTGTACGGGCTCCTCGCCCTGGCGATCGTCGTCGCCGTCCTCGGGGTCGTGAACACCCTGGCCCTCTCGGTCGTCGAGCGGACCCGCGAGATCGGCCTCATGCGGGCCATCGGCCTCTCCCGCCGGCAGCTGCGCCGCATGATCCGCCTGGAGTCGGTGGTCATCGCGCTCTTCGGCGCCCTGCTCGGCCTCGGCCTCGGCATGGGCTGGGGCACGGCGGCCCAGAAGCTCCTGGCCCTCGAGGGCCTCGGCGTCCTGGAGATCCCGTGGCCGACGATCCTCACGGTCTTCGTGGCCTCGGCGTTCGTGGGCCTCTTCGCGGCCCTGGTCCCGGCGTTCCGGGCGGGCCGGATGAACGTCCTGAACGCGATCGGGAGCGAGTAGCGGTACGTGTTCCCCCGTACGGCCCCGGCGCGCGCGACGCACCGGGGCCGTACGGCTGCTCAGACCGTCAGCACCGGCACGTCGTAGAGCGGGATGTGCTTGTCCCGGGTCACGAGCGTGAGCCCCTCGGTCTGCGCCTGGGCGATCAGTATCCGGTCGAAGGGGTCGCGGTGGTGGGGCGGGAGCTGTCCGGCGCGGACGCCGTGTCCGGCGACGACCGGCAGGGGCTTGAGCTGGCAGTCGCGCGCCAGCTCGGGCAGGTCGGCGGGTCCGTCGAGCTTGCCGAGGGCTTGCTTGACGGAGAGTTCCCACGGTGTGACGGCGCTGACGTACGCGTGCTCTTCCGTGTCGAGCAGATCCTTGACGTCGCCGGACAGCTGCGGGGAGTCGAGCAGCCACCAGATGACGACGTGCGTGTCGATCAGCAGTTTCACTCCGTGGGGCCTTCCTCGCCGAGCCCGAAGGCCTCGGCGAAGCCGGGGGCGTCGGAGAGGTCGTCGAAGTCGTCGTGGAAGACGACGGGCGCGGTGAGGGACCCCCGGGCCGTGCGCCGGACCTTCCCCCGGAGGGGGATCACCTTCGCGACCGGTTCGCCGGCCTTGCTGATGATCACTTCCTGGCCGGTGGCGACCGCCTCGAGGATCTTGGAGAAGTGGGTCTTCGCCTCGTGGACGTTGTACTGCCGGGCTGCTTCCATCGCGGCCTCTCACAGCTAGGTGGAGCGAGGTGGACTAAGTGCAAGACTAAGGTTAGTCGTACGAGCGGTCCGGGTACCAGCCGCTTCACCCTCCCGAGTGGCCCACGTCCTTCGCGCGAGTGACAGCGGCTCGTCGTAGGCTGGGGGCTCGCCGGGCCGTACGCGTCCGGGAGCAACCCGGCCCGTGTCACGTGTCGGGCTGTTCGCGTTGTCCGCCCCCGTCGTCCGAACCCGGGATGGAAGCTCCATGAGCCTGCACGGCCTGCTCGATGTAGTCGTCAAAGACACCGCCCTCGCGGAGGCGGTGAAGGCCGCCGCCGACGGGAACCGTCCGCACGTGGACCTGGTCGGGCCCGCCGCCGCCCGGCCCTTCGCCGTCGCCGCGCTCGCCCGGGACTCGGGGCGGCCCGTACTCGCGGTGACCGCGACCGGGCGGGAGGCCGAGGACCTCGCCGCCGCACTGCGGTCGCTGCTCGACCCGGACACGGTCGTCGAGTACCCCTCCTGGGAGACCCTGCCGCACGAGCGCCTCTCGCCCCGCTCCGACACCGTCGGCCGCCGTCTCGCCGTCCTGCGCCGACTGGCCCACCCCCGCGACGACGACCCGGCCGCGGGACCCGTCAGCGTGGTCGTCGCGCCCATCCGATCCGTGCTCCAGCCGCAGGTCAAGGGCCTCGGCGACCTGGAGCCCGTGAGCCTGCGCAGCGGGCAGACGGCGGACCTGAACGAGATCGTGGAGGGCCTGGCGGCCGCCGCGTACTCCCGGGTGGAGCTGGTCGAGAAGCGCGGCGAGTTCGCCGTGCGCGGCGGCATCCTGGACGTCTTCCCGCCGACCGAGGAGCACCCGCTCCGGATCGAGTTCTGGGGCGACGACGTCGAGGAGATCCGCTACTTCAAGGTCGCCGACCAGCGGTCCCTGGAAGTGGCCGAGCACGGACTGTGGGCGCCGCCCTGCCGCGAGCTGCTCCTCACGGCGGACGTACGGGAGCGGGCGCGGGTGCTCGCCGAGGAGCACCCCGAGCTGGGCGAACTGCTCAACAAGATCGCCGAGGGCATCGCCGTGGAGGGCATGGAGTCCCTCGCCCCCGTCCTCGTCGACGACATGGAGCTGCTGCTCGACGTGCTGCCCGAGGGGTCCATGGCCGTCGTCTGCGACCCGGAGCGGGTGCGGACCCGGGCCTCGGACCTCGTCGCCACGAGCCAGGAGTTCCTCCAGGCCTCGTGGGCGGCGACCGCCGGCGGCGGCGAGGCCCCGATCGACGTCGGCGCGGCCTCCCTGTGGGGGATCGCGGACGTCCGGGACCGGGCGCGCGAGCTGGGCGTGGCGTGGTGGACGGTGTCGCCGTTCGCGGCGGACGAGGCCGCCGAGGGGGACGTCCTCACCCTCGGTATGCGCGCCCCCGAGTCGTACCGCGGCGACACCGCCCGCGCGCTCGCCGACACCAAGGGGTGGCTGGCCGACGGCTGGCGCACGGTGTACGTGACGGAGGCCCACGGCCCGGCGGCGCGCACGGTCGAGGTCCTCGGCGGCGAGGGCATCGCGGCCCGGCTCGACTCCGACCTCACCGGGATCGCGCCCTCGGTCGTCCATGTGGCCTGCGGCTCCATCGACTACGGCTTCGTCGACGCGGGGCTCAGGCTCGCCGTGCTCACCGAGACCAACCTGTCCGGCCAGAAGGCGGCCGGCAAGGACGGCCAGCGGATGCCGGCGAAGCGCCGGAAGACGATCGACCCGCTGACCCTGGAGGTCGGCGACTACATCGTGCACGAGCAGCACGGTGTCGGCCGGTACGTGGAGATGGTCCAGCGGACCGTGCAGGGCGCGACCCGCGAGTACCTCCTCGTCGAGTACGCGCCGGCGAAGCGCGGCCAGCCCGGCGACCGGCTGTACATCCCGACCGACCAGCTGGAGCAGGTCACCAAGTACGTGGGCGGCGAGGCGCCGACCCTGCACCGGCTCGGCGGCGCGGACTGGACGAAGACGAAGGCCCGCGCGAAGAAGGCCGTCAAGGAGATCGCGGCCGACCTGATCAAGCTGTACTCGGCGCGGATGGCGGCGCCCGGTCACGCCTTCGGCCCGGACACGCCGTGGCAGCGGGAGCTGGAGGACGCGTTCCCGTACGTGGAGACGCCGGACCAGCTGTCCACCATCGCCGAGGTGAAGGAGGACATGGAGAAGACGGTCCCCATGGACCGGCTGATCTGCGGTGACGTCGGTTACGGCAAGACGGAGATCGCGGTACGGGCGGCCTTCAAAGCGGTCCAGGACGGCAAGCAGGTCGCGGTCCTCGTCCCGACGACGCTGCTCGTGCAACAGCACTTCGGCACGTTCAGCGAGCGCTACTCGCAGTTCCCGGTGAAGGTGCGGGCGCTGTCCCGCTTCCAGTCGGAGACCGAGTCGAAGGCGACCCTGGAGGGGCTGCGGGACGGCTCGGTCGACATCGTCATCGGCACCCACCGCCTCTTCTCCTCGGAGACGAGGTTCAAGGACCTGGGCCTGGTCATCGTGGACGAGGAGCAGCGGTTCGGCGTCGAGCACAAGGAGCAGCTGAAGAAGCTCCGTGCCAACGTCGACGTCCTCACCATGTCGGCCACGCCCATCCCCCGTACGCTCGAGATGGCGGTCACCGGCATCCGCGAGATGTCGACGATCACCACCCCGCCGGAGGAGCGGCACCCGGTCCTCACCTTCGTCGGCCCGTACGAGGAGAAGCAGATCGGCGCCGCGGTCCGGCGTGAACTCCTGCGCGAGGGCCAGGTCTTCTACATCCACAACCGGGTCGACTCGATCGACCGCGCGGCCGCCCGCCTCCGGGAGATCGTCCCCGAGGCGCGGATCGCGACCGCGCACGGCCAGATGGGCGAGAGCGCCCTCGAACAGGTCGTCGTCGACTTCTGGGAGAAGAAGTTCGACGTCCTCGTCTCCACGACGATCGTGGAGTCCGGTATCGACATCTCCAACGCGAACACCCTGATCGTGGAGCGCGGCGACAACTTCGGCCTGTCGCAGCTCCACCAGCTGCGCGGCCGGGTCGGCCGTGGCCGCGAGCGGGGCTACGCCTACTTCCTGTACCCGCCGGAGAAGCCGCTGACGGAGACCGCGCACGAGCGGCTCGCGACGATCGCCCAGCACACGGAGATGGGCGCCGGCATGTACGTGGCGATGAAGGACCTGGAGATCCGCGGCGCGGGCAACCTGCTCGGCGGCGAGCAGTCGGGTCACATCGCGGGTGTCGGCTTCGACCTGTACGTACGGATGGTCGGCGAGGCGGTCGCGGACTACCGGGCGCAGATGGAGGGCGGCGCGGAGGAGGAGGCGCCGCTGGAGGTCAAGATCGAGCTTCCGGTCGACGCCCACATGCCGCACGAGTACGCGCCGGGGGAGCGGCTGCGGCTCCAGGCGTACCGCTCGATCGCCTCGGCGAACTCGGAGGAGGACATCAGGGCCGTACGGGAGGAGCTCACCGACCGTTACGGCAAGCTTCCCGAGCCCGTCGAGAACCTCCTCCTGGTGGCGGGCCTGCGGATGCTGGCCCGCGCGTGCGGGGTGGGCGAGATCGTGCTCCAGGGCTCCAACATCCGCTTCGCGCCGGTGGAGTTGCGCGAATCGCAGGAGCTGCGCCTGAAGCGGCTGCACCCGCGCACGGTGATCAAGCCGAACGTCCACCAGATCCTGGTCCCGCGCCCGACGACGGGCAAGATCGGCGGCAAGCCGGTGGTGGGCCGCGAACTCCTGGCGTGGACGGGGGAGTTCCTGACGACGATCCTCGGCTCGTGATCCTCGGGTCGTGACGCCGTGCCCCGGCCGGTCGGGGGAGACCGGCCGGGGCACGGCGCTGTCAGAGCTCGTCGAGGTCCAGCGCTTCGGCCATCGCCGTGTGGCCCGCGTCGTACACGCCGGACGTGCGGATCCAGGGGGACGCCGCCTATTCCCCTTCTCCCGGCGGGAGTCGGCCGGTGAAGAGCAGGCCGGCGAGGGTGCGGAAGTACTCCTCGGGGTCCCGGTCGCCCAGCGCGTCCCGCACGTTGTGGGTGAGGAGCAGGGTCGCGAAGCCGTGGGCGAGGGACCAGGCGGCGATGCCCGCCGCGCGGGCGTCGGGGACGTCCCGGAGCTCCGCGACGCCCGTGCGGAGGCCCGCCGACGCGCGTTCCTTGGCGGCGAGGAGGTCCGGGTCGTCGGTGCGCAGCAGTTCCGGCTGGAACATGACCTGGAAGTGGGCGGGGTGCTCGACCGCGAAGCGCACGTACCGCACTCCGCGTTCCCGCAGGTCGGGCGCGGCGGCGAGGGCGTCGGCGAGGAGGCCGTAGCCCTGGGTGGCGAGGGCGGTGAGGAGTCCGGTGCGGTCCTTGAAGTGGTGGGCGGGCGCGGCGTGGGAGACGCCCGCGCGGCGTGCGAGGTCGCGCAGACTCAGGGCCGCGGGTCCCTCGGCGGCGATGACGTCGAGGGCGGCGGTGAGGACGGCCTGTCGCAGGTCGCCGTGGTGGTAGGTGCTCCGGCTCGTCATGGCAGCAGCGTAACCCCCATCTAGTCATTGACAAGTTCGGAGCCGGAGGCGCAGTATCTTGTCAGTGACAAGATGCGATGAAGGGAGCACGTCGTGGAATCCGGACGCGTACGTCAGATGTGGCACCTGCTCGAACCCCTGCACGCCCTGCTCTACTACGCCCCCGAGGCCCTCGACGAGGCCGCCGCCCTCGGCTACGACACCGGCGAACGCTGGCCCTCCTACTTCGCCTGGCGCGCCGCGCCCCTCGGCGCCGCCGGCCACGACCGGGTGACCTCCGCCTTCCACAGCTTCAGCCCCGCCATGGTCGCCCGGTACGTCCCCGCCGTCTGGGTCACCGCCGACCCGGCCGACGTCCTCGCCGCCCGGCTCCGGGCCGTCGACCGCACCTACCGGACCGTCCTGGGCGACGACGCCGTCGAGGGCCCCGCCCTCGCCGAGGCCGCCGCCCTCGCCCGGCGCGCCGCCGAAGCCGCCGTACGCCCCGGCCCGGCGGACCGCCCGCTCGCCGCGGCCAACGCCGCACTGCCCTGGCCCACGGCCCCCCACCTCGCGCTCTGGCAGGCCGCGACGATCCTGCGCGAACACCGCGGCGACGGACACCTCGCCGCCCTGACCGCCGCCGGCCTCGACCCGGTCGAGACGCTCGTCTCCTTCGCCGCGATCGGCGCCGCCCCCGAGCCCGTCTTCGAGAGCCGCGGCTGGACCCCGGCCCAGTGGTCCGCCGCCCGCGACCGACTGGCCGCCCGGGGACTCCTGCACCCGGACGGCACGGCCACGGAGAGCGGCCGGGCCCTGCGCGCGGACATCGAACGGCGTACGGACGAAGGGGCCGCCGCCCCCTGGACCGCCCTCGGCCCGGACGACACCACGCGCCTCGCCGACCTGCTCGGCGCCCCCTGGCTCGCCGCGATCGGCTCCGGTCTGCTGCCCGCCGAGAACACCCTCGGCATCGGCAAGGTGTGAGGGTTCCCGGGAGGGACGCGGGAGAGCGCGCCCACCCGACTTAGCCTTTCAGGGTGCTGACGTATCGAAGGACCTTCACCGCCGCCGCGCTGGCCGCCGCCGCGCTCCTCACCACCGCCTGCTCACCAGGGGCCGACATCCCGGGAGCCGAAGGCGGCGGCGCCGGGAAACCCGCCGCGCGGGGCACGGCCCTCGCCGCCGTGGACAGCCTCACCGTCAAGGGCCGCGCACCGAAGACCGGTTACGAGCGGGAGAAGTTCGGCCGCGCCTGGGCGGACGTCGACGGCAACGGCTGCGGCACCCGCGACGACATACTCAAGCGCGACCTCACCGGCGTCCGCTTCACCGACGGCCGCTGCAAGGTCGCCTCCGGCACCCTCACCGACGACCCGTACACCGGCACCGACGTCACCTACGTCCGCGGCCGCAGCAAGGTCGACATCGACCATGTCGTCGCCCTCTCCGACGCCTGGCAGAAGGGCGCGGGGAAGTGGGACGACGGGACCCGGCGCCGCTTCGCCAACGACCCGCTCAACCTGCTCGCCGTCGACGCGGTCACCAACCGCCGCAAGTCCGACGCCGACGCGGCGACCTGGCTGCCGCCGAACAAGGCGTACCGCTGCGCGTACGTCGCCCGGCAGGTCGCGGTGAAGAAGAAATACGGGGTGTGGGTCACGGCCGGCGAACGGGACGCGATGAAGCGGGTCCTGCGGACCTGCCCGCAGCAGAAGCTCCCGTAGCGGGGGGCGCGCGCCGCGGAAGCACCGGCCGGTGGGGCGTGCGCGGGCGGATGCTCCTGGCATGGTGGCTCGCACGGGAGGAGCTCCTGGGTGGCTCGCACGGGAGGAGCCCCTGGCATGGTGGCTCGCGTGGCAGAAGCTCCTGGCATGGCAGCCTGCGGCAGAAGCTCCCGCAGGAGAGGCCCCCGCGCGGAAAGCCGGTTGGACGGCGCGGAAACGATCTCTACCCTGCCCCCATGGACCTCGACATATCGACCCTCGCCCAACGCCCCGAGCTGGAAGGGCCGATGTGGGACATGCTGGACCTCTGGCCCGAGTTCATGATGCACGACCCGGTCGGCTGGGCGAACATCGGCCGGATCGTGCGTGAGCTGCCGGAGTACGTCCTCATCGCCACCGACGCCGAGGGCAAGGTCGTCGCCCGGGGGTTCAGCGTCCCCTTCCGTCTCGACCTGGACGGCCGCCGCGAGCTGCCCGCCCGGGGCTGGGACGAGGTGCTGCTCTGGGCGTTCTCCGACCTGAAGCACGGCCGGGAGGCCGACACCGTCAGCGCCATCGAGATCACGGTCGACACCAGCGCCCTCGGCAAGGGCGTCTCGCACCGCATGCTGGCCGCCATGCGGGCCAACGTCGCCGCGCGCGGCTTCTCCGACCTCGTCGCCCCCGTCCGCCCCAACGGCAAGCACCTGGAGGCCGGCGCCTCCATCCACGAGTACGCCTTCCGCACCCGCGAGGCCGACGGACTGCCGCACGACCCCTGGCTCCGTGTCCATGTGCGGGCCGGCGGCGCGATCGAGGCGGTGGCCCCGGCCTCGATGACCGTCTCCGGATCCGTCGAGCAGTGGCGGAAGTGGACCGGCCTCCCCTTCGACACCGACGGCCCCGTCGAGGTCGCCGGCGCGCTCGTCCCCGTCCACTGCGAGGCCTCGCGCGGCTACGCGGTCTACGTCGAGCCCAACGTGTGGGTCCGGCACCGCGTCAACGCCTGACCTACGCCCACCCGGGGCCCGGAGGGTGGCCTTCCCGGCGGGGGATGTACCGTACGGCGTCCCCTGCCGTACACCCGTGCGCCCCGGCGCGCGCATCCGCGAGAGGTCCCACGATCGTGAACGAGGCCGTCCACTGGGAGAAGGGCGCGGAACTCCCGCACCCCGAGGGCGCGGAGCCCCCGCGCACCGAGGAGCTGCCGGGCCGGTGGGCACGGGCGGGCCTCGCGCTCGTACCGCCGCTGAGCCTCGGCGTCCTCGGATTCGTCCCGTCGCTCACGCTCGCCCTGCGCCGGGGGACGCGCGGGGACTGGCTGGCGGCGCTGCTGTTCACCGCGGTCTCGGTCGGCTGGTGCTTCCAGATAGCGCTGACCCCCGAGGAGACGCACGGCCTCCCGTACCTCCTCGACCTGGTGCTCCTCGCGACCTCCACCGTCGGCGCGGCCGCGCACTGCCTCTTCGCCAGGGAGACCGGCCGATGAAGACCCGTCGTGCCTGGCGCGAGACGGAGCGGCAGGCGGCCAGGAAGGACGCGGCGGAGTCCGGGGTCCGGGTCTCCGGGCTGCTCGCCGCGACCGCCGGGGCGCTGCGCGGCCGGATCGGCTGGGCCCTGGGGTCCGTCCTGGTCCTGGTCCTCGGACTCCTGGGCGCCCGGCTGTTCGCCGCGTCGGAGGACGGGGGCACCCCGCCCGACCCTCGTGCCCGCGCCTACAAGGACTACGACGCCTGCCTGCTCACCGACGAGCGGGGCATCGTGTCGGGTGCGCCGGCGGCGCCGGTGTGGGAGGGCATGCAGGCGGCGGGCTCGGACGGGCGCATCCGGGTGACGTTCGTGCCGGTGATGGGGGAGCAGTCGGTGGCGAACGCCCGCCCGTTCCTCAACGGCCTGGTGCAGCGGAACTGCGAGATCGTCGTCGCCTCGGGCGCCCCGCAGGTGGCGGCCGCCGAAGCGGCGGTGGCGAAGAACCCGAAGATCCGGTTCGTGACGGTCGCGCAGGAGGGCGGCGCCGCCCACGACAACCTGGTGCGGGTGGCGCCCGGTGCGTCGCTGAAGGGGGACATCACGGCGACGTTGAAGCGGCTGGCCGACAAGGGCTGACGGCCCCGGCCCCCGGGGGCAGCCCGGGGTGGGACATTCCGGAGGAGTTCCCTCCCCCGGGCAAAGGGAAGGTAAAAACCCCTACCCTGGTGCGAACTGGTGATCCGTCATCGGGCAGGCTCGCGAAGCTTTGTAAGCATCGCGTTAGTAAAGGCTGGCCCATGCGTATACGCCGGGTCCGTAGCCCTCGCCTGTTCCCACCGGGTCGCACCGGCAGACGCAGGCTGAGGGCTACGGCTCTTTCCGTACTCATCTCCTTCTTCCTCATGCTCACCACCGAATCGGCGGTCGCCGCGGGCGTCACGCTCGAACCGGTGCGCATGCCCCAGATGTCCCTCTCGGGCCTCTGGAAGTGGCTCCACGAGAACCCGCTCGACACCCCCGACCAGCAGGGCGGCACGGCCCGTGGCAAGAGCCACCACGCCTCCGCCGACGCCACGAGCCTCGAAGGCGAGGCCGGGCGCAAGCCCGGCAAGGGCAAGGGTGAACTCGACCCGTTCGAGCGGGAGACCGACCGTCCCGGCACGTCGAAGACCGGCGTCGCCCGGGGCAACGCCAAGAGCTTCGACGCCCGCACCAGCAAGCGGGACGCGAACAGGTCGACGGCGACCTCGGACTTCTACGTCAACGCCGACGGCTCCACCACCGTGCGCCACTTCCCCGGCCGCACCAACTTCAAGGGCACCGACGGCTCGTGGAAGCCGATCGACACCCGGCTGACCGAGGACACCGACGGCCGGCTCCAGCAGCGCGCGAACTCGCTCGACGTGGAGTTCGCGCCGGACGCCGCCGACGAGCAGCTCGCCTCCGTCGACTTCGGCGCGGGCCGCTCGCTGGCGTACGCGCTGAAGGACGCCGCGAAGTCCGAGCCCACCGTCGCGGCCAACGGCACCGTCACCTACCCGGGCGTCCTGCCCGAGACCGACGTGCAGCTCGTGCCGCTGGCGGAGGGCTTCAAGGAGAACATCGTCCTGCGCTCGCCGCAGGCGGCGAACTCCTGGACGTTCCCGCTCGCGGTGAAGGGCCTCACGCCCCGCATGGCCGCCGACGGCGACGTCGAGTTCACCGACGCGAACGGCAAGGTCGTCGCGACCATCCCGCACGCGTTCATGGAGGACTCCAGGATCGACCCACGCTCGGGCGACCCCGCCCAGTCGCGGGCCGTGACCTACGACCTGGTCACCGTCGACGGTGAGCAGGCGCTGCGGATGACCGCGGACCGCGCGTGGCTCGACGACCCGGCCCGCGTCTACCCGGTGACCGTCGACCCGACGGTGACCGCGTCGAACTCCACGTACACGCAGAACACCATCGGTGGCGACCACTCCACCGAGACGCAGATCAAGGTCGGCTCGTACGACTCGGGCACCAACAAGGCGAACTCGTTCCTGCAGTTCTCGTCGCTCGGCACGACGCTCGCGGGGAAGCGGGTCACCGCCGCCACCCTGAACGTCTACGCCCTCTGGTCCTCGACCTGCGCCGCCCAGTCGTTCTCGGTGCACCCCGTCACCCAGGCCTGGACCCCGTCCGGGGTCACCAGCTACCCCGGGCCCGCCTTCGGCGCGGCCATGGGCTCGGCGACGCCCGCGCCCGGAGCCTCCTGCTCCAACACCGCGAACTCGGCGAGCGTCGGCGTGAAGATGCCGGTGACCCTGAACACGACCTGGTTCAACCAGGTCGCCGGCGGTGCGGCGAACCACGGTCTGGCGCTGACCGCGCCGACCAACGACATGCTGCACTGGAAGAAGTTCCACTCCGACAACTCGGCGACCGCCGGCTTCCGCCCGGCCCTCGACCTGACGTACACGGCCAACACCGCGCCGCAGGTCAACGCCTCGTACCCGCCGGAGAACTTCCAGGCCAACTCCCTCCAGCCGGAGCTGCTCGTCTACGCGAGCGACGCCGACAAGGGGCCGAGCCCGCTGTCGTACACCTACGAGGTCTACGACGGCACCACCCTCGTCGTCTCCTCCGGCGCTCTGACCAAGAGCAACTGGAAGATCCCGGCGGGCAAGCTCAAGTGGTCGAAGAACTACGAGTGGCTCGTCGGCGTCAGCGACGGCACGACGGAGATCGTCCACTCCGGCAGCTTCACCACCGCCGTCCCCCAGCCGCCGGTCACCTCCGGTCTGGCGCAGAACACCGACGGGCACGAGTTCGACCCGTCGGACGGCAACTACACGACCGAGGACACCGACGCCGACGTCCCCGTCATCGGCCCGTCCCTGGAGATCGACCGCTCGTACAACAGCCTCGACCCGCGGATCGACGGCGCCTTCGGCGCGGGCTGGTCGACGATCGCCGACATGAAGGCCACCGAGGTCAAGGACGGCGCGGGCACGGTCACCAGCGTGGTGATCACCTACCCCGGCGGTGAGCAGGTCGCCTTCGGCCGCAACACCGACGGCACGTTCGTGCCCCCGCTCGGCCGGTACGCCCGGCTGGCACCCGCCGTCTCACCGGCGGTCGGCTTCACCCTGACGGACAAGGACTTCACGGAGTACGCCCTCACCCAGGCGACCGCGAAGGCCGGAACGTACGCGATCAAGGCGATCAAGGACTTCGCCGGTCGCACCGAGACGTTCACGTACGACACGAACAAGCGCCTGACGAAGATCACCAACGACACGTCGAAGCGGTCGCTCGGCCTCACCTGGTTCACCCCGGCCGGCGCCACCGTGCCGCACGTGGAGACGGTGTTCACCGACCCGGCGACCGCGGGCGACGCCACCACGGCCCAGACCTGGCAGTACGGCTACACCGGTGACCAGCTCACCAAGGTGTGCCCGCCCGCCGACTGGACCAAGTGCACGACGTACACCTACGCCACCGGCAACCACTACCGCACCACCGTCCTGGACGCCGACCCGTTCGCCTACTGGCGCCTCGGCGAGACCTCCGGCACGCTCGCGGCCGACACCATCGACGCCAACCAGGGCCAGTACAACGCCACGTACAAGAACGTGACCCTGGGCAGCTCCCCGGTGCTCGCCGGCTCCACCCAGAAGACGGCCACGTTCAACGGCACCACCTCGTACGTCGAGATGCCGAGCGCCCCCGGCGCGACGCCGTCGTACACCTCGGTCTCGCTCTGGTTCAAGACCACGCAGGCCGGCGGTGTCCTCTTCTACTACGGTGACAAGCCGCTGAGCGACCCCAACCCGGTCGCCAACACCACGAAGAACACCCCCGCGGTCTACGTCGGCATGGACGGCAAGCTGCGCGGCTGCCTCGCCATGTCACCCGGCTGCATGTCGACGATCACGTCCACCGCGACCGTCACCGACGGCCAGTGGCACAACGCGGTCCTCACCGGCATGGCCACCAGCCAGACCCTGTACCTGGACGGCGTCTCCCAGGGCTCCCTCGCGGGCGCCATCAACGACTGGGTGCAGCCCTACATCACCCTGGGCGCGGGCGTGAACACCGACGGCTGGCCGTCGATGAACCCGAACGACCAGCTCGGGCACTTCGCGGGCCAGATGGCCGAGGTGGCCGTCTTCTCCGAGCCGCTCACCGCGTCCGTGATCGCCACGCAGTACCAGGCCGCGAAGCGGGCCGCCGGACTGCTGCAGAAGATCACCACGCCGGGCGGCAAGACCCAGGCCTCCGTCGTCTACGGCACCACCGACGACCTGGTCCAGCAGGCCACCGACGGCAACGGCGGTACGTGGAAGCTCAACCCGGCCACGATCACCGGTTCCTCGCAGGTCTACCGCTCCGCGGTGATGGGCACCGCCCCGGCCGGCTACTGGCGCCTGGACGACACCCAGGCCGCGGCCCAGGCCGCCAACCAGGTCAACACCGGCTTCGGCACGTACAACAACGTCACCCAGGGCGCCGAAGGCCCCTTCGGCGCGGACGACGTGTCGGCGGCGACCTTCGACGGGACCAGCTCCTTCCTGGAGATCCCGTACGGCCCGCTGCACGCCAAGCCCGACCGCTCGGTCGAGCTGTGGTTCAAGACGGCCGAGCCCGGCGTGATCATGAGCGACCAGAGCGTCGCCCCGAACAGCGCGGGCGCTCCCACCGGCAGCTGGAGCAACCTGCTCTACGTCGGCGCGGACAACAAGCTTCACGGCCACTGGTGGAGCTCCACCTGCAACGGCGCGGCGACCCTCGGCTCCACGGGCACGGTCACGGACGACAGGTGGCACCACGCCGTCCTGTCGGCCAGCGGCACCACGCAGACGCTGTACCTCGACGGCGCCAAGCAGGGCACCTGCACCGGCGCCCCGAGCGACCAGACGACGTCGCGGACGTTCGTCGGCGCCGGCTTCGGCAGCAACTGGTACAGCTCGCCGGGTGCCGTCAGCTACTTCACCGGCTCCGTCGCCGAGGTCGCGGTCCACGCCAAGGGCCTCACCGACGCCGACGTCGCCACCCACTGGTCCGCCTACAAGGCGTCCTCCGGTGTCGCCCCGGTGCGGACGGTCAAGCTGACCGACCCGACGAACAAGACGCTGACCTACGTGTACGACGCCGAGATGGGCAACCGCCAGCTCGCGTCGATCGACACCGAGGGCAAGCGGACCACCTACGGCTACGACACCGGCGGCTTCCTCCACACCATCACGGACGCCAACGGCAACCGCTCGATCACCGGCCACGACGTGCGCGGCAACGCGGTCTCCCAGACCACCTGCCAGAACACGGCCGCCGGCAAGTGCTCGACGGAGTACTACACGTACTTCCCGGACGCCACGACCGCGTTCCCGACCATGGACCTGCGCAACGACCTGGTGCTCACCGAGCGCGACGGGCGTTCCTCGGGCCCGACGGACGACACGTACAAGACGTCGTACACCTACGACACGGCAGGCAACCTGACCGCGGTCACCACGCCGCCGGTCCCCGGATTCCCGGCTGGCCGCACGGCGACGACCACGTACACCACCACCGCCACCCCGGCGATGGAGGGCGGCACGGCGAAGGCCCCGGCCGGGCTCGTCGCCCAGGTCACGACCCCGGGCGGCAAGAAGACCGCATACACGTACTACGCCAACGGTGACCTCGCGGAGATCACCGACGCCAACGGCGGCAAGGTGCGGTACACGTACGACAACCTCGGCCGGCAGATCAGCAAGACCGAGATCTCCGACGCCAACCCGGCGGGACTGACGTCCTCGCAGACGTACGACAAGTACGACCAGGTCGTCACCGACACCGACCCGAAGGTCACCAACCGGGTCACCGGCGCGGTGCACCAGGCGAAGACGACGACGGCCTACGACGCGGACGGCAACATCCTGTCCCAGTCGGTCGTCGACCTCACCGGCGGTGACACGGCGCGCACGACGTCGATGACGTACGACGCGTACAACCGGATGGTGACCAGGACCGACCCGGGCGGCGACACCACGTCGTTCGAGTACGACGTCTACGGCAACAAGGTGAAGGAGACGGACCCCGCGGGGAACGTCAACACCTACACCTTCGATGCGGAACAGCGGCCGCTCACCACGAGCCTGCTGAACTACACAGGCGACCCCTACAACCCGTCGCCGCCGACGACCCTGGTCCAGGAGTCGCGGGCATACGACCCGGCGGGCCGCCTCGCGTCGATCACCGACGCGATGGGCTGGCAGACGGCGTACACCTACACCGACGACGGCCTGTCGGCCACCGTGGTCCGCAAGGACCCGCAGACCGGCAAGTCCTTCACGGAGCAGGCGAACACCTACGACGCCGCGGGCAACCTGATCGAGCAGGTCACCAACGACGGGCAGACCCGCACCACCTTCACCGTCGACGCGGCCGACCGCACGGTGTCCGAGATCCTCGACCCCAACGGGCTCGCCAGGACCTCGCACACCGCCTACGACCCCGACGACAACGTGGTGACCGAGACGGACCGCGACCCGGCCACGGGTGACGTGTCCACCACGGACACGCGGTACGACTCCCTGGGCAACATCACCGGCACCACCGTCCACGACGGCACCACGGCCCCGGTGGCCCGCTACAAGCTGGACGAGACCACGGGCTTCGGCCTCGCGGACTCCTCCGGCGCCAACAACACCGGTACCCACGGCACCGGCATGCACTGGAACACCGACCGGAGCGGCAGCGCCGCCTTCGACGGCGACGCCAACTCGTGGGCGCAGACCACGGGACCGGTCGTGAACACGAGCGGCAGCTTCACGGTCTCCGCCTGGGTCAAGCTGACCTCCACGGCGGCCAACCGCACCTTCGTCGCGCAGGACGGCAAGGAGGCCTCCGGCTTCCAGCTGTACTACTCGACGGCGTCCGGCTGGACCTTCAACCGGCACGCCACCGACACCTTCGACCCCGCGATCGTGCGCGTGTCGTCGGGCACGGCCGCAGTCGCGGTCAACACGTGGACGCACCTGACCGGTGTGTACGAACAGGCGACGGCGAAGCTGCGCCTGTTCGTGAACGGCACGGAGGTCGGCACCGCCGCGACCTTCTCCACCCCGTGGGAGGCCACCGGGCCGCTCCAGCTGGGCCGCCGCTGGTACAAGGGCACCTATGCGGAGAACCACCTCGGCGGTCTCGACGATGTCCAGGTCTACGCGGAGGCGCTGACCCCGGCGCAGGTCACCGCCCTGAAGGGCGGCACCCTGCCGGCGGCGGGCAGCACGGTCCGCACGACCACGTGGAAGCTGGACCAGCGCGGTCTGCCGGTGTCCCAGACGGACACCGCGGGCAACGTCACGGACTACGGCTACGACGAGCTCGGGCAGCAGACGTCGGTCACCGAACCCGCGGTGATGGCGGAGCAGAACGGGGGGACGCCGGTCTCGGTCCGTCCGGTGACGATGTCCGGGTACAACACCTTCGGTGAGCCCACCGAGATGTCGGACCCGCTCGGCAACGTCACGACGACGGCGTACGACGCGGAGGGCCAGGAGGCGTCGGTCACGACACCGCAGTACCTGGCACCGGGGGCCTCGACCCCGATCACGGCCACGTCCTACAACGAGTACAACAAGCTCGGACAGGTCACGGCCGAGGTCGACCCGCTGGGCAACCGCAGCACCTACACGTACACGCAGCTGGGCGACCTGGCCTCGGTCACCGAGCCGGGCGGCGGTACGACGAAGTACACGTACTCCACCAACGGCGACCAGCTGTCGGCCACCCGGCCGAACGGCGCCCGCCAGGAGAGCACGTACGACTACCTGGGCCGCGAGCTGACCAGCACGGACATCGTGCGCCAGCCGACCCAGCGGGCGTACACGGCGATCAACGAGTACAACGCGCCGGGCGGTGAGCTCTCGCGCGTCGTCTCGCCGAGCGGCGTGAGCGAGTCGTACAAGTACAACGCGCTGGGCGAGATGACGGAGGTCACCGACTCCGCCGGAAACGTCTCGCGCTTCACGTACGACATGGACGGCCAGCCGCTCCTGTCCACGGACCCCGACGGCACCAGCACCCGCAACACGTTCGACGGCTTCGGCCAGCTGGTGAAGACCGAGGACCTGGACGCGACGGGTGCCGTGCTGCGGACCGCCCGTACGTCGTACGACCGGATGGGCAACGCGGTCTCGGTGACGGACTACCGTCAGCACACCAAGACCCTCACGTACGACGCGGCGGGCCAGATCACCAAGGCGGTCGAGCCGGTCTCCGCGACCGAGTCGATCACCTCGACCTTCGGCTACGACGCCGCGGGCAACCGGACCCGGTTCACCGACGGACGGGGCAACCCGTTCCTGACGACGTACAACACGTGGGGCCTTCCGGAGTCGGTGATCGAGCCCTCGACGCCGACCCACCCGAACGCCGCCGACCGGACCTTCACGGCCGTCTACGACGGCGCCGGGCGGGTGAAGGAGTCCCGTTCCCCCGGCGGGGTGACGACCTCCTTCGAGTACGACGCGAAGAGCCGCCTCGTCAGGCAGACGGGTGCGGGTGCGGAGGCCGCCACGGCCGACCACACCTACGCCTACGACGAGGACGACCGTCTGACGGCCGTCGCGGGCCTCGGTACGGAGAAGAACACCTTCTCCTACGACGACCGAGGTCTTCTCCTGACGGCCAACGGTCCCTCGGGTGCCTCGTCCTTCGCCTGGAACGGCGACGGTGCGATGACCACCCGGACGGACGCCTCCGGCACGTCCACGTACGGCTACGACACCGCCGGCCGTCTGAAGACGACCAACGACGGTGCCACCGGCACGACGATGACGTACGACTACGACGTCAACAACAACGTCAAGACGGTGGACTACGGCGCGGGCAAGACGAAGCGCAGCTTCGGCTACGACAAGCTGCAGCGTCTGACCAACGACACCCTGACGTCCCCCACCGGCAAGACGCTCTCGTCCATCACCTACGGGTGGGACGAGAACGACAACATGACGTCGAAGACGACAGCCGGCGTCGTGGGTGCCGCCGCCAACACGTACACGTACGACTGGGCCGACCGCCTGGCGTCCTGGAACAACGGGACGACGACGGAGGTCTACGGCTACGACAAGTCCGGCAACCGCACCCGGGTGGGTGGCGACACCTACACGTACGACGCCCGGAACCGGCTGACGTCGGACGGCCACAGCACGTACACGTACACCGCGCGCGGCACGCTGAGCTCGGTGACGGACGAGGCCAGCCGCGTCACGAACATGAAGACGGACGCCTTCAACCGGGTGATCCAGGAAGGTGACCGCACCTACACCTACGACGGCTTCGACCGGGTCCTGACCGCCAACGAGGACGGTGCGGCGATCCACACCTTCCAGTACAGCGGCGCGGACAACGACGTGGCCTCGGACGGTGTGTCCACCTACAGCCGGGACGCGGACGGCTCCGTCGTCGGCGTGAAGAGCGCGGTCACCGCGGTGCTGGCCCTGACGGACCTGCACACCGACGTGATCGCCCAGTTCACCGCCTCCGGTGAGGCGCTGTCCGGATCGACGACCTACTCGCCCTTCGGCAAGGTCGTCCAGTCCTCGATGATGCTCGGCGCGCTGGGTTACCAGTCGGGGTGGACCGACCCGCAGACGGCCAAGGTGAACATGGCCGCGCGCTGGTACTCGCCGGAGACCGGCCAGTTCAACAACCGGGACACGGCGAGCAACTCGCCTCTGCCCAACTCGGTGAACGCGAACCGGTACGCGTACGCGAACGGCAACCCGATGACGGGTGTCGACCCGACGGGCCACTGGTTCGACTCCATCAAGAAGGCCTTCAAGAAGGTCACCAAGAAGGTCAAGTCGGTCGCGAAGTCGACCTACAAGAAGGCGAAGGCGGCGGTCAAGAAGGTCGCCAAGGTCGTCAAGAGGGCCGCCAAGAAGGTCAAGAGGGCCGTCAAGAAGGTGGTCAAGCGCGCCAAGCGCGTGGTGCGGAAGGCTGTGCGCTACGTCGCGGACAGCGTGAAGAAGGTCAAGAGATACGTCAAACGCGTGTACAAGCGCGCCAAGCGTGTCGTCCACAAGGTCGTCAAGCACGTCAAGAAGGCCGTACGCAAGGTGGCCAAGGCCGTCAAACACGTGGCCAAGAAGGTGGTCAAGGCAGCCAAGAAGGTCGGCAGAGCCGTCAAGAAGGCGGCGAAGGCGACAGCCAACTTCGTCAAGCAACACGCCTCGACCATCGCCTCGGTGGCCACGGGCATCGCCGTCTTCGCGGGTTGCACCGCACTGACGGCCGGTGTCGGCGCCATCGGCTGTGCCGCCCTCGCGGGCGCCGCGGCCAACGGCGTGGGCTACATGATGAGCGACGGCCCGAAGTCCGTCGGCGGTTTCCTCGGCGCGGTCGCCGTGGGCGCCGTGACCGGCGCGGCCGGTGGCGTCGGCGGCCGTCTCGCGGCGAGCGCCGCGGGCAAGCTGCTCTCCGGCACGGCCGGCAAGATCGCCACGAACGCCGTCGAGGGCGCCGGTGAGGAAGTCCTCACGGGCGCGGTCGAGTACGGCACCTCCTGTGTGAACAGCGAGGAGGGCTGCTCGGTCGCCGGAGCCGCGAAGGCGGCGACGGTCGGCGCGGTCATGGGCGGCGCGTTCGGCGCGAAGGGCAAGGGCAACGGGCCGAAGTCGAAGGCGTCTCCCGAGCCGGACGGCGGATCGGGCGCGGGCTGCCCGATCCCGCGCGGCAGCACTCCGCACAGCTTCACGGGCAAGACGCCCGTGCTGATGGCGGATGGTTCCACCAAGGAGATCTCCAAGGTCAAGGCGGGTGACAAGGTCCTCACGGCCGAGCCCGGCAAGAAGACCAAGGAGGTGCACGAGGTCAAGCAGGTGATCGTCACCAAGACCGACCGTGACTACGTCGACGTCACCATCGTCGCGAAGGCCGGCCGGAAGACGATCGAGACCACCAAGCACCACCAGTTCTACGAGTCCACCCGCAACTCCTGGATGCAGGCGGGCGACCTCGTGGTCGGCCAGAAGCTCCAGAACGGTGAGGGCGCCCCGACGGCCATCGTCGAGGTCAAGTCGTACAAGGCCGATCGCATCACGTACGACCTGAGCATCGAGGGCCTGCACACGTACTTCGTATTCGCGGGTGACCAGGTCCAGGCGGTCGACAAGAGCGCAGCGGTGCTGGTCCACAACTGCGGTGGCAAGGTCGACGGGCACTCGTCGGTGTGCAGCTGCGATCCGAAGAAGCCCAGGAGCGAGGTCACCCTCGACAGGGACTCCTTCGAGTCGGCGAGGAACACCGGATTGGACATCGTCGGCCCGCTCGATGTCGGTTCGCGGAGGACACTTCGTGGCCGGCTCGAGATCGCGGTCGAGACCTTCGGCAAGGTAACCGGGTTCACCGGCAGAAGCGGTGGAGACTACAGAGAGTTCCGACTGGATGTCGACGGGCCGAAGGGTGCACATATCAACGTGATGACGGGCAAGGGTGCGTCGGTCCGCAAGTACGCGATCAGATGGCCCTCCGATACCGTCGCCCCCTGGCTCAGGAAGCTCCAGAGATGACAGAGAACAACTCCTACGCGAGTCACCCGGAGTACCTTCCGGGCTTCATGAACAATCCTCAGGATGTCGACGGTCGGCACGTGGTGAAGCTGGGTCTGGCCGAAAGCCGGGAGTTGGAGGCGACGAGCCTCAACAGGTTCCCGGCTACCTTCAGCGCGGCTCTCGACTGGGACTCCGCTTCGTACGATGCCCGCCTGTGGTGGGACGACGAGGAAGACTGGCAGAAGCTGGCGGCGGAACTGCTTTCTCCTTATGTGGAAGGCGGGAGTCGTGTCGCCGTGTTCTGGGGAAATCTCGAGCTGCCGACTGTCACACTGACCGCCGACGCGGTCGTGCGACACGCGGTGGATATCCTTGATGTGGGGCCGCACTTCTGGATCTACCCGCTGGGTGGATCCGTGCTCATCGAATGCTTGATGGATGGGCAGGTCACGGTGGCGACCATTCCGTCGGAGTAGTCCCTTACCCCACCCCATGAGGGAGAGGCCCCATCGGCATACGTGCCGACGGGGCCTCTTGCATATCCCGCACCAGCGTCCGGCCCCGGGAGCGTCAACGGCTCCCCGATTTCTGCGGTTCGTCGAAGGATCCCTCGGGATTTCCGTCCGGTTTGACGAACACGGTCCTCGTTGGAGAAGCCCTCCAGGACTTCAGGACGGACTCGTCGGTCGCGTTCCTCGTTCCGTACAGGTTGAAGTACATGGTCATGGAGATGGGCAGGGCGGCGGGGGAGTCCACTGCCAAGTTCGCCATGGGCGCGCGCAGCGAGATCACCGGTGGCCAGGTGAGTCACATGGACGACCTCGACGGAACGATCCGGATCTATCCGAGGCTGCCCGCGAAGGCCAAGGATCCGCTCACCGTGGAACAATGGGAAGGTAGCCTTTCCATCGGGACGGGGTGCGCCTTTTCGGTGCCCTCGTTTTTCTTGGTCTTCTAGGGGCTTGCGCGTATGTCTGAAACGGTAGGGGCGGGCCCTGAGCGTCGGGGAGAGCGTCGGCTCGCTCTGGCGGTGGCGACCCGGGTGAGTTCGGTCGTCTCGCCTTTCTGCGAGAAATTCGGCGCCCAGGAGGAGTCCTTCACCGTCACGCAGATGGTGGAGTCCGGTTGGCGTGAGGAGAGCGGAACGGGGGACGAGCGGGAATTCCAGCTCGAATCCGTACCGCTGTTGGAGGCCGTGCTGCGGAAGGTCTCGCCGGTGGCGCACGCGGGTGCCCCGGCGGTCGAGGCGGCCGTCCGGGCTGTCGCCGGGTTGGCCTCCTGGCACGAGTCAGGGGAGGCGGGGGCCGCAGACGTCATGGCGGCGGCGATCGACGTCGCCCTGCAGTTCGACCGTCACGGGATCGAGGCGCCCGAGGGGTGGACCAGCTGGGTGGCGTTCGAGTGCGCGGGCCAGTCGGAGCTCGCCGCCCGCCTGCTGGCTGCGGACGCGGATCTGTCGGCGGCGGGCTCGTACGACGTGCGATTCGCCGCGGGCGATTCGTCCATGGAGTACCGCAACGCACTCAAGCGCTGGCTCCGGGCGAGCGCATAGGGCCGACGGGTGGGCCGATTCAGGTCTGTTCCGCCAGCCGCCGACGCCGGTTTTCCAGGGACGTGGCCGCGGCGGCGGCGATGACCGCGCGGGGGCCGGCGGCGCAGGACTCCAGGAACGTGCGTACTCGGTCACCGGGCCACTCCGCGGCCGCGACGGCGGGCCAGTAGCGCAGGCTGTCATAGGGGTCCAGTGGATCGAGGAAGTGCAGGACGCGGTCGACGGTCCCGGCGTCCAGAGGTGCGCGCAATGCGGCGACGGCGCGGAGGGCGCCGTCGGTGAGCATGGGATTCCCACGGTCCAGGCACCATTCCAGTGGAGCGGCGAAGCCTTCCTGAGATCCTCGCAGCCGCACGATCGAGTCACCCAAGGCCGTATGGAGCGCGGTGTCGTCCGTGGACCGCTGAGCCAGTTCGGCCAGGAAACCGACGGCGGGCACGTGACCGCAGGCCCCGAGAGCCATGACCATCTCGTACTTCGTCTCCCAGGTACGGCGGTTGCCGACTTCGCGTCGCAGCGCCTGAAGCAGCGCCGGGCCCGCCGCTTCGTCCGCCAACTTGTGGAGTCGCCGCGCGGCCGAGCGACGTTTCGGCGATGCTCGGTCGCTCAGCTGAATGAGCGCCTCTGTCAGGGACAGCGCCACCGTCCACCTTCCTGAAGATCTCTGTCGATGCCGTACGGGACGCTAGACGATGCTGACCGGTCGATCCTTTCGAAGCACGGCTGGGGTGCAGCCGCCCCGTGCCCGTGCCCGTGCTCCGTGCCCCGTGCTCCCGGCTGAACCGGAGCGCCTCCGGCGACCTGATCTGCTCGAAGATGTCTCTCCGAGAGGTGAAACGATGACCTCGAAGGGGAGGCAGCGATGACGTTGTGGGACGTCGAGGTCGGTCGATTCGCGGATGATCTGCTGGAATGCCCGGCCGAGTCCTTGCGTGTCCTCGGGCTGAAGGTGTTCGAGGCGACCCTCGACGTCTTCGGGCGGCCACTGGACGACCTCTTCGACGAGGAGACCGTCACCTTCTACCGTGGCGCACTGGAAGAGTTCCGATCCGTCCAGGATCTCGCGGATTTCACGCCGGCCCGGCGGAAGCCCTTCCTTGAGGGCTATGACTGGCACGACGGCAAGGCTCCTTTCACAGCCGCCTCCTTGAGCCAAGGTGTCGCCCAGTACGCCGGCTTCCTCATCGGGCGGGACGAGGAGGAACTCGTCGAGGCACTTTCCTCCTTCTACGAGGCGGTGCTGTCCTTCGCGGCGCTGGGCCGGACCGCAAGCGTCGAGGACGAGCGCGCGAACGGCTTCTGCCGCACGGCCGTCGACGAGCAGCTCGCATTGATCGGCGAGGTGCGCGGAAGATGAGTCACGACCGGAGCGAGGTGAGGGGGACGCCTCGTGCAGGTGTTCACCGGCGTCATGGGCGTCCAGTGCGGCACCTTGGACGTCGGGGCAGCCCGACTGGCCTACCGGAGTGCAGCGGGTGGCGCACGGATTTGAGGAGTCCGTGCGGGTCCTGATCGGGCGACTGGGACAGGACGTTCTTCCAGCGATGCCCGTAGGGCCACCCCGCCGTGATCCGGGGGCGCCCCCATTCGGCCCGAGCGCGTCGACGGTAGGGTTCTGCGCCATGATCGAACAGTTGTCCGGAGTCGCGCGGAACGTCTGGGTTCTCCTGGAGTCCCGGGACGAAGACCTCGACATCGGTGGTCGGCTGGACGTGTTGCTGCCCGCCCTGCGCGCGGCGGCCGCAGCCGGTGATGTGGGCGCTCAGAACGTCCTGGGAGGGGTCCTTCTCGAAGTCGAAGAGGACCCCTCCGCCGCTGCCCACTGGTTTGAGCGCGCCGGCGCGGCCGGGAGTGTCGTGGGGAAGCGAAGCCTGGGGCACCTCTATGTCAACGGCCTGGGTGTGCCCCAGGACCTGGCGAAGGGAGAAGCGCTCATCGCGGCCGCCGCGGAGGGCGGGGACGCGTACGCGCAGTTCAATCTCGCTCAACTGCGCTGGGGCACGGGAGACCCTCAGGAGGCCGTCCTGCTCCTGAGAAACGCGGCTGACGGGGGAGTCGCCGAGGCCTACGCGCCGTTGGGCGACCTGCTGGCGGCCCTGGGCGACGACGCTGCCGCGCTGCGCGCCTACATGGCCGGCGCCGAGCGGGGGGTCACCACTGCCATGCATGTCGCCGCATGCTGGTACCGGGACGGGATCGTGGGTCGGCCTGATGAGGAGACGGCCCTGTTCTGGTTCTTCATGATGCTTGGAGCCGGTGACGCCGACGGCGTTGACGCAGCCCTCCAGATGGCCAGGACCATGACCGACGAGCAGATCCGTAGCGCCGGCCGAAGGTCCGGACACACGTCGGAGGCCGAGGCGATGATCGGTACCGTGCGCGAGTACCCGTGAGAGAAGCGAGGAAGCATGGCACTGCCCGGCAGCCAGGCGGCGAGGATCCAGCTCGTGCGCTGTGTCACCGCCCGGTTCGCTCCGATCGTCGAGGCCGGCCTCTCCGAGGAATGGGAGGAGGCGCTGGCTGAGCACGCGCACCCGCGTGCACTCGCTGAGCTGCTGTCCGCCATGGCCGATCCGGACGTCGTCGTGGGGCTCGACCGGGTCGAAGTGCTTGTGGGGTTCTTGGAGGAGCTGCTGGATCTCTTCGACGAGGAGCCGGTAGGAAGCACCTATTACCCGTTCAAGGCCGCCGAACTCATCGAGCTGCACGGCCGCATGGCCATGGGCGACCTCCCGGACGATGCCCCGGTCCCGCTTTCGGAGTGGGTCGACCGGTTCGCCGGGCACGTCGACTGGCAACTCGGGAGGAGTGGGGTCGACCTCGGGCGACCGGACCACTTCGCTCGGCTCGAGCGGACGCTTCGGGATCTCGGTCCGGGTCTCACCGGAAGCGACGACGTGGACTTCCGTCAACGCGTCAGGGAAGCACAGGAGAAAAGCGCCGAGTACGTGTCGGCGCTGAGCTCGGCCTTGCGCGGATGACTGGTCTCCCGGTGGTGAGGAACAGCTGACCGAACGACCGCCGCCGCAGGGCCGTCGACGAGCAGTCCGCAGTGATCGGCGAGTTCTGTGGCGTCGCCTGACGACCTTCGGACGACGGTGGTGGGGGTGGACGTGAGAATCGAGGAGCAGCGGATCCAGGACCATATCCGGCAGCGGATCGGGTTGCTCCCGGTGGCGACGGGTGAGCACACCGCGGGCCAGGACCAGCTGCGGCGGCGGCCATTCGACGCCGAGCGCGCGTACGGCCCGTATCACCCGCTTCCGGGGGACTTGCGGCGCGCGTTGGAGCACCAACGGCGGCTGGGGCGCGGTTCCTGACGAGGCGGCAGAGTCACGACTCCGCAACTGATCAGTCAGTGGATCTTCTTGATCCTTTTTGCCTGTTTTGGTGCATGTAGCGTTCGCGTCTGATCATGTCCGCGCTCACAAGGAACACCTCATGACGACGCCTTCCGCGCCCCCCGCCCCCGAGCAGCCCGCCGCCCCCGAGCAGCAGCCTGCCGCCCCCGCGAAGAAGGGCAGCCGCATCCTCAAGAAGGTCGGTGGAGTCGTCGTCGCGATCGCCGTCGCCCTGGCCGTCAAGTTCGGCCTTCCGCACCTCACCGGCGAGGCCCCGGTGCACGCCGAGGCCGGCGAGTGCGTCACCGTGACGGGCCCCGACAACGACCCCAAGGTCGACACCACGGACTGCTCCTCCGGCAAGGCCGACCTGTACAAGGTCGTCAAGGTCATCGACGACACCTTCGACGTGAACAAGTGCGGCCCGGAGGTCACGGCCCTCGCGCAGCAGCTGGACTCGGACAAGTTCGTCCTCTGCCTCGAAGCGGTCCCCGCGAAGTAGTCACACGCCACGACGCCGAGAAGGGCCGGAACCTCTGGGGGTTCCGGCCCTTCTCCGTGCGTGCCTACGCCCGTGGCCGCCGTGCGCTCACCCCTTCCGCCGCGCTCCCACGCGTGGATTCGTTACGGCATCTGACCGGCGCCCAGGCGTGTCCGAACGGCGGCAGCGGCCGGACGGACGCATGTTCCTCGTATGACGAAGTCGAGCAGGCCCCTCCGGTTCACCGCCTGCGCCGCCGCGTGCGCCGCCGGCGCGCTCGCCGCCCTCCCCGCCGGGGCGGCCGCACCCCACGCCGCCGCCACGGTCGACGTGGGCAACCCCGTCGCCGGGAACCACGGCTTCGGCGTCGTCACCGAGAAGGACGCCCTGCTCGGCGGTACGGAGTCCGAGGGCCCCGTCGCCGTCGGCGGCGACCTGTCCTACGGCCCCGGGTTCACCGTCGCGCGCCGGACCCCGGGGACGTTCACCGCCCCCGGCGACGCCCGCCCCACCGCCCTCCTTGTCGGCGGCCGGATCGCGTACGGGGCCAGCAGCCCGGTCGGGGTCCTGAAGGTCCTCTCCGACGGTTACGTGAAGATCGGCGACCTCACCGGCAGCGACACCGTCACGAAGGGCGCCGACAGGGCCCCCGTCGACACCCGGGTCACCGCCACCGCCGCCGGCCACGACGCGACGCCCCGCATCGAACTGACCACCCGGCAGCCCGCCGCCTCCGTCGGCCCCGCTCCCGGTCTCCTCGACCTCGCCGCCCTCTTCGGCACCTACCGCGCCCGCGCCGACGCGCTCGCCGCCTGCGCGCCCACCGTCGCGCTCGCCGACCCCGGCCGTGTCACCCTCGACGACCACCGGACGAATATCCTCCGCCTCACCGGCGAGCAGCTGAACGGGCTCTCCGAACTCACCCTCCTCAACCGCCCCACCGCCACCCGACCGCTCGTCATCGACGTCGACACGACCGGAGCCGGGTCGGTCCTCACCTGGGACGTCCCCGAACTCGTCGGCGTCAGCGGTCCCGACGCCCCGTACGTCCTGTGGAACTTCGCGGACGCCACGCACCTCACGATCGCCGAGGGCGGCACGGTCGAGGGAACGGTCTACGCCCCCCGCGCCCATCTCACCGACCGCGACCCGGACGCCATCGAGGGCGCCGTCGTCGTCCGCTCCCTGACCGCGGGCCCGCTCGACGACCTCGACACCCGCGCGGCGATCGGCCGGGGCGGCGCCCAGCGCACCTCACGGGCCCCCGCGCACGCGGGCGAGATCCACCACGCCCCGTTCTCGGCGCACCTGGCCTGCGCCGGCGGCCCGACCCCGGCGCCGACCCCGACCCCGGCGCCCACCCCGACCCCGGCGCCCACCCCCACCCCGACCCCGACCCCGACGTCAACTCCGACCCCGACGTCAACTGCGGCCCCCACGCGGCCCGAGACCCCGGCACCGCCGTCGTCCCCGCACCCGACCGCCTCCCCGCCCCTGACCCCCGGCCTCGCGGAGAGCGGCACGAGCGCCCGGACGTACGCGGCGGCCACCCTCGCCGTGCTGAGCACGGTGGCCGGTCTGCTGCTGGTCCGACGGTTCAGGCGCTGAGCCCGCCCGGCCGCGATCCCCTCGCGGTAGGTTCCCGGCATGCCCTCACCCCGGATACTCGTCGGCGACGACGGCGCCGAGACCGCGCTCGACGCCGACAGCCTCAGGCTGGAGGACCGGCGGTCCCGTACCGAGGTCCCGCTCGCGGTGATCCAGGAGGCCCGGACGGGCGGTGACCCGGAGGTCGAGATCGTGCGCACCGACGGAGTCGCCCACCGGGTCGCCGGCGGCGACGCGACCGCGTCGGCCGGGTTCGTGGCCGCGCTGCCCGCCGTGCTGCCCGCCGCGCTGCCCGAGCACCGGGACCCGGCCGGGAGCGCCCGGGTCACGGTCACGGCCCTGGAGCAGCCGCAGCCCGCACGGGCCGCTCGGCTCGTTCTCGAACCGCTCGCGGTCCGGCACGCCGAGGAGATGGCCGAGGTGCTGGGCGATCCGGCGCTGCACTCCTTCATCGGCGGCGCCCCTCTCGGTCCCGCCGAACTGCGCGCCCGCTACGCGCGGTTGGTCGCCGGCTCGCCCGACCCCTCGGTCGTCTGGCTCAACTGGGTGCTGCGGCTCCGGCCGGAGGACCGGCTCGTCGGCACCGTGCAGGCGACGGTCACCGACGGCGGCCGGACCGCCGAGGTGGCCTGGGTGATCGGTACGCCCTGGCAGGGCCGGGGGTTCGCCCGCGAGGCGGCCGAGGGGCTCGTCACCCTGCTCCTGGGGCGGGGCGTGCGGACCGTCGTCGCCCATGTCCACCCGGACCACACAGCCTCCGCCGCCGTCGCCCGCGCGGCCGGTCTCACCCCGACGGACCGCGTGGAGGACGGCGAGACCCGCTGGGAGAGGCGGGCCCCAGACGGCTGATCCGGCCCGCTGACCGGACCACCCCCATCAGCACCACCCCCACCAGCAGCAGCCCCGCCAGCGCCCCCGCCGTCAGCCCCGCCCCCAGCCCCGGGGGGCGGAAGGTGCAGGTGACCGACGACGCGCCCGCCACCGGGACGGCGAGGAGGCCCCCGTACGACTCCGTGGGGCGGTCCTCGCAGGTCCAGCCCGCGATCCGGGGTGCCGCCACGACGGCCGTGCCCGTCGTGCCGGGCGGGAGGTCGGCCCGTATCCCGTCGGAGGTGACGCGGACCGAGGTCGCCGCACGCGCGCGGAGGGCCGTGACCGCCGCCCGGAGGCGTCCGTGGTCCAGGCAGCCGAGTGCGCCGCCGGGGCCCGGGAGGACCGGCTTCTGGCCGGGTACGCGCTGGACGCCCAGGGACGTCAGGGCCGCCCGCCGTTTCGGCTGCCCCCCGGCCAGACGGGTCTCGCGGTCGCCCAGGCGGGCCGGGCCGGTCGCGTCGGGGGCCCAGAGGAAGACCTCGGTGCCGACCGGGCACGCGCCCGCGTGCGGGGCCCCGTACACCCGTCCGCCCAGCAGGAGTTCCTGGTTCCGGAAGGGCGAGGGTCCGTAGACGGGGGCCGGGCCCGCCGGCCGTACCGTCACGAGGGGCAGGTACGTCTCCGTACGCACGACCGCGCCGTCCCGCCACCGCGCCCCCACCCCGAACAGCGCGTCCGTCACCGGGTTGTCCAGACTCAGCAGGTTCCGGCCCCGGGAGGTCCAGCCGCCGCCGAGCGCGGTCAGCGTCTCCGTCAGGACCGCGGGGGTGTGACTGCTGTAGTACGCGGCGCCCTGCCCGCCGAACAGCAGCGGATCGTTGCCCGCGACCCGGGGCAGCCCCGCGTCCGTGCGGTACGCGGGCCAGCCGTCGGCCGCCGCGAGGGCCGCCGCCCGGCGTGCGTGCTCCGGGCCCCACGGCGGGTAGTCGTCGAGGCGGGCCGTCCGCTCCCGGTCGGCGTACGCCGTCGTCGCCGCCGACTGGCCGAGCAGGGTCCCGATCACCAGGAACGCGGCGAGCATCCCGTGGCGCCCCCGCGCGGGGAGCACCAGCGCCCACGCCACCGCCGCGAGACCCCCGCAGGCGAGCAGCAGCGCCCAGCCGGTGAGGAAGGGGCTGGGCAGCGCCCCCGCCGCGAGCGCCAGGACGACCGCCGTGCCGCCGAGCAGGGACCGGCGGTCGGGGAGTCCGTGGGTGAGGCCCGTCCAGGCGGCGAGGACGAGGACCCCGGAGAGGACGAAGGTCTGCCGGTACGGGCTGCCGTTGGGCGTGGCGAACGCGTGCCACAGCAGATGCGTCGGACCCCACTGCATCGAGGCCAGGACCGCCACGGGGAGCGCCGCCCAGAGCCATCGCTCCCGACCCGGCACGTCCCGGCGGAACAGCAGCGCCCCCGTGAGCAGGAGCACCGCCGTGCAGACGAAGGCCGCGGGGGTCGCGAAGCTGTACGTCACCGGGAGCAGCCGGGCCAGGACGTCCGTCGCGGGCGCCGGGTCGAACTCCCGGACCAGGCCCGGGTGGGCGTGGCGCGAGCCGAGGAGGACGGGGACGAGGACGGGCGCCGCGAGACCGACCCCCAGGCCGGTCGTCAGCGCCGCCCGGCCCACGGTCCGCCACCGGAACGATTCCGTCGTCGCCAGGCGGACCAGGAGCACCAGGGCCGCGCCCAGGGTCGCCATGTACGCCGTGTAGAAGTTCGCCGCCCAGCACACCGCCACCACCAGCGGGCCGACGAGCGGCCGCCGGCCTTCCCGTACCCACTCGCCGACCAGGCACAGCAGGGGGAGGGCGATCAGGCCGTCCAGCCACATCGGGTTGTACGTGCCTTCCGCGAGCGACCAGCCGCACAGCGCGTACGACGCCCCGAGGACCGCCGCCCACCACCAGGAGCCGGCGCCGAGGGGGCGCGCCGCCGACGGTGCCGGGGCCGTACCGTCCCCGAGGGGGTGCGCCGCCGACGGTGCCGGGGCCGTACCGCCCCCGAGGGGGTGCGCCGCCGACGGTGCCGGGCCCGTACCGTCCCCGAGCCGCCGCAGCAGGAGCGTCATGGCCGCCGCCGCGACCGCCGTCTTCAGGACGGTGACCGCGTACACCGCGTACTCGATGTCCCCGCGCGGGAACAGCGCGACCAGCGGGGCGAACGGGCTCGACAGATAGGTGCCGTAGTCGGGGAGGAAGCTCGTGCCCCAGCCCGCCCGCCAGTCCAGGAGCAGCCCGCCGTCGGCCCGGCCGCGCAGCAGGTCCCACAGGTGCGCGTGGAACGGCACGAACTGGTTCGCGAGGTCGTTGACGGCCCGGTGGCGCGGCCCGAAGGGGAAGACCCGGGCGACGGCGTCCCCGCCGCAGACGGCGATCACCGTGAGGAGGGCGGAGAGGAGGGCGGAGCGAAGGGGTGGGCGCGTGGTGTTCGGCATGACGGCTCGAATATGCCAGTGACAGGACGGGCGGAACCGGACACGGCGGCCCCGTTCATTGAATGGTCGCCTCAAGGCCATCCACGCGGACCGGCCGGGTCACCGTGCTCCGTTGTCGTGGTCCGCGTGCTGCTCTCGATCGTCGTCCCGTGCTTCAACGAAGAGGACGTCCTCGCCCGTTTCCATGACCACGTGACCGACGAACTCACCAAGCTGAACGGCGAGTTCGAGATCGTCTACGTGGACGACGGAAGCCGGGACGGAACCCTGCCCCTCCTCCAGGAGCTCGCCGCGCGCGACCCCCGTCACGTCCGCTACGTCTCCTTCAGCCGCAACTTCGGCAAGGAGGCGGCGATGCTGGCCGGGCTCCGCGACGCCGCGGGCGACGCCGTCGTGATCATGGACGCGGACCTCCAGCACCCGCCCGAGCTCGTGCACCGCATGGTCGCGCTGCACGCCGAGGGATACGACCAGGTCGTCGCGCGCCGCACCCGCGAGGGCGACCGCGTCACCCGCACCCTCACCGCCCGCCTCTACTACTGGGCGATCAACCGGCTCGTCGACGTCGAGCTGGTTGACGGTGTGGGGGACTTCCGACTCCTGTCCCGCCGTACCGTCGACGCCGTCCTCGGCCTCGGCGAGTACAACCGGTTCTCCAAGGGCCTCTTCTCCTGGGTCGGCTTCCGCACCACGACGTTCTCCTACGAGAACGCCGTACGCGAGCAGGGCCGCTCCAAGTGGACCTTCGGCAAGCTCCTCAACTACGGCCTCGACGGCCTCCTCTCCTTCAACAACAAGCCGCTGCGGGCCGCCGTCCACCTCGGGTTCCTCCTCGTCCTCGTCGCCCTCGGCTACGCGGCCTGGATCGTCGTCGACGCCCTCGCCAACGGCGTCGACACCCCGGGTTACGTCACCCTCCTCGTCGCCGTCACCGCCCTCGCCGGCGTGCAGATGGTGATGGTCGGGCTGATCGGCGAATACGTCGGCCGCATCTACTACGAGGTGAAGCGGCGGCCCCACTACCTGGTGCAGGAGACGCACGAAGGGGCCCGAGAGGGGACACGCGCGGGTCCGGAGGGGCCCGAGACGGGCGTGATGCGGGCCGACACCAGGCGTACGGGTGAGTCGTTGTGGGAAACAGTCGCACCGAAGTAGTGGCTCCGGCCCCGGCGACTCCCTACCATCGATCACCGCAAGGTCGTTCCACTGACGCACGACCAGCCCGGGAGGCTCCTTTGCACCGCCGCACTGCGCTCACCGTCTCCGCCGCGCTCCTCGCCGCGGCCCCACTGCTCACCGCCTGTGGCAGTGACTCCCACCCGGGAGCGGCGGCCGTCGTCGGCGGTGAACGGATCGACGTCTCCAGCCTCCAGACCGAGGTGAAGGACGTGCGCGCCGCGCAGGAACGTTCCCCGCAGGCCGCCCAGCTCGTCCAGGCCACCGGGGACCTGCCCCGCCGCAAGCTCAACGTCATGATCTTCGACCGGGTCGTCGACAAGGTCGCCGCGGACAACGGCGTCACCGTCACCCGCGCCGAACTCCAGCAGACCAGGACCGCTTTCGTCCGCGAGAGCGGCGGCGAGGACCAGCTCGCCACCGTCCTCCTCCAGGAGCAGGGCGTGGCCCCGGGCCAGATCGACGACGTCGTCCGCCGCAACGTCCTCATGAACAAGATCGCGGCCAAGCTCGGCGTCACGGACACCCCCGAGGGCCAGAAGAAGCTGACGGACGTCTTCTCCGCCGCCTCCAAGGCCCTCGCCATCGACGTCAACCCGCGGTACGGCGCCTGGGACGACGCCCAGGTCCGGCTCGCCTCCACCACCGCGCCCTGGCTGCGGAAGATCAGTCAGGACCCCGGCGCCGTCCCGGCCGGAGCCTGAGGGCGGGTAGGTTCGTGGGGTGACATCTGAGAGCCCCGGCCGCATCGTCCTGCTCACCGCCAGCCACCGTGTGGCGCCCGGACTCCTGTCCTGGCCCGCCTGGCAGGCGCTGCGCGGCGCGGACCGGGTGCTCTGCCCTGACGAGCACCACCCCCAGCTGCCGTACCTGCGGGAGGCCGGGGTCGCCGTCGAGCACCTGACGCCCACCGCGGAGGAACTCGTCGAGGCCTGCGCCGGCGGCCGCACGGTCCTGCTGCTCCCTTCCGGCGAGGGCGACCGGGCGCTGACCGACGGTCTCGCCCGGCTCGCCGGCTCGGGCCGCCTCACGATGCCCGACCTGGAGCTGCTGCCCGGCTCGTACGACCTGCCCGGCGCCCGGCTCCTGGACCTCGTGCAGATCATGGACCGCATCCGGCGCACCTGCCCCTGGACCTCGACGCAGACCCACCGGGGACTCGCCAAGTACGCCATCGAGGAGGCGTACGAGCTCGTCGAGGCGATCGAGGACGGCGACCGGCGCGAACTGCGCGAGGAGCTCGGGGACGTCCTCCTCCAGGTCGTCTTCCACGCCCGGATCGCCGAGGAGGACCCGGAGGAGCCGTTCTCCGTGGACGACGTCGCCGGGACCCTCGTCGAGAAACTGATCCTCCGGCACCCGCACGTCTTCGGCGACGAGACCGCCGAGACGCCGGAGGACGTCCGCGCGCACTGGCTGCGGACCAAGGCGATCGAGAAGCAGCGGGAGTCCGTGACCGACGGGGTGCCGCTCGGCCAGCCGGGACTCGCGCTCGCGACGAAGCTCGCGGGCCGGGTGCGGACGGCGGGGCTCGACGTGCCGCTGCCGAAGGGCGAGGGCATCGGGTACGAGCTGCTCGCCCTCGCCGCGCGGGCGGAGACGGAGGGCGTGGACCCGGAGGCGGCCCTGCGCGCGGCGGCCCGGGCGTACCGGGACGCGATCCGCACGACGGAGGGCGTCAGGACCTGAGGCCCCGCCTCGGTCTACGGCCTGGGCGCGCGGGACTCCGGGTCGTGCCAGGGCGGTGCCGGCGGGGCCAGGAGGCGTTCGGCCGCGGAGCCCGGGCGGACGGTGAAGCCGTCCACGGGCGGCAGCGCGTCGTGGTGGACGCGGGCCGGGTCGGTGCCGAGCTCCACGAGCGCCTCCGCGACCTCCGTGAGGAAGGCGGGCGGCCCGGCGAGGTAGACGTCGTGCGAGGCCCAGTGGACGCAGGCCTGCAGGGACTGGAGGAGCCGCTCGGTCGCCTGGTCCTTGGGGTGGCCGGGCGCCGAGGTGATGTAGGTGACGCTGAGACCGGGGAGCAGCCGTTTCAGCCGCTCTGCGTCCCGCCGTCCGTACAGGTACTCCTTCGCCCGCGCCACGACGAAGAGCCGGCCCGTCAGCTCCGGCTCGGCCTCCGCCGCCTCGGCGAGCAGCGCCCGCACCGGTGCCCAGCCCGTACCCCCGCATATATAGGTACGGAGTCCGCCGGGCTCCGTGCGCGCGGTGAGGCCGCCGCCGGGCGCGCTGAGCCGCAGGGTCTCGCCCGGTCCCGTCCGGTCGACGAGCACCGTGCTCATGGCGCCGCCCGGGATCCGGCTCACGTGCAGCTCCACCGTGCCGTCCGGGCGGGGCGCGTCCGCGAGGGAGTAGGTGCGCCAGACCCGCGGGACGCGCAGCGAGCTGACGCTGACGTACTGCCCGGGGAGGTACGGCAGGGGCTGCCGGGGCCGCAGGGTGAGGACGGCCAGGTCCTCGCCGTACCGCTCGTGCCGGACGACGTCCGCGTCCCACCAGGCCGGCTCCCCGGCCGCCACCGCCTCTTCGGCGCCCGCCAGCATCAGATCGGCGACCTGTTCGTACACCTCGGCCCAGGCCTTCTCGGCGTCCGGGGTCCAGGCGGATCCGGCGGCGTGCGCGAACGCGGCGAGCAGACTCGACCTGACGGCGGCGTAGAGCGCGGGGGAGGCGAGGAACTTGCGGTGGTCGCGGCCCAGGCGCCCCAGGTACTCCGCGAGCCCCGGCTCCCCGAGGTGGGACACCACGTGCGCGAGCGCGGCGAAGAGCCGGTCCCGCTGGGGCCGCATGTCCTCGGGGAACAGCTCGCGCATGCCGGGGTTGTGCCAGAAAAGATGCGAGTAGAAGAAGGTGACGGCGTGTTCGGCCCGTCTCTCGACGACCGCGAACGTGCTTCTGAGCATCTGGGGATCCACCGGCACGAATCTAGGGCACGGCCCCCCTTCTTGATCACAGGATCTCCACACACCTCACCGCCGGGGCCGCCCTGTACGGTCGGGGGGTGAGCACCACCCCCGGCCCCGCCCCCGCCTCCTCGCCCGACCGCGCCCCCGCCCCCGAGCTCTTCACCTGGGAGTTCGCCGCCGATCCGTATCCCGCCTACGCCTGGCTGCGGGAGCACGCGCCCGTGCACCGGACGACGCTGCCCAGCGGGGTCGAGGCCTGGCTCGTGACCCGGTACGGGGACGCCCGGCAGGCCCTCGCCGACCAGCGGCTCTCCAAGAACCCGGTGCACCACGCGGAGTCCCCGCACGCGAAGGGCAAGACGGGCATCCCGGGCGAACGCAAGGCCGAGCTGATGACCCATCTGCTCAACATCGACCCGCCCGACCACACCCGGCTGCGGCGCCTCGTGTCGAAGGCCTTCACCCCGCGCCGCGTCGCCGAGTTCACCCCGCGCGTGCAGGAGCTGACCGACCGGCTCATCGACTCCTTCGCGGAGCGGGGCAGCGCGGACCTCATCCACGAGTTCGCCTTCCCGCTGCCGATCTACGCCGTCTGCGACCTGCTCGGCGTCCCCGAGGAGGACCAGGACGACTTCCGGGACTGGGCCGGGATGATGATCCGGCACGGCGGGGGACCCCGGGGCGGGGTCGCCCGGTCGGTGAAGAAGATGCGCGGCTATCTCGCGGAGCTGATCCACCGCAAGCGGCTCGAACCGGGCGACGACCTGATCTCGGGGCTCATCAAGGCGTCCGACCACGGCGAGCACCTCACCGAGAACGAGGCCGCCGCCATGGCCTTCATCCTTCTCTTCGCGGGCTTCGAGACGACCGTCAACCTCATCGGCAACGGCGTGTACCAGCTGCTGCGCCACCCCGAGCAGCGCGAACGACTCCAGGCCTCCCTCGCGGCGGGCGAGACCGGACTTCTGGGGACGGGCGTGGAGGAGCTGCTGCGGTACGACGGGCCGGTAGAGATGGCGACCTGGCGGTACGCGACGGAGCCGCTGACCATCGGCGGGCAGGCGATCCCGGCGGGTGACCCGGTGCTGGTCGTGCTGGCCGCCGCGAACCGGGACCCGGAGCGGTTCACGGCGCCGGACACCCTGGACCTCACGCGGCGCGACAACCAGCACCTCGGGTACGGCCACGGCATCCACTACTGCCTCGGCGCGCCGCTCGCCCGCCTGGAGGGACAGACGGCTCTCGCGACCCTCCTGACGCGCCTCCCGGACCTGCGACTTGCCGCCGATCCGGCCGAACTCCGGTGGCGCGGAGGGCTCATCATGCGTGGATTGCGCACGCTTCCGGTGGAGTTCTCCCCGTCCGTACCGCTCCAGCACACTGACGGCGTATCAGAAATGTGATCTTCGCGTGATCGCGGGGCCATCGACTTGTGACGAGCGTTCGAATACCGCTACGTTCGCCGCACTCTCAGCCGTCACGCGAAAGGCGCTCCTATGCGTTCCGGGAACGGACGACACCGTCGCCCCCGTCAGGCCCCCGCCCTCGTCGTCGCAGCCGGTGTGACCGGCTCCGCCATGGCGCTGCCGCTGCTCGCCACGGGATCCGCCTCCGCGGCCGACGCCGCCACCTGGGACCGCGTCGCCGAGTGCGAGTCCGGTGGCCAGTGGAGCGCCAATTTCGGCAACGGCATGTACGGCGGGCTCCAGTTCACCCAGGACAGCTGGGAGCGGCACGGCGGCCTGGCGTACGCGCCCAGCGCCGACCTGGCCAGCCGGGCCCAGCAGATCGCGGTGGCCGAGAAGGCCCTCGCCAAGGGCTCCGCCGAGTGGGCCACCTGCGCGCCGATCGCCGGTCTGACGAACGACGGCACGGCCCCCGGTGTGAATCCCGGCCCGGCCTCCGTCCCGAAGGCGCCCACGGGGCCGGTCGTCGAGTCGAACAGGACGGCGGGGCTGCCGGGGGCCGCCACGGGTGCCGCGGGGACCTCCGCGACCGCGAAGCCGAGCAGCGGGACGGCCGCGCGCGTCGTACCGGCCACGCCCGGTACGCCCAGCAGGCCCGTCACGCCGTCGGCTCCCGTCTCACCGACCACCCCGGTGAGCCCCTCCGTGCCGACCACCCCGACCGACGCGACCCACCCGGCCGCGCCGACGTCGCCGGGCGCGCCGACCACGCCGGTCACCCCCGGCACCCCTGACGCCTCGGTGACGCCCGGTACGCCCGGTACGTCCGTGATGCCCGATGCGTCGGTGGGTGACGGGTCGTCGGCCACCGTCGGCACCGGCAAGCACCGGGGCGGCGCCGCGCCGGAGGGAAGCGCCAAGGGGGGCACTTCTACCGAATCGGGCAGACATGCCTCATCTGGGAACAAGTTGACCGAAAGCCCTCTCGCCACGACGCCGGTCGGCACGGTGAAGGATTCGGGCGCAACGGACAGTCAGGACACTTCGGACGCGTACACCGTGCGGCCGGGTGACAGCCTGTCCGACATCGCACAGGCGAACGAGCTCCCCGGCGGCTGGACCGCCCTCTACGACGCCAACCGGCGGACGGTCGGTGTCGACCCGGATCTCATCCTCCCTGGTCAGAGCCTCGACCTGACGGAAGGTTCGCCCGCGAACGCCGAATGATTCGGGGGCTTATGTCCCGTTCTGGGTAAGTGAGACATGGGTCTCTTCGCCCCAACTGGCGTGTCACGCCCGCACGGTCGGCTTCCGTCACCCCTCACCTGCACAAATGCCACCCGCCGGAGGGCAAGTAGGGGCGATATTTCCGCAATACGCCTCTTTGAACTTCCGGTGGGTCTGTGTCTACGGTCGTCACTGCTCGCCACCGCGGGCCCCGTCGACCGAAACGCCGAATCCTGCCGTCGGCCGATGGGAACAGTCGTCGCGTAAGCGCCGAAGGCAGGAGTGGGGGACCCAAGGTAAGTGCCGGTCCCGGCCGTTGAGAGACGGCCGGCGAACGGCTTGGGGTGAAGCCGCGTGTCACAGCACGCGGCCGGGCAACTTTCCGGCCCGAACCCGACAGCTCACCTCACAGGCGTCGGTGAGGAGAATCTCCATGCTGTTTTCCGGCAAGGGCAAGCACCGCCGTCCCTCCAAGGCCACCCAGGTCGTCACGCTCGTCGGCGTCACCGGTGTCGCCGTCGCGGCCCCTCTGATGACCGCGGGCACCGCCTCGGCCGCCACGGCCTCCGAGTGGGACCGCGTCGCCCAGTGCGAGTCCGGCGGCAACTGGTCCATCAACACGGGCAACGGCTACTACGGCGGCCTGCAGTTCTCGGCCTCCACGTGGGCCGCGTACGGCGGCACCGCCTACGCCTCGACCGCCAACCAGGCGTCGAAGTCCCAGCAGATCGCCATCGCCGAGAAGGTCCTCGCGGGCCAGGGCAAGGGTGCCTGGCCGAGCTGCGGCGTGGGCCTCTCCAACGCCTCCTACAGCGGCGGCTCCGCCGAGTCCGCCCCGCAGCAGCAGGAGCGGAAGGCCGAGCAGCCGACCACCCGCAGCGAGCAGCGCCAGGCCCCGAAGAAGTCCGCGCAGCAGACCCCGCAGCGCCAGGCCACGCCGAAGGCCGCCACCAAGAAGACCGTCACCACCCCGACCGGCAAGTCGGTCAAGAAGGGTGACGGCGAGTACAAGGTGGAGTCCGGCGACACCCTCGGCACCATCGCCCGGGCGCACGGCGTCCAGGGCGGCTGGAGCAAGCTCTTCGAGCTGAACAAGGACGTCGTCGAGAACGCCGACCTCATCTACCCGGGCCAGCAGCTCCACCTGAAGTGAGCCCGGCGGTCCGCGTGAGTCCGGCGGCTCACGCGGCCCCCACGACCCTCCCGCGGTGACCACCCCGGGCCGGCGCGCCTCCCCCCTGTGCGCGCCGGCCCGGGGTTCCCGTCTTTCCGGAGCACACCGGACATGACGGTTACCGCCCAGTAGATACGGGGTCCTTCGTCCCGGGATGCATGCCCTTGGGTCCTTTTTCGTCCCAGGGGGCGGGCGCCCGGCCGACCGGAGCCCCCGCGCCGGTTAGGCTCTTGTCGCAAGGCCGAGCGACCCCGCACCGACCTTGCGTCACATCCAGCGTCACATCCCAGAAGGAGATGCTCGTGCCGTCCATCGACGTCGTCGTAGCCCGGGAAATCCTGGACTCCCGAGGCAACCCCACGGTCGAGGTCGAGGTCGGCCTCGACGACGGCAGCACCGGTCGTGCTGCTGTTCCGTCCGGCGCCTCCACCGGTGCGTTCGAGGCCGTCGAGCTTCGCGACGGTGACCCCAGCCGCTACCACGGCAAGGGTGTCGAGAAGGCCGTCCTCGCCGTCATCGAGCAGATCGGCCCGGAGCTCGTCGGCTACGACGCCACCGAGCAGCGCCTGATCGACCAGGCCATGTTCGACCTGGACGCCACCGAGAACAAGTCCTCGCTCGGCGCCAACGCTATCCTCGGCGTCTCCCTCGCCGTCGCGCACGCCGCGTCCGAGGCCTCCGACCTCCCGCTCTTCCGCTACCTCGGCGGCCCGAACGCGCACCTGCTGCCCGTTCCGATGATGAACATCCTCAACGGTGGGTCGCACGCCGACTCCAACGTCGACATCCAGGAGTTCATGATCGCCCCGATCGGCGCGGAGTCCTTCTCCGAGGCCCTCCGCTGGGGCGCGGAGGTCTACCACACCCTGAAGAAGGTCCTGAAGACCAAGGGCCTGTCCACCGGTCTCGGCGACGAGGGCGGCTTCGCGCCGAACCTCGAGTCGAACCGCGCCGCCCTCGACCTCATCATCGAGGCCATCAAGGAGGCCGGTTACGAGCCCGGCCGTGACATCGCGCTCGCGCTCGACGTCGCCGCCTCCGAGTTCTACAAGGACGGCTCGTACGCGTTCGAGGGCCAGACCCGCACGGCCGCCGAGATGACGGACTACTACGCCGAGCTGGTCTCCGCGTACCCGCTGGTCTCCATCGAGGACCCGCTGTACGAGGACGACTGGGACGGCTGGAAGACCATCACCTCGCGCCTCGGCGACCAGGTCCAGATCGTCGGCGACGACCTGTTCGTCACCAACCCGGAGCGCCTGGCCCGTGGCATCGAGGAGGGCTCCGCGAACGCCCTCCTGGTCAAGGTCAACCAGATCGGCTCGCTGACCGAGACCCTCGACGCCGTCGAGCTTGCCCAGCGCAACGGCTTCAAGTGCATGATGTCCCACCGCTCCGGCGAGACCGAGGACGTCACCATCGCCGACCTCGCGGTCGCCGTGAACTGCGGGCAGATCAAGACCGGCGCCCCGGCCCGCTCGGACCGCGTCGCCAAGTACAACCAGCTGCTGCGCATCGAGGAGATCCTCGACGACGCCGCGGTCTACGCCGGCCGCAGCGCGTTCCCGCGCTTCAAGGGCTGAGCAGACGCAGCAAGGGCTGAGCCGGCGCGGCAAGAGCTGAGCAGGCGCACCAAGGCAGAGCAGGCACCGTAAGGGCTGATCAGCCACAGCGAGGGCTGACACCCCCGCTCATCCGTACGTCCCCGTACTCGGTCCCGTACCGTGTGCGGGGACGTCCGCGTGAACAGGGGAGGCGACACGACATGGCCGCGAAGGACCGGGACCGGTTCTCGACCGCGACCCGGATCAGGCTGCTCGGCGAGCAGACCGCCGCCCGTGTCTACCGCTCCCAGACCCGCCGCCAGGCGCGCCGCTCCCGGCTCACCGGCCGCGCGGCCTTCCTCGCCCTGGTCGTCTGCTCCCTCGTCGTGGCGCTCGCCTACCCCATGCGGAGCTACGTCTCCCAGCAGGGCGAGATCGCCGAGCAGGAGCGCCGGGCCGCCGAGGCCGCCCGGCGGGTCGAGGAACTGAAGGACGAGAAGGCCCGCCTCCAGGACCCGGCCTACGTCCGCCGCCTCGCCCGCGAGCACCTGCACTACGTGCTGCCCGGCGAGACCGGGTTCACCGTGAACGACCCCGGCGCGGAGCAGAGGCCCCGCGCCGACCAGGGCGCGGCGGACCGCCCCTGGTACGACAACCTCTGGGACGGCGTGGACCGCGCCGACCGCCCGTAAGCCCGTAACGACCTGACGAGCAAGGCAGACATGGAAACGCCCCCTCCGCAGACCGAACGCACCGAGCCCACCGAGGCGGACATCGCCGCCTTCGAGCTCCAGCTCGGCCGGCCGCCCCGCGGCCTGCGCGCCATCGCGCACCGCTGCCCGTGCGGCAACCCGGACGTCGTCGAGACCGCGCCCCGGCTGCCCGACGGCACGCCGTTCCCGACCACGTACTACCTGACCTGCCCCCGGGCGGCCTCGGCCATCGGGACCCTGGAGGCCAACGGGGTCATGAAGGAGATGCAGGCCCGGCTCGCCACCGACCCGGAGCTCGCCGCCGCCTACCGCGCCGCGCACGAGGACTACATCGCCCGCCGTGACGCCATCGAGGTCCTGGAGGGCTTCCCGAGCGCCGGCGGCATGCCGGACCGGGTCAAGTGCCTGCACGTCCTCGTCGGTCACTCGCTGGCCGCGGGCCCCGGTGTGAACCCGTTCGGCGACGAGGCGCTCGCGATGCTGCCGGAGTGGTGGGCGAAGGGCGCGTGCGTCAGCCCGTGCGCCGACAAGGAAGAGGGGAAGGGCGAGTGACCCGGGTCGCCGCGATCGACTGCGGTACGAACTCGATCCGCCTCCTCGTCGCCGACGTCACGGTGCCCGACAGCGCCTCCGGCGCGGGCTCCACGGGTGACCTCGTCGAGCTGGACCGGCGGATGACGATCGTCCGGCTCGGCCAGGGCGTCGACAGGACGGGCCGGCTCGCGCCCGAGGCCCTGGAGCGCACCTTCGCCGCCTGCCGCGAGTACGCCCGGGTCATCGAGGAGCTCGGCGCCGAACGGATCCGCTTCGTCGCCACCTCCGCCTCCCGCGACGCCGAGAACCGCGACGAGTTCGTGAACGGGGTCGTGGAGATCCTCGGCGTCGAGCCCGAGGTCATCACCGGCGACCAGGAGGCCGAGTTCTCCTTCACGGGCGCCACCGGCGAGCTGCACGGCTCGGAGACGTACCTCGTCGTGGACATCGGCGGCGGCTCCACCGAGTTCGTGACCGGCAACCGGCACGTGGAGGCGGCCCGTTCCGTCGACATCGGCTGCGTCCGGCTCACCGAGCGGCACGTCCGGCACGATCCGCCGACCGCCGACGAGGTCGAGGCGATCCGCGCCGATGTCCGGGAGGCGCTCGACCTGGCCGCCGAGACCGTGCCGATCGGCACCGCCGGGACCCTGGTGGGGCTCGCCGGTTCGGTCACCACGGTCGCCGCGATCGCGCTCGGGCTCCCCGAGTACGACTCCGAGAAGATCCACCACGCCCGCGTCTCCGCCGCCCAGGTCGCCGAGGTCACCGAGCGGCTGCTCGCCTCCACGCACGACGAGCGGGCCGCGATCCCCGTCATCCACCCCGGCCGGGTCGACGTGATCATCGCCGGGGCGCTCGTCCTGAGGGAGATCGTGGAGCGCGTCGGAGCCGCCGAGGTCGTGGTCAGCGAGCACGACATCCTCGATGGGATCGCTCTATCCGTCGCATAGCGGAGGGCTATCGAGCCTCCTGACGACACCCCGTCGGGAAAGTTCGTGAAGTTCTTCACAAGGAAAAGGGCCCTGGTGGCGCCCGAGGAGGGCCGTTAGGCCCTCCGAGGGGTAGCCCAGGGCCCTTTCGCAGGCGCGGAGGCCGATTCGCTCGATGTTTCCATCGTGTGAACGCACCCCGTGGTTCAGCGTTAACGGGAGCTCTCCGGGCCAGTTCACAGGGGGTGAACAACGTTCGCCCGCGCACCCCGGTTCCTTTGCAGCACCATGACCTGGATCACGTGGGCCGCGCAGTGTAGCAGAGGTGCCCGAAGAGCTTGTGAAGGGGCGCACGAGCACCCCCCTCTGACGGGGTGGATACTCGATGGCATGAGCACCACGGAGCGTCCCAGGATCCTCGTAGTTGGAGGCGGGTACGTAGGCCTGTACGCAGCTCGGCGCATCCTCAAGAAGATGCGCTACGCGGAGGCGACCGTCACGGTCGTCGACCCGCGGTCGTACATGACCTACCAGCCCTTCCTCCCCGAAGCCGCCGCCGGCAGCATCTCGCCGCGCCACGTCGTCGTCCCGCTGCGACGCGTCGTCCGTGGAGCCGAGGTGCTCACCGGTCGGGTCACCACCATCGACCAGGACCGCAAGGTCGCCACGATCGCGCCGCTCGTCGGCGAGGCGTACGAGCTGCCCTTCGACTACCTCGTCATCGCGATGGGCGCCGTCTCCCGTACCTTCCCGATCCCCGGCCTCGCCGAGCAGGGCATCGGCATGAAGGGCATCGAGGAGGCCATCGGCCTGCGCAACCACGTCCTCGAGCAGCTCGACAAGGCCGACTCGACCACCGACGAGGAGGTCCGCCGCAAGGCGCTGACCTTCGTCTTCGTGGGCGGCGGCTTCGCCGGCGCGGAGACCATCGGCGAGGTCGAGGACCTGGCCCGTGACGCCGCGAAGTACTACCAGAACGTGTCGCGCGAGGACATGCGCTTCGTCCTGGTCGACGCGGCCGACAAGATCCTCCCCGAGGTCGGCCCCAAGCTCGGCCAGTACGGCAAGGAGCACCTGGAGAGCCGCGGGATCGAGATCTACCTCCAGACCTCCATGGACTCCTGCGTCGACGGCCACGTCGTGCTGAAGAACGGCCTCGAGGTCGACTCCAGCACGATCGTGTGGACCGCCGGAGTGAAGCCGAACCCGGCGCTCTCCCGCTTCGGTCTGCCGCTCGGCCCCCGCGGCCACGTGGACTGCAACGAGAAGCTCCAGATCAACGGCCTCGACTACGCGTGGGCCGCGGGCGACAACGCCCAGGTGCCGGACCTGGTCGGCCGCAAGGCCGGCAACCCGAACGCCTGGTGCCCGCCGAACGCCCAGCACGCCCTGCGCCAGGCCAAGGTCCTCGGCGACAACGTGGTGGCCGGCATGCGCGGCTTCCCGCAGAAGGAGTACAGCCACGCCAACAAGGGCGCGGTGGCCGGACTCGGTCTGCACAAGGGTGTCGCGATGATCGTCATGGGCAAGGTGAAGATCAAGCTCAAGGGCCGTCTCGCCTGGTACATGCACCGTGGCTACCACGGCATGGCGATGCCGACCTGGAACCGCAAGATCCGCGTCTTCGCCGACTGGACCCTCGCGATGTTCCTCAAGCGTGAGGTCGTCTCCCTCGGCGCCATCGAGACGCCGCGCGAGGAGTTCTACGAGGCGGCCAAGCCCGCCCCCGCGCCGGCCGCCCCGGTGCAGGAGAAGGCCAAGGCCTCCTAGCGCACCGGCAGTACCGCAACACCCCCGCAAGGGCCGTCCGCCATCCGTGGTGCGGACGGCCCTTCGCGTGTTCCACGGAGGGATTGCGCTGCGGCGGGACTGGAAATACCTACGGACGGTGTTCCCCTGGTGACGATGATGTCCGGGGCACGAGATCACGGAGGTGCACACCATGGGCGACGCCGCGTCGCGGCTTGCGACTCTCGCCGAGGAACTCCTCGGAGGACCGCTCCCGGTCCGACTGCGCGCGTGGGACGGCAGCGAGGCCGGTCCGGTGGGCGGTCCCGTCCTCGTCGTCCGGGACCGCCGCGCCCTGCGGAGGATGACCTGGAAGCCCGGCGAACTGGGCATGGCCCGCGCCTGGGTCGCCGGTGAGCTCGACGTCGAGGGAGACCTGTACGAGTTCCTGGACGGCGTCTCCGGCCTCCTGTGGGCGCGCCCCGACGACACCCGCGGGCTCCTCGACTCCGTACGCGACCCGAGGCTCCGTGCCGCCGCCCGTTCCCTGCTGCGGCTCGTGGGACCGTATCCGCCGCCGCGTCCGCCCGCGGAGGAGATCCGGGGCCGCAGCGGAGGCCGGCACAGCAAGCGCCGCGACAAGCAGGCGATCAGTCACCACTACGACGTGGGCAACGACTTCTACGAGATCGTCCTCGGCCCGTCGATGGTCTACTCGTGCGCGTACTGGGCGTCCGACGGCCCCGACGCGACCCTGGAGGACGCCCAGCGGGACAAGCTGGACCTCATCGCCCGCAAGCTGAACCTCGGGGCCGGCGACCGGCTCCTCGACGTGGGCTGCGGCTGGGGCTCCATGGCCCTGCACGCCGCCCGGGAGTACGGCGCCCGGGTCGTCGGCATCACCCTCTCCCGCGAGCAGGCCGCGTACGCCCGCAAGCGGATCGCCGACGAGGGCCTGACCGACCTGATCGAGATCCGCGTCCAGGACTACCGGGACGTCGACGACGGCCCGTACGACGCGATCTCCTCGATCGGCATGGCCGAGCACGTCGGCGCGGTCCGCTACCGGGAGTACGCGGACACCCTGTACGGGCTCCTGAAGCCCGGTGGGCGGCTCCTCAACCACCAGATCTCCCGGCGCCCCGAGCCCGAGGAGGAGGCGTACGAGATCGACGCCTTCATCGACGCGTACGTCTTCCCCGACGGTGAACTCGCCCCCATGGGCCGCACGCTGAGCACCCTGGAGGACGCCGGCTTCGAGGTCAGGGACGTGGAGGCGATCCGCGAGCACTACGGGCTGACGCTGCGCCGCTGGGTGGCGAACCTGGAGCGGGAGTGGGACCGGGCGGTCCGGCTCGTCTCGCCCGGCCGGGCCAGGGTCTGGCGGCTCTACATGGCGGCCTCCGCCGTCTCCTTCGAGCGCAACCGGATCGGCGTGAACCAGTTCCTCGCCGTGAAGACCCCGGTGTCGGGGAGGAGCGGGACGGCGCTGCGGCCGCGCGTGTGGAACGAGAAGGCCTGACGCACGGGAAGGGCCGGCCTCCCGGGTGGGGAGGCCGGCCCTTCGCCGTTGGTGCGGCGCCTACTCGGCCTTGATGGCGGCCAGCATGTTCAGCCTGGCGGCGCTCCGGGCCGGCCACAGGGAGGCGAGGACGCCGACCAGGGCGGCCAGGACCAGGAAGATCCCGATCCGGTCCCAGGGCAGGACCAGGGCGTAGCCCGGCAGGCTGTTCTTGAAGGTCTCGCCGATGGCCCAGCCGAGGAACGAGCCGAGGCCGATGCCGACGACCGCGCCGAACACCGAGATGACCACGGCCTCCAGACGGACCATCCGCTTCACCCGGCGCCGGTCGAGACCGATCGCCCGCAGCATGCCGATCTCCTGCTGGCGCTCGAAGACGGACATCGCGAGGGTGTTGACGACACCGAGGACGGCGACGATCAGGGCCATCGCGAGCAGGCCGTAGACGATGTTCAGGAGCATGTTGATCTGCCCGCCGAACGCGTCACGGATGTCCTTCTTGTCCATCACGGTGATCGCCGGGTTCTCCCCCAGGGCCTTCGACAGCGCCTTCTCGTGCGCCTCGGACGGACCGCCGTCCGTCGCGACGAAGATCTGCGGCGTGTGGGCCTGCTGCTCGTGCGCGTCGATCACCTTGTGGTCGATCATGACGGGCGAGAGGAACTCGCTGTCCTCGTAGACCGCGCCGACCGTGAGCTTGCCCTTGACCCCGTCGAGGTACTCGACCGGCACGGTGACGCCGACCTTCAGGCCGCGCTTCGTCGCGGTCTTCTCGGCGACGGCGATCTTCCCCTGGCCGAGGGAGGCCAGCGAGCCGTCCACGACCGTGATCTTGAGGACCTTCTCGATGGAACCGGGGGTGACACCGGAGGCGGCGGCGAAGTCGCCCTTGATCTGCAGCGCGCCGGACTGCTGCGGGGAGACCGCCGTGACGCCCGGCGTCTTCTCCAGGGCCGCCAGCGCGTCCTTGCTGAGTCCGTCACCGCTGGCCATGGTGATCATGTAGTCGGCCTTGATCTGGTCGACCGTCATCTTGTCGAGGGCCGTGCCGACGGTCGAGCCGATGACCGAGAGACCGGTGACGAGGGTCAGGCCGATGGCGAGCGCGGAGGCGGTGGCGCCGGTGCGGCGCGGGTTGCGGACCGCGTTCAGGCCGGCGAGCTTGCCGGAGACCCCGAAGGCCTTCACGAAGACCGGACGGATCACGGCGATCACGGGCCGGGACAGGAACGGGATCAGCACGATCACGCCGATGAGGGTGAGGAACGCGCCGCCCGCGATGAGCATCCGGCCGTCGTCGCCGCCCTGACCCGCGCCGAGCACGATGAGCACGGCGCCGAGTGCGGTGACGGCCGCGCCGATCGCGTTCCGTACGACGAGGGACTTGCCGTTGGGGGTCGCGTGCACGCTGTTCATGGCGGCGACCGGGGGGATCTTGGCGGCGCGGCGGCCGGGCAGCCAGGCGGCGAACATGGTGATCAGGACGCCGACGCCGAAGGCCGAGAGGGCCGGGGTGGTCTCCAGGACCAGCGGGCCGTCCGGCACCTTCAGTTCGAAGGCGGCCATCGCGGAGCGGAGACCGACCGCCATGCCGATGCCCAGGAGGTAGCCGACGGCGGAGGCGAGCAGGCCGACCAGACCGGCCTCGGCGAGGACGGAGCGGGTGATCTGCTTGCGCGAGGCACCCACCGCGCGCATCAGCGCCAGTTCCTTGGTGCGCTGGGCGACCAGCATCGTGAAGGTGTTGGAGATCAGGAAGACGCCTACGAAGAGCGCGATGCCCGCGAAGCCCAGCAGCACCTGGTTGAGCGCGCCGAGACCGGCTTCGATGTCCTCGGCCTCCTGGTCGGCGAGGGCCTGGCCGGTCTGCGCGGTGGCCGCCTTCGGGACGACCTTCAGGACCTCGGGGACGAGCTTGTCCGCGTCGGTGCCGGGGGTGGCGGTGATGGTCAGGTCCTGGAAGAACCCGGGCTTCAGGTAGAGCTTCTGGGCCACGGAGGTGTCGAAGAGGACGAGGCTGCCGCCGGCGTTGACGGCGCCGTCCTCGGTCGTGAAGACACCGGAGAGCTCGAACTCCTTCACCGGGCCGTTGGTGGCGACGCGGACGGTGTCGCCGACCTTGTAGCCGCCCTTGTCGGCGGAGGCCTCGTCGAGCGCGATCTGGCCGTCCCGGACCGGCCCGCCGCCCGCGGTGAAGGTGTACGCGCGGTCCTTGCCGTCCTTGCCGGGGGCGAAGTTGGTGCCCTTGTTGGACCAGCCGACGCCGATCAGCTTGCCGTCCTTGTCGGGCACACCGGCGAAGCCGTCGACGCGGGGCGTGACGGAGGCGACCCCGTCGAGCTTCCCGACGCGGTCGACGACCGCCTGGGACAGGCCGGGGGTCTTCTTGGCCTCCTCCTCGCTCGGGTACATGCTGACGGCGACGGCGACGTCGTCGTAGCTCTTCGCGGACTGGCTGCGGAAGGCCTGGGAGAGGGTGTCGGTGAAGACGAGGGTGCCGGAGACGAAGGCCACGCCGAGCATCACGGCGAGGACGGTCATCAGCAGTCTCGCCTTGTGCGCGAGCACGTTGCGCAGGGCGGTACGGAACATGGGTGTGTCCTGAACGGAAGGGGGTGGGACGGAGGTCGGGGCGGGGCCGCGCTACGGCGTCAGCTCGTACGGCCCTTGGCGTCGAAGGCCTTCATGCGGTCGAGGACTCCGTCCGCCGTCGGGTGGAGCATCTCGTCGACGATCCGGCCGTCCGCGAGGAAGATGACTCGGTCCGCGTAGGAGGCGGCCACCGGGTCGTGGGTGACCATGACGACGGTCTGGCCCAGGTCCCGTACCGAGTTGCGCAGGAAGCCGAGGACCTCGGCGCCGGAGCGGGAGTCCAGGTTTCCGGTGGGCTCGTCGCCGAAGATGATCTCGGGGCGGGAGGCGAGGGCGCGGGCGACGGCCACGCGCTGCTGCTGGCCGCCGGAGAGCTCGGTCGGGCGGTGGCTGAGCCGGGCGGAGAGACCGAGCATGTCGATGACCTGCTGGACCCACTGCTTGTCGGGCTTGCGGCCCGCGATGTCCATGGGCAGCGTGATGTTCTCCAGGGCGGTCAGGGTCGGCAGCAGGTTGAAGGCCTGGAAGATGAAGCCGATCTTGTCCCGGCGGAGCTGGGTGAGCTGCTTGTCCTTCAGGGTGGACAGTTCCGTCTCGCCGATCCGGACCGAGCCGGAGGAGAAGGAGTCGAGGCCGGCGACGCAGTGCATGAGCGTCGACTTGCCGGAGCCGGAGGGGCCCATGATCGCGGTGAACTCGCCCTGACGGAAGTCCACGCTGACCCCGTCGAGCGCGACCACCTGGGTCTCGCCCTGTCCGTAGACCTTGGAGAGATCCGTGGCGCGGGCGGCCACCGCGGTGGCGCGGGACACGGTGGGGGTGGTCGTCACGAGGGACTCCTGTCACTGCGGGGCTGTTGCGGGAACCCCTCCATCGTGTCGAGCGTTCCGGGCCCGGTCGTCCGTCCACATGCCCGTTCCCGGGGCAGTCTGGAGTCGCACCGGGGGCCCGGTTCGTCCTCCTGAGGTATGACGGCGCCCCTGAGGAGCGCCCTCGTGGATGCCCTTCCGGACACCCTTGTGGCGGTCTTCGGCCGAGGTGACAGAAGTGCGACGACTTTTCGTCATTCCAGGGGGTACGGCTTTGCGCCTGCGACCCCTGTCACAGTTCGGCGAAAGCGTCCTCACCTGCGCTGACACACCCTCAGGCGCCAATAAAATCAGACAACATCGGGCCCGCGTTCCGCTGAACGAGGGAGGCGCCCCGATAGGCTCATGTGCCAACGCGGAGCTTCGCGACGCCCGGATGGTGGAATGCAGACACGGCGAGCTTAAACCTCGCTGGCCTTCGGGCCGTACCGGTTCAAGTCCGGTTCCGGGCACCACCAGGCCCCAGGCGAGTGCCTGCGGCCCGGCGAGGCTCCTCCTCTCCCTCTTCGCTCCTCGTCACGCGTTTGAAAAGATCCTCCCCGAGCACTAGAGAGTTTCTTTTGCCTACGCATTACCCTTGACGAGAGGCCGCGCTCATGCGGCACGCCATGGAGGAGTGAGATGAGGAGCAGCAACCCGGTCTTCTCGCGACGGGGGTTCAGCCGCGACAACGGCACCGCGGGCTTCGCCGGCCAGCAGCCGCAGGCCGGGGGCCCCGCCGTCGGAACCAACCCGTACGCCGCCGGCAGCCCGGCTGTCGAGGGCGCGACGAACCCGTACGCGACCAACCCGTACGCCCCGCAGGACACGCAGCTCGGCGCGCCGCAGCAGGTCCGCGGCGACGTGATGACGATCGACGACGTCGTGAGCCGTACGGCCATGACGCTCGGCACGGTCGTGCTCACCGCCGTCCTGTCCTGGTTCCTGCTGCCGGTCGACTCGGCAAACCTCGGCAAGTCCTACGGCATCGCCATCGGCGCCGCCCTGGTCGCGCTCGTCCTTGCGCTCGTGCAGTCCTTCAAGCGCAAGGCCTCGCCCGCGCTGATCCTGGGCTACGCGGCCTTCGAGGGTGTCTTCCTCGGAGTGATCTCGGCCGCCGTCTCGACGTACATCGCCGACGGTGTCGTCATGCAGGCGGTCCTGGGCACGATGGCGGTCTTCGCCGGTGTCCTGATCGCCTACAAGATGGGCTGGATCCGCGTCAACCGACGCTTCTACGGCTTCGTGATGGCCGCTGCCATGGGCTTCATGCTGCTCATGGTGGTCAACCTGCTGTTCTCCGTCTTCGGCGGCGGCGACGGCCTCGGCTTCCGTAGCGGTGGCCTCGGCATCCTCTTCGGTGTCATCGGTGTCATCCTGGGCGCCTGCTTCCTCGCCCTCGACTTCAAGCAGGTCGAGGACGGCGTGAACTACGGCGCTCCGCGTGAGGAGGCCTGGCTGGCCGCCTTCGGTCTCACCATGACCCTGGTGTGGATCTACCTGGAGATGCTGCGTCTGCTGTCGATCCTGCAGGGCGACGACTGACGCACCCCCCGACTCGGGGGGGAAGGGCCCGTCCGGCTTCGCGCCGGGCGGGCCCTTCCGCGTGCCCGGCCCCTTCACCGCGTCCGGGCTACCGCGCCGCGTCGAGCAGGGTGCGGGCCGCGGCCTTCGCCTGCGCGGCCGGTTCGGGGGAGCCGGTGATGCCCGCGACGGCCATGGCGCCGTTGGCGAGCAGGGACAGCTGGTCGGCGAGGACGGGCGGGGCGCCGAGGGCGGCCGTCTGCTCGGCGAAGTACGCCCGCAGGGCCTCCTTGTGGTCGCGGGCGACGGCGGCCACCGACGGGGCGACGCCGCCGAGCTCCCCGAAGGTGTTGATGAACGCGCACCCCCGGAAGTCGGGCTCCGCGAACCAGTCGGCCAGCGAGTCGAAGACCGCGAGCGCCCGCTCGTACGGCCCGCCCGCGACCCGCTCGCCGTGTGCGGTGAGGGCGGCGCGGACGGTCTCGTCGCGGCGCCGCAGGACGGCTTCCACCAGGAGGTCCTTCGAGGGGAAGACCTGGTAGAGCCGCTTGAGCGAGACACCGGACGCGGTGCGGATGGCGTCCATGCCGACCGCCTGCACCCCGCGTTCGTCGAAGAGCCGCCCGGCGGTGTCGAGCACCTTCAGCTCGGCGGATTCCGCGTCCATCGTCCGATCACCCCTTGCGTGGAGAACCATCGTTCTCATAGCCTACAGGGCACCGGGAGAACGATCGTTCTCCCGGTCGGAGTCCGCACACCCGAAACGGGGAGCCAGCCATGTCCGCCTTCGCCCAGCGCGCCCGCACCGTCACCGTCGACGGGCTCGACGTCTTCTACCGGGAGGCCGGCGACCCGGCGAACCCCACCCTCGTCCTGCTCCACGGCTTCCCGACCAGCTCGCACATGTACCGGGGTCTGATCGCCGCGCTCGCCGACTCGTACCACCTGATCGCCCCCGACCACATCGGCTTCGGCGTCTCCGCCGCACCCGCCGTCGACGACTTCACGTACAGCTTCGACCGGCTCACCGAGATCACCCTGAAGCTGCTCGACCGGATCGGTGCCGACCGCTTCGCCCTCTACGTCCAGGACTACGGTGCCCCCGTCGGCCTCCGGATCGCCTCCCGGCACCCCGAGCGGATCACCGCGATCGTCAGCCAGAGCGGCAACGCCTACCTGGAGGGCTTCACGCCCTTCTGGGACGTGCTCTTCGCCCACGCCCGGGACCGTGCGACGAACGAGGCAGCCGTACGCGACCTGCTGACCGCGGAGGCCACCCGCTGGCAGTACACCCACGGCGTACCCGCCGACCGCCTCGACCGGATCGCCCCCGAGACCTGGACCCTCGACCAGGCCGGCCTCGACCGGCCCGGCAACAAGGAGATCCAGCTCCAGCTGTTCTGGGACTACCAGTTCAACCTGGACGGCTACCCGGTCTTCCAGGAGTACTTCCGCACCCACCGGCCGCCACTGCTCGCGGTCTGGGGGCGCGGCGACGAGATCTTCGGCCCCGCCGGCGCCGAGGCCTTCGCCCGCGACCTGCCGGACGCCGAGATCCACCTCCTGGACGCCGGGCACTTCGCCCTAGAGACCCACGGCGAGGAGATCGCCGCACTCGTCCGGGACTTCCTCGGCCGGCACGTGGGGTGAGCAGGAGGCGGGGTGGCTCTACGCCGTTCGGCCGTTGGCGAGGGGGCCGGGGCGGCGCGTAGGGTCACGGGGTGCGCGATACGAGTGAACTGACCGCCGCCGTCGAGCGCTTCGCCGACCGGCTGCGGACCGCCCCGCAGAGCCGCCTCCAGCGTGGTGCGGCGGCCCAAGGGCTTGCCCTGGCCCGCGAGCTGGCCGTGCGGGCCCAGCGCGCCGAGGACCCGGAGCGGGAGCCGGTGCTCATGCCCGACGCCGGCGTCTTCACCGTCGCCGACCAGCTCCTCGTCGCCGGGAACGACCTGGCCGAGATCCTGCGAACGGCCCCGGCCGATTCCCGCGAGGGGGAACTGGGCGAGGCCGTGAGGCTGGTACGGGAGGCGGCGGAGCGCTCGGGGCTGTGACTTCCGGAGGGTGCCCTACAGCGAGGCGATGACGCGGTCCGCCAGGATGTAGACGTTCTCCTCGTCCGACTCGCCGTACGAGAAGGTCAGGGCGAAGGCGCCGGAGACGCCCGAGCCGCCGAGCAGCACCGGCGTACGCCCGGTGCGCAGGGCCTCCGCCAGGCGCTCCGCGGTCTCGCGGTGCCCCGGGGTCATGCAGAGCGTCGTACCGTCCGCGAAGACGTACACGTCGAGCGTGCCGAGCGGGCCCGGCCGCACGTCCGTGAGCGCCGTGCGGGTGTCGGCCAGCTCCTCCAGGCGCGCCACCGTCCGCTCGTGGTCGGTGACGACCGGCGTCTGCACCGGCACGAAGTCCGGGTGCGAGGGGTGGCGGCGGCGGGCCGCGGCCAGCTCCGCCGAGTCCTCGGGGTACTCGTCGAAGGCGTCGAACGCGTCGGGGCCGTCGAGCTGGGCCGCCTCCGCCTCCATGGCCTCCAGGGCCATCGCCTCGAGGCCCACGAAGTCGGACTGGCGCGGCACGAAGAAGGAGCCGTCCTCGGCCGGGCCCCCGAGGCCGCCGAGCAGCGACGGGGCGTCGGCCGCGTCCCGGGCCTCCTGCGCGGCCCAGAAGGCGCGGGCCTCCGCGAGCTCGCGCTCGCGTTCCTCGGCCAGCGCGTCCGCGACCGCGGCCCGTATCTCCGCGGCGGGCGTGGCGCGGGCTGCGGGAACGGTGACGGCGCGACCGGCCGCCAGTTCGCTCCGCAGGGCCGTGACCTGCTTGCGGAGACCGTGGACGGCATGCAGGGCGGCAGCGCCCACGGCCGTGGCAGCGGCCGTGGTCAGCAGCAGGGCAAGAGGCATGGTGCTCACTGACGTACTCCCGGTTCCGAGTCGATCCCCCGACTTCCTACCTCAGCTTGTCCTGGGGTGGGGCCCGCTGTCAGTGCATTACGTCACGAATTGGACAGGTATTTCTGCCAGGTGTTTAGTCCCGAAACGGCTCTGACCTGGGAAAACGAACTCCCCCGGGATATAGGTCACATCCTGGGGGAGATTCGGTCACGGCTCGGACGCGGGACGGTTGACCGGCCCGCCGACGGTCAGCTCAGGCGCTCGATGACCATCGCCATGCCCTGGCCGCCGCCGACGCACATGGTCTCCAGGCCGAACTGCTTGTCGTGGAACTGGAGGCTGTTGATCAGCGTGCCGGTGATGCGGGCGCCGGTCATGCCGAAGGGGTGGCCGACGGCGATCGCGCCACCGTTGACGTTCACCTTGTCCAGATCCAGACCCAGCTCCTGGTAGGACGGGATGACCTGGGCCGCGAAGGCCTCGTTGATCTCGGCCAGGTCGATGTCGCCGATGGTCAGGCCGGCGCGCTTGAGGGCCTGCTTCGACGCCTCGACCGGGCCGAGGCCCATGATCTCGGGGGAGAGGCCGGAGACGCCGGTGGAGACGATCCGCGCCAGCGGGGTGAGGCCGAGCTCGCGGGCCTTGGTGTCCGACATGATCACGAGCGCGGCGGCGCCGTCGTTCAGCGGGCAGCAGTTGGCGGCGGTGACCATGCCGTCGGGACGGAACACCGGCTTGAGGCCTTGCACGCCCTCCAGGGTGACGCCGGCGCGCGGGCCGTCGTCCGTGGAGACGACCGTGCCGTCCGGGAGGGTCACCGGAGTGATCTCGCGCTCCCAGAAGCCGTTCTTGATGGCCTGCTCGGCGAGGTTCTGCGACCGTACGCCGAACTCGTCCATCTCGCGGCGGCCGATGCCCTTGACGCGGGCCAGGTTCTCGGCGGTCTGGCCCATCGCGATGTACGCGTCCGGGACGACGCCGTCCTCGCGCGGGTCGTGCCAGGTGGAGCCCTCGGAGGCGGCGACCTCGGCGGTACGGGCCTCGGCCTCGGCGAAGAACGGGTTGCGCGTGTCGGGCAGCGAGTCCGAGTTGCCCTTCACGAAGCGGGACACCATCTCGACGCCGGCCGAGACGAAGACGTCGCCCTCGCCCGCCTTGATCGCGTGCAGCGCCATGCGGGAGGTCTGGAGCGAGGAGGAGCAGTAGCGGGTGACCGTGCAGCCCGGCAGGTGGTCCATGCCCATCTGCACGGCGACGATCCGGCCCAGGTTGTTGCCCTGCTCGCCGCCGGGGAGGCCGCAGCCGAGCATCAGATCGTCGATGTCCCGGGGGTCGAGCTCGGGGACCTTGGCGAGGGCGGCCTGGACGATGGTCGCGGTGAGGTCGTCCGGCCGCAGGTCCTTCAGGGAGCCCTTGAAGGCCCGGCCGATGGGCGAACGGGCGGTCGAGACGATCACGGCTTCGGGCATCACGGCTCCATGAGGGTGCGGTGTGAGCGGACTGAAAGGGAAGTTACCCGTACGTACCGCAGGGGTCACCGCCCAGGCGATGTGACACAGCCCTCTTTTCTAAGCGAGCGCTCAGTCATGGGAGTGTCCGCAGCCGCGGGGACGGCGTCCCGACGGGACCACCGCCCCCCGGCCCGGACGTCACGTCTGGGCGTCCTCGGGCGTCGGCTCCGGGGTCTCCGCCGCGGGCAGGCGCCGCCGCCGACGGTGCTTGAGCAGGGCCCACGGCCCCCGCGCACCCGTCACCTCCGTGCCCGCCTCGCTCGCCGCCTCGGCCGCCGCCTTCGCCACCGGCAGCATGTTCTCCCGCCGGGCCGGCTCGAGGCGGTCGGTCTCCGGCCAGACGCCGAGCACCGCGCACATCGTCGGCAGGACGGCCATCGCCGCCGTCGCGTACCCCTCCGCCGACGGGTGGAAGCTGTCCACCCCGAACATCTCGCGCGGGTTCGCCGCGAACTCGGGGCCGAGGAGGTCGCCCAGCGACACCGTCCGCCCGCCCTGCTCCACCACCACGATCGTCTGCGCCGCCGCGAGGTGCCGCGAGGCCCGCCGGGCCAGCCAGCGCAGCGGCTGGTACACCGGCTCGATGGTCCCCAGGTCCGGGCACGTCCCGACCACCACCTCCGCGCCCGCCGTCCGCAGCCGCCGTACCGCCGACGCCAGGAGCCGTACCGACTCCGTCGGCGGCATGCGATGCGTCACGTCGTTCGCCCCGATCATGATCACGCACACGTCCGGCGGCCCCAGGGGCTGGGCGAGCAGCAGCGACACCTGGCGCTCCAGGTCGTCCGAGCGCGCCCCGGACAGCGCCACGTTCCGCAGCACCACCGGCCGCTCCGCCACCGCCGCGAGTCCCGAGGCGAGCAACGCGCCCGGTGTCTGGCCCGAGCGGCGCACCCCCTGACCCGCCGCCGTGGAATCACCCAGAAGGGCCAGTCGCAGCGGGTCGTCCGTGCCGAACGCGCGCCCGTACAGGCCGTCCGCGCCGGGCGGCAGCGGGGCCGCCCCGCCCCCGCCCACCGTCCGCTTCGCGAGCTGCATCTCGGCCAGCAGGACGCCCGCGGCCGCGACCCCGAGCAGCCCGATGCTCCCGCCGCCGTACGCCGCACCCGCCGCGATCCGCCGCGCCACCCTCGCCCTCGACATGGGGCCGTCACCTCCTTCAAGCCGTTCAGGGTGTAACTGCCCCGTAACCCGCTCCGACTACGCATACGCTGGCCACACCATTACGGAGACCCCGGAGATTACGGTGCAATTCCACGACTCGATGATCAGCCTCGTCGGCAACACCCCGCTGGTGAAGCTCAACAACGTCACAGCGGGCATTCAGGCGACCGTCCTGGCCAAGGTCGAGTACTTCAACCCCGGCGGCTCGGTCAAGGACCGCATCGCGCTGCGGATGATCGAGGCGGCCGAGCAGAGCGGGGCGCTGAAGCCCGGCGGCACCATCGTCGAGCCCACGTCCGGCAACACCGGCGTCGGCCTGGCGATCGTGGCCCAGCAGAAGGGCTACAAGTGCATCTTCGTCTGCCCCGACAAGGTGTCGCTCGACAAGATCAACGTGCTGCGGGCGTACGGCGCCGAGGTCGTCGTCTGCCCCACGGCGGTCGACCCGGAGCACCCGGACTCGTACTACAACGTCTCGGACCGGCTCGTCCGTGAGACGCCCGGCGCCTGGAAGCCCGACCAGTACTCCAACCCGAACAACCCGCGCTCCCACTACGAGACCACCGGGCCCGAGCTCTGGGAGCAGACGGACGGGAGGATCACCCACTTCGTGGCGGGCGTCGGCACCGGCGGCACCATCTCCGGCACCGGCAACTACCTCAAGGAGGTCAGCGGCGGCTCCGTCAAGGTCGTCGGCGCCGACCCGGAGGGCTCCGTCTACTCCGGCGGCTCCGGCCGTCCGTACCTGGTCGAGGGCGTCGGCGAGGACTTCTGGCCGACCGCGTACGACCGGAACGTCACGGACCGGATCGTCGCCGTGTCCGACAAGGACTCGTTCCAGATGACCCGCCGCCTCGCCAAGGAGGAGGGCCTCCTCGTCGGCGGCTCGTGCGGCATGGCCGTCGTCGCCGCCCTGGAGGTCGCCAGGGAGCTCGGCCCGGACGACGTCGTGGTGGTCCTCCTCCCGGACTCGGGCCGCGGGTACATGTCGAAGATCTTCAATGATGAATGGATGGCCGACTACGGCTTCCTGGAGGACACCTCCACCGCCACCGTGGCGGACGTCCTGCGGCACAAGGAGGGCGTCATGCCCTCGCTCGTCCACATGCACCCGGACGAGACCGTCGGGCAGGCCATCGAGGTGCTGCGCGAGTACGGCGTCTCCCAGATGCCCATCGTGAAGCCGGGCGCCGGCCACCCCGACGTCATGGCCGCCGAGGTCGTCGGCTCGGTCGTCGAGCGCGAGCTCCTCGACGCCCTCTTCACCCAGCGGGCCTCCCTGGAGGACCCGCTGGAGCGTCACATGAGCTCGCCGCTGCCGCAGGTCGGCTCCGGTGAGCCCGTCGCCGACCTGATGTCCGTCCTCGGCGAGTCCGCCGACGCGGCGATCGTCCTGGTCGAGGGCAAGCCGACCGGTGTGGTGAGCCGCCAGGACCTGCTGGCCTTCCTGGCCAACGGCGGCACGAAGTAGCTCGTGCGGCCGGCCGCGGAGCCGTTCGCGCAACCGGTACGAGCACGACACGTGGGGGCAGCACGCGCTTAACACGCGTCCGGCACATTGGTGGTTGTCGGCGTCACGGATATCCGGAGCGGCTCCCGGGCCTCCACGGACGCCACGGATGCGGAGACCGGCCCTGACCCGGGCCCGTGTCCCTCGCGGGGACCGCCGTCGTCCCGCCCCCCGGTATCGGGGGTGCGGCGGTCCCCGCGCAACTCCCTCGCGCTGGCCGTCCCGGCACCCGGCTGCATATCCTTATGCAGAGTTTTCGGCGGGTGAATACGGGAGGGGGCGGCATGGGTGACAGCCCGGCCGGTCGGCTGCAGGCGCTCTTCGAAGGGCACCGGCTGACGCCGACACAGCGGCGGATCGCGCACTGCATGGTCCGGCGCGCCGGGGACGTGCCGTTCCTGTCCAGCGTCGAGCTCGCCGAGCTCGCCGGGGTCAGCCAGCCCTCCGTCACCCGGTTCGCCGTCGCCCTCGGCTTCGACGGGTACCCGGCGCTCCGCCGTCACCTCCGCGAGGTCGCGCCCCCCGAGCCCGACGGCGACGACGGGGGCGAGACGCTCAACGAGTACCAGCAGGCCGTCCTCGCCGAGATCGAGAACCTCAAGCACCTCGCCGGGCTCCTCGCCGACCCCGCGCCCGTCGAGCGGGCCGGCCGGCTGCTCGCCCGGTCCCGTCCGCTGCCCGTCCTGGGGCTGCGGGCCGCCTCCTCGCAGGCGCGTGGCTTCGCCTACTTCGCGGCCAAGGTGCACCCCGACGTCCGGCTCCTCGACGAGGGCGGCTCGATGCTCGGCGACCGCGTCGACGCGGCCGTACGGGCCGGTGCCACGGCCCTGCTGTGCTTCGCGCTGCCCCGGCACCCCAGGGAGGTCGTCGAGGCGCTGGAGTACGCGCGGGCGGCCGGGCTCACGGTCGTGACCGTCGCCGAGTCGGCGTTCGCGCCCGTCGCCGCCCACAGCGACCTGCTGATCCCGGCCGCCGTCGGCACCGGGCTCGCCTTCGACACAGCCTGCGCGCCGATGATGCTCGGCCGGGTCCTCCTGGAGGCCATGGCCGACGAACTCCCGGACGCGCAGGCGCGCCTGGAGGAGTTCGACACGAAGGCGGCGGCGCGGGGCCTGTTCGTCGAGTAGCCCCCCCACGCGCGCGCGGGGAGCGGGGTCAGACCTCCAGCTCGTTCTCGATCTTCTTCAGCTGGTGGCGGGCCATCGCCAGGTTCGCCCGGCCCTTGTCGAGGGCCAGGTACAGGAACAGGCCGTTGGTGCCGCGTCCCTTGAGCAGCCGGATCAGGTGGTAGTGCTTGCCGAGGGTGATGAGGATGTCCTCGATCTCGTCGTCGAGGCCCAGCATCTCCATCGCCCGGACCTTCGCCCGGACCACGTCCGTGTTGGCGGCCGCGGCCACGTTCAGGTCCAGCTCCTTGCCGCCGCCGATCGTGCCGAGCGCCATGCCGCTGGTGTAGTCGACGAGGGCCGCGCCGATCGCGCCGTCGATGGAGGCCGCTTCCTTGAGGGAGGTCTCGGTGTTCGCCATGGTGTCGTACTTCTTCCTTCTCGGGTTACGGGTTCGGTTGGTGTGCGGGTCGGTTCAGGTCCCTGCGCTCCAGCGCGCCGTCGACGAGTTCGCCTATCCGGACGCTGGACCTGCGGGCCTCCAGATGGAGCCGCCCCACATTGATGCGGGGCTCGGCGAGCAGCGTCAGGACGGCCGAGGCGCCCGCCGCGTACGTGGCCACGTAGCCGTTGTCGCCGCGTACGAGCAGCTCGCGGAAGCGGCCCTGGCCGGTGGAGTCGGTCAGCCGCTGGCCGACGCCGAGGGCGGCGGCGGTCAGCGCGGCCACGCTCTCCGCCTCGCCGGCCACGGTGTCGTGGGCCAGGACGAGGCCGTCGGCGCTCGCCGCGAGCGCCCCGGTGAGCTGGGGCAGCCGGGCCCGCAGCCGTCTGAGCTCGCCGAGGACCTCGGCTTCTGCCGTCATGAGCTGTTTCCTTTCGGCGCGCAGGCGCAGGGCACGCCTCATCACAGGTGTGCCTCCAGGGCGTCACGGAGCCGGCGCAGCAGGGCGATGTCGGGATCGGCCACCGGCGGCGCCGGGAGGGGGGGTGGTGGCGTGGGGTCGGGGCCGGGGTCGAGCGGTGTCTCGACGAGCCCGGCGGCGGCGAGCCGCCGTACGTCGAGGAGGGTGTGGAAGGCGGGCCGGCCGAGCAGCCGGGCCAGCTCCGCCGGGGTGCGCTCGCCGTCCGCCGCGGCGAGCAGGGCGCGCTGGCGGGCCCCGACGGTCTGGCCGGGGGCGGCGGGGCGGGGCACGACCGGGCCGGTGTCCACGGAGGCGTACGGCCAGACGGCGTCGAGGAGTTCACGGCGGCGTACGGTCTCGCGTTCGACGGCCTCGGCGGAGACCGGCCGCACCGTCCCGAACCAGTGCCCCACCCCGTACCGGAAGCGGGTGGGTCCGCTGGTGGGGGAGAGGGCGAAGAAGGCCGCGTCGAAGACGGCGCCGAGGTGGCAGATCTCCAGCTCGCCGTCGTGGAGCCGGCCGCTGTCGACGAGGAAGCGGCCGACGGCGCGGTGGGCGCCGGCCCGGTCGACGGCCTCGTCCCAGCCTTCGCGGGGCAGGCGTCCGCCGGTGGTGAGGAGGACGTCGACGCCGGGGGAGGCGGGGCTCTCGGCGTGCACGACGCGGCCGTCGACGAGGTAGAGCGTGCCGTGGTCGCGGAGCAGGGCGCCGGTGGCCTTCTCGGCGGCGAGGCGGACCAGCATGGGGGAGACGGGGGTGGCGACGGTGCTCATCCGAGGACCAGCCTTTCGGCGAGGTCGCGGAGGCGGAGCCGGGCCAGGGCGAGGTTGCCGGTGTCGCGGTCGAGCCAGAGGTGCAGGAAGACGCTGCTGTCGAAGGAGGTCTCGACGAAGCGCAGGACGTGGTAGCCGGCGCGGGTGGTGACGATCACGTCCTCGACGGGCGGCCCGTCCTCCGTGCTGTCGGCCGCCGCCACGAACGTGTCGAACTCGGCGGCGGAGCGCGCGAGTTCGGCGGTCTCGGCGGCCGTGGTCTCGTGGTCCCCGACCGGTGAGTCACCCGCCGTCCCGAGGGCGAGCCCGCTGGTCCAGTCGACCAGGGAGGCTCCGCGAGCGCCCGGCAGGGCCATGGCCTCCAGAAGGCACTCGTCGATTCCGGGCACGCGGTTTCCCCTCCCGATGCGGCGTGCGAACGTGTGGCAGTGACGGTGACGTTACTGAACGCAGCGCTCCGGGGGAGGGGTTCTGGCATTTTCCATATGAACATGCCAGCGTCTGGGGAGAATTGTGCCCGGCGGACGGCCGGACCTTGTCAGGTCCGCGACTCCACGGCGTTCGCGATGTCGGACAGGTCCTTCGCGAGCGCCTTGGCGACCGCCTTCGCGCCGAAGCGGGTCATGAGGCGGCCGAGGAGTCCCGGGCGGCGGCCGTGGGCCGGCCGTGCGGAGAATGTCATCCGCAGGGTGGTGGCCCCCGTTCCGTCGGGCGTGAGGGTGAGTTCGGAGACGTAGTGCATGCCGTGCGAGTCCGCGACCGTGACGTACCGGTCGGGCGGCACGCACTCCGTCACGGTCATCTCCTCCGTGGCCTCCTTGCCCAGCATCCGCCGGGTCTCCCGCCAGCGCGTCCCCACCCCGAAGCCGCCCTCGGTGAGCACCTCCACCCGCTCGACGCCCGAGAGGACGCGGGGCATGTCCCGCAGGTCGGTGATCGCCTCCCAGACCCGTCCGGGGGAGGCGTCGACCCGCCGCTCGACGACGACGGAGGTGGTGTCCGTACCGGTTCCAGTCATGGCTTCATCGAAGCCGGGCCGCCGGTCCCCCGCTACCGGAACCGCCCGGTCCGCGCTGTCCGCTGTCCGTGTCCGTGCGCCGTCTCCCGGACCAGCGCGTCCGCGTGGGCGCCGCCCGATTCGGCGACGATCTCCGCGAGCGTCTGGGGCGTCCGTACGGTCGCGAAGGTCACCGCCCCGTCGTCGGCGACCGTGAAGCCGTGGATACCGGGCCGGGGCAGGCTGTTGTACGCGTAGTGGTGGGCGAAGTAGTACGCGCCGGTGTCGGGAACGGCCACCACGTCGCCCGGGTGGAGCAGCGGCAGCTCCCGGTTCACGGCGAGCAGGTCCCCGGCGAAGCAGGCGGGGCCCGCCACGTCCTGGGCGGCGGTCTCCCCGGTGCGGGGGCGGCCTTCGGAGTCGTACGCGAGGACGCGCAGCGGCCAGGACCCGGGGGCGTAGACCGTACGGGTGGCCAGCTGCACGCCCGCGTGGGTGACGGCGATCGGGCGGCCTCCGGCGTTCTTGGTGTACTCCACCCGGGCGAGGATCGTGCCGTGCTTGGCGAGCAGCGAGCGGCCGAACTCGGTCACCAGGCGGTAGCGGCCGTCGAAGAGCCCCGGGACGGTGTCGGCGAGCAGCCCGGCGTACTCCGCGTACGTCGGTGTCTCCTCGTCGGAGTCGAAGTTGACCGGCAGTCCGCCGCCGATGTCGAGGGTGTCGATCCGCTGCTCGCCGGCGGCGCGGTTGATTTCCTCGGCGAGCGCGTAGGCCGCCCCGACCCCTTCGGCCATCAGGGCGAGCGGGACGCCCTGGGAGCCGGTGTGGGTGTGCAGCCGGGTCAGCCACGGCCGGTCGAGGAAGGCCTGGACGACGGCCTCGCGGGCGCCTTCGTCGCGGAGTGCCACGCCGAACTTGGAGGTGGCGGTCGCGGTCGAGAGGGAGCCGATGGAGCCGGGACCGACCTGTGGGTTCACCCGCAGGCCGAGTGGTGAGGAGGTGGGCGCGGAGGCGACGAGGGCGTCGAGGCGGGCCAGCTCCTGGAGGTTGTCGGCGTTGACGGCGATGCCGAGCGCGAGGGCCTGGCGGAGTTCGGCGGGGGTCTTGGCGGGCGAGTCGAGCACGGTGTGGGTGGGCGGGACCCCGGCGGCGCGCGCGAGGGCCAGCTCGCCGGGGCTGGCCACCTCGACGCCGAGCCCGGCCTCGTGGAGCAGGCGCAGGACGGGCACGAGTGGGGCGGCCTTCACGGCGAAGGCGTGCAGCACCCGGGCGTCGGTGACGGCGGCGAACGCGCTGGTCAGGGCGGCGGCGGAGGCGCGGATGCCGGCAGTGTCGAGGAGGGCGACGACGGGTTCGGCGGGGGAGAGGAGTCCTTGATCGACGGAGGCTCGGACGGCGAGATCGCGACGGGAGGAGGCCATGCGGTCCATCCTCGTCGACGGGTTCACCGGCATGGGGGAGGGCGGCCCTGTTGACTACATCTATTCATATCGCCAGGATGTGAATATCTGAACGACATTCGAGGAGGCACCGCCATGTCAGGACCCCGCCCCGTACGGGCCCCGCGCGGTACGGAACTGAGCGCCCTGGGATGGCAGCAGGAGGCCGCCCTCCGGATGCTCCAGAACAACCTCGACCCCGAGGTCGCCGAGCACCCCGACAAGCTCGTCGTCTACGGCGGCACCGGCAAGGCCGCCCGCGACTGGCGCTCCTTCGACGCCATGGTCCGCACCCTGCGCACTCTCAAGCAGGACGAGACGATGCTCGTCCAGTCCGGCCGCCCCGTCGGCGTCATGCAGACCCACGAGTGGGCCCCGCGCGTCCTCATCGCCAACTCCAACCTCGTCGGCGACTGGGCCAACTGGGAGGAGTTCCGGCGCCTGGAGCAGCTCGGACTCACCATGTACGGCCAGATGACGGCCGGGTCCTGGATCTACATCGGCACCCAGGGCATCCTCCAGGGCACCTACGAGACCTTCGCCGCCGTCGCCGCCAAGAAGTTCGGCGGCACCCTCGCCGGCACCATCACGCTGACCGCCGGCCTCGGCGGCATGGGCGGCGCCCAGCCCCTCGCCGTGACGATGAACGACGGCGTCGCGATCTGCGTCGACGTCGACCCGCGCGCCATCGAGCGCCGCATCGAGCACCGCTACCTCGACGTCAGGGCCGACGACCTCGCCCACGCCCTCGCCCTCGCCACCGAGGCCCGCGACGCCCGCCGCCCGCTCTCCATCGGCCTCCTCGGCAACGCCGCCGAGCTGGTCCCGCAGATGCTGGCCGAAGGCGCCCCGATCGACATCGTCACCGACCAGACGAGCGCCCACGACCCGCTCTCCTACCTCCCCGTGGGCGTGGCCTTCGAGGACATGGCCTCCTACGCGGCCAAGGACCCGGCGGGCTTCACCACCCGGGCCCGCGAGTCGATGGCCCGGCACGTCGAGGCCATGGTCGGCTTCATGGACGCGGGCGCCGAGGTCTTCGACTACGGCAACTCGATCCGGGGCGAGGCCCGGCTCGCCGGCTACGACCGCGCGTTCGCCTTCCCCGGCTTCGTCCCCGCCTACATCCGGCCGCTGTTCTGCGAGGGCAAGGGCCCGTTCCGCTGGGCCGCGCTCTCCGGCGAGGCCTCGGACATCCACAAGACCGACAAGGCGATCCTGGAGCTGTTCCCCGAGAACGAGTCCCTGCACCGCTGGATCAAGATGGCCGGCGAGCGCGTCCACTTCCAGGGCCTCCCGGCGCGCATCTGCTGGCTCGGCCAGGGCGAGCGCGACAAGGCGGGCGACATGTTCAACGACATGGTCGGCGACGGCACCCTCGCCGCGCCCCTCGCGATCGGCCGCGACCACCTCGACTGCGGCTCGGTCGCCTCCCCGTACCGCGAGACCGAGGCCATGCTCGACGGCTCCGACGCGATCGCCGACTGGCCGCTCCTCAACGCCATGGTCAACGTCGCCTCCGGCGCCTCATGGGTGTCCCTGCACCACGGCGGCGGCGTCGGCATGGGCCGCTCCATCCACGCCGGCCAGGTCTCGGTGGCGGACGGCACGGCCCTCGCGGGGGAGAAGATCCGCCGCGTCCTGACCAACGACCCGGGCATGGGCGTCATCCGCCACGTCGACGCGGGCTACGACATCGCGGAGCGGGTCGCGGACGAGAAGGGCGTCCGCGTCCCGATGCGCGAGGGCGCCCAGGACGTCGAGGGTGTCTCCGCGTGAGTGCCACCTTCCACGCCATGTGGCGGTCGCTGCGCCCCATCGGCCGCAGCGCCGCCTCCGGCGGCTACCGGCGCTACGCCTGGACGGACGCCGACGCCGACTGCCGGCTCTGGTTCCGGATGCAGGCCGAGGCCCGCCGCCTGGACGTCGAGACCGACCGCAACGGCAACCAGTGGGCCTGGCTCGGCGACCCGACGGTCGGGAACGCGGTGGTCACCGGCTCCCACCTCGACTCCGTCCCCGACGGCGGCGCCTTCGACGGCCCCCTCGGCGTGGTATCCGCCTTCGCCGCGCTCGACGAACTGCGCTCCCGGGGCGTCTCGTTCAAGCGGCCCCTCGCCATCACCAACTTCGGCGACGAGGAAGGCGCCCGCTTCGGCCTCGCCTGCGTCGGCTCCCGCCTCACCGCCGGACGCCTGACGAAGGAGCAGGCGTACGAGCTCCGCGACGCCTCCGGGACCAGCCTCCCGCAGGCCATGGAGGCCGCCGGGTACGACCCGTCCGCCATCGGCCCCGACCCGGAGCGCCTCTCCCGCATCGGCGCGTTCGTCGAACTGCACGTCGAGCAGGGGCGCGCCCTGGACCTGTCCGGTGACGCCGTCGGCATCGCCTCCTCCATCTGGCCGCACGGCCGCTGGCGGTACGACTTCGCCGGCGAGGCCAACCACGCCGGCACCACCCGGCTCGTCGACCGCCGCGACCCGATGCTCAGCTACGCGGAGACGGTCCTCGCCGCCCGCCGCGAGGCCGAAATCGCCGGCGCCGTCGCCACCTTCGGGAAGATCGCGGTCGAGCCGAACGGCGTCAACGCCATCCCGTCCCTGGTCAGGGGCTGGCTCGACGCCCGCGCCGCCGACCAGAGCTCCCTGGACAAGGTCGTCACGGGCATCGAGGCGGAAGCCCGCGCCTACTCGGAGCGCCACGGCATCGACCTCACCGTCGTCCAGGAGTCCTTCACCCCGGTCGTGGACTTCTCGCACGCCCTGCGCGACGAGATGTCCCGGATCCTCGGCGCGTCCGGGAAGGTCCCGGTCCTCGGCACGGGCGCCGGCCACGACGCGGGCATTCTGTCCGAATCGATCCCGACCGCCATGCTGTTCGTACGGAACCCCACCGGCGTCTCGCACTCCCCGGCCGAGTTCGCGGCCGAGGACGACTGCGTGGCCGGGGTCCTCGCACTCGCCGACGTACTGGAGGAGCTGGCGTGCCGCTGACGACGTACTGGCTGGAACACGCCTGGCTCGACACGTACGCCGAACCGGGCGTGGCCCTGGACGTGGACTCCGACGGCCGCATCGCCGCCGTACGCACGGGGGTGGACGCCCCGCCCCCGGGCGCCGTGGTCCTGCGCGGCCTCACCGTCCCCGGCCTCGCCAACGCCCACTCGCACGCCTTCCACCGCGCCCTGCGCGGCACCGTCCAGGTCGGCTCCGGCACCTTCTGGACCTGGCGCGAGGTCATGTACACCGTCGCCCAGCGCCTGACCCCCGACACCTACTTCGCCCTGGCCCGCGCCGTGTACGCGGAGATGGCGCTCGCGGGCATCACCGCCGTCGGCGAGTTCCACTACCTCCACCACGCGCCCGGCGGCGCCCCGTACGCCGACCCCAACGCCATGGGCGAGGCCCTGATCGCCGCCGCCGCCGACGCCGGCATCCGCATCACCCTCCTCGACACCGCCTACCTCTCCTCCGGCTTCGGCGCCGCACCCGAGCACCACCAGCTCCGCTTCACCGACGGCACGGCGGAGGCCTGGGCCGAACGGGCCGAGCGCCTGAAGGACCGCGACGGCGTACGGATCGGAGCGGCGATCCACTCCGTACGGGCGGTCCCGGCGGACCAGCTGGCCACGGTGGCCCGATGGGCGCAGGACCGGCAGGCGCCCCTCCACGTCCACCTGTCGGAGCAGACCGCCGAGAACGACGCCTGCCTCGCGGCCCACGGCATGACCCCCACCCAGCTCCTCGCGGAGCACGGCGTCCTCGGCGCCCGCACCACGGGCGTCCACAACACCCACCTGACGGACGGCGACATCGCCCTCCTCGGCTCGTCGGCCACCGGCACCTGCATGTGCCCGACGACCGAACGCGACCTGGCCGACGGCATCGGCCCGGCGATGGCGCTCCAGCGGGCGGGCTCGCCGCTGTCCCTGGGCAGCGACAGCCACGCCGTCATCGACCTCCTGGAGGAAGCGCGGGCCATGGAGCTGAACGAACGCCTGCGCAGCCGCACCCGCGGCCACTGGACGGCGGCGGCACTGCTCCGCGCGGCCACCGCCGACGGCCACGCGGCCCTCGGCTGGGCGGACGCGGGCACCCTGGAGGCGGGCGCGCTCGCCGACTTCACGACGATCGCCCTGGACAGCGTCAGGACAGCGGGACCGGTACCGCGTCTGGCAGCCGAGACGGCGGTATTCGCCGCGTCGGCCGCGGACGTGCGTCACACGGTCGTGGCCGGACGCCATGTCGTACGGGACGGGGTCCACTCCTCCGTACCGGACGTGGCGCGGGCCCTCGCGGACTCGATCGCCGCCCTGCGCGGCTGAAGGAGACACCCCTCACCATGAACACCGGCCCCGCGGCGATGAACAACCCGGCGGCGACCTCCGCCCCCACCAGCGCGAACAGCGCCGTGGCGAAGACCGCCACCGCCATCGTCAACATCGCCAGTCTCGTCACCAACGACCCCTCCCTCGGTGATGGAACCCCCCTGGGCCTGATCCAGGACGCGGCCGTCGTCATCGACGGCGACCGCATCGTCTGGGTCGGTGAATCCAGCAAAGCACCCGCCACTGACAACCGGGTCGACGCGGGCGGCCGGGCCGTGATCCCCGGCTTCGTCGACTCCCACTCGCACCTCGTCTTCGCGGGCGACCGCACGGCCGAGTTCAGCGCCCGCATGTCCGGCCGGCCGTACCGGGCGGGTGGCATCCGCACCACGGTCGCGGCGACGCGCGCCGCGAGCGACGCGGACCTGGAGCGCAACCTCAGGCGCTACCTCGACGAGGCCCTGCGGCAGGGCACGACCACCTTCGAGACCAAGTCCGGCTACGGCCTGACGGTCGAGGACGAGGCCCGCGCCCTGCGTATCGCGGCCGACCACACCGACGAGGTGACCTACCTCGGCGCGCACATCGTCTCCCCGGACTACGCGGACGACCCGGCGGCGTACGTGGAACTCGTGACGGGCGAGATGCTCGACGCCTGCGCCCCGTACGCCCGCTGGATCGACGTCTTCTGCGAGAAGGGCGCCTTCGACGGCGACCAGGCCCGCGCGATCCTCACCGCCGGCAAGGCGAAGGGCCTCCACCCGCGGGTGCACGCCAACCAGCTCACGTACGGCCCCGGCGTCCAGCTGGCGGTGGAACTGGACGCGGCCAGCGCGGACCACTGCACGCACCTGACGGACGCGGACGTGGACGCCCTGGCGCACTCGTCGACGGTGGCGACCCTCCTGCCGGGTGCGGAGTTCTCCACCCGGGCCCAGTGGCCGAACGCCCGCCGCCTCCTGGACGCGGGTGCGACGGTGGCCCTGTCCACGGACTGCAACCCGGGCTCGTCGTTCACGTCGTCCGTCCCGTTCTGCATCGCGCTCGCGGTACGGGACATGGGCATGACCCCCGACGAAGCGCTCTGGTCCGCCACGGCCGGCGGCGCGGCGGCCCTCCGCCGCACGGACGTGGGCCGCCTGACCGCCGGTGCCCGGGCGGACCTGTCCCTCCTGGACGCCCCGTCCCACGTCCACCTGGCGTACCGGCCGGGGGTGCCGCTGGTGGCGGGGGTGTGGCGCGCGGGCGTACCTGTTGTGTGACGTTCATTCAGAAATAGCTTCCAGCACATTAGTTGACGAAGCACCATGGTGAGTACGGGTACTCATGTGGGCGACCAGTGGTCGCTCGCATGATTCCCCCATGAGAACTCCGAACCGCTTCGCGCAGATCGTCCTGGCCGCCGCGCTGGGCAGCATGGCCCTGACCGCCTGCGGCGGGGCGGACCCGAGCAGGACGTCCGCCGTAGGCGCCACCGTTTCGGAGAAGCCGAAGCCGAAGCCGGAGCCTTCGTCGAGGCGGTCGCTCCCGTCGGACGCCCTGGCGACGCACCCGGACCCGGAGATGCGTTTCCTGGCCCTCTCCTCCCGCGTCCTGGACGGCTGTGTGCCGGGCGGCGTGCCCCAGCCGCCCTCCGTCGGCCCGGAGGACGGGCCCCCGCCGCAGAACACGCCGGACCTGCCGATGCCGGAGGAGCCCGGGGACCTCTCGGTCCCCTCGGGCGCCCCCGAGCCGCCGACGTCCCCGAAGCCGACTCCCACCAGGTCCGGGCCGGTCGAGGAGGTGGCGCTGACCGCCACCGACGAATGCGTCGGTGACGCGCACGCCGAGCGCATCCGCACGGCTTTCGGGAGCGGAGGCCCGGCCGACTACCCGGTGCTGCGGAAGAAGCTGACCGGCCTCGACTACCCGCCGTCACGCGTCCACCGGATGCCGGACCACGCCGGCTCGCCCCGGGCCCGGATCGACCTCCGCTTCATGGGCGGCAACCTGGTTCTGGAGGTCACCGGCACCCGCGACCAGGTGCTCGTCGAGCCGTTCGGCGCCCCCGAGACGGAGGACGTGCGGATCACCGACGTGAAGCGGAAGCCGTAGCCGGACGCGCCCATGCCCCGACCGGGCCCGCCAGGCGGCCGTGCCGACCGCCCCTCGGACAGCACCGCTCCCCGCCCTGTCCGCTCCGCACGGCCTGGTCATGGAAAGACCGAGTATCCCTGTCTCGGAGGGTTCCGGACGGGTACCGTCCTGTCCTGGCAGTACTCAGGGGACCGGGGGGTCGGCAAGGTGAGTGCTTTTCGGGTGCGGATCGTGAGGCCGGGGGAGCTGAGTGAGCGCGAGATCGAGGCGTGGCGGGGCCTGCGGGCCAAGTCCGGCGCGCCCGCCAACCCCTTCATGGAACCGGAGTTCACGCGCGCGGTGGCCGAGGTGCGACCCCGGTCGCGGGTCGCCGTGTGGTGGGAGGGGGACGAGCCGGTCGGCTTCTTCCCCTTCGAGAAGGGGCCGCTGGGGCAGGGCCGTGCCATCGGCTTCGGCGTCTCCGACAGCCAGGGCGCCGTCCTGCGTCCCGGGCTGCGGCCGGACCCTCGGGCGGTGCTTCGCGCCTGCGGGATCACGATGTGGGAGTTCGACAACCTGGAGGCCGGCCAGCCCGTCTTCGCAGGCGCCGTCGAGGAGTCCTTCGCCTCACCCGTGATCGACGTCGGCGAGGGATACGCGGCCTACGAGTCGCTGCTGCGTGCCCAGTCGCCCAAGTTCCTCAGGACCACCCTCGCCAAGGAGCGCCGGCTCGGCCGACAGGCGGACGGCGAGGTGCGGTTCGTCTTCGACGAGCGCGATCCCGCCGCGCTGCGCACCCTCATGGACTGGAAGTCCGCCCAGTACCGCAGGACCGGCCGCGGTGACCGCTTCGCCAAGGAGTGGATCACCACCCTCGTCCGGCGCCTCCACGAGCAGCGCACGCCCGGCTGCTCCGGTGTCCTGTCCGTGCTGTACGTCGGGGAGAGGCCGATCGCCGCGCACTTCGGGCTGCGGTCCGCGACCGTACTGTCCTGCTGGTTCCCCTCGTACGACCCCGAGTTCGCCAGGTACTCGCCCGGCCTCGTGCTGCACCTGCGGATGGCGGAGGCCGCCGCCGCGGCGGGGATCGGGATGCTGGACCTGGGACGCGGTGACGCCGAGTACAAGGACGCGCTGAAGACGGGGGAGCTGACGGTGTACGAGGGGGCCGTCTTCGTCCCGGGAGCACGGGCCGCCGTGCACTGGCTGGGCCGGGAGCCCGCCCGGCGCGTCCACGGCTTCGTCCGCGACCGCCCCGCCCTCGCGGCCCGCGCCCGCGCCGCGCTCAACGGGGTCGCCCGGCTGCGGGGGAACCGTTAGCCCCGACCCGCCGGCGGCCTCCGTGGCCCCCGCGCCCTCCGTCACCCCGGTGGCACCGCCGTCATCCCCGTCGCCCTGCCCACCACCTCCCCCGTCGTCGAACCCGTGCCCGCCTCCGTACCTCCCTGACCTCCCTGGGGGATCCCCGTTGAGCAACCCTCCGCCCCGCGCCGTCTCCGTCGCCGAGCTCGATCTCGCCGCCGGGCCGGACGGGCACGTCCTCTCCCTCCGTCCCGCGCCCGGCGGGCCGGACCTCGTGGACGGTGACGTGTACGCCCTCGTCCGGGTCGACGGGCGCCCCGCCGCCACCGTGCTCGGCGCCGTGGCCGACGGCGAGGACCCCGGCGAGGTGCTCGGCGCGCTCGCCCGTGCGCGGCTCGCGGAGGCCCGGCCCCCCACCGACGCCGAACGCCTCGCCGCCGCCCGGCCCGACCTCCTGGAACGCAAGGGGAAGGGGCTGCCCCCGCCCCGTACGTCCGTCGTCGTCGCGACCCGTGAGCGGCCCGAGCAGCTCGCCCGCGCCCTCGACTCGCTCCTCGCCCAGGACCACCCGGACTTCGAGGTCGTCGTCGTCGACAACGCGCCCCGGACCACGGACACGTACGACCTCGTCAGCCGCGCGTACGCCGACCGCGTCCGGTACGTCCGCGAGGACACCCCCGGTCTCGCCGTCGCCCACAACACCGGGGTCGCCGCCGCCGACGGCGAGGTCCTCGCCTTCACCGACGACGACGTGATCGCCGACCCGCACTGGCTGACCGCGCTCACCGAGCCGTTCGCCGACGATCCCGGTCTCGGCTGCGTCACCGGTCTGATCCTGCCCGCCCGGCTCGCCACCCCCGCCCAGGTCCTCCTCGAATCGCACGGCGGCTTCGCCAAGGGCTTCGCACCCCGCCTGTACGACCCGGCCCGGCCGCCCGCCGACGAACCGCTCTTCCCGTTCACCGCGGGCAGCTTCGGCTCCGGAGCCAACATGGCCTTCCGGGCCGCCGCCCTCCGCAAGGCCGGCGGCTTCGACCCCGCCACCGGCACCGGGACCCCGGCGAAGGGCGGCGACGACCTGTACGCCTTCGTCGCCGTCCTCTCCGCCGGCTTCCGGCTCCGCTACACCGCGCAGGCCCTCGTCTGGCACCACCACCGCGACACCTGGCAGGACCTGCGGAACCAGGCGTACGGCTACGGCGCCGGCCTCACCGCCTACCTCACCGCCACGCTGGTCCGCCGCCCCGCCCTGCTGCCCGCGCTCCTCGCCCGGCTGCCGCGCGGCCTCGCCCGCGCCCGTACGATGACCGCCCAGCGCGGGGAGACGACCCCCGACGGCGGCGTTCCCGGCGAGCACGGCACTCACCACCACCCCTGGCCTCGCAGCCTCTCCCGACTGGAGCGACGCGGCATGCTCTACGGCCCCATCGGATACGCGAAAGCCCGCGTCACGGCACGACGGGGGAGGAACCCCCGATGACGAGCGTCCCCCTCCACACCCGGATACCCGTCCTCCTCTACCACGCCGTGATGGACGACCCCCCGGACTGGATCGCCGAATTCACGGTCACGCCGAAGGAGTTCGCGTCCCAGCTCGACGCGGTCGTCGCCAGCGGCCGGGCGCCCGTCACCGTCGGCACCCTGGCCGCGCACCTCACCTCCGGGGACCCGCTGCCGGACCGGCCCGTCGTCATCACCTTCGACGACGGCTTCGCCGACCTGGCCGGGCCCACGGCCGAGGCGCTCGCGGCCCGGGACCTGCCGTCCACCGCGTACCTCACCACCGGGGCCATCACCCCCGGCCGGCCGTGCCTGCTGCCGCCCGCGCCGATGATGACCCTCGAACAGGCGCCGCGCCTGGAGGAGTACGGGATGGAGGTCGGCGGACACACCGCCACCCACGCGCAGCTCGACACCCTGGCCCCGGGGGCCCTCCGCCGTGAACTGCGCGAGTCCAAGGCGGTCCTCGAGGACACCCTCGGCCACGAGGTCCGGCACCTCGCCTACCCCCACGGCTACAACAGCCCCGCCGTCCGCCGGGCCGCCGCGGCCGCCGGCTACACCTCGGCCGTCGCCGTCCGGCACGCCCTGAGCTCCGGTCGCGACGAGATCTACCGCATCGCCCGGCTCATCGTGCGCCGGACCCACACCACGGCGGACGTGGAGCAGTGGATGGAGGGCCGGGGCGTGAGGACCGCGCCGTACCCGGACTCGCCGTTGACGGTGGGCTGGCGGATGTACCGACGGACGCGCGCGCTGGTGCGCGGGGCGGAGTTCGCCGGGTGACGAAGAACGTGTTCACATCGACGCCGGAGAACGACGTGCCGCCGGAGAACAACATGCCGCCGGAAGGCGAACTGCCGCCGCAGAGCAACGAGCCGACGGAGGGCACCAAGCTGTCGGGAGGCGCCACGCCCTCGGAGGGCACCAAGCTGTCGGGAGGCGCCACGCTCTCGGAGGGCAGAGAGCTGTCGCAAGGCACCCTGCCGTCGCAGTCCTCCCCGCAGCGTCCACCGGCCCCGGAGCGCCAAGCCGGGGAACCGAAGCCCACGGGAGACTCCGGCGCCGCCCCGGCCCCCGTCCGTCGGCCCGGCCCGGCCGCCGCGCTCCGCTCGCCGGCCGCCCTCAACCTGGCGCTCCTCCTCCTCGCCGCCGCCCTCTGGTTCTGGGCGCTGCCCCGCATCGACTTCCGGAGCATCGAGGAGTTCGGACTCCTCGACCGCTTCCCCCTCAGCTTCTACGCCGCTCTCACCGTCCTGACCTGCGGCTTCGTCATCACCCTGCGGCGCGCCGGCACCGCGCCCCTCTGGCCCGCCACCTACTGCGCGGCGATGCTCGTCGCCCTCAAGGCGCCGCCCGCGATCCTCTACGACACCGTCCGCTACGCCTGGGCGTCCAAGCACGACGCGATCATCAGCCGACTGCTCACCGAGGGCACCGTCCACCCCGGGCGCGAGCTGTCCGGCGGCATGTCGGCCTACGACCAGTGGCCCGGGTTCTTCTCCCTCGACGCGGCCCTCGTCCGCGCCTTCGGCGTCGACTCCGCCGCCTCGTTCATCAACTGGGCCCCGGTCGCGCTAGGTCTGCTCACCGTGCCCGTCCTGATCCTCGTCTACCGCACGTTCAGCGACGACTGGCGGCTGGTGTGGACCGGCGTGTGGATCTTCCAGCTGGCGAACTGGGTCGGCCAGGACTACCTGTCCCCGCAGGGATTCTCGTACCTGCTCTACCTCACCGTCTTCGCCGTCGTCGTCCGGCACTTCGTCCTCCCAGGCTCGGCGGGCGCGCTCCGCGACCGCTCCGCGCTCGACCCGGCCGCGGCGTCCGTACCGCCGCCCACGACCACCCGGCAGCGGGCGGTCGCCGTCCTCTTCCTCGTCCCGATCGTCGCCACCATCAACGCCTCGCACCAGCTCACCCCCGTGATGCTGTGCGCGAGCCTCTTCGCCCTCTGTCTCACCCGCCGCTACCGCAACCTGGGGCTCCTCGCCACCACCGGCCTGATCATGCTGGTCTGGAACCTCACCATGGGGCGGGAACTCTTCCTCGACACCCTCGGCACCCTGCGTGAGAAGGCCGGAGACCTCCTCGGGAACTCCCGGCCCGGCTTCGCCGGCGACCCGACGGGCCCCGGTCCGGAGCTCGTCGGCAGTGCGAACGTCCTGATGGTCCTCGCCCTCGGCGGGCTCGCCGTCGCCGCCGTCCTGCTCCGTCGCAGACTGGCCCGCAGCGCCCTGCCGTTGGTCCTCGCCGCCGCCGCGCCCCTCCCGATGTTCGCCGTCAACGACTACGGCGGCGAGATGATCTTCCGTGTCTATCTCTTCGGCCTGCCCGGCTCGGCGTTCTTCGCGGCCGCCGCGCTCGTCCCCGCCGCCGGGGCCGCGAGCCGTGCCGCCGGCGTCGCCCGCCGGACGGCGGCCGTCGCCCTGCCCGTCACCCTCGTCGCCATGCTCGCCGGCTTCCTGCCCTCGTACTACGGCAAGGAGGGCATGCACTACGCGCCCCCCGGCGAGACCGCGCTCACCCGGCGCGCCTTCGACCGGGCGCCCGACGGAGCGCTGATCCTCGCCGCCACCGGCGCCTTCGCCGACGCGTACTACCGCTACGACCAGTTCGAGCGGTGGTTCTTCACCGAGCAGGAGGTCGACGAGAACCTCCGCATGCTGAAGGACCCGGCCGGCTACCTCGCCGGCGGCATCCCGGCTGGCCGCCCTGCTTACGTGATCCTCACGCCCACCCAGGGCGAGGCCGTCATCGGCGAGGGCTACCTCCCGGAAGGCGGCTTCGACACCCTCCGCGCCGCCCTCAAGAGTTCGCCGCTGTTCGGGGTCGTCGAGGAGAACAGGCACGGGCTCGTCCTCCGCTACCGCCCCACGACCGGCGGCTGACGCCGTCTCCGCCCCCACCCCCGCCGACCGTACGCACGAGGAGTAGGTACGCCATGGCCCACCCACGCCTGACCCCGCGAGTCCAGCGCAGAGCCGTCCTCGCGGCCTCCGGATGGGTCGCCCTCGCCGCGACCGCGATCCCGGGCGGCTCGCCGCTGCGCTGGATCCCGGTCCTCGCCTTCGTCGTCCTCGCACCGGGCCTCGCCCTGATGCTCCCGCAGCCCGTCGGTCTGCGGCCCGGCGCCCGGCTGGAGGCCCTGGCGCTCGCCGCGCCCGTGAGTCTCTCCGTGGCCACGATCACCGCGACCGCCCTGTTCCTCACGAAGGCCTTCTCGCTCACCGTCTTCCTCGTCGTGCTCGCCCTCTTCGTGAGCGTCGCCGCCACCCTGCCCGGCGTGCCGCTGCCGGCCGCCACCCGCGGCGCCGTCGAGCGCGCCGGCTCCACCCGCACGTCCCCGTTCTCGTCCCGGTTCCGCATACGAAGGCCCGGGGGAGGGCGATGAGCAGGCGTCACGCCCAGGGTGATGCCCGGACCCGGCTCGCGATCGCGCTGGCCACCGTCGGGGCGCTCACCGTCGGCTTCGGCGTCTGGTCCACCCTCGGAGAGGAGGACGACCGCTGCACCCCCGATGCCTCACTCGTCGCACCGTGCGGGGCCTGGTGGGGCGCGTACATCCCGTACGACGAGGACAGTTCGCTCACCCGGCCGGTGTACGCCTTCGAGAAGAAGATCGGCCGCAGACTCGACCTCGTCTACACGTACCACGACATGTCGGGGAGCAAGGCCGACGGGGAGCTGCTCACTCCGGACGAGCGGGAACTCGGCCGCGAGCGGCTCCTCATGCTGGCGTGGGAGTCGACCGTGTGGACCGAGAAGCACCACGCCGACTGGACCGAGAGACAGCTCGGCTGGAAGAACATCGCTTCGGGGACGTACGACGCCTCGGTCATCGACCCGCAGGCCCTCCGCGTCAAGGAGTACGGCAAGCGGGTCTTCTTCTCCTTCGACCAGGAGGCCGACTTCCGGATCGAGCAGGGCGCCGGCACCCCCGAGGAGTACGTCGCCGCCTACCGCCACGTCCGCGACCGCTTCGAGAGGCTGGGCGTCACCAACGTGGTGTGGGTGTGGACCGTCTCCGGCTGGCTCGGCAACGCCGCCTTGATGAAACGGCTCTACCCCGGCGACGACTACGTCGACTGGATCGGCATGGACCAGTACAACTACTACCTCTGCCACAAGTCGACGGACTGGCTGGACTTCGACCGGAGTCAGCGGCCCGGTTACGACTGGCTCCGGGAGAACATCTCGGCCGACAAGCCCGTCATGCTCGCCGAGTTCTCCACCGCCCCCGACCCGAAGCGGCCCGAGCGGCAGCGTGACTGGTACGCCGCCATCCCCGGGGTCGCGCCGACGCTGCCGAAGGTGAAGGCGTACGTGCACTGGAACCGTGCCGTGCCCGGGCCCGGCTGTGACCTGACGATCGACTCCGGACCCGGCCTCGACGGCTACCGGATCGCCGGCCAGGACCCGTACTTCCGGCAGGCCGTACCGAAAGGCTGAGGCTCAGCCGCCGTCCCGCCGCCGGGCTTTCACCGTCTGCCCGTCGTCAGGCCCCGGAAGGCGCACACCGCCATCGTGCCCCCGGCCAGGCCCAGGAAGAGCGGCAGCGGGGCCGTGGCGAAGGCCTGCTGACCCGCCCAACCCGCCCAGACCAGCACCCACACCACCCCGGCCGTGACCCGCGCGCCCACGCCGACCACCCGCAGCAGCACGGCCGTAGCCAGCAGACTCAGCGCCTGGAGGACGATCGGGGCGACGGCTCTCCCGGCGCCCTCGCCGAGGAGCACGGCGCCGGGGCCGTCCGCCTCGGCGGGCCGCAGGCCGAGCAGGGGCGGTGCGGTGTGCAGGGTGAGGAAGGTGGCGAGCAGGACCGTTCCGCCGAACCAGGGCCGGAACGCGCCGAGTCCGACGGCCGCCCCCTGGAGGGCGACGAGCAGCAGCCCGGCGGCGAGCGTGACGGGCGGGAGCGCGGTCAGCAGACCGGTCCCGGAGAGCCGCTCCACGTCGAGCGACTGGGAGCCGGTGAGCGGCAGCCAGAAGAGGGCGGCCGCGAGCGCGAGCAGCACCCACCGCCAGGCCTCCGACCGGTCCACGCGTACCGTCGGCCGCCTCTCCGGAGCCGGAGCCGGAGCCGGGGCCGGGGTCGGGGCCGTGGGCGCCGACGGGGCGGTGGGGAGCTTCGTCCCGTCCGTCCGTACGGACGGGCCCACCGGCTCCTCCGTACGCGGCCGGGGTACGTACACGGGGATGCCGAACGCCGGCGTCACCGACTCGTGCGCCCCGCGCAGATAGGCGCTCTCCCGCGCCCAGCTCGTGCCGTAGTCGTCCTCCGCGCGCTCCCTGACCCGCGCGGCCCGCTTCGGCTCCTCGGCCGGTGCGTGGCTGTTGAGGGCGGCCCGCAAGCCCGGTATGGACACCAGGGCCATCAGGGTCATCGCCCCGAGCACGGCGTATCCGGCTCCCGCGATGCCGAAGGGTCCCAGGAGGAGCGCCGCGCTGCCGAGCACCAGGACGCACATCGCGCCCTGGAAGGCGGCGAGCACACCCGTACGCCCCTGGACGCGCAGGACACCGATGTACAGCTCGACGGCGACCCGGGGGAGCGCGGCGGCGGCGAGCAGCCGGAGCACGGTCGTGCCCTGCTCGGCGTAGGCGCCGCCGAAGGGCGCGAGGACCAGCGGGGCGAAGACGACGAGGACGAGGACGACGGGGACGAGCAGCAGCGTCATGCGGCGCAGTGCTCCCCGTACTCCCTCGGCGAGGGACTCGGGGCTGTGCGAGGCGTGCGCGGTGAGCGAGGTGGCCATGTTGATGGCCATGAACTCCATCGTGCCGCCGAGGGTGTAGGCCGTGTAGAAGAAGGCGTTGTGGGCGGCGTCGAAGCGGACGGCGACCATCACCGGCAGCAGGTTGATCATGATGAGGCTGAAGAACGCGCCGACGGAGTCGCCGGCCATGAAGCGGCCGATCTCGCGCATGCTGGGCGGTTCGCGGTCGCGGTCGGCGCGTGCCTGGCGGGGGATGAGCCGCCGGAGGACGAGCCAGCCGATCGGCAGCACGGAGAGCGCTATCGCCGCCGACCAGGACACGAAGACGCCGAGCACCGGCAGGGCGGCCGCGAAGAGGATCAGGAGGACCAGCTTGCCGACGGTGAAGACCGCGTTTCCCACGGGCACCCAGATCGCCTGTCTGAGCCCGGTGAGGACGCCGTCCTGGAGGGTGAGCAGGGCCCAGCCGATGCTGGAGGCGGTGAAGAAGAGGCCGGCGGAGAGGGTGCCCAGCGGGGCGTACGAGGGGCCCCACCAGTCCAGGGTGAGCAGGAAGACGCCGCAGGCGACGGCGACCACCACGGTGCTGACCAGGTACAGGCGCACCACGAGCGGCCCGGTGGCGCGGCCGGCCCGGGGCACGTACCGGACGACGGCGCCGGTGAGCGTCGTCGCGGTGAGGGAGGCGAGCATCCGCTGGGCGGCGATGGCGGCGGAGCCCTGCCCGACGGCCTCCTCCGTGTAGTAGTGGGCCGCGACCAACCAGAAGCCGAGCCCGAGGGCGGCGGAGACGCCGGTGGAGATCATCAGGGCGTAGGCGTTGCGGAAGAGGGAGTCGTCGGCGCCGGATCCCGCGCTCCGGGCCGGACCCGCCTCCTCGACCGGGTCCCTCGTGTGGGCGGGAGGCTCCGGTGGCGTGCCCGAGGGTCCCTCGGCCTCCGGACGTTCCGCCCCGCGCAGCCGTACGGTCTCGCTCACCGGGCGCCCTCGGGAGCCGCCGACAGGTGGGACGCGGGGCGGATTCCGGCGGTACGCAGCACCGCGAGGGCCTCGTCCGCGTGGCGCGGGTCCACGGGCAGGGCGTGCCGGGCGAACCAGGCCGCCGGCCCCGGGGCGGCGGAGGGCTCCGTGAACGCCTCGCCCGCGTACCGGTCGAGCGGCGGATCGTAGACGTAGCCGGTGGTGATCCGCTGCCGGGCGAGGGCGACGATCGCGGTGTCCCTTTCCTCGACGAGCAGGGGTACGCGGAACAACGGCTGCGCGACCTCCCGCGGGGCCCCGGGCGTGCCGTACTCGCTGGCCAGGAGTCGGGCGGTGCCGTCCCGGTGGGTGGCGAGGACGTCGTCGAGCCGGGCGAGCTTGCCGGTGGTGCGGCGGAGCCGGCCGGCGCCGGGCCGGAGGCGGTAGTCGTGCATGTCGACCCGTACCCAGGAGTCGAAGGGGTCGAGCGCGGGCGCGGCCGGGAGGGCCCGCGCCAGCTCGTCGGCGCGCAGCGGCATCCGGATCTCCTTCCGCTCATCGAGGCCGAGCAGCCGTACGGTCGCGCGCGCGGCCCGGGCGAGGCGCAGTCCACGCAGGGCGGCCTCGGCGTACGGCCGGGTCAGGTAGGCGAGTTCGGCGGCGGCGCGGGTGGGGTGCAGCAGCGCGTCGCGGGCGGCGGCGAGTTCGCCGCGCAGCGCCGGGTCGGCGAGGGTGAGGAAGCCGCCGGCCTTGGCCGCGGTGTGCTTCGAGAGGCTGAAGACGGAGGCCTCGCCGTACGTGCCGACCGGGCGACCGCCCACCGTCGAGCCGATGGCGTGGGCCGCGTCCTCGATGAGCGGGATCCCCGACCGGTCGCAGCGGGACCGCAGTCCGGGGGCGGGGTCGGGGTTGCCGTACAGATTGGTGGTCAGTACGGCGGACAGGCCCTGCCATACGGAGTCGGGCACCGCGGCCGTGTCGATCGATCCGTCCCGGGGGTCGAGCGGCGCCTGCACGGGGCGCAGTCCGGCGGCGAGGACGACGAAGAAGATGACGTCGTCGTTGACCGGTGACATCAGCACCCGGCCGCCGGGACGGCACCAGTGGCGCAGCGCGAGATAGAGACCGAAGCGGCACGACGGCACGTAGAGGCACTCCCTGCCTGCGAGTCTGCCGCGCATGCGCTCTTCCAGTTCCGCGTACGCAGAAACCATGTGATTCCCCCCTGAACCCCCGGGCTCAATGTGGCCCAATCCGGACGGCTCGTCAACACGGCCCTCCGGTCACGCGGAAGGGCCCGTCCCGGGTCCGAAGACCGTGAACGGGCCCTTTCCGCAGCCATCTTCGCGGCTCGCGGGAGGCGGTGGAGGTCATTCCTCCAGAGTGAGACCGCGGCGGAGCCGGGCGAGGGTGCGGGAGAGCAGGCGGGAGACGTGCATCTGCGAGATGCCGAGCTCCGTACCGATCTCCGACTGGGTCATGCCGGTGACGAAGCGGAGGGAGAGGATCTCCCGCTCACGGTCGGGCAGCGAGGCGATCATGGGCTTCAGCGAGGCGATGTACTCGATCCCGGTGAGGCCGTGGTCCTCGTAGCCCAGCCGGTCGGCGATCGCGGCCTCGCCGCCTCCGCCGTCCTCCTCGGTGGGCTGTGCGTCGAGCGAGGCCGCGGTGTAGGCGTTGCTCGCGGTCATGCCCTCGACGACCTCCTCGCGGGCGATGCCGAGTTCCTCGGCGAGCTCGGCGACCGTCGGGGCGCGGTCGAGGCGCTGGGAGAGCGCGTCACCGGCCCTGGCGAGGTCGAGCCGCAGCTCCTGGAGCCTGCGGGGCACGTGCACGGACCACGAGGTGTCGCGGAAGAAGCGCTTGATCTCGCCGATGATCGTCGGCATCGCGAACGTGGGGAACTCGACGCCGCGGGAGAGTTCGAAGCGGTCGATGGCCTTGATGAGGCCGATGGTGCCGACCTGGACGATGTCCTCCATCGGCTCGCTGCGGGTGCCGAAACGGGAGGCGGCGAACTTTACGAGGGCCAGATTGAGTTCGACGAGGGTATTGCGGACATACGAGTGGTCGTGGGTGCCCTCTTCCAGCTCGGCGAGCCGGGCGAAGAGCTGCTTCGAGAGGGCGCGCGCGTCGACCGGTCCGATCCGGTCGAGCGGCTGCTCGGTGAGCTGCCGCGGAAGCCGGACGGTTGCGAGGGAATGGTTCATGGGGTGGCCGGGTAGGTCGAGGGGGACTGCTGCCGACGGCGCGTCGGGGGTACGCGGGGCGTCGAGCCGGGGTGACATGGGTCTCCTTCAGGGTTCTTCTGCTGCGGTGTGCGGTGCCTCCGAAACCGGTCGTGTCGGGTGTTCTCCTCTAGCCCTATCTGCTCGACGCACAAGGTCGCAAGTGTCGACAATCCGTTATGTACGGGTATGAGGGGGACCCCGTGTGCACGGAGGCGCACCTCGCTTGTAGGGTTCGAGGCACGTCAGTCGGCACCCGCGAGAGCGAAAGAGGCACGGCCATGGACCGCGAGAACATCGGCAGCGCAACGCCCGCGCGGCTGCGGGTGGAAGTCCGGACCGTGGACGAGGAGATCGAACTCCTCGCGCCGGTGGGTGAGCTCGATCACCACACCTCCGAACTGCTGCGCGCGCCGCTGGACGACGCGCTCGAAGCGGGCCGTTCGCGGCTGGTCGTCGACTGCTCGGGCCTGGAGTTCTGCGACTCGACCGGACTCAACGTCCTGCTCGGTGCCCGGCTCGGAGCGGAGGCCGCCGGCGGCGGGGTCCACCTGGTCGGGATGCGGCCCGCGGTGGCCCGGGTGTTCCAGATCACGGGTGCGGACGCCGTCTTCACCGTGCACGAGACGCTCGCCACGGCCCTCCCCGCCTGAGGCCCTGCCCGGCTCCCCGGCCGCGCCCTGCCCGCTAGGCCCGGCCCCGCACCGGCCGAACCCCACCCGCACCACCCGCACCGCCCGTACGTCCTGCCCCCTGTCCCGTCGATCGGTGAGGTGAAGCGCTGATGGACCAAGCTTCCGACGTCCGTACGATCGCCCTCGGCGAGACCAGCGGCACCGTGCCGCTCGCCCGCGACTTCACGCGGACCGCGCTCCGCGAGTGGGGCTGGCTCCCGGCCGCCACCGCCGACCGCAGAGCCGCCGCGGAGGACGTCCTCCTCGTCGTCTCCGAGCTCGTCACCAACGCCTGTCTGCACGCCGACGGCCCCGAGAGCCTCCGCGTCCTGCGCCTGGCCAAGGTCCTGCGCCTCGAAGTCACCGACCGGGGCGCCGGCCAGCCCGCGCCCCGCACCCCGCACCGGTCCGGCCGTCCGGGGGGCCACGGCATGTTCATCGTGCAGCGCCTCTGCCTCGACTGGGGCATCGAGCGCACGCCGGGCGCCCCCGGCAAGACGGTCTGGGCCGAACTCGCCTCACCCGTGTAGGACTTCCACAAGTCCACCCGTAGTCCGGCCGGCTCCGAGGGAGGCAGCCTCGCCGAGACCGGCGCCGGGATGGACGGCACCCTGCGCGCCCCCGCCCCGTCGGCGGCACGGTGATCCTGCTCGGCGCCGGGGTGTTCCCGTTCACCCCGTGGGCGCGGCTCAGGAGATGACGGAGGACGGGAACGGCGAAGGCCGCCGCACCGGATCGGTGCGGCGGCCTTCGGGTGAGCGGGGTGGCGTCAGTGGACGCTGCCCATGAGGCCCTGGACCTTCTTGCGGTACATGTAGATCGCGAAGCCGGCGCCGACGGCGAGCGTCGCCTGCATGGCGATGATCCCGGTCCCGTTCAGGTCCACGCCCGCGATGGAGAGCAGACCGGTGGTGCAGTCACCGGCGGTGACGGCGAGGAACCAGACACCCATCATCTGGGAGGCGTACTTCTTCGGCGCCATCTTCGTGGTGACGGAGAGGCCGACGGGGGAGAGGCACAGTTCACCGATGGTCTGGATCATGTAGATCGAGACGAGCCACATCGGGGAGACCAGGGTGCCGTCGCCCGCCATGCTCATCGGGACGATGAAGACGAAGAAGGACGCGCCGACCAGGACCAGACCCATCGCGAACTTCACGATGGTGTTCGGCTCCTGGTTCTTGCGGGCCAGCCACAGCCACAGCCAGGCGAAGACCGGCGCGAGCGCCATGACGAACATGGGGTTGAGCGCCTGGTACCAGGTGGCCGACGGGTCGAAGCCGAAGAGCGTGCCGGTCTTGTCGTCGGCGAAGAGCGACAGGGTGGAGCCACCCTGGTCGTAGATCATCCAGAAGATGGCGGCGGCCACGAAGAACCAGATGTAGCCGTTCATCCTCGACTGCTCGCCCTTGTCGAGGTCCTTGTCGCGCTTGATGCGGACGAGGACGGCGACCGGGATGATCAGGCCGGCGAGGGTGAGCGGGACGAGCGCCCAGTTCAGGGTGAACAGGTCGAGGCCGACGACGGCGCCGTAGAAGACGGCGGTGAGCACGACGACCAGCGAGGCCTTGACGAGGAGGCCCTTGCGCTCCTCGGCGGAGAGCGGGTTCGGGACGACGCTGCTGGTGGGGCTCAGGCTCTTGGTGAAGGCCAGGAAGCAGGCGAGGCCGAGGCCCATGCCGATGGCGGCGAGGGCGAAGCCCAGGTGCCAGTTGACCTTCTCGCCGACGGTGCCGACGACGAACGGCGCCACGAACGCGCCGAGGTTGATGCCGACGTAGAAGAGGGTGAAGCCACCGTCACGGCGCGGGTCGTCCGGGCCGTCGTAGAGGTGGCCGACCATCGTCGAGATGTTGGCCTTGAGCAGACCGGAGCCGGCGGCGACGAGCGCCAGGCCGACGAAGAACATCGCCTGGCCGGGCAGGGCCAGCGAGGCGTGACCGGCCATGATGACGAAGCCGGCGATCGTGACGGTCTTCCGGGCGCCCCAGACGCGGTCACCGAACCAGCCGCCGGGCATGGCCATGAGGTAGACCATCGACACGTACACGGAGTAGATGGCCGTGGCCGTGGCCGCGGTCATCGCGAGGCCGCCGCCCTGGCTGCCCGTGGCCGCGTCCGCGCCGCCGGAGACCAGGTACAGAACGAGAAGGGCCCTCATGCCGTAGTAGGAGAAACGCTCCCACATCTCGGTGAAGAAGAGGGTGGCCAGGCCGCGGGGGTGGCCGAGGAACGTCTTCTCGGAACCAGGGGTTCCGCTCGAAGCCGTCGTCAGGCTGGACGCCATGTCGATCCTTGCTCTGTCGGGACGCGCGCTTTGTGAGCGTGATGCGCCCGGTGGGGGAGGCCGGCACCGGCGGGGGTGGTCGCACCCCCGTCGGGATCCACGCTCCGGGAGACGCGTCGTCGCGTCCCGGAACCCGGCCCACAGGTCGTTCGCCGTCTTCAAGGTTCGGCGAGGCCGACCTCACGCAGAAAGAGGACCTCGGCCCAGAAAACTGGCCAAAGGTCCCCGATCAACGCAACAGACGTCTCGCCACCATACGCCACGACAGGGCGGGATATGGAAGGACTTGAGAGATGGATCACAGGTGAAAGTGCAACCACATGGTCCCATTCCAAGGTCATGTGCAGGATGGCCACAAGATCTCCAAGGGTCACCCGGTCCCTGTCGATCCCGCCCCGCACCGGGACCCGTGCGGACTACCATCACCCCATGACCCGTGTACTGCTCGCCGAGGACGACGCCTCCATCTCGGAACCGCTGGCCCGCGCCCTGCGGAGAGAGGGGTACGAGGTCGAGGTCCGCGAGGACGGCCCGACCGCCCTCGACGCCGGACTCCAGGGCGGAGTGGACCTGGTCGTGCTCGACCTGGGCCTGCCCGGCATGGACGGCCTGGAGGTCGCCAGACGGCTGCGCGCCGACGGGCACGCCGTCCCGATCCTGGTGCTCACCGCCAGGGCCGACGAGGTCGACACCGTCGTCGGGCTCGACGCGGGCGCCGACGACTACGTCACCAAGCCCTTCCGGCTCGCCGAGCTCCTCGCCCGCGTCCGGGCCCTGCTCCGGCGCGGCTCCAGCGAGCCCGCCGCCGCCCCCTCGACCCACGGCGTCCGCATCGACGTCGAGTCGCACCGCGCCTGGATGGGCGAGGAGGAGCTCCAGCTCACCGCGAAGGAGTTCGACCTGCTCCGGGTGCTGGTCCGGGACGCCGGCCGGGTCGTCACCCGCGACCAGCTGATGCGCGAGGTCTGGGACACCACCTGGTGGTCCTCCACCAAGACCCTCGACATGCACATCTCCTGGCTGCGCAAGAAGCTCGGCGACGACGCGGCGAACCCCCGCTACATCGCCACCGTGCGCGGAGTCGGTTTCCGCTTCGAGAAGAGCTGAGCCACCCCCACGCCATGCGCCGCCGACTGATCAACTCCACGCTCGCCGTGGTGCTCGTCGTCATCTCCGTGTTCGGGGTCTCCCTCGTCATCGTCGAGACCCGCACCATCACCAGCACCGCCCAGGAGCGGGTGGACACCGATGCCGTCCGGCTCGCGTCCATCGTCGACAGCCGGCTCATCGGCGGCGAACCGGTCAACCCCGACATCCTCGCCGAGCAGAGCGGCGCCAAGCGGTTCGCCGAGATCCGCATCCCCGGCCGGCCGTCGATCGAGATCGGCACCCGCCCCACCGGGGACGTCATCCGGGGCCTCGCCGAGGGCGAGCGCGGCGAGACCGTGATCGTCGAGGAGTCCCGCTCCACCGTCACCGCCGAGGTGGGCCGGACCGTGCTGATCATCGGCGCCGTGGCCCTCCTCGCCGTCGTCGCCGCCGTCCTCCTCGCCGTACGGCAGGCGAACAAGCTGACCTCCCCGCTCACGGACCTCGCGGAGACCGCCGAGCGCCTCGGCTCCGGGGACCCGCGCCCCCGGCACAAGCGGTACGGGGTGCCCGAGCTGGACCGGGTCGCGGACGTCCTCGACGCCTCCGCCGAGCGCATCGCCCGGATGCTCACCGCCGAGCGCCGGCTCGCCGCCGACGCCTCCCACCAACTCCGTACGCCCCTCACGGCGCTCTCCATGCGCCTGGAGGAGGTGGCCCTCGCCGACGACCTGCACACGGTCAAGGAGGAGGCGACGATCGCGCTCACCCAGGTCGAGCGGCTCACCGACGTCGTCCAGCGGCTCCTGACCAACTCCAGGGACCCCCGGACCGGCTCCGCCATCGCCTTCGACCTGGACGAGGTCGTCAAACAGCAGATCGAGGAGTGGCGGCCGGCCTACCGCAGCGCGGGACGGGCCATCGTCCACTCGGGCAAGCAGGGGATGCGGGCCGTGGGCACCCCGGGCGCGGTCGCCCAGGTCCTCGCGGCCCTGATCGAGAACTCGCTCATGCACGGCGGCGGCACGGTCGCCCTGCGGACCCGGGTCATCGGCAACCAGTCCGTGATCGAGGTCACCGACGAGGGGCCCGGCGTCCCGGCCGACCTCGGAGCGCGGATCTTCGAGCGGGCCGTCAGCGGCCGCAGCTCCACGGGTATCGGCCTTGCGGTCGCCCGCGACCTCGCCGAGGCGGACGGCGGCCGGCTGGAGCTGCTCAGGGAGCAGCCGCCGGTCTTCGCGCTCTTCCTGAGCCGCGAGGTGAAAAGCGTGTCCGACGAGCCGCGCGACCGGCCTGTACGGTGAAAATGCCTGGTCAGACCCGGTCGGGCTGACGGCGGGTCGCCTGCCGCGGGGGCTGCTCCAAGAACGATTCGGCGGCCTGGACCGCCTCCTTCGCGGGCAGCGCGCGGAAGACCCAGGTGCGGTACGACCAGAAGCGGAACAGCGTGGCGATCCCGATGCCGAGGAACTTGAAGAAGTTGCTCGCCAGCGGGCCGTCCCAGCCGAAGCCGTACGTCGCCGCGTAGAGCACGCCGTTCTCGACGACCATGCCGATCACGCTGAACAGCAGGAACAGCGACATCTCCTTGGTCCGGCCGGACTTGTCCCGGTCGCGGTACGTGAAGTAGCGGAACCCCACGTAGTTGAAGACGATGGCGACGACGGTCGCGATCAGGCTGGCCCGCACCATCGGAATCTCCGTGGTGGCCCGGACCAGGTTGAAGACGGCCAGGTTGACCAGGACGCCGAGACCGCCGACCACCCCGAACTTGGCGACCTCGCGGACGAGCAGGTCGAGTCGCGTGCGCAGCGCGCCGGGTTCACTCATGGTGATGGCTCTGTCCCGTCCGTCCGGGTGACGTCCGGATGACGTCAACCCAACCATGCTAACCAGCCGCCCTGTCACCCGCCCGTGTACCTCGTAAACCCCCAGAAACCCGGCCCTCACCCCTGGGTTTCTTGTGTCAAACCACAGCCGGACGCGTGTTCCCTGATGGTGCGGATACCCTAAGAGGGTGACGTTCCCCGTAGTAGGCATGGTCGGCGGCGGGCAGCTCGCCCGTATGACCCACGAGGCGGGCATCCCCCTCGGCATCAAGTTCAAGCTCCTCAGCGACACCCCGCAGGACTCCGCGGCCCAGGTGGTGAGCGAGGTCGTCATCGGCGACTACCGCGACCTGGACACGCTGCGTGACTTCGCGCGCGGATGTGACGTGATCACCTTCGATCACGAGCACGTCCCCACGGAACACCTGCGGGCCCTCGAAGCGGACGGCATTCCCGTCCGCCCGGGGCCCGACGCGCTGGTGCACGCCCAGGACAAGGGGGTGATGCGCGCCAGGCTCGACGAGATCGGCGCGCCCAGCCCGCGGCACCGCATCGTGGCGGACCCCGAGGACGCGGCGGCCTTCGCCGCCGAGGTCGGCGGCTTCCCGATCATCCTCAAGACCGTGCGCGGCGGCTACGACGGCAAGGGCGTCTGGTTCGTCCGTACGCCGGAGGACGCCCGCGACCCGTTCCTCGCGGGGGTCCCTGTCCTCGCCGAGGAGAAGGTCGACTTCGCGCGCGAACTCGCCGCGAACATCGTCCGCTCCCCGCACGGCCAGGCCGTCGCCTACCCGGTCGTGGAGTCCCGCCAGGTAGACGGCGTCTGCGACACGGTGATCGCGCCCGCGCCCGACCTCGACGACGAGCTGGCCGGCCAGGCGCAGGAGCTGGCGCTGCGGATCGCCAAGGAACTCGGCGTGGTGGGCCATCTGGCCGTCGAGCTGTTCCAGACCACGGACGGCCGCATCCTCGTCAACGAACTGGCGATGCGCCCGCACAACTCCGGCCACTGGACCCAGGACGGGGCGATCACCTCGCAGTTCGCCAACCACGTCCGGGCGGTCCTCGACCTGCCTCTCGGCGATCCGCGCCCGCGCGCGACCTGGACCGTGATGTGCAATGTCCTGGGCGGCGACTACCCGGACATGTACGCGGCGTATCTGCACTGCATGGCCAGGGACCCGCAGCTCAAGATCCACATGTACGGCAAGGACGTGAAGCCCGGCCGCAAGGTGGGGCACGTCAACACCTACGGCGACGACCTGGACGACGTGCTGGAGCGCGCCCGCCACGCCGCCGGCTACCTGCGAGGAACGATCACCGAGTGAGCAGCAACAGCACCTCCCCCGTCGTCGGCATCGCCATGGGATCCGACTCCGACTGGTCCGTCATGGAGGCCGCCGCGCAGGCCCTCGACGAGTTCGAGATCCCCTACGAGGTGAACGTCCTCTCCGCCCACCGGATGCCGCGCGAGATGATCGCGTACGGCGAGCAGGCCGCGGACCGCGGGCTGAAGGCGATCATCGCGGGCGCGGGCGGCGCCGCCCACCTGCCCGGCATGCTCGCGTCCGTCACCCCGCTCCCCGTGATCGGCGTGCCGGTGCCGCTGAAGTACCTCGACGGCATGGACTCGCTGCTCTCCATCGTGCAGATGCCGGCCGGTGTCCCCGTCGCCACGGTCTCCGTCGCCGGCGCCCGCAACGCGGGCCTGCTCGCCGCCCGGATGCTCGCCGCGCACGACCCCGAGCTCCTCACCCGCATGACCGACTTCCTGCAGGACCTGAACGACCAGGCGACCGAGAAGGGCAAGCGGCTGCGGGCCAAGGTCGAGGGCGCCGACTCCTTCGGCTTCGGCGGTTGAGCGCCGCCGACCGCCTGGCGGAGGCGCGGGAGCTGCTGGCTTCCGCGCCCGTCGCCGACGGCCACAACGACCTGCCGTGGGCGCTCCGGAAGCACGCGCGGTACGACCTGGACCGCATGGACATCGCCGAGGACCAGACCGGCGCCCTCCACACCGACCTCGCCCGGCTGCGGGCCGGCGGCGTCGGCGCCCAGTTCTGGTCGGTGTACGTGCCCTGCGGGCTCACCGGGGACGACGCGGTCAGCGCGACCCTGGAGCAGATCGACATCGTCGACCAGCTCCTTGAGCGGTACGCGGACGAGCTGGCCCCCGCCCTGACGGCGGACGACATGGAGACGGCCCGGCGGCAGGGCCGTATCGCCTCACTCAAGGGCGCCGAGGGCGGCCACTCGATCAACAACTCCCTCGCCACCCTGCGCGCCCTGCACACCCTCGGCGTGCGGTACCTGACGCTCACCCACAACGACAACAACGACTGGGCGGACTCGGCCACCGACGAACCCCGCGTCGGCGGGCTCTCCGCCTTCGGCCGCGCGGTCGTCCGCGAGATGAACCGCTCCGGCGTGCTCGTCGACCTCTCGCACGTCGCCGCCACCACCATGCGGGACGCCCTCGACGCCACGGCGGCGCCGGTGATCTTCTCGCACTCCTCGGCCCTGACGGTCTGCCACCACCCGCGCAACGTCCCGGACGACGTCCTGGAGCGGCTGCCCGCCAACGGCGGCGTCGCGATGGCCACCTTCGTGCCGAAGTTCATCCTCCCCGCGGCCGTCGAGTGGACCGCGCGGGCCGACGAGAACCTCCGCGCCCACGGCCTCGACCACCTCGACACCACCCCCGAGGCGATGAGGCTGCACCGCGCCTTCGAGGCGGAGAACCCGCGCCCGGTCGCCACCGCCGCCACCGTCGCCGACCACCTCGACCACATGCGCGAGGCGGCCGGCGTCGACCACATCGGCATCGGCGGCGACTACGACGGAACGGCCTTCACCCCGGCCGGTCTCGACGACGTCGCCGGCTACCCGAACCTGATCGCGGAGCTGCTGCACCGCGGCTGGTCCCACCCCGACCTGGCCAAGCTGACCTGGTCCAACGCGGTCCGCGCCCTCCGTGACGCGGAGGCGGTCTCCCGCGACCTGAAGAGCCGTACGGCCCCGTCGAACGCGACCATCGACATGCTCGACCCCGTCGGCGCACCGTAACCGCCCCGTCACCCGGACGGCTCAGTCCGCCGCGCTCCCGCACGGGGCCGGTGGCACGGTGGACGGTACCGCCCCGCCGCACTCGGCGGGGCGGTACTGCATCGCCCGAGTTCGGAGTCAGACCATGGCGGACCTGCTAGACGACCCTCCCAGCCTCTCCACCGCCGCCGCCGGCGAGGCCGGCGCGGCGGCACTCCCTCCTCGTCGTACTCCGGTGCGCTCAGGCGCGCGGGCGGCCCATCGCCCGGTACGTCCAGCCCGCGGCCCGCCAGCGCTCCGCGTCCAGCGCGTTTCGCCCGTCCAGGAGCACGGGCGCCGCGACCAGGTCCACCAGCTCCGCCGGGTCGAGCTCACGGAACTCGCGCCACTCCGTCAGGTGCAGCACCACGTCCGCCCCGCGCACCGCCTCGCGCGCCGTGTCCGCGTACCCGAGGGTCGGGAAGACGCGCCGGGCGTTGTCCATGCCCTTCGGGTCGTAGACGGTGACCTGGCCGCCCTGGAGGTGTATCTGACCGGCCACGTTCAGCGCGGGGGAGTCACGGACGTCGTCCGAGTCCGGCTTGAAGGTGGCGCCGAGGACGGCGACCCGACGGCCGAGGAAGGAGTTCCCGCCGAGGACCTCCCGCGTCATCTCCACCATCTGGCCGCGCCGCCGCATGTTGATCGAGTCGATCTCGCGGAGGAAGGTCAGCGCCTGGTCGGCGCCCAGCTCGCCGGCGCGGGCCATGAAGGCCCGGATGTCCTTCGGGAGGCAACCGCCGCCGAAGCCGATGCCGGCGCGCAGGAACTTGGCGCCGATCCGGTCGTCGTGGCCGATGGCCTCGGCCAGCTTGGCGACGTCACCGCCCGCGGCCTCGCAGACTTCCGCCATCGCGTTGATGAAGGAGATCTTGGTGGCGAGGAAGGAGTTCGCGGCCGTCTTCACCAGCTCGGCCGTCGGGAAGTCGGTCACCACGAACGGCGAACCCTCGCCGACGGGTACGGCGTACACCTCGCGCAGCGTCTTCTCCGCCCGCTCGCCGCGTACGCCGACGACGATCCGGTCCGGGCGCAGGGTGTCCTGCACGGCGAAGCCCTCCCGCAGGAACTCCGGGTTCCAGGCGAGTTCGACACCCTCCGGCAGCACGCCCGCGAGCCGCTCGGCCGAGCCGACGGGCACGGTCGACTTGCCGACCACCAGGGCCCCTTCGCGTACGACCCCGGCGAGGGAGGTGAAGGCGGCGTCCACGTAGCTCATGTCGCAGGCGTACTCGCCGTGCTTCTGCGGGGTGTTCACGCAGACGAAGTGCACGTCGCCGAAGGCGCCCACCTCCTCCCAGGAGGTGGTGAACCGCAGCCGCCCGCTCGAACCCTCGATGCCGGCCACGTGCTTGGCGAGCAGTTCCTCGAGGCCCGGTTCGTACATCGGGACCCGGCCGGAGGACAGCAGCTCGATCTTCTCGGGGACGACGTCGAGGCCGAGCACCTCGAAGCCCAGTTCCGCCATGGCCGCGGCGTGGGTGGCGCCGAGGTAGCCGGTGCCGATCACGGTGATCTTGAGGGCCATGCGGGTCTCCAGTGACGTCGGGCGGAATGCCTGCCCGAGCATAGTCGTGCCCAGGTCGGGGACCCGGGCACGCCCTCCCCTGGTGCTGCCGCTAGGTCACGGGTTCGACTCGACGGTGACCTTCTCGTCGTTCTGGATCTGCGACACCAGCTGCTTCACCTTCGGCATGTCCCACTTGAGCGAGTTCTGCGGTGCCTTGCCCGAGATCGGGATGTTCATGGACTTGCCGTCGCCGCCGCTGATGCCCTTCATGGCGAAGAACATCTTCCCGAGGTCGTACAGCGACATGTCCTTGTCCACGATCAGCGTGTCCAGGCCGGCGCCGAGCGTCGGGTACAGCGCGAACGGGTTGAGGATCGTGCCCGGCGTCGCCGCCTGGTTGGCGAGTGCGGCGAGGAACTTCTGCTGGTTCTTCGTCCGCTGGAGGTCCGACTGGGCGAAGGCGTACCGGGTGCGGACGAAGGCCAGGGCCTGCTCGCCGTTGAGGGTCTGCTCGCCCGCCTGGAAGTCGGCGCCGGACTTCTTGTCCTTGAAGCCCTTCTCGATGTTCAGGTCGACACCGCCGAGCGCGTCCACGATGTTCGCGAAACCGGCGAAGCCGATCTCCGCGTAGTGGTCGATGCGCAGGCCGGTGTTGAACTCGACGGTCCGTACGAGCAGCTCGGGGCCGTCCATGGCGTACGCCGCGTTCAGCTTGGAGCCGCCACGGGCCGGGAAGGACTTGCCGGACTCGGAGCCGACGAAGTTCGGGATCGTCACCCAGGAGTCGCGGGGGAGCGAGACCATCGTGTTCCCGCTGGAGCACGCCGCGAGGATCATCATCGAGTCGGTCCGCTTGCCCTCGGCGGAGCCCGTGCGGAGCCTCTTCTTCTCCTCGGCGGACATGCCCTCGCGACTGTCGGAGCCGACGATCAGATACGTCGTGCAGTCGCCCTCCGCGGGCCGCTCGATGACCTTGGAGAGGTCGACCTCGTTGCGCATCTGCGAGCCGGCCCAGGCGTACGTGCCGATGCCCCAGGCGAGGACGCCGACGACCAGGACGACCGAGCCGACCTTGATGCGCTTGCGCCAGTCCGGCGCGGGACCCCCCGGGCCACCGGCGCCGGTGCTCGGCGCGTACTGCGGCGGCACGGTGCCTCGGCCGCCGCCCTGCGGACCACCGTAGACCTGGCCCGAGCTGTAGCCCGAGTCGTAGCCCGTGCCCTGGGCCTGCGTGAAGTTCGGGTCGGCCTGGTCGTAACGAGGCGGCTGCTGCGGAACCTGCGGGCGCTGCACACGGCTCATGCGGCGAGGACCCTCGGGGTGGGGGTTCGAGCTGCCGCGGCCGTATCCGCCGTCATCGGGCCAGTCATTCATGCGGACCAGTGTGCCGGGCAGGGCTCAGCGGGCGACAGGGCGGGTGGAGCATCGGGCCCGGGCTGTTGCCAAGCTGATGCAAAGCGGACCGGACGGCGACGGCCCGGAGGCCCCGCATATGGTGGACGGCATGACAGATCAGGGCGATATTCCGGGCAAGCCCACCTCCGCCTCCCGCACCACCCTCAGCCACATCATGACCAGCCACGACACCAACCTCCTCGGCACGGTGCACGGCGGCGTGATCATGAAGCTGGTGGACGACGCGGCGGGCGCCGTCGCGGGCAGGCACTCGGGCGGCCCGGCCGTGACCGCCTCGATGGACGAGATGGTCTTCCTCGAGCCGGTACGGGTCGGGGACCTGCTCCATGTGAAGGCCCAGGTCAACTGGACCGGGCGGTCCTCCATGGAGGTCGGCGTCCGGGTCATGGCCGAGCGCTGGAACGAGTCCACGCCCGCCACCCAGGTCGGCTCCGCCTATCTGGTCTTCGCCGCCGTCGACGCGGACGGCAAGCCGCGGCGGGTCCCGCAGGTCGTCCCCGAGACGGAGCAGGACAAGCGCCGCAACCAGGAGGCCCAGATCCGCCGCACCCACCGCCTGGCCCGCCGCGAGGCCATCAAGGACCTGCGCGAACGCCGAGCGGCGGAGGGCTACGAGGACTGAGGACGAAGGCCCGCGAGGCCGGTCACGGACGCGCCACGGCGGTCACGGACGCACCGCCCCGGTCACGGACGCACCGCCCGGCTCACGGACGCGCCACGGCGGTCACGGACGCACCGCCCGGCTCACGGACGCGCCACGGCGGTCACGGACGCACCGCCCCGGTCACGGACGCACCGTCCCGGTCACGGACGCACCGTCCCGGTCACGGACACACCACCCGGTCCCCCGTCACCGCCTCGAACGGGCCCGCCCGGCCCGCCTCCTCCGCCCGGACCGCCCGCACCCCCCGGTAGTCCGCCCCCACCGTCACCCGCAGCGTCCCGCCCCTCCCCGGCACCGCCTTCAGCTCCGCCCCCGGCAACGCCGCCGCGAGGGTCTTCGCCGAGCGGTCCCAGCGCGGGTCGTACTCCACCAGCGTGCGCGCCCGGTCCTTGCCCGGCGCGGTCATCGGCGTCCGCGTGGTGTCGAAGCCGGTCCCGCGCAGCGCGTCGTCGACCTTGCGGCCGAGCCCGTCCGTCCGGGTCCCGTTGTAGACCTGCACCCGGACCGTGCGCGGCGCCACGTCCACCACCTCGGCCCCGGGGGCCTTGTCCGACGAGGCGGGCTTCGCGGGGGTGAGCGGCCGGTCCTCACGTAGCGCCTGGAACAGCTTCTGCGCCTTCGCCGCGTCCCACTTCACCGTCGAACCGATCCCCTTCACGGGGAAGCTCATGTCACCGATCGGCACGGACACGAACTCCGACGACGCCGGGGTGAAGCCGCGCATCGCCCTGGCGAGGGCGAACAGCTGGTCCGTACCGAAGTCCTCGTCGGCCCGCACCGAGCCCAGCATGGCCGTGGCGACCTCCCGGAACCGCACCGGGTTGATCAGCACCCCGCTGCTGCTGATCCGCTCCACGAGCGCCGCGAGGAAACGCTGCTGCCGCTGCATCCGCCCGATGTCGGCGGCTCCGTCGATGTGCCGGGAGCGCACGTACTGGAGGGCCTGCCCGCCGTCGAGCTCATGGGTGCCGGCCGTCAGGTCGAGCCCGGTGTAGGGGTCCTTCATGGGCCGGGTGGTGCAGATCTGCACGCCGTCGACCGCGTCCACGGTCCGCATGAAGCTGGTGAAGTCGACCTCCAGATAGTGGTCGATCTTGACGCCCGTCATCGACTCGACGGTCCGCACGGTCAGCCCGGGACCGCCCTCGGCGTACGCCGCGTTCAGCTTCACCGGATGCGCCTGGTGCTTCTCGCCGCTGATGAGATCGGTGTGCTCGGGCATCTCCGCGTACGAGTCACGGGGCAGGCTCACCACGCTCGCCCGTTCCCGGTCCTCCGAGATGTGCACGAGCATCACGGTGTCGGTGCAGTGGCAGGGCGCGCCGCCGAGCCGGTACTTCTCCTTCTCCTCGGCGGTGATCCTCTCCCGCCCGTCGGTGCCGACGACGAGGACGTTCATCCCGTGCCCGGCCTGCGGCCGGTTCTTCATGTCCTTGAAGGGGTCGACCCGGCTGATCCCGGTGTTCAGACCGGTCACCACCGCGTGCCCGATCCCGCCGGCCGCGAGGACCGTCACGGACAGCGCCATCGCCATCCGCATCCCCCACCGGGGGCGCCTCCGCCGCCGACGGGCCGGCACGGGGCGGGCGGCGGGCCGGGTACGGGGCGTGCGGGGCGGTGTGGGCACGGACGGACACCTCCGCGGGTGTGACAAGGGGAACCGTGAGCACCGTAGGCCCATACGATCAGCGCAAGGGCCCACCACCCGTGCGGCGCGCACCGCTGTCCCCCATTCGCGGTAACGTGGCGGACGATGAACGCCACGCCCCCCGTCTCCGTGATCATGCCGGTCCTCAACGAGGAGCGGCATCTGCGCACCTCGGTTCGTCACATCCTGGAGCAGGAGTACGCCGGCGAGATGGAGGTGGTGATCGCGCTCGGCCCGTCCACGGACCGGACCGACGAGATCGCCGCCGAACTCGTCCGCGCGGACCCCCGCGTCACGACCGTGCCGAACCCCACGGGCCGTACCCCCGCCGCCCTCAACGCGGCGATCAAGGCCTCACGTCACCCGATCGTGGTGCGCGTCGACGGCCACGGCATGCTGTCCCCGAACTACATCGCCACCGCCGTCCGGCTCCTGGAGGAGACCGGCGCGCAGAACGTCGGCGGTGTCATGCACGCCGAGGGTGAGAACGCCTGGGAGGACGCGGTCGCCGCCGCGATGACGTCGAAGATCGGCGTCGGCAACGCGGCCTTCCACACGGGCGGCGAGGCGGGCCCCGCGGAGACCGTGTACCTGGGCGTCTTCCGGCGCGAGGCGCTCGAACAGCAGGACGGCTACAACGTGGAGTTCATCCGCGCCCAGGACTGGGAGCTGAACTTCCGCATCCGCGAGGCCGGCGGTCTGATCTGGTTCTCGCCGGAGCTGCGCGTCCAGTACCGCCCGCGGCCCAGCGTCCGCGCGCTCGCCAAGCAGTACAAGGACTACGGCCGTTGGCGCCATGTGGTGGCCCGCTACCACCCCGGCTCCATCAACCTGCGCTACCTGGCCCCGCCGACCGCCGTCTGCGCCATCGCCGCGGGCCTGCTCGTGGGCGCCACCCTCACCCCGCTCGGCTTCGTGATCCCGGCCGGCTACCTCGCCGCGATCACGGCCGGCTCGGTCCCGGCGGGCAAGGGCCTGTCGCTCAAGGCCCGCCTCCAGATCCCGGTGGCGCTCGCGACGATGCACATGTCCTGGGGCTACGGCTTCCTGACGAGCCCCCGCTCCCTCGCGAGGAAGGTCATCGCGAGCCGCCGCCCGGCCGTGAGGACCGGCGAGGCCGAGACGGTCTGACCCGCTCCCCGGACACACGCCGACGGCCGGGCCCCTCCACGGGGGTCCGGCCGTCGGCGTCCGCGGTGCGGGGGGTCAGCTCTTGCTCTTCCCGTCCCACCTGTAGACCGAGTAGATGTCCATGCAGGTCGCCTTGTCGTCGGCGCCCTCGGGCAGGTCGCCGGCGACGGCCGTCGGCTTCTTGTACGTGGCGCCCTCGCGCCAGTCGGCGCCGACGACCAGGGTGATGCCCTCCACCTCGGCGTCGGGCCGCACCTTGGTCTCCGGCAGTCCGAGGGCCTTCGCCACGGACACCGCGTTCGCCCGGCCCTGGTCGCCGTCGGCCTTCGGGTACATGACGACCGAGTCCTCGCGGGGCTGCGGCTCCTTGGAGGCCTCCGCCTGCGTGAAGCCCTTGCCCGTCAGGCTCTCGGTGACGGCCTTGGCGCGTCCCTCGACGGGCGCCTCGTTCGTTCCTGCGGTTCCGTTGACGACGGTGACGGCGAAGGAGCCGGGGGCCTCGGCGGTGGCCTTGGGCGTCGCGGGCGTGTCCGGCGTCGGCTTGGTCGCGGCCGGCTTGCCGTTCTTGTCGAAGGCGATGTCGTCACGGAGCATCGCCCACATCTTCTCCGCCGACGAGGTGACCATCTGGAGCTTGTTCCGGTTCTGGGACCACTCGACCGTGGGGACCGTCGCCGTGGTCAGACGGTTCATCTTCACGTTCTTGAGCTGCATCGACAGGTCGAAGAGCTTCTTCACCGACTTCAGTTCGTCGGAGACCTGGAGCGCCTTGGTGGCCGTCTCGGCAAGGCCCGTCAGCTGCCCGGTGTCGCTCCAGGCGTTCTGCTTCTGGAGCTTCTCGACCATGCCGTTGATGTACATGTGCTGGGCCTTGGCCCGGCCCTGGTCGTTGCCGAAGGCGTGCCGGGTACGGAGCCACTGGAGGGCCTGCGTGCCCTGGATCTCCGTGGTGCCCGCGGGCAGCTGCAGGCCCGAGCCGCCCTTCACCCGCCGGGTCGACCTGTCCCAGACGCCGGTCTTCACGCAGACGGGGACGCCGCCGACCTCATCGGCCATCGCCACCACGCCCGCGAAGTCGATCATCATCCAGTGGTCGATGTAGACCCCGGTGATGCTCTCCCAGGTGGTGAGGGTGCAGCCGGGACCGCCGCGCCCCAGCGTCTCGTTGATCGGTTCCGTGGTCGTCGCCCGGTAGATGGAGCCGTCCTCGCCCTTGCACTCCGGGATGGGCACGATCGTGTCGCGCGGGATGGTGACGATGGAGGCGTGCTGCCGGTCGGCGGAGACGTGCAGCAGCATCTGCACGTCGGCGAGGGGCTTCGCCTGACGGAGGTTCTTGCCGCCGCCGAGCGCCACGTTCTTGGCGTCCGCCCGGCTGTCGGAGCCGATCAGGAGGATGTTCAGCGGGGTGTCGCCGAGCGCGTTCGGTGCGGCCTTCTTCACACCGCTGTCGCCGCCCGCGCGCGAGCCGCCGCGGATGTTGCCGTTCAGGTGCTCGTAGTACAGGTATCCGGCGCCGGCCGTGCCGAGTATCAGCACCGACATCGTGATCGCGACCCAGCGCAGCACCTTGCGCTTGCCGGACTTCTTGGCGCGACGGCGTGCGGCGGCGCGGCCACCCGCGCCCGTACCGCCACCCGACCCCGTACCGCCGGTGTCGCCGGCGCCGGTTCCGCGGCGGCGTTCGGCGCGGGTCGACGCGGGCGCGTCGGTCCGGGCCGCGTTCTCCTCGGAAACGTCGTCCCCGGCGCCGGTGACCTCACCGGCGCCGTGCAGGTCGTCGTCCCAGCCGCGTTCACGGGCGCGCGGAACGCGTCCCCGCGTTCCCTCCCCACGCACGCTCTTCTGTCCCACCCCAGGTCCCCTCGTCAGTCAGGAGTGCGCGGAGACCCGGTGTTTCCGGGTCACTTGGCGCACACCTGCTTGTCAGCTTCTACCTTGTCGACGGCCGGCGCCTTCGTCGGACCGTTGATGGGCACCCCCGCGCCCTTGAAGTCGGCGCCGAGGACGAGCGTCATGGGCTCGCGTTCCCCGGCGTCCTGCGTGCCCGGCTTGAGCGCCGTGGCCGCCAGACCCATCATGTCCGCGAGCGCGCGGGCCTGATCGGCCTGGTTCGGTGCGTAGGTGAGCGTGGTCTTCGCCGCCTTCTCGGGGGCGTTGCTCTTGTTGGTGGAGCGGTTCACGCCCTGCTCGTTCTGCAGCCAGTTGATGGTCGACTGGGCCGCGCCCGTGATGCCGCTGCCGTTGTAGACGTCGACGCGCACGTCGGCGGCCGCGGCACGCGGTCCCTGGAGAAGCTTCGCCTGGGCCTGCGCCTGGGCGTCCTTCGCGTCCTGGGTCTTCTTCTTGACCGCGGTGAGCGAGACGTCGGCCTGCAGTGCGGCGAAGAGCTGCGGTGCCTGCGTCGGATGCGGCACCACGGTGATCGGCTTCGGCTCGGCCGGGTTGTCGACGACCGGGAGGGTCGCGAACGAGATGTTCTTCGTGTCGATCCCGGAAAGCTCCTTGCCCAGGTCCTGGAGCTTGGAGAGGGAGCCTATGCCCTTGTCGACGGTGAGCGCGTTCGTCGCCGCCTGGGCGAGGTCGAGGAGCTTGGTGGGGCTGGTGAGCGTCTCGTCCGACTTCATCTGCCGGATCATGGAGCCCAGGAACTGCTGCTGGATCTTGATCCGGTCCAGGTCGCTCTTGTTGCCGAAGCTGGAGCGGGTACGCACGAAGGCGAGGGCCTGCTCCCCCTCGATGACCGACTCGCCGGCCGGCAGCTTCAGGTGCGACTTGGGGTCGTCCACCGCCTTCTCGACGCAGACCTTCACGCCGCCGACGGCCGAGGTCAGCTCCTTCACGGCGTTGAAGTCGACCATCATGAAGTGGTCGACGGTCAGGCCGGTCAGCTCCTTGACCGTGCGCATGGTGCAGCCGGGGTCGCGGCCGTCCTGGCCGAGGCTCACGTTGAACCGGGCCTGCTGCTGGGCGGGGATCGTCAGGATCGACCCGTCGTCCTGCCGGGACTGGCACTCGGGGATCGTCGTCATCAGGTCGCGCGGGATGGAGACCGCCGTGGCGTTGGTGCGGTCCTTGGAGACGTGGAAGAGGATCGTGGTGTCCGCGTGGCCGGGGCTGTTCTTGTCGCCGTAGCCGCCGTTGCCCTCACCGGTCCGCTTGTCGGTGCCGATGATCAGGATGTTGAAGGCCTCGCCCTTGCGGAAGCCCTTGCTCTCCATGCCGACGGTGTCGACGACGTCGATGTTGCCGTCGAGGTCCTTGTAGAGCATGTACGCGCCCGTCGCGCCCCCCACGAGCACCAGGGCCATCGTGCCCCCGGTCCACAGCAGGACCTTCTTCTTGCGGGACGCGCCCTGCTTGCGCTTGCGGCGGCTCGCGGGCGGCTGGGGTGTTCCGCCGCCCGGCTCGGTGACCCTGCGGCGGCGCTGCCCGGGAACAGGTGCCTCGGCGGGGGTGTCGGACGGGGCGGGAGCGGGAACGGTGGATCTACGGGGCCTCGCCGGAGCCTGCTGGGCCGTCGACTGCCCTGCGGAGTGGTCCAGTCGCAGTTCGTAGTTGCCGGTCTGCGGGTTGAGCACCCACTGGTCGGCGGGGTCGATCTCGTCCGCCCGTCCACGGCTGTGCGCGTCCACGGTTACTCGAGTCCTCCGTCGGTGCCACGCGAGGCGCCTTCCCCACCGGGCGCCGCTCTCTCGGTCGTTCGATCCTTGGTGAGTGCGACCACGCGTCGGGGTGCACCGGATCGCGTCACACTATCCGCCCAGTTCAGCGTGGGGCGACGCGCGTGACAAATTCCACCCCCCTTACAACCGGGCAATTTGCTCAAACCTCATCGCTCCCCGCCCTCCCCTTGGTGTGGCCTTTACCCACCCGTCCCCAGGGCCCCTCCGAGGCCCCCCTCCCGCCGGTGCCCACCGTCGGCCCGGTCTCGCGAGCCCCCTAGGAGCACACCCCTTCCGCGGCGTTCCGACCGGTGAACGTCGGGGTCACCGCGGGTGTCGGGGTGTCCGCGTCATCCGGTTTCCCGTCCGTGCCGCCGTCCTGCCCGTCGGGGTCCTTCCCGCCCGGCGTGACCACCACGGGCCGGTCCTCCCGTAGCTGCTTGAAGAGTTGACTCGCCGCCGGCTGTACCAGTTCGTCCCGGTTCGCGTCGTATCTGTACGGGCGGCGGGGGACCGTGAGGAATTGCACCTTCTCCGTCGGTACCGCCCGCATCGACCGCGCCAGGTCGTAGAGGTCCCGCAGCGAGTCGAGCCCCGCGTCGGTGGTGATCGCCCTGGTGGCCGCGTCCAGGACCGGATAGAGCTTCGTCGGGTTGAGCAGCACCCCGTCGCTCTGCACCTTGCTGACCAGGGCGCCGAGGAACTGCTGCTGGCGGTCCATGCGTTCCGTGTCGCTGCCGTTGCCGATGGACTTCCGGGCCCGTACGAAGCCGAGCGCCTGCTCCCCGCGGAGCGTCTGGCGGCCCGCCGGCAGCTTCAGTTTCGCGTCGTGGTCGTCCACCGGCTCCTTGAGGCAGACCTCCACGCCGTCGACCGCGTCCACCATCTTCTTGAAGCCCCGGAAGTCGATCACCATGTGATGGTCCACCCGGATCCCGGTCAGCTTCTCGACGGTACGGATCGTGCACGCCGTACCGCCGAACTCGAACGCCCAGTTGAACTGCGCGGACTGCTCACCGGTCCGGGTCCCGTCACCCTTGGGGCAGCTCGGGATCGTCACCATCAGGTCGCGGGGGAGGGACACGGCGGTCGCGCTCGACTTCCCCGCCGACAGGTGCAGCAGGATCGTCGTGTCGGAGTGCTGGGTCCCCTTGTCCCTGCCGTACTGGCGGTTCCCCTCGCCCGCACGGGTGTCCGAGCCGATCAGCAGGATGTTCCGGGCGGCCGACACGACCGCGGCCGGGCGCTCCTTCTCGTACTTCCGGAGCTCGGCGGCGGCGGTGGTGTCCGTGGTGATGTTGCCGTCGAGCTTCCGGTAGAACCACCAGCCGATCCCGGCCGCGGCCAGCACCACGAACGAGACGCCCAGGGCCGTCCACCGCAGCCAGTGGCGCCGGCGCGGCTCCTCCGGCGCGCCGGGCGCCGTGCCCTCCGCCTGAGGGGTGTCCCCGTCCGCCGGAGGGGGATCCGGTTCGGCGGGCGTGCCCGCGCGGTCCGTCACGTCTCAGTCCGTCCTTCATGGCGTCGGCGGCACGCCGGGCGGCCGCCGGTCGTGGAAGGAGACGGCCGAACCCGACACATGGTTGTACGGAAGGAGTCCACTCCCCCTGGGCCGATCATGTACCGGACGGCGCGCCCGGGCCCGGGGACCCGGCGCGTCGCTGGTCCGAACGGGTGCGTCAGACGGCGGTGACCGTCACCCGCTCGCTCTCCACCCGCTTGGCGAGGGCCTCGGGCGCGAGCTGTTCCGCGTTCCGGCACAGGACCACGGAGCCGCCGGCCGCGAGGGGCGCGTACAGACCCGCCGAAAGACCCTTCCAGTCCCCGTACCCGAGCCCGAAGAGCAGCCGGGCGCCGGGGGCGAGGCCGAGCGCCTCCGCGTCGGCGCGGGCCTGCGCGACGAGCTGGGCGCCGCTGCGCTCCGCACCGTCGACGACGAGCGCCGGGGCCTCCGGATCGACCGGTACGAACGGGGCGAACCGGTCGCCCTGGCTCGGTACCTCGACCGCGTAGTCCGCGTATCCGGCGGGCGCGGCCGGGAAGCGGCGGCCCATCGGGGCGAGCGAGAGCGCGATCCGCTCCCCGGAGCAGGCGAGCCCCGCCTCCAGCGCGTCCGGTCCCGCGACCACGAGGTCCGCGTCGGCCGGGTCGCCGCCGACCTCCGCGGTGACCCCCACGGAGGAGCAGGCGAGCAGCCAGACGGCGGTCTGCCAGTGCGCGGGCAGCAGCAGCGCGAGCCGGTCTCCGGGAGCGGCGGACAGTTCGCCCTGGAGCAGGTTCGCCGTCTTGGCCACCCAATTGGCGAAGGTGGCGACGGACAATTCCACCCGCTCACCGGTGGCGTCGTCGTAGAAGGTGACCAAGGGGCGGGCGGGGTCCGCGGCGAGCGCGGATCGCAGCAGGTCGGCGGGGGTGCGGTCGCTGGCGTTCACGCCGGACAGCGTACGCGCGCCGCCGTGCGGGGGTCCGCCGTACCGGTGACGCCGTCCACCGGTCGGCCGACACGCCGTCAGTTCCCGGGCCCGTTCCCGGCGCGCGGAACGGGGCACGGGTACGCACGATCGGCCCATGCGTGCCTCACTCGCCTCCTCGATCGCCGTCAGCTGTGCGGCGGTCCTCGCCCTGCCGGTCTCCCTCGCCGCGCCCGCGGCGGCCGAGGTCCCCCAGGCGCTCGGGCCGCCCTCGTCGCTCTCCGCGCTGCCACCCGCGCCCGACCTCCACGGCTCCACCCAGTCCCTCCCGCTGGAACCGCTGCCCGACGCGTCCGACCGGTCCCTCGGTGGCGGGGCGGACGGGACGGAGACGCAGGGACTCACCCGGCTCGACGTCCAGCCCTTCTCACTCGTCGGCGTCGTGTGGGACGACCCCACGGCCGCCCTGCACGGCACCGTTCAGGTCCGCACCCGGGCCACCAGCGGCGGCGCCTGGTCGCCGTGGCAGGACGTGGAGACCCACAACGACGACCACGGCGCCGACCCCGACACCGCGGAGGGCGCCGGCCGGGCCCGCAAGGGCTCCACGGCCCCGCTGTGGGTGGGCGACTCGGACGGCGTCGAGATCCGCGTACGAGGGGAGGAGCCGCTCCCCGAGGGCCTGCGCCTGGAACTGGTCGACCCGGGCGAGGGCCCGGCGGAGGCCGCCCCCGAGACCGCTCCGGAGACTCCTCCCGAGGTCACCCCGGTGGGCGTCGCGGCGGCGGCCGCTCCCGACGTCGCCCCCGCGGCGCGTACCGCTGTGGCCGCCCTGGTCCAGGCCGGGCTCGGCGCGGCGGAGGCGGCGGTCAGCGCGGTCAACGCCCAGCTCGCCCCGTACGGCGCGGCCTGGATCCCGGCCCTGTCGAAGGAGGCGACCGCGTTCACGGTCCCGTACGCGCCGTACACGCCGTACATGGAGCCGGCGGAGGCAGGGGAGCCGGCCGAGGTGGTGGAGCCGGCGGAGGCCAAGGAACCGGCCCTGCCCGAGGCCCAGGCCGCCGCCAAGCCGTACATCGGTCCCCGACCCAAGATCATCACGCGCAAGGGCTGGGGCGCGGACGAGAAGATCCGCGAGAAGGGCTTCGTCTACACGAAGAGCATCAAGGCGGCCTTCGTGCACCACAGCGCGACCGGCAACAACTACACCTGCGCCCAGGCACCCTCCGTCCTGCGCGGTATCTACCGCTACCACGTCCTGAGCAGCGGATGGCGGGACTTCGGCTACAACTTCGCCGTCGACAAGTGCGGAAACATCTACGAAGGACGGGCGGGGGGAGTGGCCAAGCCGGTCCTCGGCGCGCACACCCTCGGCTTCAACACCAACAGCATGGGCATCGCCGTCCTCGGCACCTTCAGCAAGACCACTCCGCCGGCCGCCGCGGTGACCGCCGTCGCCCGCCTGACGGCCTGGAAACTCGGTCTGCACGGGGTGAACCCGAAGGGAACGTCGTACCTCGTCTCAGGAGGCGGGAACCTGTACGCGAAGGGCAAGAAGGTCCGGTTCAACGCCATCGCGGGACACCGCGACGGATTCGCGACGGAGTGCCCCGGCGTACGGCTGTACGGCAAGCTCGGGACGGCCCGCACGAGCTCGGCGAAGTACCAGGGGAGGCGCTGATGGGGTCATCGGGGCAACCATCTGCCTAAACTGACCGGTCATATCGCACGGACGACCGACACGGGCGTGCTGACCGACCCCGAACAGGAAGCAGAGACGACAAGGTGACAGAAGCGATCCTCCTGGTCGGTGGCAAGGGAACAAGGCTGCGACCGCTCACGGTCAACACGCCGAAGCCCATGGTCCCGGCAGCGGGCGTCCCCTTCCTGACGCACCAGCTGGCCCGCGCCCGCGCCGCCGGCGTCGAGCACATCGTGCTCGCCACCTCCTACCTGGCCGAGGTCTTCGAGCCGCACTTCGGAGACGGCTCCTCGCTCGGCCTGAGCCTGGAGTACGTCACCGAGGAGGAGCCGCTCGGCACCGGCGGCGCGATACGCAACGTGGCCTCGCGGCTGCACTCCGGCCCCGACGACCCGGTCCTCATCTTCAACGGGGACATCCTCACGGGCCTCGACATCGGGGCGCTCGTCGCCACCCACTCCTCCTCCGGCGCGGACGTCTCCCTCCACCTCACCCGGGTCGAGGACCCGCGCGCCTTCGGCCTGGTGCCCACGGACGCCACCGGCCGCGTCACGGCCTTCCTGGAGAAGCCGCAGACGCCCGAGGAGATCGTCACCGACCAGATCAACGCGGGCGCGTACGTGTTCCGGCGCTCGGTCATCGACACGATCCCCGCGGGCCGCCCGGTCTCGGTCGAGCGCGAGACCTTCCCGGAACTCCTGTCCTCCGGCGCGCACCTCCAGGGCATGGTCGACTCCACGTACTGGCTGGACCTCGGCACCCCGCAGGCCTTCGTCCGCGGCTCCGCCGACCTGGTCCTCGGCCGCGCCCCCTCCCCGGCCGTCCCGGGCCGCTGCGGCGACCGCCTGGTCCTGCCGACGGCCCGGGTCGCCCGGGACGCCAAGCTGACCGGCGGCACGGTCGTCGGCGCGGACGCGGTGGTCGGCGAGGGCGCCCGCGTCACGGGCTCCACGATTCTGGCGGGCGCGGTCGTCGAACCGGGAGCGGTGATCACCGACTCGCTCATAGGGGCGGGCGCCCGCATCGGCGCGCGCTCGGTCCTCACGGGGGCGGTCATCGGCGACGGCGCCCACGTGGGCCCCGACAACGAGCTCCGCGAGGGCGTCCGCATCTGGTGCGACGCCACCCTCCCGGCAGCCACCGTCCGCTTCTCCTCGGACCAGTGACCACACGGGCGCACCGTCGCCCGTCGTGCCCATGCGTCCCGCAGGGCGTGGAGGTCCCCCCGGGAGGGTGGGCACCACACGCGCGCGGCGCCCGTCCCAGGTTCGTCACCCCGAGGACCTGGGGCGACGCAGCACCCGCACCCACTCCGGCCCCGTTACGCTCGTATCCATGGCCGGCCGCTTCCCACCCCCCACCACCCCCACCCGCACCACCGTGCGCGGCGGCCACACCCACGCTCCCGTCGCCGTCACGGACGACACCCCGCTCGACCTGGGCCTCACCCTCGGCCCCCTCCGCCGCGGCCCCGCCGACCCCACCTTCCGGGCCACCCCCGACGGCTCCGTCTGGCGGGCCAGCCGCACCCCGGACGGCCCCGGGACCCTCCGGGTCCGTATCCGCGAGGGACGCGCCGCGGCCGAGGCCTGGGGCCCGGGAGCGCCCTGGCTCCTGGACCGGCTCCCCGGGCTGCTCGGCGCCGAGGACGACCCTGCCGCCTTCGTCCCCCGCCACAAGCTGGTCCTCGCGACCCACCGCCGCCGTCCGGGCCTCCGCCTCACCCGCACCGGCCTGGTCCTGGAGTCGCTGATCCCCTCGGTCCTGGAGCAGAAGGTCACGGCGGACGAGGCGTACCGCTCGTGGCGGGTGCTCGTACGGAAGTACGGCGAGCCCGCGCCGGGACCCGCCCCCGAGGGCATGCACGTGATGCCGGACGCGCGTACGTGGGCGATGATCCCGTCCTGGGAGTGGCACCGCGCGAACGTCGACGGCAAGCGCTCGGCCACCATCGTCCGCGCCGCCCAGGTGGCGGCCCGCCTGGAGGAGGCCGCGCACATGACCCCGCCGGCGGCCCGCGAGCGCCTGGAACTGGTCCCGGGCATCGGCCCCTGGACGAGCGCCGAGACGGTCCAGCGCAGCAACGGCGCACCGGACGAGGTCACCACCGGCGACCTCCACCTGCCCGGCATCGTGGGCTGGGCGCTCGTGGGCGACCGGACCACCGACGACCCGGCGATGCTCGACCTCCTGGCCCCGTACGCGGGCCAGCGCCACCGAGCGGCCCGCCTGATCCTCCTCAGCGGCCGCGTCCCACCCCGCAGGGCCCCACGCATGACCCCCGGCGACATCACGCGGATCTAGAGCCCCTCGTCCGGTTCATGCGGGGCCCGGGGCCGAGCCCCGCACACCCCCGCCCCTCACCGCACCTCGACGAACTCCGCAGCCCCCCGCGCCGCCCGTTCCCTCGGCGCCGCCGCCGGATGGCCGATCGCGACCGCGCCGAGCGGGTCCCACCCGGCCGGCAGGTCGAGGACCTCCCGTACGACGTCCCGGCAGAACATCGTCGAGGACACCCACGCGGAGCCGAGCCGCTCACCCGCGAGCGCCACCAGGAAGTTCTGTACGCCCGCGCCCGCCGCCACCACGAACATCTCGCGTTCGGCCGCGTCCCGGCGCGGGTCGCCGTAGTGGTGGGAGCCGTCCATGACGAGGCAGGGCACCGCCAGGTAGGGCGCGTCGCGCAGGACGTCCCCGCGCCGCACCCGCTTGGCGATGGACTCCTCGGACCTGCCGTCCCGCCGCAGGTCCGCGACCCACGCGTCCCGCATCGCGTCGAGCAGTCGGACCCGGGACGCCGCCGACTCCAGGAGCACGAACCGCCACGGCGTGGTGTGGTGCGGCGCCGGAGCCGTCACGGCCGCGGCGACCGCACGCCGTACCGCACCCGGGTCGACCGGATCCGCGGTGAACTCCCGTACGGTCCGCCGCAGCGTCACCGCCTCACGTACGGCCTCCGACGTACCGAGCCGGAACATGTCGTCGGCCGCGCCGCGCACCAGCGCCCGGGCGCCCGGCTCCTCGTCCCCGGCCACCACGTGCGGCAGGCCCCGGACGACGGCGACGGGAAGACCGGCCGCCTTGCCCTTCACCAGGTCGCCCGCGGCGGCGAGCTCGTCGGCGGTGGCGACCACGGTCGCGCCGAGCGGATTGGCGTACGTGTCGGTCCCGCCGCGCAGGTCGTCGAGGACCCGCACGCCGGCCGCCCCGATCGCCACGTCGGTGAGCCCCGTGCGCCACGGCCGCCCGAAGGTGTCCGTGACGACGACACCCACGTCGACGCCCAGCGCCTCGCGCAGCCCCGAACGGATGCGCCGCGCCGAGGCGTCGGGGTCCTCGGGCAGCAACAGCACCGTCCCGGCGGGGGTGTTGGACGCGTCGACTCCGGCGGCGGCCATGACGAGCCCCTGCCGGTTCTCGACGATCCGCAGGGTCCCGCGCCGCGCCACCACCCGCACGGTCTCGGCGTCGATGGCCTCCTCGCGGTCGTCGGCGGCGATCACCCGCCCCTCGGCCTTGCTCACGATCTTGGAGGTGACGAGCAGGACGTCCCCGTCGACGAGGTCCGGCGAGACGGAGGCGATCAGTTTGGCCAGGTCGTCCCCGGCCGCCACCTCCGGCAGTCCGGGCAGTGCCCAGACCCGGTACGAAGGGGGTACGGGGGTCACCCGCGGACCTCCTCGGCGAGCGCCAGCGCCTCCCGCGCCATCGCGGCGGTCGCCTCGATGCCGGTCATCATCAGCGGGACCGCCCGGCAGCGGATGCCCGCCGTCTCGACCTCCGCGACGGCGCCCGCGTCGACGGTGTCGACGAGCCAGCCGTCGACGAGTTCGGAGCCGTAGTTCCGGGCGACGGCCGCCGCCGTGGATTCCACGCCCACGGCCGCGAGCACCTTGTCGGCCATGCCGCGCACGGGCGCGTCCCCGACGATCGGGGAGAGGCCCACGACGGGTGCCCGGGCGGCGACGATCGCCTCCCGGATCCCGGGCACGGCCAGGATCGTCCCGACGCTGACCACGGGGTTGGACGGCGGGAAGAGGATGACGTCCGCGTCGGCGACGGCCTCCAGGACACCCGGCGCGGGCTTCGCGGTCTCCGCGCCGACCGGCACGACCGCCTTCGCGTCCACGGAGGCGCGCAGCTTCACCCAGTACTCCTGGAAGTGCACCGCGCGCTGCTCGCCGTCGACCTCGATCGCCACGTGCGTCTCGACGCGGTCGTCGGACATGGGCAGGAGGCGTACGCCGGGCTGCCAGCGGGCGCACAGCGCCTCCGTGACGGCGCTCAGCGGGTAGCCCGCGCCGAGCATCTGCGTACGGACGATGTGGGTCGCGAAGTCCCGGTCGCCGAGACCGAACCACTCGGGTCCGACGCCGTACTCCGCGAGCTCCTTCTTCACGGTGAAGGACTCGTCGCGGCGGCCCCAGCCCTGTTCCTCGTCGATGCCACCGCCGAGGGTGTACATCACCGTGTCCAGGTCGGGGCAGACCTTCAGCCCGAAGAGATGGATGTCGTCACCGGTGTTGCCGATGACCGTGATCTCCGCGTCAGGCGCGGCCTGCTTGAGGCCGCGAAGGAAACGGGCACCACCGATGCCGCCGGCCAGAACCACAATGCGCATGCGGAGCAGTCTGTCAGGCGACGGCGACACCGGGGGTGGCCGGGGCGCACTGGCCCTGGAGCGACTCGTGCATCGGCATCTCGGTGAGACCCGGGAAGTAGACGTGCAGGCTGACGGCCGGTTCGAGGGAGTCGTTGACGACCTCGTGGACGTACCCCGGCGCGAACACCCTCTGCGCGCCGGGCGCGAGCGTCCGCGTGCCCCGGTCCGTACGCTCCGTCAGCTCGCCCTCCAGGACGGTCAGTACGCCGGAGGAGACCCCGTGGTCGTGGAGCCCGCTGCCCTGGCCCGGCACCCAGGAGAGCAGCCACACCTCGTAGCCGGGGCCGGTGCGCAGCCGGTGGTACCAGCGGGTGGTGGCGTCGTACTCGACGTACGGGGCCCACTGGGCGCGGTCGTCGGCGATCGAGCGCGCGAGGCCGGCGAACTCGGCCACGGTGACCGGGTGGGGTCGCTCGGGCTGGAGGAGGTGCGGGACCTCGAGGATGTCGCCGGCGATCTGAAGGTCGCTGTCCATGTTCATGGGCGGGGAGGTTCCTCAGCAGAAACAGAAGCGGTGGGGGTCACGAGCCAGAGGTGACGTGAGTGACGCGTGTGACGCGGGGTGACGCTATGAGGAGAAGCTGGAGCTCTACGGCATCAACAGCTGGAACAACAACAGCAACAGCGCGCCTGGACAGCGCGGCGGAACCCACGGCTGTGGGTCGCGGAGAGCGCTGCGGTCGCTGGCATGCCACCAAAGGTGGCCGCCAGGACACCCGACTGTCAACTCAATGCCCGATTTGGGGGCAATCTTTCACCTCTTCTGATTGATGCGCGGGGAGAAAGGTTTGCTCATGCGCCGACCAGGAGAGATGGCGCTTCAGTCGTGCCCGTAAACCCGGCAGCCGTGCTCGTTTGAGGACGGTGCGGCCGTGATCGGACTGTGATCCGGATCGCTTCCATGGCTGGATAGCAACAAGATCCAAGTCCTGGACGTCCTTCCTTCCGGGACCGCGCGGTGCGGCCAGACCGGTGGCATGTGTCACGTTTTTTGGTGATTTGAACACTTTCCGCATACGCTTGGTTCCGCAGAGTGAATACCGGGCCCAATAGCAGATCTCGGCTTGACTCGCACAGAGCACGAACTTGTAATTTCACTCGTGTCGTTCGGCCGGTTTCGCAACGGCAACATCACGGGGACGCACAGAACAGACGAGGGGCGCACATGACCGAGTTGTTCCAGGAACTGCTGGTCGAGGACGCGGACGAGGAACTCGGCTGGCAGGAGCGCGCGCTGTGCGCCCAGACCGATCCCGAGTCCTTCTTTCCCGAGAAGGGTGGCTCGACCCGCGAGGCCAAGAAGGTCTGCCTCGCCTGCGAGGTCCGCTCCGAATGCCTCGAATACGCCTTGCAGAACGACGAGCGCTTCGGCATCTGGGGCGGCCTCTCCGAGCGCGAGCGACGCCGCCTGAAGAAGGCCGCCGTCTGAACGGCGCGAAGTCCGCCGGTGCCCGCGCACCGGGCCGCGCCCACCAGGACACGCGGAACGGTCCGCCCCTGTGACCCATCCACAGGCGGCGGACCGTTCTGCGTGTTCTGTACGAAACCGTTCCCCACCCTCTGTCCACAGGGCGGCGGACCGCTCCGCGTGCAGCCGTTAGTGTGGGCCTCCGTCCGAGACGCTCCCCACGCCCTTCGCGGGCGACCCCGGCCGGAGGGCCCGTAGCTCGATGTCCTCAACTCCTGAGTTTCCGCGACACGTCGTCACCGCCGTGCTCGTCACCCACGACGGCGCCCGCTGGCTGCCGGACGCCCTCGCCGGGCTGCTCGCCCAGGAACGCCCCGTGCAGAACGTGGTGGCCGCCGACACCGGCAGCGCCGACGACTCGGCGCAGCTCCTCGCCGACGCCATCGGCACCGACCGCGTCCTCCACCTCGCGCGCCGCACCGGCTTCGGCACCGCGGTCGAGGAGGCCGCCCGCACCGCGCCCGTGCTCGGACCCGAGGACCTGCCCTACCTGAAGCGCCCCAGCGGCTGGGACCCCGTCAGCCGGACCTGGAACGACGACGCCTACGACCTCCCCGACCTGCCCCACGGCGAACCGGTCCAGTGGCTCTGGCTCCTCCACGACGACTGCGCCCCCGAGCCCGCCGCCCTCGCCGAACTCCTGCGCGTCGCCGACTCCGACGCGCACGCCGCCGTCATCGGACCCAAACTGCGCGGCTGGTACGACAGGAAGCAGCTCCTGGAGACCGGCGTCTCCATCGCCCGCAGCGGCCGCCGCTGGACCGGACTCGACCGCCGCGAGCAGGACCAGGGCCAGCACGACCAGATCCGCTCCGTCCTCTCCGTCTCCACCGCCGGCATGCTGATCCGCCGGGACGTCTTCGAGGAGCTCGGCGGCTTCGACCGGCGCCTCCCCCTCATGCGTGACGACGTCGACCTGTGCTGGCGCGCCCACTCCGCCGGCCACCGCGTCCTCATCGCCCCCGACGCCGTCCTCCGGCACGCCGAGGCCTCCGCCCGCGAGCGCCGCACCGTCGACTGCGCCGGGCGCACCGCCGCCAACCCGCACCGCGTCGACAAGGCCGGCGCCGTCTACACCCTCCTCGCCAACACCCGGGGCGCGGCCCTCCCCTACGTCCTCCTGCGGCTCGTCCTCAGCACCCTGCTCCGCACCCTCGCCTACCTCGTCGGCAAGGTCCCCGGGCAGGCCGTCGACGAGGTCATGGGCCTCCTCGCCACCCTGCTGCGCCCCGAGAAGATCCTCGCCGCCCGCAAACGCCGCAAGAACCCGGCTGTAGCCGCGAGCGAACTCCGCCCGCTGTTCCCGCCGCCCGGCGCCACCGTCCGCGCCGCCGTCGAACAACTCACCGCCGACTTCGGCGGTGACGAGGCCGACTCCGGCGGCTCCCGCCACGGCGTCGTCGAGTCGGGTCCCGGCGGTGACGACGCCGACTACCTGGAGATCGAGCAGTTCGCCCGGCTCAAGAAGATCGCAGCCAGACCCGGCCCGGTCCTCTTCGCCCTCCTGCTCCTCGTCTCCCTCGTCGCCTGCCGCAACCTCCTCGTCGGCGGCTCCCTGGCCGGCGGCGCCCTGCTGCCCGCCCCCGACACCGTCTCCGGCCTCTGGTCCCGGTACGCCGACACCTGGCACGCCCTCGGCACCGGCGGCACGCAGACCGCCCCGCCCTACCTCGCCGTCCTGGCCGCGCTCTCTGCCCTCTTCCTCGGCTCCACCTCCACCGCGCTGACCCTGCTGCTCGTCTGCTCGGTCCCGCTCGCCGGCTTCACCGCGTACTTCGCCTCCCGAGGCATCGTCGAGTCCCGGCTCCTGCGCGCCTGGGGCGCCATCGCCTACGCCTTCCTGCCCGCCGCCACCGGAGCCCTCGCCACCGGCCGGCTCGGCACCGCGGTCCTCGCGATCCTGCTCCCGCTGACGGCCCGCGCCGCCGTCGCCGCCCACGGCCTCAACCGGCCCGACCGGGGCAGCTGGCGCGCCACCTGGGCGTACACCTTCCTGCTCACCTTCACCATCGCCTTCACCCCGGTGGTGTGGCCGCTCGCCGTCCTCCTCGGCCTGGGCATCCTCGTCGTACGCCGCTCGGACATCACGGCGTACGGGCTCCGCTTCCTGGCCGCCGTCGGCACCCCCCTCCTCGTCCTCGCCCCCTGGTCGCTCACCCTCCTCACCGACCCCGCCGCCCTCCTGCGCGAAGCCGGCCGGGACATCCGTACGGGCACGGCCACCGCGCTCGACCTGCTCGGCACCAGCCCGGGCGGCCCCGGCACCACCGGCGGCCTCCTCCTCCTGGGCCTCGTCCTCGCCGCCCTGGCCGGACTGCTCCGCGAGGAGCGCCGGACCGCCGTCCTCGCCGCCTGGACCGCCGCCCTCGCGGGGCTCCTCCTCGCCGTCCTCACCAACGGCGCGGGCGGCACCGGCTGGGCCGGACCCGCCACCCTCGTCTACGGCGCCGCCCTCATCGCCGCCGGAATGATCGGCGCCGAAGGCGGTCGCACCCGCGTCGCCGCCCATGGTTTCGGCTGGCGCCAGCCCGTGGCCGCCCTGATCGCCCTCGCCTGCGCCGTCGGCCCGGCCGTCGCCGCCGGCGGCTGGATGATCGCCGGCGCCGACGGTCCGCTGACCCGCCGCGACCCGGTCCAGGTCCCGGCCTTCGTCGCCGAGGAGAGCGGTACGCGCGACCAGCCCCGCACCCTCGTCCTCGGCGGCAGCTCGCCCGGCGAGGTCGACTACACCCTGGTCCGCGGCTCGGGCGCCCGCCTCGGCGACGCCGAACTCACCGCGGGCGCCGAGGCGGACCCCCGTCTCGACGCCGTCGTCGCGCACCTGGTCGCGGGCTCCGGCGCCGACCAGACCCAGGAGCTCAGCGGCTACGCGATCCGCTACGTCCTCGTACGGGACGGGGCGCCGCGCCAGATGAGCCGCGTCCTCGACTCCACCCCGGGGCTCAGCCGCCTCAGCCAGCTCGACGGCAGCGCCCTCTGGCGCGTGGACCGCGAGATCGCCCGCGTCATGATCGTCCCGCCGGCCGGACCGGCGGAGAAGCCGGCGGACACAGCGAAGACGACGCCGCCGGTCGCCGTCGCCGCGGGACCCGTCGAGGCGCACACGGACATCCCGGCCGGCCCCGCGGGCCGGGTCCTGCGCCTCGCCGACCGCGCCGACGAGGGCTGGACCGCCACCCTCGACGGCAAGGAGCTGACGCGCACCACCGTCGACGGCTGGGCGCAGGGCTTCGAACTCCCCGCCGGGGCCGGCCGCCTCGACGTCACCTACGACCAGCCGCTCACCCGCACCGCGTGGATCTGGACGCAGGCCGGCCTCGCCGTCGTCCTCCTCGTCCTCGCCCTGCCCGGCCGCCGCCGCCAGATCGACGACGACCTGCCCGATGAGGAACTCGCGATCCCCGCCCAGGCGACCGAGGGCGACGGCCGCAGGGCCCGCCGTCTGCGCGCCGCCGCGGAAGCCGAGGCCGAGACCACGGGGACAGGACCCGAGAGCGAATCCGCCGCCGTCCCCGAGCAGCAGGCGTACGAGCACCAGGAATGGGACGGCGGCCACGACCCGGCCCACGCCCGGGCCCAGGAGCAGCCCCAGGCCCAGAACCAGGAGCAGCCCCAGCCCCAGGCGTACGCCGAGCAGGGCTACTACCAGGACTACGCCGCCGACCCGTACCAGCAGCAGCCGTACGCGTACCCCCAGCAGGGCTACGAACAGGGTTACGGCCAGCAGGGTTACGAGCAGCAGCAGTACGACCAGCAGGGGTACGAGCAGCAGCAGTACGAGCAGCCGCAGCAGCAGTACGAGCAGCCGCAGCATCCCGACCAGCAGCAGTACGACCCGTACACCTACGGCTACGGGCACCCCCAGGGCCACGAGACCGAGCAGCGTCCCGACGGGAGCAGCAACCAGTGAAGCGCACGCCCCTCTCCCTCATCGCGGTCGCCACCGGGCTCGCGGCCCTCACCGGCTTCGCGTCCCTCACCGCCCCGGACGGCACCGCCACCCCCGGGGCCAAGGCCCCCACCCGCCTGCCGGTGGAGCGCGCGGGCCTGGTCTGCCCGGCGCCCAGCACCTCCGAGGTGGCCGAGACGCGCTACACCTCGTACACCCCTCCGAGCACGGGTTCGGGCTCGGCGGACGGCACCCCGGGCAAGGGCGGCGGCGAGCAGCCCACCGCCCAGCTGCGGCCCGCCGCGAGCACGACGCCCTCCGGCGGCACCGCCAAGGGCGGCAAGAAGCCCGCGGCCCCCAAGGCCCCGGCCACCGTCACCGCCCCCGGCAAGCCCGTCACCGCCGAGGCGGAAGGCCCCGCCGTGCCCGCTCTCGCCGGCTCGGCGACCGGCACCCTCGCCCCCGGCTGGACCGTCCAGCAGACCACCCTCGTCCCCGCCGGCGGCGCGGGCGGTCTCCTCGGCCTCAGCTGCGGAGCCCCCGACACCGACTTCTGGTTCCCCGCGGCCTCCACCGCCAAGGAGCGCCAGGACTACGTCCACCTCACCAACCCGGACGACGCGGCCGCCGTCGCCGACATCGAGCTGTACGGCCCCGAGGGTCCCCTCAAGTCCCAGTTCACCGACGGCATCCCGGTCCCCGCCCGCTCCACGGTCCCCGTGCTCCTCTCCACCCTCACGGGCGAGGCCGCCAAGCAGGTCGTCACCGTCCACGTCACCACCCGCAGCGGACGGCTCGGCGCTGCCATCGCCGCCGCCGACGACAAGCTCGGCAGCGACTGGATCGCGGCCGCGGCCGACCCGGCGAGCCGCGCCGTACTCCCCGGCATCCCGGCCGACGCCACCTCCGTCCGGCTCGTGGCCTTCGCCCCGGGCACCGACGACGCCGACCTGAAGGTCCAGCTCGTCTCCGCGACCGGCACGATCGTCCCGGCCGGCGCCGGTTCCCTCCACCTGAAGTCCGGGATGACGGCCTCCGTCGACCTCCCGGACCTCACCCGCGGCGAGGGCGGCTCCCTGCTGCTCACCCCGAGCGACCCGAAGAAGCCCACTCCGTTCGTGGCCGCCCTCCGGGTGGTGCGGGGCAAGGGCGACAACACCGAGGTCGCCTTCGTACCGGCGGCCGCGGCGATCTCCGACCGCGCGACGGTCGCCGACAACCGGGCCAAGGCCACGACGCTCTCCCTGACCGCGCCCGACGCCGCCGCCCAGGTCAAGGTCACCGCCTCGGCCGGTTCCGCCGCGGGCACGCCGGTGTCGAGGACGGTCACGGTCAAGGCGGGTACGACGACGACCCTCACGGACCTTGTCCCCGAGGGCCTCAAGGGTTCGTACGCGATCACCGTCGAACCGGTCTCGGGCGGCAGGGTGTACGCGGCCCGGACCCTGGCGCTGCCCCTGGACGGCACACCGATGTTCACGATCCAGACCTTCGCCGACGACCGCGGCACGGTCGAGGTCCCGACAGCACACCAGAACCTCGGGGTGCTGGACTAGGACCTGTCCGGCGGGCCGCTGGTTCGCGACCTGACCGGCAGGCGCTGGACCAGAGCCCGTCCGGCAGGCTGCCATGCCAGAGCCGCTCAGGCAGGCTGCCGGACCAGGACCTGTCCGGCAGGCGCTGGATCAAGGCCTCTCCGGCGGGCCGGTGGATCAAGGCCAGTCGGGACAGCCCTGAGGCTCGCCCCCGGGGGCCCTTGCGCTCTGCTCAGTCCTGCCCGTAGCGCGGATCGACCGACTCGGGGGAGAGCCCGAGGAGTTCCGCGACCTGTTCCACGACCACCTCGTGGATCAGGAGCGCCCGCTCGTCCCGGTTCTTCGACCGGATCTCGACCGGGCGCCGGTAGACGACCACCCGGGCCGGCTCGTTCTTCTCGGCGGGGGCCGAGCCTCCCAGCGGCACCGTCTCGCCCGACACCGGCGGAGGCACCTCCATCACCATGAAGTCGACGTCCGCGAGCTGTGGCCAGCGCCGTTCGAGACGTTCGACCGAGTCGAGCACCAGATCGCGGAAGGTGTCGGCCCGGCTCGTGGAGAGCGGCACCTGCGGCGGGGCGACCGGTCCGCGCATCCCACGGCCGTGCCGGTCGCGGCGGCGCACCCGGGGCTCGGCCGGAGGCTCCGTGGGGCGGTGCGAGGGGCTCGGCGGCACAGGACTGTCCATCACTGACGCAGCGTAACCCTCATCTGTCTCCCCGCACTGTGGCACGTCCTCGCCGCCGTCCCCGGGGCCGCCGCCCCACCCCCGCACCCGATGACGAAACCTGAACATTCCGGCCAATCGTCCGCTCGATTCCCCAGCCCCTCGCGATCGGCCATCTGGCCGTGGTTGACCGGATCTGTACCCCAGACTGTCCGGATCGACTCCCGGCGCCGCCCCTATGCGCCTTCTCCCACGCAGGTCAGAGCGACCACCGCCGCCGACGGCGTGGGGGAGGTCACAGCGCGACACGGGCGAGTGACCTGAGGGCGAGTCGTCGCGGCCCGCTCAAGAGTGCGGTACCGTCCAACGTCGTGAGCCCTGTACGTCGCTGTTCGCGCACCGCGTGCGGCCGCCCTGCCGTCGCGACACTGACGTACGTCTATGCCGACTCGACTGCGGTCCTCGGCCCGCTCGCCACCTACGCCGAGCCCCACTGCTACGACCTGTGCGCCGAGCACAGCGAGCGCCTCACCGCCCCACGCGGGTGGGAGGTCGTGCGGCTCACCGACGGTTCCGCTCCGCCCCGCCCCAGCGGCGACGACCTCGAAGCCCTGGCCAACGCGGTACGGGAGGCGGCCCGCCCCCAGGAGCGCGCGGCCGAGGCGGGCGGCAAGGGCGGCGGAGGCCGTGGCGGCGACCCCATGGAGGTCGGCCGCCGAGGACACCTCCGGGTGCTCCGCTCCCCGGACAACTGAGCCGACGGCCCGGCCCGGACACGGCACCGATCCGGCACCGATCCGGCCCGTATTCGAGCGCAACAGGCCACGGTCCGCTTACCCCTCCGCGCGCCGGGTAGTTTGGGCGTTCCGTACACGTGCCGCACACACGTGCCGAGAAGAATCTCAGGAGGGTGGATCCGTGACTGCCGATCTGTCGCAGATCGTGAAGGCGTACGACGTCCGCGGAGTGGTACCCGACCAGTGGGACGAGGACCTCGCCGAACTCTTCGGCGCCGCCTTCGTACGGGTGACGGACGCGGACGCGATCGTCATCGGCCACGACATGCGCCCCTCGTCGCCCGGCCTTGCCGACGCCTTCGCGCGCGGCGCGGCCCGCCTCGGCGCCGACGTCACCCTGATCGGACTCTGCTCCACCGATCAGCTGTACTTCGCGTCCGGCAGCCTCGGCCTGCCCGGCGCCATGTTCACCGCCTCGCACAACCCGGCCCAGTACAACGGCATCAAGATGTGCCGCGCGGGCGCCGCCCCCGTGGGACAGGACACCGGCCTGGCGGAGATCCGCGAACTGGCCGAGCGCTGGTCGGAGACCGGCGCGCCGGAAGCCGCTGCCACGCCGGGTACGATCTCGCAGCAGGACACCCTGGCGGACTACGCCGCCCACCTGAAGGCCCTCGTCGACCTCACGACGAGCCGCCCCCTCAAGGTGGTCGTCGACGCGGGCAACGGCATGGGCGGCCACACGGTCCCCACCGTCTTCGACGGCCTGCCGCTGGACGTCGTCCCGATGTACTTCGAGCTGGACGGGACGTTCCCGAACCACGAGGCGAACCCGCTCGACCCGAAGAACATCGTCGACCTCCAGGCCCGGGTCCGCGCCGAGGGCGCCGACCTCGGTCTCGCCTTCGACGGCGACGCCGACCGCTGCTTCGTCGTCGACGAACGCGGCGAGCCCGTCTCGCCGTCCGCGATCACGGCCCTCGTGGCCGCCCGCGAACTCGCCAAGCACCCCGGCGGAACGATCATCCACAACCTGATCACCTCCTGGTCGGTGCCCGAGGTCGTCCGCGAGAACGGCGGCGAACCCGTCCGCACCCGCGTCGGCCACTCCTTCATCAAGGAGGAGATGGCGAAGACCGGCGCGATCTTCGGCGGCGAGCACTCCGCGCACTACTACTTCAGGGACTTCTGGAACGCGGACACGGGCATGCTCGCCGCGCTCCACGTCCTGGCGGCCCTCGGCGGCCAGGACGGCACCCTGTCCGACCTGGTGTCGTCGTACGACCGCTACGCCTCCTCGGGCGAGATCAACTCGACCGTCGCGGACCAGGTCGCGAGCGCGGCGAAGGTCAGGGCGACCTACGAGCGCGAGGGCGTGACCCTCGACGAGCTCGACGGCCTCACGGTGACGGCCGCGGACTGGTGGTTCAACCTGCGCGCCTCCAACACCGAACCGCTGCTCCGCCTCAACGTCGAGGCCCGCGACGAGGCCACCATGGTCAAGGTCCGCGACGAGGTCCTCGCCCTGGTCCGGGCCACGGACTGACCCGGCAGGCCGCCGGGGAACGGGGCGCCCCCCGTCCCCCGGCGGTAGGCTGACCTGGCCCGACCCCCGCTTGTTCGAAGGGACACCCCATGCCGCTCGAAGCCGGCCTCCTGGAGATCCTGGCCTGCCCCGCGTGCCACGCTCCGCTGAACGACCGCACGGCGGACGAAACCCCCGAACTCCTCTGCACGAGCCCGGACTGCGGCCTCGCCTACCCGGTCCGCGACAACATCCCGGTCCTCCTGACCGACGAAGCCCGCCGCCCGTCGTAACCCGACCGACCCCGCCGACCCGGCGGCACCACCGAAAGGCGGCACGGCCACCTGACGGCGGCAGGCCCCCGACGGTGGTACGGCCGTCGAACGGCGGCAGGTCCCGACGCGGGCTCTGTCACCGAACGGCAGCAAGGCCCGACGCCGGCACGGCCACCGAACGGCGGCAGGTCCCGACGGCGGTACGGCCCTCAAGGGGCCGTAGCCACTCAAAGGCGGGCAGGGCCACCTGACGGCGGCAGGGCCGACGGCGGGGTACGCGCGGACGGCACGGCCACCCGAGGACGCACGACCACCCTTCGGAGGGTCGCGCCCAACGGTGGTGAGGCCACTCAGGGGGTACCCAGGCGGCTAGGCCCGACGGCGGTACGGCCAGCCGTCGGCGGCCCGCTGATCCGCCTTCGGCACCCGCTTCCCGGCGCCGAAGGCACGGGCCACCAGCAGCCGGCCTGGGCCCCCGAAGCCGGGGTGAGCCACCCCCAGGCCCGGACACCACCGAACGACGGTCCCCGGCCTACCTCCCGACCGGGGAAGGGCCAGCGCCGAAGGCGAACACCCCCCGCCACCCGGGAGGGCCAGCTGCCGAAGGCGCACACCCCCCGCCACCCGGGAGGACCAGCTGCCGAAGGCGAACACCCCTCCTCCCCACCCGGGAGGGTCAGCCGCCGACGGCGAGCACCCCCCACGGGAAGACCCGCACCTCTGCGTTCTCAGCTGCACGGGTGGTGCGGGTGGGAACCGAAAAGCCCGGCCGGAGGCCGGGCGCACCACGAGCCCCCGCACCCACCGGGGCCCCACCCCCAAACCCCTCAGAGCCACCCCGCAGGGGACCGCGCGACGACGACGCGACCGACCGACCGACCGGAGGCACCGCCCCATGCTCGACGAGACCCTCCTCGACGCCCCGGACGACCTGGCCCTGGCCGACCACCGCGGCCTCCTCCGCGCCGCAGCGGAGGCCGGTGCCCGCGTACGGACGGCAGCCCGCCACGCCGCCGAGGCCGGCATCGCGGACCTGCGCCCCGAGGGCCGCCCCCGCGCCGTCCTCGTCGCGGGCCCCGGCACCGTGGCCGCAGGTGTCGCCGACCTGATCGGCGCACTGGCCGGCGCCTCGGCCCCCGTCGTACGTCTCCAGCCGACCGGCGTCGCCCCCGCCGCGGGCGCGCTGCGCTGGGCGCTGCCGGGTTGGGCGGGCTCGGTGGACCTGCTCCTGCTGCCGACGACGGACGGTTCCGAACCGGGCCTGGCGCTCCTCGCCGAGCAGGCGTACCGCCGCGGCATGTCGGTCGTCGCCGTCGCCCCGAGGACCTCACCGCTCGCCGAGGCCGTCAGCGGTTCCCACGGCCTGTTCGTGCCGATGGCGTCCGCACCGAACGAGACCGCCGACGAGTCGGCCGAGACCCTCGCGGCCGGTCCGGGCGCGCTGTGGGCCCTGTTCACCCCGCTGCTCGTGCTCCTGGACCGGGTGGGGCTGGTGGAGGCGTCGCCGGAGACACTGGAGAAGGTGGCCGACCGCCTGGACCGTACGGCCGAGCGCTGCGGCCCGGCCGTCGCCACGTACAGCAACCCGGCGAAGACGCTCGCCGCCGAGCTCGCGGACTCGCTGCCGTTGATCTGGACCGAGGGCACGGCGGCGGGCCCGGCGGGCCGCCGTTTCGCCGCGGTCCTCGCCGAGATCGCCGGACTGGCGGCCCTGGCCGCCGAACTGCCGGAGGCCCTGCCCGCGCACGGGGTCCTGCTCTCAGGTGACTACGCGGCGGGTGCAGACCCCGACGACTTCTTCCGCGACCGGGTCGACGAGCAGCAGGCGCTGCGTGCCAGGGTCGTGCTGCTCAGGGACCGCCCGGCGGAGGGCCTCACCGCGGCGCACGCGGCCCGCGAACTGGCCCTGAGCCACGAGACCGCCGTCAGCGAACTGGAACCGGAGGAGGGCGGCGACCTGGAGACCCTGGCGGAGCTGCTGGCCGTGACCGACTTCGCGGCCGTCTACCTCTCCCTGGCCACCCGAGGCCACACACCGCACTAAAAAGCACCACCCCCGATCCCACCCCCTCACCCCCAACCCCACCCCCCATCCACCACCCCGTCACCCACCCGTCACCCGACACCTGTCACCTGTCTCCCGACACCCCTCACCATCCGTCACCGCCCCGAGGAGCTGGCAGGCACCATGGACCGCCTCGTCAACACCGTTCGCCCCTACGCCTGGGGCTCCACGACGGCCATCCCGGAACTGCTCGGAATCGCCCCGTCCGGCGAGCCCCAGGCCGAGATGTGGATGGGCGCCCACCCCGGCGCGCCCTCCCGCACCGAGCGCGGCTCGCTGAACGAGCTGATCGACGCCGATCCCGTACGCGAGCTGGGACGGCGTTCCGTCGAGAAGTTCGGCCCCCGCCTCCCGTTCCTCCTGAAGGTGCTCGCCGCGGGCGCCCCGCTCTCCCTCCAGGTCCACCCCGACCTGGCGCAGGCACGGGCCGGCCACGCGGCCGAGGAGGCCGCCGGCGTCCCGATCGACGCCCCGCACCGCACGTACAAGGACGCCAACCACAAGCCCGAGCTGATCTGTGCCCTCACGCCCTTCGACGGCCTGTGCGGCTTCCGCGCCCCCGCCGAGGCAGCAGATCTGATCGCCGCGCTGGGCGTCGACTCGCTCAAGCCGTACGTCGACCTCCTCCACGCCCACCCGGAAGAGGCGGCGCTCCGCGAGGTCCTGACGGCCCTGCTGACCGCCGACCCGGAGGAGATGACGCACACGGTGGCCGAGGCGACCGCCGCCGCCGACCGCCTCGGCGGCGCCCACGCGCCGTACGCGAGCCTCGCCCACCACTACCCGAGCGACCCCGGCGTCATCGCCGCGATGCTGCTCAACCGGGTCCGGCTCCAGCCCGGCGAGGCGCTCTACCTCGGCGCGGGCGTGCCGCACGCCTACCTCGACGGCCTCGGCGTCGAGATCATGGCCAACTCCGACAACGTGCTGCGCTGCGGACTCACTCCCAAGCACATCGACGTCCCCGAACTCCTGCGGGTGGTCCGTTTCGAGCCGACCGACCCGACCGTCCTGCGCCCGGAGGCCTCCCCGACGGGCGAGGAGGTCTACGACACCCCGATCGACGAGTTCCGCCTCTCCCGGTTCGCACGGGCCGAGGGCGCGGCCCCGACCGATCTGACCAGCCCCACCCCGCAGATCCTGCTCGCCGTCGCGGGTCGCCCGAAGGCGGGCGACATCACCCTCGGCCCCGGCGAATCCGTCTTCGTGCCGGCAGGCGTACCGGCCGAACTCTCGGGTAGGGGGACGGTCTTCCGCGCCACCGTCGTGGCCTGATGCAACAATGACCGGCCGAACCGCGGCGACAGAGCCGATGCATCGACGAAGGGAAGCCGTACACCCATGAGCGCGTCAGGCGGAACCAAGGCGATCGTGGCGGCGCTCGCCGCCAATCTCGCGATCGCCGTAGCCAAGTTCGTGGCGTTCCTCTTCAGTGGTTCGTCCTCGATGCTCGCGGAGAGCGTCCACTCCCTGGCCGACTCGGGGAACCAGGGCCTGCTGCTCCTCGGCGGCAAGAAGGCCCAGCGGGAGGCGACCCCGCAGCACCCCTTCGGCTACGGCCGCGAGCGGTACATCTACGCCTTCCTCGTCTCCATCGTCCTGTTCTCCGTCGGTGGCATGTTCGCGATCTACGAGGGCTACGAGAAGATCAAGGACCCGCACGAGATCCACGCCTGGTACTGGCCGGTCGGCGTCCTCGTCTTCGCGATCATCGCCGAGACCTTCTCCTTCCGTACGGCCATCAAGGAGTCGAACGCGATCCGTGGCGGGCTCTCCTGGACCCAGTTCGTCCGCCGGGCCAAGGCCCCGGAGCTGCCCGTCGTCCTCCTGGAGGACCTCGGCGCCCTCGTCGGCCTGATCCTGGCCCTCGGTGGTGTCAGCCTGGCGCTCGCCACCGGCGACGGGGTCTGGGACGGCATCGGCACCCTCTGCATCGGCGTCCTGCTCATCGTCATCGCGATCGTCCTGGCCGCCGAGACCAAGTCGCTGCTGCTCGGCGAGTCCGCCGGCATCGAGGACGTCAAGAAGATCGAGGACGCGGTGGTCGACGGCGAGACCGTCACCCGCCTCATCCACATGCGTACGCTCCACCTCGGCCCCGAGGAACTCCTCGTCGCCGCGAAGATCGCCGTTCGCCACGACGAGTCGGCCTCCGAGGTCGCGCACGCGATCAACGCCGCAGAGGAGCGCATCCGCGCCGCCGTCCCGATCGCCCGGGTCATCTACCTGGAGCCCGACATCTACGACGAGACGGCAGCCTCGAACGGCGTGAACCCCGCCAAGCACCCGGGCGGCACGGGTCACTGACCCCCGCCCCACCCGACCCCCGGAACCCACGGTCCCGGGGGTCTCGCGCGTCCGTACGAGCCCCTGGGGGCCGCCCCGTGATCCCGATGCGGACTGTGGCCCACCGCCCCTTCCGGTGTAGATTCGAGACCAGCCAGACGTCGCTGCTGATGGCGGTCGGGCGGTCCGCAGGACCGGCCGAGGGAGAGAGGGCCTCCGACGACGGCACCGTGGAGAACCCGGGCATTCGTGTGCCCTGGGAGCCCCGTGGCGCCCGGCGCCCCAACCGACCCTCGCACCCGACCACACGAGGAGCAGCTCGTCATGACGACCGCCACCCACCAGGACTTCAAGGTCGCCGACCTCTCCCTGGCCGTATTCGGCCGCAAGGAGATCACCCTCGCCGAGCACGAGATGCCCGGCCTGATGTCGATCCGCCGCGAGTACGCCGAGCAGCAGCCGCTCGCCGGCGCCCGCGTCACCGGTTCCCTGCACATGACCGTGCAGACCGCCGTCCTCATCGAGACCCTGGTCGCCCTCGGCGCCGAGGTCCGCTGGGCCTCCTGCAACATCTTCTCCACCCAGGACCACGCCGCCGCGGCCATCGCCGTCGGCCCGAACGGCACCCCGGAGAACCCGCAGGGCGTCCCGGTCTTCGCCTGGAAGGGCGAGACCCTCGAGGAGTACTGGTGGTGCACGGAGCAGGCCCTGACCTGGCCGAACACGCCCACCGGCGGCCCGAACATGATCCTCGACGACGGTGGTGACGCCACCCTCCTCGTCCACAAGGGTGTCGAGTTCGAGAAGGCGGGCTCCGCCCCGGACCCGGCCACCGCGGACAGCGAGGAGTACGCCCACATCCTCCGTCTCCTCAACCGCACCCTCGGCGAGAACCCGCAGAAGTGGACCCAGCTCGCGTCCGAGATCCGCGGCGTGACCGAGGAGACCACCACCGGCGTCCACCGCCTGTACGAGATGCACCAGGCCGGCTCCCTCCTCTTCCCGGCGATCAACGTGAACGACGCCGTGACGAAGTCGAAGTTCGACAACAAGTACGGCTGCCGCCACTCCCTCATCGACGGCATCAACCGCGCCACCGACGTCCTCATCGGCGGCAAGACGGCCGTGGTCTGCGGCTACGGCGACGTCGGCAAGGGCTGCGCCGAGTCCCTCCGCGGCCAGGGTGCTCGCGTCATCGTCACCGAGATCGACCCGATCTGCGCCCTCCAGGCGGCGATGGACGGCTACCAGGTCACGACCCTGGACGAGGTCGTCGAGACCGCCGACATCTTCATCACCACGACCGGCAACAAGGACATCATCATGGCCGGGGACATGGCCAAGATGAAGCACCAGGCCATCGTCGGCAACATCGGCCACTTCGACAACGAGATCGACATGGCCGGCCTCGCCAAGACCCCGGGCATCGTCAAGGACGAGGTCAAGCCGCAGGTCCACACCTGGACCTACCCCGACGGCAAGGTCCTCATCGTCCTGTCGGAAGGCCGCCTCCTCAACCTGGGCAACGCCACCGGCCACCCCTCCTTCGTCATGTCGAACTCCTTCGCGGACCAGACCCTGGCCCAGATCGAGCTCTTCACGAAGCCGCAGGAGTACCCGACCGACGTCTACGTCCTGCCCAAGCACCTGGACGAGAAGGTCGCCCGCCTCCACCTGGACGCGCTCGGCGTCAAGCTGACGACGCTCCGTCCCGAGCAGGCCTCCTACATCGGTGTCGAGGTCGAAGGCCCGTTCAAGCCGGACCACTACCGCTACTGATGCCGCGGCCGGCGGCGCCCGCGCACTGACGCGACGCCGACCGGACACCCGTAGAGGACCAGGCAGGCCCCCCGCACCCCCGTGTCGGGGGGCCTGCCCCGTCCCGCCCCCGCTACCGCTCCTGGAAGCGCCCCCTCCCGAGGACCGACCCATGCCCCGCGGCCGATATTCGCTCCATGACCCGCACGACCACACCCCCCTCGGTGAAGAACACTTCCACTGCGCGCCCGGCCCCTCCGGCTGGCGCTACGTCTCCCAGCTCACCACCCCCTCCGGCGACCACCAGGGCTCCGTCGACCTGGCCGTCGACGAACTGGGCCGCCCCCTCCGCCTCGAAGTCCACGCCGCCGGCTGGCAGGTCCGCGGCGCGGCCCTCGACGGCGTCACCTGGGTCCGCACGGACCCCACCGGAACCCACGCCACCGAAGGCAATGTGCGCGCCCACGCCTTCACCGGCACGTCCCCGGCGTTCCTCGTCGCGCTCACGCGACTCCTGCGTCTCACCCCCGCTTCCCCCGAGACCCGTGTCAGGCTCGTCGCCTTCACGGACCCGGTGCTCGCCCCCCTCACGGTCGACCAGTCCTGGGCCCTGCTGAGAAGTGAAGCGCACGCCACTGACAACGGCCCCCTGATGGTGGACGAATACCAGGTCAGCGCCCTGGACACGGGCGAAAGACACACCGTTCACATCGCCGGGGACGTGGTCCTCGCGGCCCCCGGAATCGAACTCGAAGCCCTGGAAACCCCGCCGTCGGTCTTCCCCTGACGGTCAGGCCGGGGGAGCGAACCCGGTGGCGCGCGCAGTGGTCTCCTCGTCCCCGCCACCCGGTGCGGCAGCGCGCGGAGCAGCGGCCACGGGCGGAACGACAACCGAAGAGCCCTCACCGGACACCCCCGTCCCCTTGCTTCCCCCGCCGGTCGGCCCCGCCGCCGAGGCCACCGTCCGCCGCGCGTCCCGGGCCTGCCGCTCGGCGACCACCCCCGCCAGATACGCCTCGGCCGGAACCCCCGGCGGCGGAGGCGTCCCGGTCCGCGTCACCAACTCGTCGGCCAGCCGCTCCGCGAGCCACCGCCCCACGGCCGGGTCCAGCTCACGCGCCCGCGTGAGGTACTGCCGTATCTCCAACCACAGAGCCTCGGGCACCGCCGAAAGATCCAACCCCGAGAATCGCCCCACCAACCACGGCGGCGGCGGAGGCACGAACTGAACCCGTGCCGCGGGTATCCGCTCCCGCACCACCAGCGTCCCCGCGAAGACGTCACCAAGCCGCCGCCCCCGCTCCGACACCAGCGACGCGACACAGGCGACGACCCCGAACGTCATCAGGATCTCCACGACCCCCATCGCCCCGCGCACCAGCGCGTGCCGGAACCGGATCGGCCCGCCGTCGTCCCGCACCACCCGAAGCCCGCACGCCATCTTCCCCAGCGACCGCCCGTGCGACAGCGTCTCCACCGCGATCGGCGCTCCCACGAGGATCAGCACGAAGGAGGCGATGGACACCGCCATCCCCGCCGCCTCGTCGAGCGACGCGGTGGCGACCGCGAGCCCCAGCGTGATCAGCAGATACACGGCCCACACCACCGCGAGGTCGATGAGCACCGCCAGCGCCCGGCTCGGCAGCCGCGCCGGCTGCAACCCCAGTACGACGGCGTCTCCCGTCACCCACCCGCTCACGGCACCCACCCACCCTTCTCCGACCTTCCCGACCCCACCGAACGCCAGTCTGCCAAGCTGACCCGCAGCGCGCCGCAGCAGTACGGACCCGTCCGCAGCCGATGCCTGGAGCAGCAGCCGATCATGGACCTCGACGTCTACGTCACCGCCCACCGCGCCGAATGGGAGCGCCTCGACCACCTCCTGGGCCGCGGCAGCAAGCTGACCGGCGCCGAGGCCGACGAACTCGTCGCCCTGTACCAGCGCACGGCCACGCACCTCTCGATCGTCCAGTCCACCGCCCCTGACCCGATGCTCACGGCCCGGCTCACCCAGCTCGTGGCGCGCGCCCGTGCCGCCGTCACCGGCACCCGCCGCTCCTCCTGGCGCGACGCGGCCCGATTCCTTACGGCCGGCTTCCCGGCGGCCGTCTACCGCTCCCGGCACTGGTGGATCCCCACCGCCGTCCTCTCCACCCTGCTCGCCGTACTGATCGGCTGGTGGATCGGCACGCACCCGGAGGTCCAGGCTGCGATCGGCGCCCCCGCCGAACTCCGCAAGATGACCCGCCCGGGCGGCCAGTACGAGACGTACTACTCCAGCCACCCGGCGACCTCCTTCGCCGCCCAGGTCTGGACGAACAACGCCCGGGCCGCCGCCATGTGCCTGGTCCTCGGCGCGTTCCTGGGGATCCCGGTGCTGTGGATCCTCTTCCTCAACATGCTGAACGTCGGTGTCGCCATCGGCCTCATGTCGTCCGCCGGCCGCCTCGATGTCTTCCTGGGCCTGATCCTTCCCCACGGCCTGCTCGAACTGACCGCCGTCTTCGTGGCAGCGGGCACGGGCCTCCGCCTCGGCTGGACCGTCATCGACCCGGGCCCCAGAACCCGCCGCGCGGCCCTCGCGGAACGAGGCAGGGCAGCCGTCGGCATGGCGATCGGCCTGGCCCTGGTCCTCTTCGTCTCCGGCCTGATCGAAGGCTTCGTCACCCCGTCCGGACTGCCCACCTGGGCCCGGATCACCATCGGCATCGCCGCCGAGCTGGCCTTCCTCGCCTACGTGTACGTCCTGGGCGGCCGCGCCTCCCGCCTGGGCGAGTCAGGCGACCTGGACGAGCCCGACCGCAGCGCGGAGCTCCCCACCGCCGCCTGATGTGCGTGCGGCCCCACCAACCTGCTAGTGTCCTCCGGTGCCCACAAAAGCTGTTGACACGGCTGGCGTGGGGAGGTAGATTTAAACAGTTGCCTAGAGCTGGACAGCTCGGCAGCAACCAAGTTAAAGTCTCACTCGCTCCGGTCGGGAATTCGATTCCACGGAGTCACTCCGATTCTCATTCGAATCATGAAAGCCACCGATTAGGTCGGCCGAAATGAATCTGATAAAGTCGGAACCGCCGAAAGGCCCCCGGAGTAAAAACAAAAGGGACCGGAAAGCACCGAGGAAATCGGATCGGAAAGATCTGATAGAGTCGGAAACGCAAGACCGAAGGGAAGCCCGGAGGAAAGCCCGAGAGGGT
>NZ_JBEYCR010000012.1:0-161861 GCF_040632845.1 Streptomyces sp. NPDC016459
GGAAGCTAAGCCTTTCAGCGCCGATGGTACTGCAGGGGGGACCCTGTGGGAGAGTAGGACGCCGCCGAACAATTTTTAGCCTCAACCCCCGGACTTTGTCCGGGGGTTGAGGCATTTTTGCGTTCTAAGCTGGGCGGCATGCGCTATGACCTGGTCATCTTCGACAACGACGGGGTGCTCGTGGACAGCGAGCCGATTTCCAACACCCTGCTGGCCGGCTATCTGACGGAGCTCGGGCATCCCACCTCGTACGAGGAATCAGTGCGGGACTACATGGGATCCGCCATGCATCGGATTCATGAGCTCGTCGAGGAGCGGAGTGGACAGCGGTTGCCGGTGGAGTTCGACGCGACGTTCCACACGCGTGTGTTCGCTGCCTTCCAGGCCGAGTTGCAAGCCGTGGTTGGGGTTCGGGAGGTGCTGAGGCTGCTTGCCGAGGGTGGGGTTCCGTACTGTGTGGCCTCCTCGGGAAGTCACGAGCGGATCCGGGTGGGGCATCGGAAGACGGGACTCGACGCCTGGTTCCGGGACGAGATGGTGTTCAGTGCCGACGACGTGGGGCGGGGGAAGCCGGCGCCTGATCTGTTTCTGTACGCCGCCGCGCGGATGGGGGTGGCCCCCGAGCGGTGCCTGGTCATCGAGGACAGTCGGCTCGGGGTGCAGGCGGCCCTGGCGGCCGGGATGGACGTCTACGGGTTCACCGCGATGACGCCCGAGGAGAAGCTCGCCGGTGCCGTGGGGTTCTTCCGCGGGATGGAGGAGCTGCCGGCGATATTGGGCCTGTGATCCACCTACCCCGCAGTAGGTTCCGGCCGTACGCTGTGCCGCCATGACGGATGCGCGGTTGCGGCGTGGGCGGGGATCCCTGGCGGTCAGCTTCTTCGTGCAGGGGGTCACGTTCGCTCTGCTCGTGACCCGGATACCGGCGATCCAGGAGCGGTACGGGATCTCGGACGGGTTGCTGCCGGCGTTCCTGGCCGCCGTGCCGATCCTGGCCGGTGTGGCGAGCGTGGCGACCGGGAGGCTCGTCGCCACGGTGGGGCCGGCGGTGGTGTTGCGGTGGTCCCAGCCGCTCGTCCTCCTGTCCTTGCTCGCCGTGGGGGTGGGGAGCGAGGTGTGGCAGGCGGCGGTCGCCCTGGGGCTCTTCGGGCTCGCGGTCGGCGCGCTGGACGCCTCCATGAACATGCTGGGGGTCAGCCTCCAGCGGGCGTACGGGCGGAGCATCATGCTCGGGTTCCACGCCTCGTACAGCCTCGGGGGGATCGTGGGTGCCTCGCTGGCGTGGGTGGGGGCGCGCGGGGACCTGTCGCTGTTCGTGTCGTATCTGCCGGTGGTCCTGGTGCTGTTGCCCGTCGCCCTCGTCGGTAGCCGGTGGTACGCGGCCGGCGGGGACGGGGTGGGGCAGGAAGCGGGGGAGAGTGCGGGAGGCGGGGTCGCCTTCGCGTTGCTGCTGCCGCTCTGCCTCGTCATGACCTTCGCGTACATCGGGGACTCGACCGTCTCCAACTGGAGTGCCAAGTACCTCCAGGACGTGCTGGGCAGCTCGGAGGAGATGGCGACGGTGCCGTACAACGCGTACATGGTGACGACGCTTCTCGGGCGGGGCGTGGGGGACTTCGCGGTGCGGCGGCTGGGGGCGGCGGCGGTCGTGCGGGGTGGGGCCGTGCTCGCCGCGGTGGGGTTCGCGGTGGTGGCGGTGGCGCCGGGGGCCTGGGTGGGGATCGCCGGGTTCACGGTGCTGGGTCTCGGGTTGAGCGTGATCGTGCCGCAGACCTTCGCGGCGGCCGGTCGGCTGGCCTTCACGAGTAACGGTCCCGGGGGGAGCGACGCGGCCGTGGCGCGGCTCAACGTCTTCAACTACGTCGGCTTTCTCATCGGATCGCCCTTGGTGGGGGCGCTCGGGGACGCGTGGAGTTACCGGGGGGCCATGCTGGTGCCGATGGTGCTGGTCCTGGTGACGGTGGCCTACGCCACGTCGTTCGGCTCGCGGGCGGCCCGATACGGTGGCGGGCATGAGCGGCCGCGCACTGTTGATGTGGGATGAAGCTGTCACGCAGTACGACTTCGGGTCCGAGCATCCGATGGATCCGGTACGGCTCGCGCTGACCATGTCGCTGGTGCGGGCGTACGGGCTCGACCGGGCGGTGGACGTCGTGGCGGCCAAGCCGGCCGGGGACTCGACGCTGCGGCTCGTGCACCGCGAGGACTACGTGGCGGCGGTGCGGGCCGCGTCGCTGGATCCGCGGGGAGCCGACCAGGCGTACGGGCTCGGTACGGTCGACGATCCGGCGTTCGCCGGGATGCACGAGGCGTCGGCGCTGATCGCGGGGCAGTCGGTGGGGGCCGCGGAGGCGGTGTGGCGCGGGGAGGCAGCGCACGCGGTGAACTTCGCGGGCGGGCTGCACCACGCGATGCCGGGGTCCGCCTCGGGTTTCTGCGTCTACAACGACGCCTCGCTGGCGATCGCCAGGCTGCTCGAGCTGGGCGCGGAGCGGGTCGCCTACGTGGATGTGGACGTGCACCACGGGGACGGGGTGCAGGCGGCGTTCTGGGAGGACCCCAGAGTGCTGACCGTGTCGCTGCACGAGCATCCTCGGACGCTGTTCCCGCAGACGGGGTGGCCGGAGGAGACGGGCGCGGCCGGTGCCGGTGAGGGCGGGGCGGTGAACGTGGCGCTCCCGGCGGGGACGGGTGACGCGGGGTGGCTGCGGGCCTTCCACGCCGTCGTGCCGGAGCTGATCGCGGACTTCCGGCCGCAGGTCCTCGTCACCCAGCACGGGGCGGACACGCACTTCGAGGATCCGCTCGCGCACCTGGCGGTGTCGCTGGACGCGCAGCGGGCCGTGCAGGAGGCCTGTCACGAGCTGGCGCACGCGTACGCGGACGGGCGCTGGGTGGCCCTGGGCGGTGGCGGGTACGCGGTGGTGGACGTCGTACCGCGGTCGTGGACGCATCTGGTGGGGATCGCGGCGCACGCTCCGGTGGATCCGGAGTCGGTGATCCCGTCGTCGTGGCGGGACGAGGTGTACGCGCGGACCAGGCAGTCGGGGCCGGCGCGGATGACGGACGGGCGGTGGCCGGTGGGCTTCCGGGACTGGGCCGAGGGGTACGACCCGGCGGACCGGCTCGACCAGGCGGTGCTCGCGACCCGTAAGGCCGCTTTTCCGTTGCGGGGGCTGCTCGCCTAGAACGTTCGGGTGGGCGTTACGCCGACGGTGGGGTGTCCGGGGGGTTCGGGCTCCGTCGTGGGGGTGTTCCGGCAGCATCGGGGGGGTGTTGAGTACCGGGGCGCTGCGGGCGCATCTGTTGGCGGCGGGGTTGGCGGGAACGGTGGCGACGTCGCGGGAGGAGAGCCTGCGGAGCTATCGGCTCTTCGCCGCGCGCGATCCGCGGGTGCTGCTGGGGCTCGACCCGGCGTGGGGGTGGGGCGAGGCCGATCTGTTGCGGCTGATGGCCGACAAGTGCGGGGTGTCGGGGGATCCGGCGCATCGGACGGGGCCCGACGTGATCGATCCCGAGCGTACGTTGCGGGGGCTCGACGCCTTCGCGGCGCGGTTGGGCGCGGCGGCCGCGCGGCGGGTCCCGGTGCTCATCGGGACGGGGCATCCGCATCGGCTGCTCGGTTTCTACGTCGCTCTCGCAGACGCTTTGTCGGCGGCGGGATGTCTTGTCCTCACCCCGGCGCAGGGGCGATGTGTCGACATAACGACGCGGTTCGGCGTACGTACGTACCTCATCGACTACGTACGGGGGGTCGCTCTGGTGCGAGAGCCGGGGCCGCCCGGGGGTGGGCGCGAGCGGGGGGCGCACTCCCACTCGCCGCTGCCGGTCAGGGCCGTTCTGGAGAGCGCGGCCGAGTGCGGCGGGCCGCTCCCGGAGCTCGTCGTGGGGGACCACGGATGGGTCTGCGGGGCAGGTCAGCTGGGTATCGAGGCCATCGGTCTCGCCGACACGGACGATCCGGCGCTGTTCGTGGGTGAGGCGGAGGGGCAGGTGTCGGTGGTCGTTCCGCTTGATGACGGCGTGCGCTCCGTCTTCTACCGCCCCCTTACTCGCTATGTACTCAATCGAGCGTGTCTGTCACGGTAAACGGCCGGTGGTAGCTCCTCTTCCCCACTCGTACCACCCGCCCCTAGGCTGGAGCGTGAGCGCTCGGCGACGGAGAGTCATCGGAGGGGAAGCCGGTGGGCGTCGCGGCGGAAGGTACAGGTGGGTCATGGCTGCTGGCGAACGACCTCTCAACGAGGTCAAGTTTCTGACCGTGGCGGAAGTCGCCTCGGTGATGCGCGTGTCCAAGATGACCGTGTACCGCTTGGTGCACAGCGGTCATCTGCCGGCGATCCGGGTGGGCAGGTCCTTCCGGGTGCCGGAACAGGCGGTTCACGAGTACCTGCGGGAGTCCTTCGTGGGGGTGGGGACCGCGTAGCGCGAGCGCGGCGACAACGCCGGGAAAGCTCCGTATGTCCCTCGGATTACAAGCGCGGTGCTCGGGACGGTAGGCTAGGCCGACGTAGGTCGTGTGGGCCCAGACGCCCCGCACCGATTCCCGCCGGGAGGCGGGAATGTTCCGAGAAGTGAGCGAGGGTAGTCGTGGGCTCTGTTATCAAGAAGCGGCGTAAGCGGATGGCCAAGAAGAAGCACCGCAAGCTGCTGAAGCGCACGCGCGTTCAGCGTCGCAACAAGAAGTAGGCGACAGCTGCATCGCAGCGTTTCGTGCGTCAGGCGTGGCCCTTCACCGTTCGCGGTGGAGGGCCACGTCTTATGTGCGCGGAAATCCTGAGGCGCTACGGTGGCGACCAACGGAAGACCGACGGAAGGCGCTGATCTTGGGCAAGGTCGTGCTCGTCACCGGTGCCGCCCGGCATCTCGGGGGCCGCTTCGTGCGGCGGATCCAGCGGGACCCGGAGGTGGAGCGGGTGATCGCGGTGGACGCGGTCGACCCCGCGCACCGGCTCGGCGCCGCCGAGTTCGTACGGACCGACATCCGCAGGCCGGAGATCGCCAAGATTCTGGCCGAGCACGACGTCGACACGGTGGTCCATCTGGACGTCACCGGCACGGCGCTCGGCGGTGGGGGCCGTACGTCGGTCAAGGAGACCAACGTCATCGGCACCATGCAGCTGCTCGGCGCCTGCCAGAAGTCGCCGCGGATCAGCCGGCTCGTGGTCAAGTCCAGTACCAGCGTCTACGGCTCCGCGCCCCGCGACCCCGCCGTCTTCACCGAGACGACGGTCGCGAAGGCGCTGCCCAGCGGGGGCTTCGCCAAGGACGCGGTCGAGGTCGAGGGGTACGTACGGGGCTTCGCCCGGCGCCGCCCGGACGTGGCCGTGTGCGTGCTGCGGTTCGCGAACATCCTGGGGCCCCGGATCGACTCCCCGCTGTCCGAGTACCTGGCGCTGCCCATCCTGCCGACCGTCCTCGGCTACGACCCGAGACTGCAGTTCGTCCACGAGGACGACGTGATCGACGTGCTGCGCCTGGGGGCGCACGAGCCTCGCAGGGCCACGCAGAACAGCGGCACCTTCAACGTGGCCGGGGACGGGGTGCTGTTGCTCTCCCAGTGCGCACGGCGCCTGGGGCGGCCCACGGTGCCGGTGCTGCTGCCCGCGGTCACCTGGGTGGGGACGGCGCTGCGTACGGTCGGGATCACCGACTTCGCGCCCGAGCAGATCCGGCTGCTCACCCACGGCAGGGTCGTCTCGACCGTCCAGACGCGTGAGGTGCTCGGGTTCTCGCCGCGCTACTCCACGGCGGAGACCTTCGCCGACTTCGCGCGCGGCCGGGGGCCCGGACTGCTGCCGCCGGAGAGGCTCGCGGGGGCGGTGGACCGGCTGGCCGGGCGCCTGGCTCCGCCCGCCGTACCTGTTTCACCTGTTCCCCCCGTTCACGACGGCGCCTGAGGAGGCCGGACAGCGATGGCGGACGCCAAGGTCATTCCGTTCGACGACGACCGGTCGCGGGCCCGGCGACGGCCCGGCCGCCCCGACGGCGAGGCGGCGGCCGTACGGGCCCTGCCGGGGCCTCAGAAGGGCCCTGAGGAGCCCGGGGAGGCCCGGGAGGATGTGTTGCTCGGTGACGGTGGCCCTGAGGGCGGTGCCGGCGTGAGCCCCCTCGGTGGGGCCGAGGGGGTCGCCGGGACGAGTGGCTGGGAGCGGCGGCTCGCGGGCGGGCTCGCGTTCCTTCGGCGGCGGATCACCGGCGACTACGAGGTCGACGAGTTCGGCTACGACGAGGAACTCACCGACCAGGTCCTGATGTCGCTGCTGCGCCCGCTGTACGAGAAGTACTTCCGGGTGGAGGTGAAGGGCGTCGAGAACATCCCGGCCGAGGGCGGGGCCCTGATCGTCGCCAACCACTCGGGGACCCTGCCGCTGGACGGGCTGATGATGCAGGTCGCCGTCCACGACCGCCATCCGGCCGGGCGGCACCTGCGGCTGCTCGCGGCCGACCTGGTCTTCGTGCTGCCGGTCGTCAACGAGCTGGCCCGGAAGGCGGGGCACACCCTGGCCTGTGCGGAGGACGCGGAGCGGCTGCTGCGCGCCGGCGAGATCGTCGGGGTGATGCCCGAGGGCTTCAAGGGCATCGGGAAGCCCTTCGGGGAGCGGTACAAGCTCCAGCGGTTCGGGCGGGGCGGCTTCGTCTCGACGGCGCTGCGGGCCGGGGTGCCGATCGTGCCGTGCTCGATCGTCGGGGCGGAGGAGATATACCCGATGATCGGGAACGCGAAGACGCTGGCGCGGGTGCTCGGCGTCCCGTACTTCCCGCTCACCCCGACCTTCCCGTGGCTGGGTCCGCTCGGGGCGCTGCCGCTCCCGACGAAGTGGACGATCCAGTTCGGCGAGCCGATCCCGACGGATTCCTACGCGCCGGAGGCGGCGGAGGACCCGATGCTGATGTTCAACCTGACGGATCAGGTACGGGAGCAGATCCAGCACACGCTGTACAAGCTGCTGGTGCAGCGGCGGTCGGTGTTCTTCTGAGGCAGGGGCTGCCGTGGGGGCCGCCCGACGGACGGAGTCCGGCGCAGTCTTCCGAAGCCCGTGAGGCCCCCGGGCCGAGCGGTGCGAGGGAGACAGGGACGAGGGGCCAAGCTGCTGGTGCAGCGGCGGTCGGTGTTCTTCTGAGGCGGTGTTCTGCCGAGGCGAGTGGTTGTCCGGGCAAGAAGAAGGGGCGCCCCCCGTCCGTGGGGGCGCCCCTTCTTCCTTGCTAGCGAGCGTCTTCGCTGTCGATGCCGAGGCCCGGGAGCAGGCCCGGCAGGATGGGTGGGATGGTCACGTCCGGCATGTCCGGCGGGGCCTGGTCGCCCGTGGGGGGTGTCGGCGTGCCGGTCGGGGAGGGCTTGAGCAGTCCGCCGGTGCTGCCGCCGAGGAGGCCGTCGTCCTGGGGTGAATTGGTGACGCCGTCCGAGCTCGGGCTGCTGCCCGTGCTGGGGCCGGTCGGGCGGGGTGGTGCCGAGTGGCTGCCCGAGGGAGTGGCCTGGTCGGGGGAGGACGGACGCTGGGAGTCCGGCTCCTGGGGGGCCTTCGGGGTGCTGGGAGTGCCGCTGGGGCTCTCCGAGCCGATCCTGCTCTTCTCCGGGGTGCGGGGAAGCACCGACTGGAGCGGCTCGACCTCCTCGTCCATGGCGTCGAAGACGTGGGTCACCTCGCTGCCGACGTCCGCCAGTTGCACGGGGAGCCGGTCGCGCAGGCCGTTCCAGGTGTCCCGGTGGGCCTGGGCGAAGGAGTTGAGCCGGGCCATCGGGGCGATCTCGCCGTCCCGCTCGTACGCCTGGCGGAGCAGGCGGTGGCCTTCGCTCGCGTCGTGCTTCACCCCGCCCAGGACGCGGCGGATCTCGCTGAGCGACTCGTGGTCGAGGTCGCCGGAGCGGCCACGTTCCATGAGCCTGCGGGCCTCGCTGAGGCGGGTGGACGCCTGGTCGAGGTAGATGCCGCCGCGATCCGCGTCGTCGTCCGCCATGCCCAGCTTGATGTCCTCCATGCCTCGCTTGAGCCCGTAGAGCGAGTCGCCGGGAAGCGCGTCGGAGCTGGCCGCGGCCACTCCGCCGAAGGCGCCCGCCGCCACACCGACGGTGAGGCCGCCGGCGGCGAGGCCCTTGGTCCAGCGGGAACGGGGCCGCAGCTTGCGCAGCGGGGACGCCCGGTGGGCTCCCTTGCCGCTTGCGGTGCGCTGCTCCGGCACCGTGGGTGCCGCGGCCGCGCTGCCCTCCATGAGCATCGCTTCCATGGCGGCGACGAGCTGGGCTCGTTGCACCACCTTGACCTCGGGGTCCAACTGTGGCTTCGGCAACTCGCCGAGACCGTTCGCCAAGGCCAACAGCCGTCCCTGCTCGGCCGGTTCGGCCGAGGCATCGGACTGCTCGGCCGCCGCGCCCTCGGACGCCCGGTCCTCCAGGGTCTGGGCGAAGGCGTTCGCCCGCCGGTGGGCCGATACGTTCGCGATCACTGGCGGCACCTCCTCTCGTCATGACGGTCGACTCCCCGGGGGGTCCGGAAGGTTGCACACCTTGAGCGCATCCACACGAAAGAGTGAGTGGATGCGGACATGGAGTGTCCACAGGGAGCCTGCATCCCGCACAACGAGCGGCGCGGCACTTGGGTTACGCGCGAAAGATGATCGGACCAGTGCGTCATCGGGGCGTCACCGACTGTGAGTTGGACGGGGGTCGTGGGGACGTGGGGGGAGGGGTGGGAGGGGGCTCGCGGACCGGGGCGTGGGGGCGCGTGTGGGGGGCGCGGACCGGTCAGCGGGCGTCGTCCGGGAGAAGGCGGGCCAGGGTGCGGACGGCCCGGTACTGAAGGGTCTTGATGGCACCCTCGTTCTTGCCCATGACCCGGGCGGTCTCGGCGACCGACAGGCCCTGGAGGAAGCGCAGGGTCACGCACTCCTGCTGCTGGGGGTTGAGGCGGCGGACCGCGTCGAGGAGTGCGGCGTTGGAGAGGGACTCCAGGACGGAGTCCTCGGGGCTGCGCTCGACCTCGTTGGCGTCGAGCATCTCGCCGGTGGTGACTTCCAGGCGGAAGCGGCTGGACTTGAAGTGGTCGGCGACCAGGTTCCTGGCGATGGTGACGAGCCAGGCGCCGAAGTCGCGGCCCTGCCAGGTGAAGGTGGAGATCCTGCGCAGGGCGCGCAGGAACGTCTCACTGGTGAGGTCCTCCGCCGTCGCCTTTCCGCCGACGCGGTAGTAGATGTAGCGATAGACCGTGTCGCTGTACTGGTCGTACAGGCGGCCGAAGGCTTCGGCCTCGCCCGCCTGGGCGCGCTCGACCAGGTCCATCATGCGGGCGCTGTCGCTGTCGGCGGTGGGGCGGCGGACGGGGGTCGAGCTTCCCGAGCGGGCGCCTCGTCTGCCCACGGCGGCGCTGCCGTCGGCCAGGGCATAGCAAGGGCCGGCGGGTGCCGGGGCGGCGAAGGCGAATGCGGGGACAGGGCCGGCGTACGCGGTGGGGACGAAGCCGCGCAAGAGGTCGAGGACCGTTGCGCGCAGCGTAGCCAGGCCCGAGGTGTCAACCCCGACGTGTGGGTACACGGGACTCCCAGAGGCAGAGCTTCCATCACGTGCAGTGCGGGACCGTTCACTCGTCGTGGCGACGTGAGGGGTCCTTTGTGCGTCTGAGGAGAATAACGCTTCGTACAGGCAGCGCTACACCCAGTTGCTCAAATCACCGGTTACGACGGTTCTGTTACTGCTTGTAGTCGAAACTGCTCGCTATTAGTGATCGATTCTTGATCGGTTTGCTTTCGGGTGTGACTGCGTCGGCGTTGCGTTGTGCTCAAGTGCGGGGCGCGTGAGTCATCGGGCCCGCTGCGGGGTAAGGGGGCCGGAATGCCGGGGAGTCGACCTGTGCGGTGGTGTTCGACCACGGACGGGTGAGGGTGTCTGGTCCGGGGTTGTCGCAGATGATCGCAGCCGAAACGTATCGGCAGGGGAGAGCCGTGTCAGTGACGGCGGCGGTGCAGCGCGACCGCGGCGGCCGTGCCTCCGGCCAGGGCGCCGAGGCCCGCCGCGGCGGGGATCCCGACCTTGGCGGCCTTGCGTCCGGTCCGGTAGTCGCGCAGTCGCCAGTCCCTGGCCTTGGCGTGCCTGCGGAGCTTGGCGTCCGGGTTGATCGCGTACGGGTGCCCGACCAGCGAGAGCATCGGGATGTCGTTGTGCGAGTCGCTGTAGGCGGCGCAGCGGCCCAGGTCGAGTCCCTCGGCGGCGGCGAGCGCCCGTACCGCCTCGGCCTTGGCGGGTCCGTGCAGCGGCTCGCCGACCAGCTTGCCGGTGTAGACGCCGTCGACGGACTCGGCGACCGTGCCGAGCGCGCCCGTCAGACCGAGCCGCCGGGCGATGATCGTGGCCGTCTCCACCGGGGCGGCGGTGACCAGCCAGACCTTCTGGCCGGCGTCCAGGTGCGCCTGGGCCAGGCCGCGGGTGCCGGGCCAGATGCGGTCGGCCATGTACTCGTCGTAGATCTCCTCGCCCATCGACATCAGCTCGGAGACACGGTGACCCTTGACGATGGACAGGGCGCTCTCGCGGGCGTCCTGCATATGCTCGGGATCCTCGACGCCGGCGAGCCGGAACCAGGCCTGCTGCCAGGCGAAGCGGGCGAGTTCGCGGCGCTGGAAGAACTTCCGCTTGTAGAGGCCGCGGCCGAAGTGGAAGATCGCGGCGCCCTGCATCACGGTGTTGTCGAGGTCGAAGAACGCGGCCGCCCGTACGTCGCCGACGACCGGGAACGCGGGCTCGACCGGCGCCTGGGGCGGCGCGGCCGCCGCGGCCGCTTCCCGCTCCCGTTCCAGCTGGAGCGAGGACTTGCGCGCTGCCTCGGCAGCGGCCTCGCCTGCGAGGACGCTGCGCGCGGTGGCGGAGCGCCTACGGGGGGTGAGCCATCCCAGAGCGGCCATGCGGTGAGCATAGCCAGTCTGTTCGGAACTTCCCGAGATGTGACGGTGCCGCGGCGTGAACACTGCGGGGCTCTCCTGTTAATCGGGACAGAATGGGCGTCATGTTCGGACGGACGAAGAAGAAGGACGCCGGGGCGCGCACCGTGACGCTGATCGGCAAGCCGGGGTGCCATCTGTGCGACGACGCGCGCGCGGTGATCGAGGCCGTGTGCGCGGAGACGGGGGCGCGCTGGGAGGAGAAGGACATCACCCGGGACGAGGAGCTCCACCGGGCGTACTGGGAGCAGATTCCCGTGGTCCTGGTCGACGGCGAGCAGCACACCTTCTGGCGCGTCGACGCGGGGCGGCTCCGTCGCGAACTGGGTGCGTGACCGGAACGCGGCTACCATCGTGGACGTTTTGTTGGCTTTCGGGGGCAGCGCCGTGAGGAGAGTGTGCGGTTATGCCCCCTTCGGGCTCTCAACGCGTTGAGGCGCCCCGCGGTTCCGTGACGATGCGAACCAGCCGCGTGACCCCGGTCACTTTGGCCGGACAAAACGGACATCATCTTTGTGCACGCGTTCACAAAGACATAGCCTGCATTCGACGGGGCGGTCCTGGGACATATGGCCGCCTGCAGCCCCGCTCATCCCGCAGGAGCACCGTGGCAACTGGCCGAACTCACCGACCGGCGACCCGTAGCCGAGGAATTCCCGAGGCCACCGTCGCCCGGCTTCCGCTGTATCTGCGCGCCCTCACGGCGCTCTCGGAGCGCTCCGTACCCACGGTCTCCTCCGAAGAGCTCGCGGCCGCGGCGGGGGTCAATTCCGCGAAGCTCCGCAAGGACTTCAGCTACCTCGGCTCCTACGGCACCCGCGGGGTCGGCTACGACGTCGAGTACCTCGTCTACCAGATCTCCCGTGAGCTGGGGCTCACCCAGGACTGGCCGGTCGTCATCGTCGGCATCGGCAACCTCGGTGCCGCCCTCGCCGGCTACGGCGGGTTCGCCTCCCGTGGCTTCCGCGTCGCCGCGCTGATCGACGCCGACCCCGCCATGACCGGCAGGCCGGTCGCCGGGATCCCCGTCCAGCACAGCGACGACCTCGAGAGGATCATCGACGAGGACGGCGTCTCCATCGGCGTCATCGCGACCCCGGCCGGCGTCGCCCAGCAGGTCTGCGACCGGCTCGTGGCCGCCGGAGTCACCTCCATCCTGAACTTCGCCCCCACCGTGCTCTCCGTGCCCGACGGCGTGGACGTCCGCAAGGTCGACCTCTCCATCGAGCTGCAGATCCTCGCCTTCCACGAGCAGCGCAAGGCCGGCGAGGAGTCGAACGCCGAGTCCGGCACGGACACGGGCGCCGACGCGGAGGCCGCCGTGGCCGCCGTACCGCCGGCCCCCCGTGGTGCCACGGGCGCCGGCCGCAAGGGACCCGACGGGGACGTCCCCGCCGTGATGCCGGCATGAGCCTCCTCGTGGTCGGCCTCAGCCACCGCAGCGCCCCGGTCTCCATCCTGGAGCGGGCCGCGCTGTCGGCGGACACCCAGGCCAAGCTCCTCCAGGACACCCTCGCCGCCGAACCGGCCACCGAGGGCACCGTCCTCGCCACCTGCAACCGCATCGAGCTCTACGCCGACGTGGACAAGTTCCACGCGGGCGTCGCCGAGCTGTCCACCCTCCTCGCGCAGCACAGCGGGGTCGGCCTGGACGAGCTCACTCCTTATCTCTACGTGCACTACGAGGACCGGGCCGTCCACCACCTCTTCTCGGTGGCGTGCGGACTCGACTCCATGGTCGTCGGCGAGGGCCAGATCCTCGGCCAGATCAAGGACGCCCTCGCCCTCGGCCAGGAACTCCACACCGCGGGCCGCCTCCTCAACGACCTGTTCCAGCAGGCCCTGCGGGTCGGCAAGCGCGCCCACAGCGAGACCGGGATCGACCGGGCCGGGCAGTCGCTCGTCACCTTCGGGCTCGAGCAGATCGCCGACGGGGCCGACGTCGACACCTGGGCCAAGGGCAAGAAGGCACTCGTCATCGGCGCGGGATCGATGTCCTCGCTCGCCGCCGCCACGCTCGCGCGTGCCGGCGTCTCCGAGATCGTCATCGCCAACCGCACCCTGACCCGCGCCGAGCGGCTCGCGCAGATCCTGAGCGAGCCCGGTGGCACCGGAGTGGCCGCCCACGCGGTCGAAATGGTTGCCGTCGGCGACGAACTGACACGAGCCGACGTCGTCGTCTCCTGCACCGGCGCCACCGGACTCGTCCTCACCGGCGACGGGGTCGAGACCGCCGTACAGGGCCGGCGCACCCCGCTCGCCCTGCTCGACCTCGCCATGCCCCGCGACATCGACGCCGCCGCGCACCGCGTCCCCGGCGTCCGGCTCGTCGACATCGAGTCGCTCGCCGAGGCCTCCGCCGACGCCCCCATGGCCGCCGACGTCGACCTGGTGCGCGGCATCGTCTCCGACGAGGTCGCCGCCTTCGGCGCCGCCCAGCGCGCCGCCCACATCACCCCCACCGTCGTCGCCCTGCGCACCATGGCCGCCGACGTGGTGGCCAACGAGGTCGCCCGGCTCGAGGGCCGGCTGCCCGGCCTCGACGACAGGCAGCGCGCCGAGATCACCCAGACCGTGCGCCGCGTCGTCGACAAGCTCCTGCACGCGCCGACCGTGCGGGTCAAGCAGCTGGCCAGCGAGCCCGGCGGCGCCGGGTACGCGGACGCGCTGCGGACACTCTTCGACCTCGACCCGGAGACGGTGGCTGCCGTCAGCCGGGCCGACCTGAATGACGCCGACGTCAAGAACCGAGGGCGAGTATGACCGAGAGGGCACTGAGGCTCGGGACCAGGCGCAGCAAGCTCGCCATGGCCCAGTCCGGGCACGTGGCCGACGCCGTCCGGCGGCTGACCGGCCGGCCCGTCGAGCTCGTGGAGATCACGACGTACGGGGACACCTCCCGGGAGCACCTCGCGCAGATCGGCGGCACCGGCGTCTTCGTCGCCGCCCTGCGTGACGCACTGCTCGCCGACGAGGTGGACTTCGCCGTCCACTCCCTGAAGGACCTGCCGACCACCCAGCACCCCGACCTGGTGCTGGCCGCGATCCCGACGCGCGAGGACCCGCGCGACGTACTGATCGCCCGCGACGGGCTCACGCTGGACCGGCTGCCCCAGGGCGCCCGGATCGGCACCGGTTCGCCGCGGCGCACGGCTCAGCTCCACGCGTACGCGCGCGGCCACGGCCTGGAGATCAGCTGCGTCCCGATCCGGGGGAACATCGACACCCGGATCGGCTACGTACGCAACGGGGAACTGGACGCGGTGGTCCTCGCCGCGGCCGGCCTCAACCGCATCGGCGGTACGGAGGAGCTCACCGGCTCCCTGTCGCTCGACCACCTGTCGGTCGACTCCGTCCTGCCCGCCCCCGGCCAGGGGGCCCTGGCGATCGAGTGCCCGGCGTCCGACGCCGACCTCGTCGCCGCGCTCGGCGCGCTCGACGACCCGCTCACGCGGGCCGCCGTGACCGCCGAACGATCCCTGCTCGCCGCCCTGGAGGCCGGCTGCTCCGCACCCGTGGGTGCGCTGGCCGACCTGCTGGCCGACGACCCCGGTCACGGGCAGGTTGTCACCGAGATGCGCCTGCGTGGCGTCGTCGGCACCACCGACGGCTCGACGCTGGTGCAGCTGTCCACCACCGGACCCGTACCCACCTCGCACGACGAGGCCATGGCGCTCGGACGCGAACTCGCGGACGAGATGCTCGCCAAGGGTGCGGCCGGTCTTATGGGGGAGCGAGCACTTTGAACCCCACCCGCCCGACCACCAGCCCGCTGTCCCCGGCCTTCGCGGGCCATGGACACGTCACATTCCTCGGCGCAGGCCCCGGTGACCCCGGACTCCTGACCCTCAGGGCCGTGGAGGCCCTCGCCGGAGCGGATGTCCTGATCGCCGAGCCGGAGGTGCTCGAGGTCGTTCGCGGCCACGCGCGCGCGGGGGTGAGCACGCCGGAGCTGACGATTGTTGACGAGGCGTCAACAACCGCCGGTGTCCCCGTGTTGAGGGACGCGGCCAATCTTGTCATGGAGGCCGCGAGGGGCGGCAGGCGGGTCGTCCGTGCGGTGACCGGCGACCCCGGCCTCGACGGGAACGCCGGAGCCGAGATGCTCGCCTGCGCAGCCGAGGGCATCCCCTTCGAGGTCGTGCCCGGCGTCGCCACGGCCGTCGGCGTACCCGCGTACGCCGGTGTGCCGCTCCGCGACGCCCAGGGCACCGACGTGCGCTTCGTCGACGCCCGCACCGCCGACGAGCGGTGCTGGACCGAGGTCGGCGCCTCCGACGGCACCGTCGTCGTCTCCACCTCGCTCGACTCGGTGGCCGCGGCCGCCGGTGAACTGGTGGCGGCGGGCCGTAAGCCGGACACCCCGCTCACCGTCACCATCGCGGGCACCACCACCCGGCAGCGGACCTGGAACGCCACGCTCGGCACCATCGCCCAGGTCTTCAAGCAGGGCAAGATCCTCCCCTCGCCCGAGGGCCACCGGCCCGTCATAGCCGTGGTCGGCGAGCGCAGCGCCCCGGCGCAGCGGGACCAGCTGTCGTGGTTCGAGTCGAAGCCGCTCTTCGGGTGGCGGGTGCTCGTGCCGCGCACCAAGGAGCAGGCCGCGTCGCTCTCCGACCAGCTGCGTTCGTACGGCGCGGTGCCGCATGAGGTACCGACCATCGCCGTCGAGCCGCCGCGCACCCCGCAGCAGATGGAGCGGGCGGTCAAGGGGCTCGTCACCGGACGGTACGAGTGGATCGCCTTCACGTCGGTCAACGCGGTGAAGGCCGTACGGGAGAAGTTCGAGGAGTACGGGCTCGACGCACGTGCCTTCGCCGGGATCAAGGTCGCGGCGGTGGGCGAGCAGACGGCCGCGGCGCTCGTCGACTTCGGTGTGAAGCCCGATCTGGTGCCGAGCGGCGAGCAGAGCGCCGCCGGGCTCCTCGAGGACTGGCCGCCGTACGACCCCGTCTTCGATCCGATCGACCGGGTGTTCCTGCCGCGGGCCGACATCGCGACCGAGACGCTGGTCGCCGGCCTCATCGAGCTCGGGTGGGAGGTCGACGACGTCACCGCGTACCGGACCGTACGGGCCTCGCCGCCGCCGGCGGACACGCGTGAGGCGATCAAGGGCGGTGGCTTCGACGCGGTGCTGTTCACGTCGTCGTCGACCGTACGGAACCTGGTCGGCATCGCCGGGAAGCCGCACAACGTGACCGTGATCGCCTGCATCGGGCCCGCCACGGCCAAGACGGCCGAGGAGCACGGGCTGCGGGTCGACGTCCTGTCGCCCGAGCCGTCCGTGCACAAGCTGGCGGAGGCGCTGGCGGACTTCGGGCTGCGGCGGAGGGCGTCCGCGCTCGAGGCGGGGGACCCGGTGACGCGGCCTTCCGAGCGGCGGCCGGGTGCCAGGCGGCGCCGTACGACGTAGTCGGTTTCTCGGGTGCGGGTCCCTTGGCGGGGCCCGCACCCTTTGCGTTCCGCGGGCACCGGTGGTGCGGGTCGGGGCGCGGAAGCCTGGGCCCGGCGAGGGCGCCGTCCCGTGTGCCCACCCGTCCCGCCCTGCGGGACGACTGCCCACACGGGGGTGGGGGCGGGGTGGACGTGCGGGGCGCACGGGGGTGGGGCGGGGTGGACGTGCGGGGCGCACGGGGGTGCGGCGGGGTGGACGTACGGGCGCACGGGGGTGCGGCGGGTGGACGTAGGGCCCCACGGGGTGGGGTCGGACGTATGCCCACACCGGGTCGGTAAGTGCATCGTTTCCGCGGGCGTAGCCTCGGGATTATGAACTCGTACGGATCCTTTCCCGGGGCGCGGCCGCGGCGGCTGCGGACGACCCCTGCCATGCGGCGGATGGTGGCCGAGACGCGGCTGCACCCCGCCGATCTGATCCTCCCCGCGTTCGTACGCGAGGGGATCACCGAGCCCGTTCCGATCCAGGCCATGCCCGGAGTCGTCCAGCACACCCGGGACACCCTGCGGAAGGCCGCGGCCGAGGCGCTGGAGGCCGGCGTCTCCGGGATCATGCTCTTCGGCGTGCCCGAGGACGCTAAGAAGGACGCCGCGGGCACGGCGGGGACGGATCCGGACGGGATCCTGCAGGTCGCCGTCCGGGACGTGAAGGCCGAGGTCGGCGACGACCTGGTCATCATGTCGGACCTGTGCCTCGACGAGTACACCGACCACGGCCACTGCGGAGTCCTGGACGCCGACGGCCGCGTCGACAACGACGCCACGCTGGAACGTTACGCCGAGATGGCCCAGGTCCAGGCCGACGCCGGCGTCCACGTCGTGGGGCCCTCCGGAATGATGGACGGCCAGGTCGGGGTCGTCCGGGACGCCCTGGACACCATCGGCAAGGAGGACGTGTCGATCCTCGCGTACACCGCGAAGTACTCCTCCGCCTTCTACGGGCCCTTCCGCGAGGCCGTCGGCTCCTCGCTCCGCGGTGACCGCAAGACCTACCAGCAGGACCCCGCCAACCTCCGGGAGTCGATGCGCGAGCTCGCCCTCGACCTGGAGGAGGGCGCCGACATGGTGATGGTGAAGCCCGCCGGGCCGTACCTCGACGTGCTCGCGAAGGTCGCCGAGTCGGTGGACGTGCCCGTCGCCGCGTACCAGATCAGTGGGGAGTACGCGATGGTCGAGGCGGCCGCGGAGAAGGGCTGGATCGACCGGGACAGGGCGATCATGGAGACCCTCACCGGCATCCGGCGGGCCGGCGCGCAGATGATCCTGACCTACTGGGCCACCGAGGCGGCGCAGACACTGGGGTCGGCTCGCCGGTGACGGCCGTCCGGCGCACCCTGGAGAGGTAGCCGACAGGTCCTCGCTGGAGGTGGTCCTCATGATGCACACGCTTGTCGGATGGCATGTGGAGATGGAGTTCCAGGAGGAGGGCGACCGCACGCGGGCCGCGGCCATGGTCCGGCTCGGCGACGGCACCGAGTTCCGGGCCCACGGAACCGCGAACCGTCACCCCTCCGATCCGGACCAGCTGAGGGTGGGCGAGGAGATCGCCGGGGCGCGTGCCCTGATGGACCTCGCCTCGCAGCTGCTGCAGAAGGCGCATACGGAAATCGACGAGGTGTCGGGTCGGACCTCGCATTCCCTTCGCTGACGTCCGTCGACGACTGAGCCCCCGGCACGGTGATCCGTGCCGGGGGCTCAGTCGCTCGTCATTCGTCAGAGGCGCTCGGGCGTCCTGATGCCCAGCAGCGCCATGCCCTGGTGGAGCGTGCGGGCCGTGAGGTCGCAGAGGAAGAGGCGGTTCTCCGCGACGTCCTGCGCCGGCTCCGGCTTGATGACCGGGCACTGGTCGTAGAACGTCGTGTACAGCGACGCCAGCTGGTACAGGTACGCGGTGAGCTTGTGCGGGGCGTACTCGGTGGCCGCCTCGGCGATCACCTCGCCGAACTGGTCCAGGTGCAGGCCGAGCGCGCGCTCCGCCGGGGCCAGCTCCAGCTCCGGGTGGGCCAGCGGCGTGCGGTCGCCCGCCTTCCCGAAGATCGACCTGATCCGCGCGTACGCGTACTGGAGGTACACCGAGGTGTCGCCGTTCAGCGAGACCATCTGGTCCAGGTCGAACTTGTAGTCGCGCGCTGCGGACGTCGACAGGTCGGCGTACTTCACCGCGCCGATGCCCACGTACTGGCCGTTCTCGACGATCTCCGACTCGGTCAGGAGCGACTTCCCGGTCTTCTCGCGGAAGTCCTGCTCCTTCTCGCGCACGACCGTCGTCGCCCGGTCCACCGCCTCGTCGAGCAGGTCCACAAGCCGGACCGTCTCGCCCTCGCGGGTCTTGAACGGCTTCCCGTCCTTGCCGAGGACCGTGCCGAAGGCCAGCTGGACGGCCTTCACGTCGTCGTTCAGCCAGCCGGCCCGGCGGGCCGTCTCGAAGACCATCTTGAAGTGCAGCGACTGCCGGGCGTCCACCACGTACAGCAGGGTCGTCGCCTTCAGGTTCCGCACCCGGTCCCGGATCGCGGACAGGTCCGTCGCCGCGTACCCGAAACCGCCGTCGGACTTCTGGACGATCAGCGGGGTCGGGTTGCCGTCCGGGCCCTTCACGTCGTCGAAGAAGACGCACAGCGCACCCTCGGAGCGGACGGCGACGCCCGACTCCTCCAGGATGGCGCAGGTCTCCACCAGCATGTCGTTGTACCCGGACTCGCCGACGATGTCGGCGTCCCGGATGTCCATGTCGAGCTTGTCGAAGACCGAGTAGAAGTAGATCTTCGACTCGTCGACGAAGCGCTGCCAGAGCGCGAGCGTCTCCTCGTCACCGGCCTGGAGGTCCACCACGCGCGCGCGGGCCCGCGTCTTGAACTCCTCGTCGGAGTCGAAGAGGGCACGCGAGGCCTTGTAGAGCCGGTTCAGGTTCGACATGGCCTCCTCGCCGGAGACCTCGCCGCCGTCCTCGGCCCTGTGGTCCAGCTCGTGCGGGTGCTCGATCAGGAACTGGATGAGCATGCCGAACTGGGTGCCCCAGTCGCCGATGTGGTGACGGCGGACCACGCTCTCGCCGGTGAACTCCAGGATCTCGACCATCGCGGCGCCGATCACAGCGGACCGCAGGTGCCCGACGTGCATCTCCTTCGCCACGTTCGGCTGGGCGTAGTCGATGACCGTCGTGCCCGCCGACTCGTTGAACGGCACGCCCAGCCGGGCGTCGGCGGCGCGGGCCGCGAGCGTGCGGACGATCGCCGCGTCCGTCACCGTGATGTTCAGGAAGCCGGGGCCCGACACCTCGATCTCCGCCAGGACGTCGTTCTCCGGGATCGCGGCGACGACCCGGGTCGCCAGCTCACGGGGGTTCCCCTTGAGCTGCTTGGCCAGCGCCAGGATGCCGTTGGCCTGGAAGTCGGCCCGGTCGCTTCGTCGCAGCAGCGGGTCGGCGGACGCCGCCTCCGGCAGGGCTGCCGAGAGGCCGTCCGCGAGGCGCTGCTGCACGGTCGAAGCGAGGGAAGGGACCGAGGCCATGAGCTTCCGTTCCTGTTGGGTTCGTCAGGTCTGATTCGCCTGTCAAGTGTCCCATGGCGGCACAACGTGATTTCCCCGCCTGTGGACAACTCGGGGACGCCGCGCGATCTCTTCCTGTGGACAACCTCGGAGCGCGCTGTTCCGTCTGGGAGAATGGCTCACGTAGAGCTGTCAGGCAGAACCCCTCAGGAAGAAGGACGTACCGACCGTGGCTCAGAGCAGCACCGAGACCGACTGGGTCTCCCGTTTCGCGGACGAGGTCATCGCCGAGTCGGAGCGACGTGCGCCTGGCAAACCGGTCGTCGTCGCCTCCGGCCTCTCCCCCTCCGGCCCGATCCACCTCGGCAACCTCCGCGAGGTCATGACCCCGCACCTGGTCGCCGACGAGATCCGCCGCCGCGGCCACCAGGTCAGGCACCTCATCTCCTGGGACGACTACGACCGCTACCGCAAGGTGCCGAACGGCATCGAGGGCATCGACGCGTCCTGGGCCGAGCACATCGGCAAGCCGCTGACCTCCGTCCCGGCCCCCGCCGGCTCACCCCACCCCAACTGGGCCGAGCACTTCAAGGCCGCCATGGTCGAGTCGCTGGCCGAGCTGGGCGTCGAGTACGACCCCATCAGCCAGACCGAGCAGTACACCGCCGGCGCCTACCGCGAGCAGATCCTGCACGCCATGAAGTACCGCGGCGACATCGACGCCATCCTCGACCAGTACCGGACGAAGAAGACGCCGAAGAAGCAGTCGCAGAAGCCCCTCGACGAGGCCGAGCTGGAGGCCGAGGAAGGCTCCGGCGCCGCGAGCGAGGACGACGGCTCCGGCGGCGCCTCCGGCTACTTCCCGTACAAGCCCTACTGCGGGCGGTGCGAGAAGGACCTCACCACCGTCACCTCGTACGACGACGAGACCACCGAGCTGGCCTACACCTGCACGGAGTGCGGCTTCGCCGAGACCGTGAAGCTCAGCGAGTTCAACCGCGGCAAGCTGGTCTGGAAGGTCGACTGGCCCATGCGCTGGGCCTACGAGGGCGTCATCTTCGAGCCCTCCGGCGTCGACCACTCCTCGCCCGGCTCGTCCTTCGTCGTCGGCGGCCAGATCGTCCGCGATATCTTCGACGGCGTCCAGCCCATCGGACCCATGTACGCCTTCGTCGGCATCAGCGGCATGGCCAAGATGTCCTCCTCGCGCGGTGGCGTACCGACCGCCGCCGACGCGCTGAAGATCATGGAAGCGCCGCTGCTGCGCTGGCTGTACGCACGCCGCAGGCCCAACCAGTCCTTCAAGATCGCCTTCGACCAGGAGATCCAGCGGCTCTACGACGAGTGGGACAAGCTGGAGACGAAGGTCGCCGACGGCACGGTGCTGCCCGCCGACGCCGCCGCCCACTCCCGCGCCGCCCGCACCGCCGCCGGAGAGCTGCCGCGCACCCCGCGGCCGCTGCCCTACCGGACGCTCGCCTCCGTCATGGACATCACCGCAGGCCACGACCAGCAGACCCTGCGGATCCTCACCGAGCTCGACCCGGAGAACCCCGTCACCTCCCTCGACGAGGTCCGGCCGCGCCTCGACCGCGCCGAGAACTGGATCACCAGCCAGGTCCCGGCCGACCAGCGCACCATCGTCCGCGAGGAGCCCGACACCGAGCTCCTCGGCTCCCTCGACGACGAGGGCCGCGAGTCGCTCCGCCTGCTCCTGGAGGGCCTCGACACCCACTGGTCGCTCGACGGACTCACCACCCTCGTCTACGGCGTCCCGAAGGTGATGGCCGGACTCGACCCCGAGGCCAAGCCGACGCCCGAGCTGAAGCTCGCACAGCGCGCGTTCTTCGCCCTGCTGTACAAGCTGCTCGTCAGCCGGGAGACCGGACCGCGGCTGCCGACGCTGCTGCTCGCGGTGGGCGCGGACCGGGTGAGGAAGCTGCTCGGAGCCTGACCCCGACCAGGTGAAAGGGCCGCCACCCGGAGACGGGTGGCGGCCCTTTCGCTGTGCCCGTGCGGACTCAGGCCGGACGGTAGTCCTGCATGTCCCGCCGGATCTGCTCCTGCACCCCCGGGATCACCTGCTGCAGCAGAGCGGGGTTGCGCGGCTGCCGGCCGCCGTAGTGCTCGGCGACCATGGCCTCGAGCTCCGGATCAGCCGGGAAGCGGTCGTGCTCCAGGGCGTACGCCCAGGTCAGCTTGTAGACGACCTCACGGAACTCGTCGACCTGCGCCTCCGGCTCCTCCACGTACTCCGGGTACGGCTCGAACGCCTCGGGGCCCTGCTCATGGCGCGGGTCCGGGACCGGGACGTCCTCCGGGCCGAGCGGTACGGGGACCGGGGTCGGCGCCAGACCGTCGACGTACTGCGGGTCGAACGCCGTCTCATGAGCCTCGGACGGGAGCTGAGGCGCCTGGAACCACGGACTGTCGTGGTTCGGGGCCTCCGCCTCGGGGAGCTGACCGCCCTGCACACCCGGCTGCGCCTGGGCCTGTCCCTGCGCCTGCGCCTGGGCCTGTCCCTGCGTCTGGGCCTGTCCCTGGGCTTGGGCCTGTGCCGGGCTCTGTGCCTGCGCCGGGCCCTGCTGGAGCTGCGGCTGGGGCTGTGGGGGCAGGAGAGGCTGAGCCGGCTGCTGGGGCTGGAGCTGGTGGTGGGACTGGAGCTGCGGCTGCTGCGGCTGCGGGGGCAGCAGGGCCGGCTCGATACCCGCCGCCGCGAGACCCGCCGCCGCCGTCTCCGCCAGCGGGACGCCGTACCGGGCGAGACGCAGCGGCATCAACGCCTCCACCGGTGCCTTCCGCCGCCAGCTACGGCCGTAACGGGCCTGCAGACGCGCCTGGTAGATCAACCGCTCCTGCTCCAGTTTGATCACCTGCTCGTAGGAGCGCAGCTCCCACAGCTTCATCCTGCGCCACAGTCGGAACGTCGGCACCGGAGACAGCAGCCAGCGGGTCAGCCGGACGCCCTCCATGTGCTTGTCCGCCGTGATGTCCGCGATCCGCCCCACGGCGTGACGCGCGGCCTCGACGGCCACCACGAACAGCACCGGGATCACCGCGTGCATCCCGACGCCCAGGGGGTCCGGCCAGGCGGCCGCGCCGTTGAACGCGATCGTCGCCGCGGTCAGCACCCACGCCGTCTGCCGCAACAGCGGGAACGGGATCCGCAACCACGTCAGCAGCAGATCGAGGGCGAGCAGCACACAGATGCCCGCGTCGATGCCGATCGGGAAGAAGTACGAGAAGGTGCCGAAGCCCTTGTCCAGAGCGAGCTCGCGCACGGCGGCGTACGAACCCGCGAAACCGATCCCCGCGATGATCAGCGCACCGGCTATGACGAGGCCGATGAGTATTCGGTGTGTGCGTGTCAGCTGCATCGCGGCCACCCGCGAACCCTCCCGTCATTGACATCCCGCGCGCACAGAGTGGCACACGCGAGCGAAGCCCGGCCCTCGGGGGAGGGACGGGCTCCACGCGGACGCGCCACTGTGCGCAGGTATGTGACTACTTGTCGGGCCTGCCCGTCAGGCATATCCGCCCGGCTGCCCGCCCGACTACTTGTTCGCGGCGGCGACCGCGGCCACGGCCTCCTTCGCCGCCTTCACCGCGCCGTCCACGATGGTCTTCTCCGTCGGCGTCGCCGCGCCCGCGTACCCGGCGCCGTTGTACGAGAGCAGCACCAGGATGTTGCCCGTACGCGCCACCACGGAGCCGTACACGAAGTCCTCGTCCGTCTTGCGCAGCTGGTACGCGACGGTCTTCGCCTCCTCGCCGATGCCCGTGGCCGTGGTGGTGCGGAGCTTCTTGGCGCCCGGGGTCTCCTCGACCTTGGCGAGCTCCTTCGCGAAGTTCTCCCGCGCGCGCTCCTGGCCACTGCCGAGCGTGGCGTCCGACTCGTACCGGTAGAACGACACGTCGAGCCAGCGGTACTGCGAGCCCTTCACGCCCTTGTCGGCGAGACCGTTCCACGAGCAGCCACCACGGCTCGCCACGTCGCTGGAGGGCGCGGGCGTACCGTTCTTCGTCTTCGCCTTGGGCACCAGCGCGGCCGTCGTCTTGGCGGAGATCGCCTTGCAGGCCTGCGGCAGCTTCGCGAACCTCGCCGGCTCGACCGTCTTCGTGGTCTGCGAGGGCGAGGGGGTGGCGGACGCCGACACGCCGCCCTTGTCCTTCGAACCCGTCGAGCCGGAGCCGCCGTCGCCGGAGTCCGAGGAGCAGCCGGCGACGACGAGCATCACCGGGACGGCGGCGCAGGCGAGTATGCGGGTGAGTCGCGGGGCTGATCGCTGCATGGTTCCTTCAGTCGCTTGTCGTGCGGTCCGGCCGGAGCTCCCGGCGGCCACAGCACGGGTGCGGATGGGCCACGGGTACGGCGACACGTTACGTGGTCGCCGCGCCCTCACGGAGCGGAGCCGGACCGCTACTCCTCCAGGCGCTCGGCGAGCAGCCGGGCCAGGTTCCGGGCCTTTTCCTGCAGCTCCCCGCTGTCCGGGGCCTCGGCCGCGGCGGTCGTCCGCTCCCGGTAGGAGACGGTCACGATGACGTTGGATGTGCGGAACACCACGCTGACCACACGCTCACGGCCGTTCGCGCCCACCGTCTTCAGGACGTCGTCCAGATACGCGACGTTCCCGAGGCCCACGAGGACGCGGGGCTCCAGACCGGTGGGGGCGGGGCCGGACGGGGTGGGGTCGGACGGGCCGGTGCCGGTGGGGGAGCCCGTGCTGCCGGGCGCGGTGCCCTTCGGGGGCGCGGGCGTAGCGGTGGTGCCCGGCGCGGTCCTGCCCGCACTCTGGGCCGGCCGGGTGCTCGCGCCGGCGGGTGCCGCGGCCCCTGTCGCTGTCGGCGTGGCAGTCGCTGTGGCTGTGGGGGTCGGGGGGGCCGTCGGGGCCAGCGGGATGCGGGCCGCGAGCTGCTTGCGGACGAACACCTCCTGCGCCCGGTCGTCGTCGCTGACGGCGGGGTCGTACGACACGACCCGCTCGACGTCGAGCGCCAGACGGTGCGAGACGTCCGGACTGTCGGCCCTCCATGTGCACCCGACACGCCGGTCGGTGTCGTAGGTGACGGCGGCCGAGCCCCGGTACGCCTGCTCGCGCTCGGGGTCCGCCAGGGCGGCGGCGCCCGGGAGCAGGTCCTTGAGCGTGCCCGGCGGGACGGCGCCGCAGGGCTCGAAGAGCGTGCGGTAGCGGCCGGGGGGTGCGACGGCCGCGGCGGGGCCTGCCTTGGCGTCGACGGCGACGTCGTCGGTCGGGGTGCCGGAGGAGCATCCGGTGAGGCCGATCCCGAGGCCGAGGCCAAGTGCGAGGACGACGGCGGTGCGCGCCGCGGGCCCGGTTCGGCCGGGGGCGTACCTCTTTCGCTGCACGGTCCCAGGCTCCCTTCTCCCGAAGTCTTTCCCGAAAACTGTTTGCCGCGCGAACCCGGCCGGTGGTCACAATGTCTATCGCACACGCAGCCGTTGATGCTGGTCCGTTGTCACCTGTACGGGCTTTGGCTCCGGTTTTTGCGTTATCAGGCTTTTCGGGGGAATCGAGGAAGTATGTCGTACGTAGAGGTACCTGGGGCGAAGGTCCCCATCCGGATGTGGGCCGACCCCTCCACGGTGGAGGGCGGTGCCATGCAGCAGCTGCAGAACGTGGCGACCCTGCCGTGGATCAAGGGCCTGGCCGTGATGCCGGACGTCCACTACGGCAAGGGCGCGACGGTCGGCTCGGTGATCGCGATGCAGGGTGCGGTCTGTCCGGCGGCGGTCGGTGTGGACATCGGCTGCGGGATGTCGGCGGTCAAGACCTCGCTGACGGCGAACGACCTGCCGGGGGATCTGTCGAGGCTGCGGTCGAAGATCGAGCAGGCGATTCCGGTGGGGCGCGGGATGCACCGCTCGGAGGTGGACCCGGGGCGGCTCTACCAGTTCCCGACAGCGGGCTGGGGCGACTTCTGGTCCCGGTTCGACGGTATTGCGGATGCGGTCAAGTTCCGGCGGGAACGGGCTGCGCTGCAGATGGGAACACTGGGAGCCGGCAACCATTTTGTAGAGTTTTGTGTCGATACGTCCGATTCGGTGTGGCTCATGTTGCACTCGGGCTCGCGGAACATCGGCAAGGAACTCGCGGAGTTCCACATCGGTGAAGCCCAGAAGCTGCCGCACAACCAGGGTCTCGTGGACCGAGACCTGGCGGTGTTCGTCGCGGACACCCCCCAGATGGCGGCCTACCGGAACGACCTCTTCTGGGCGCAGGAGTACGCGAAGTACAACCGCGCGATCATGATGGCGCTGTTCCAGGAGGTCGTCCGCCGGGAGTTCCGCAAGGCGCGGGTGACCTTCGACCAGGTGATCTCCTGCCACCACAACTATGTGGCGGAGGAGCAGTACGAGGGCATGGACCTGCTGGTCACGCGGAAGGGCGCGATCAGGGCCGGCTCCGGCGAGTTCGGGATCATCCCGGGTTCGATGGGCACCGGCTCGTACATCGTGAAGGGGCTCGGCAACGCGGCGTCGTTCAATTCGGCCTCCCACGGTGCAGGTCGGAAGATGAGCCGGAGCGCGGCGAAGAGGCGCTTCTCGACGAAGGACCTGGAGGAGCAGACGCGGGGTGTGGAGTGCCGTAAGGACTCCGGCGTCGTCGACGAGATCCCGGGGGCGTACAAGCCGATCGAGAAGGTGATCGACCAGCAGCGGGACCTGGTGGAGGTCGTCGCCAAGCTGAAGCAGCTCATCTGCGTGAAGGGCTGAGGCGTCCCGCAGGGGACGGGGGAGAAGGGGCCGGCGCGGTGCACCGGCCCCTTCCGCTGCCCTACAGCTCGCGGTGGACCTTGGTGTTCGAGGCCTGGGCTCGCGGGCGGACGACCAGGAGGTCGATGTTGACGTGCGGGGGGCGGGTGCAGGCCCACGTGATGGTGTCGGCGACGTCGTCGGCGGTGAGGGGGGCGGCCACGCCGGCGTAGACCTTGGCCGCCTTGTCGGTGTCGCCGCGGAAGCGGGTGGTGGCGAACTCGTCCGTCTTGACCATGCCGGGGGCGATCTCGATGACGCGGACCGGGGTGCCGACGATCTCCAGGCGGAGGGTCTCGGCGAGGACGCGGGCGCCGTTCTTGGCGGCGACGTAGCCGGCGCCGCCCTCGTAGGTGGAGTGGCCGGCGGTGGACGAGAGGACGACGACCGTGCCGTCGCCGCTCGCCGTCAGGGCCGGGAGCAGGGCCTGGGTCACGTTCAGGGTGCCGATGACGTTGACCTCGTACATCTGGCGCCAGTCGGCGGGGTCGCCGGTGGCGACGGGGTCGGCGCCGAGGGCGCCGCCGGCGTTGTTGACGAGGACGGCGAGGGAGCGGAACGCGGTGGCGAACTCGTCGACGGCGGCGCGGTCGGTGACGTCGAGGGCGTAGGCGGTGGCCTGGTGGCCGGCGTCGTTGATCTCGGCGGCCAGGGCCTCGATGCGGTCCTTGCGCCGGGCCGTGAGGACCACGCGGTAGCCGGCGGCGGCCAGCTGCCTGGCCGTGGCGGCGCCGATTCCGCTGCTCGCTCCGGTGATGACGGCGATGGGGGTACCGGGGGCAGTCATGGCGGGGGCTCCTCGCACAGGGGTCGATGACGTCGATCGCCCGGTCAGGATAGGTGGGGGCGCCGTTCAGCGGCCTCGTGGGGCGTACATGATCAAGGCCATGCCGGCGAGGCAGACGAGTGCGCCGATGACGTCCCAGCGGTCGGGTCGGTAGCCGTCGGCGACCATGCCCCAGGCGAGGGATCCCGCCACGAACACGCCGCCGTAGGCGGCGAGGACGCGGCCGAACTCGGCGTCGGGCTGGAGGGTGGCGACGAAGCCGTAGACGCCGAGGGCGAGGACGCCGGAGCCGATCCAGATCCAGCCGCGGTGCTCGCGGACGCCTTGCCAGACGAGCCAGGCGCCGCCGATCTCGAAGAGGGCGGCGAGGGCGAAGAGGGTGAGGGAGCGGACGGTGAGCATGGGGGCAGCGTGCCATGGGACACGCTGACTGATGGGTTGTCAGAATATGGGATGATCAGTGGGTATTTTGGGCTTATGCGTGGAATGCGGAAGGGTGTGCTCGGGGTCGCTCTCGCGGCCGCGGTGGTGATGGGTACGGGGGCGGGCGCCGGTGCGAGTACCGGTGCTGTGGGCCCGGTGTTCGGGCCTGAGGCGGATCTCGCCCATCACGGTCATGTCTCCCTCTGGGACGGCCGGATCGGGGTCTGGCTGGTCAGTGAGAACCACGGTCCCTCCGACCTCTCCCAGGCGACGGTCCGGCTCGCCTTCTCCGAGCCGATGGCGGGGGGCCAGGTGCTGCCGGAGGCCTGTCTGTGGAGCAGTGACCGGGTGGTGTCCTGTCGCACGGGCGAGCTGCGGGCGGTGGGCGGCGCGGGTCGGCTGGTGCTCGATCTGCGGGCTTCCGGTCTCCCGGACGAGCTGACCGTGGACATCACCACGGTGTGGCGGGACGGGGTGACCGACCGGAACCCCGGTAACGACCGGCACCGTGTCCTGGTGTTCGCCACGGGGGACCCGTACGTCTTCTGAGCGCCGGTCGTCCTCCGCTCCGGTCGGGTGCTCGTACGCGATCGTGGCCTGTCCTGGCGTTCTGGCGTCCTGGCCGGTCAGCCCGCCGCCGCGCCGCCGAACTCGCGTACCGCCTCGGAGACGATCTCCTCCAGGCGGGAGTGGTGGGCGCCGCGCCAGTAGACCCGGCCGCATTCCACGCACTCGGCGAACACGTCGTACGTCTTCTCCGTGCCCCGCTCCAGGCGCTCGCGGACCGCGTCCTTGTCGGCGTCGCTCAACTCCCCGTTGCAGGCGGTGCACCGCGTCCAGGGCGCGAGGGGCGGCGCGAACCGTTCCAGGACGTCGCGGAGCTGCTCGTCCGGTCGGTCGCTGTAGACGTAGGCGCCCGCCCACAGCTCGCGGCGGCGCAGCAGGCCGCGGTCCCGCGAGAGCATGACGCGCCGCTCCCGCGCGGAGAGCGCGGCGAGCGCCGGGTCGCCGATGTCCTCGCTCTCGTACGCCGCGTCCACCCCGAGCAGTCTCAACCGCCGGGCCAGCGTGCCGAGGTGCACGTCGAGCAGGAACCGGAGCGGTGCGCCCGGCACCGGCTGCGGGCGGGTGACGACCTCCACCTCGACGGTCTCGCCCGCGACCGGGACGTGCGAGGTGTCGACGATCCGTCCGTCGACCCGGAGCCTCCCGGCCTCGGTGAGCGGCACGCCGAGCGACTCCACGACGTGGCCGAGCGAGGAGGCGCCGTCGGTGGTCACGCGCGTGCGGCCCGACCGCCGCTCGGGCGAGACGAAGAGCCCCAGGCCGGGGGCGAAACTGATCTGGATCTCCGGTCCGTTCACGGGGACAGGATGGCACCGGGGCGCGACGGGCTGCCAGGGAATTCGTCGGCGGCGTAAGGCGGGAGGGGGGAGGCGGAGGGGAAGACGGAGGGTTCTCCGGGCGGCCGGGTCCGGGGCGTCCCTCCCGGGAAGACGCTGAGGTACGGTCCCGCCATGAAGATCATCGACCTGGAGCCCGGCGACCCCCGGCTGGAGACCGACCTCCTGCCGGTCCTCTCCGAACTCCGCCCCCACCTCACCCCGGCCCTCTTCCGCGAGGTGTACGCGGCCGGTCACGCGCAAGGGCTCCGGTTCAGCGCCGCCTACGCGGACGACGGGCGCTGCGTCGGCGCGGCCGGCTGGCGGATCGTCATCAACACCAGCTCACTGCGCAAGCTCTACGTCGACGATCTGGTGACAGCCGCCACCACCCGCTCCACCGGGGTCGGCCACGCGCTCGTCGCCCATCTGGAGGCCCACGCCCGCGCCGCCGGCTGCCACGAGCTCAATCTGGACTCCGGCACCCACCGCACCGGGGCCCACCGCTTCTACCTGCGCGAGCGGTTCGACATCGTGGCCTTCCACTTCACCAGGCCGCTCACCGCACCGCCGTCGGACGTCCCCTAGGACCCTGGCCCGCTAGGACCGCTCCAGATCGAGGCGCCAGTCGTTGCAGCACATCGGGCGGCCCGGCGGGTACTCGAAGTCCCGCTCGCCGCGCAGTTCGAACCCCGCCTTGCGGCACACCGCGTTCGAAGCGGCGTTGTCCGCCGAGGGGAACGCGTGCAGATGGCGGTGGCGGCCCGCGGACCTTGCCTCCGCGACCACCGCGCGCGTGGCGGACGTCGCGAGACCCCGGCCCTGGAAGCCGGGCAGCACGGCCCACCCGGTCTCGTACACCGGCTCGCCGTCCCAGGTCTGCGGCCAGTAGCCGATGCTGCCCACCACGACCTCCTCCGGCAGCAGCACGATCCGGAACATCCGCCCCGCGCCCGCGTCGCCCGCGCTCAGGTCCACGTACCGCCGGTGGCGCCCGACCAGCTGTTCCTCGGTCTCAGGACCGCCCAGGTGCTCCGTCAACGCGGGCGCGTTCAGGGCGCGCAGCAGACCGGCGTCGTCCTCGGACCAGGCTTCGAGCCGTACGGGGGCGGTCCGGGCGGGGGCGGCGTCGGTGTCCATGTCCGTACGGTAGGTCAGGGCACTGACAGTCCGCGGGCGTACGCGGTGGGCGGCACCCCGATCGTCGCCGTGAAGTCCCTGACGAGATGGGCCTGGTCGCTGTAGCCCAGCTCCGCCGCGAGCGCCGCCCAGTCCGGGGCGCCCGCCTCCCCGGCGGCCTCGGCGCGCTCCAGGGCCTCGTGGAGGCGGTAGCGGAGGATCACCCACTTCGGGCCGACGCCGACACGGGTCGCGAAGAGACGCTGGAGCGAGCGCGCCGACAGGCCCGCCGCCGCGGCCAGTCGGGACACCCTGCGGATCATGCGATCCGTGCGGACCAGGTCCACCAGCTCCATCGCCTGGTCGGCGGCCGGGTCGGGGGCGGGTCCGTGGGCCAGGAGGAAGGCGTCGAGCGCCGCCACGCGCGCGTGGTCGGTGTCGGGGGCGAGGACGGCGGACGGCAGGTCGGCGCCCGCGTCCGGGAACACCTCGGTGAGGGGGACCCGGCGGCCCGTCCAGGCCGACACCGGCCACGCGGGCGCGAAGGGACGGAAACCGCCGGGACGGAACTGGACCCCGCAGACCCGGCCCGTCTCCGCCAGCTTCTGCGTGAAGAGGCCGAGTCCGATCCCGGAGACCTCGGCGGACGCGTCCGCCTCCGCCACCGGGGCGCCGAGCGCTCCGTACCGCTGGAAGACCACGTTCACGGACGGATGCGGGACGACATGGGTCGCGTACGGCTCAGGAAGCTCCCAGTCGATCAGCCAGTAGTGCTCCAGGTAGGGCCGCAGCTCCGGCGCCGGGGTGTGCCGGCGGAAACGGACACGGGAGAGCAGCTCGGCGGGGTCGACGATGCCCCGGGTGTCCCGACGGGGAGCGGAGGACGGCATCCTCCGATGCTAGGACGCGTTCGGCCGGTTCGGATCGGTCAGGCGCGGCGTGATCGGCGGGACGACCCCGAGGTCTCACCGACGACCGTCCTGGCGGGTTTCTTCAAGACCGGAGTGGACGTGCTCGCCTACCGTCGCCCCCATGACGAACGAGGCCCCGCCCCGCATCGGTGACCTGCTCCGTAGCGCCGCCACCCGCGCCACGCCCCTCATCAGGGACACCGCCGACACCTCACTCGGCGCGCCCACGCCGTGCGCCGAGTACGACGTGCGTGCCCTGCTGAACCATCTGTTCGACGTCGTGGTGAACTTCCAGGCCCTCGCCGCCAAGGGGGCCGCCGACTTCTCCCGCACCCCGGACCGGCTCGCCGAGACCGACTGGCGCGATCACTTCGAGGCCGAGATCGGGAAGCTCGTCGAGGCCTGGTCGGCGCCGGACGCCGAGGAGGGCACCTCGGGCGCCATGGGGCTGCCCGCGCGGACCGTCGGGTTCATGGTCCTGCTCGACCTGACGGTGCACGTCTGGGACCTGGCCCGTGCCACCGGGCGGAGCTTCGCCCCCGACCCGGCCGTCGTCGCCGAACTCGTCGACGAGGTGGAGCGGATGGCGCCCACGGCCCGGAGGATGAACCTTTTCGCGGAGGCCGTCGACCTGCCCGCCGACGCCACCGCGTTCGAGCGCCTGCTCGCGACCACCGGCCGCGACCCCCGCGCACGGGAGGCCTGAGACCGGTCCCGCGGGTGGGTGCCTCTGGGACGTGTCAGCGCAGGCGGCCCGGCCTGCCCGGGGACAGCCGGGACACGACCTGGCCGAAGGCGTGCTCCTCCGCGGGCGTCAGCGCCGTCGTCGACTCCTGCGGGTGCCATATGCGCTCCAGCGGGGCGCGGGCCCGGTCGCGACGTGCGCGGGCCCGCGGGCCGAGCGACAGCCACACCGCCGTCGAGACGGCGAGCAGGCCGAGGAGCGTGACCACACGGGGGTCGGAGAACGGGCCGGGCAAGGACATGACGCACTCCAGGGCGTGAGAGCCGGCCGTACGCGGCGCGCCCCGGCAGGTGGCGCGCGGGCACGACGGTACCGACGATTCCTACTGCTTCCTCCCGATCTGTTCAGTTAACACCACCCTGGGGGACTTTCGGCAGGGGGGACCGGGACGGAGGTCCCGGCCCTCGGCGCCCCGGCGCCGACCGGGGCCGGGAGGCCCTCTTGTGCGTGCCGGGGAACCGCTCCAAGGTGGCGGAAGAGGCACATTCCGGCCGGGGAGGGAGCAGCCGTATGTCCGGGGCGCACGCATGGGGATTCACGGACGACAGGGGTACGGAGCTGGGGGCGGCGCGCGTGCCGAGGCGGGTGATCGCGTACGTACGGGCCGGGGCGGCCCTCTGCGACCTGGGCGTGACGCCGGTCGCCGTCTACGGTTCCGGGCACGACGGCGAGGTCCTCGACCCGGCCAAGGAGGGCGGGCTGCGGGCGGCGGGGGTGACGTACCTCGGGCCGGGCCGGGGCCTGGACGAGGGGCGCGTGCGGGAGCTGCGGCCGGATGTGATCGTCGACGTGACCTATGACGGGAAGAGCCCGTACGCGCTCGACGAGGCCGTCGCCGACCGGATCGGGGTGCCGCTCGTCGCGCTCTCCGTCGGCAACGAGCTCACCCTGCCGGCGATCCTCGACCGCTTCGGCACGCTGGCCGCCAGCCTGGGGGCGGGACCGGCCACGGTGGACACGGCCGCGCACTCCGCGACGGCGGCGGGGGGCTCCGGTACGGCGGTCGACTCGGGCAGGGCGAGGGCGGCGGCGGTCACGGCCGCGAGCTCGGCGGCGGCCGGCGTTCCCGCGCACTCCGCGGCGGCGGCGGTCACGGCCGCGAGCTCGGCGGCGGCCGGCGCTCCCGCGCGCTCCGCGACGGCCGCGGTCGGCGTCTCAGGTGGGCTTCGGGGCGCCGAGGGCCTGGTTCGGGAGGCCGCGGCGGCCAGTGGTCTCGCCGTGCTCGCTCTCTCCGGGGCGGGCCCCGACCAGGTGCATCTCGCCCGCCCGCACGCCTGGCCCGAACTGGCGCGGCTCGCCGAGCTGGGCGTCCGGCTCGTCGATCCCGGGCCCGGGCCCGGCGCCAACTGGCTCACCGCCGACTGGGGTCGCGCCGTCGAACTCCGCCCCGACCTGGTCCTCTTCGACAACCGCGCCCACGCCGCGGCGCCCGGCGAGGCCCTGGCCGGTGTCCGGTCCATGCCGTGGAACCCCGAGACGCCGCCCAGCCCGGCCGCCTACGCGCGCTTCTTCCGCGACCTCGCCGCGGCACTCACGCCCTGACCGACCGGCCGGCCGACCGGACGCCCGCCCCGCGACGGGAGGGTCAGACCGGCGCCGCCGCCGAGCGGGTGCGGCGGAGGGAGTCGGCGAACTCCTCCGCACGGGCGAGTTGGGCCCGCAGTTCCGCGACCCGTTCCGCGGCGGCCTGTTCGTAGCGGCGGACGCGGGCCAGAAGCGCGGCCCGCTCGTCCGGGCCGAGTTCGGTGTCCGTGCCCGCGCGTTCGGCGGTCAGCCGGTCCACGGCCAGGAGGAGTTCGCGGGTCTCGTCGAGGGTGAAGCCGAGCGGCTTCATCCGGCGGACCACCATCAGCCGGGACACGTCCGCGTCCGTGTAGAGCGGGAAGCCGCCCGGTGAGGCGGCGGACGGGACGACCAGGCCGCTGTCCTCGTACTGCCGGATCGTGCGCAGGGACAGTTCGGTCCGTGCGGCGACCTCGCCGATCTGCATGGGTTCGCCGGCCATGCGTACTCCTCGCGCTTCTCGTGCTCCTCGGGTTTCTCGTACTCCGCTCACGCGTCGTGTCCTTCCTCGTACGGGGCTCCCGCCGGGCGCGGCTTCCGTGTATGACGTACCATTCGTCCTAACTTCATCACTTATGAGAGCTGGAAGTGCGGCGAAACGCCTGCTCGTAGGTCGTCCGTTGGACAGCGGCCGGCTCGGGGAGACCCTGCTGCCGAAGCGCGTCGCCCTGCCGATCTTCTGCAGCGACCCGCTCTCCTCGGTCGCCTACGCCACCGAGGAGATCCTGCTGATCCTCGCTCTCGGCGGCCTGGCCGTGCTCCATCTGGCCTGGTACGCGGCGGTCGGCATCGTGATCCTGCTCGTGGTCGTCGTGGCCTCGTACCGGCAGACCTGCTACGCCTATCCGGGCGGCGGCGGGGCCTATGTCGTCGCCGCCGAGAACCTCGGCCGGACCGCCGCGCTCACCGCCGCGTCCGCGCTGCTCATCGACTACGTGATGACCGTCGCCGTCTCCGTCGTCTCGGGGGTCGCCGCCATCACCTCCGCCGTCCCCGCGCTCGACGGGCACGCCGTGGCCATGTCGGTGTTCTTCGTCGCCGTGCTGGCCTGGATGAACCTGCGCGGGGTGCGCGAGTCGGGCCGCTGGTTCGCCGTCCCCACGTACGCGTTCATCCTCGTCGTCCACGTGATGTTCGCGGTGGCGGCGGTACGGATGGCGACCGGTGCGACGATCCGCGCCGAGTCCGCGGCCCTGCCCGTGAACGAGGTCTCCACCTACACGGGCCTCGCGCTCGTGCTGCTGGCCCTGCGCGCCTTCGCCTCCGGCTGCACCGCGCTGACCGGCGTCGAGGCCGTCAGCAACGGCGTCCCGGCGTTCGCGAAGCCCAAGAGCCGCAACGCGGCCATGACGCTCGCGATCATGGGCGGTCTCTCCGTGACCATGTTCCTCGGGATCACCGTGCTCGCCATGGTGTACGAGGTCCACGTCGCGGAGGACCCCACGGAACTCGGGCTCGCCCCCGGCACCCCGATGTCCACCGCGCTCGCCCAGATCGGCCGCGCTACCTTCGGCGACTGGCACATCCTCTTCTACGTGCTCCAGGCCGTCACCGCGGGCGTCCTGATCCTGGCGGCCAACACCGCCTTCAACGGCTTCCCGATGCTCGCCTCCGTCCTCGGCCGCGACCGCTACGCGCCCCGTCAGCTCTTCCACCGCGGCGACCGGCTCGTCTACTCCAACGGCATCGTCCTCCTCGCGCTCGCCGCGATCGCCCTCGTCGTCGCCTTCGACGCGCAGCTGACCCGCCTCATCCAGCTGTACATCCTCGGCGTCTTCGTCTCCTTCACCCTTTCCCAGGCCGGGATGGTCAAGCACTGGCGGCGAGAACTCGCCACGCCCGCCGGGGCCGGCAAGCGCCACGCCATCCACCGCCGCCTCGCGATCAACGCCTTCGGGGCCTGTCTGACGGCGGTCGTCCTCGTCATCGTCCTCATCACCAAGTTCACCCACGGCGCCTGGCTCGTCGTCCTCGCGATGCCGGTGCTCTTCGCCGGGATGAAGGGGGTACGGCGGCACTACGACGCCGTCGCCGCCGAGGTCGCCGTCGGCCCGCACGACCGGCCCCGCGCCCTCGCCGAGAACCACGTCCTGGTCCTGATCGCCACGGTCAACGCGCCGAGCCTCCGGGCCCTGTCGTACGCGAAGACCCTGCGCCCCGCCTCCCTCACGGCCGTCACCGTCGCCGAGGACCCCGCGGAGGCGGAGGTGCTCCGCGCGACCTGGGAGGCCCGGGGGATCGACGTACCGCTGCGGGTGCTCAACTCCCCCTACCGCTCGATCGTCCAGCCGGTGCTGCGGCACGTCCGGGAGGCGCCCGAGCGGACGGGGGACGCGGTGATCTCGGTGGTCATCCCCGAGTACGTGGTGGGGCACTGGTGGGAACAGCCGCTGCACAACCAGAGCGCGCTGCGCCTCAAGGCGCGGCTGCTGTTCATGAAGAACGTCGTCGTCATCGACGTGCCGTACCGGCTCGCCTCGGCCCGCGAGCTCGCCGCCGAGCGCGCCAGGGCGGCGGCGGACCGGAAGTGACTCCCGGGCCACCGCCGGACCAGCGGCTCTCACGCGGCGCCCCCGGCTCACGCGCGGCGCCCCCGGCTCACCCGAGGCACCCGGCCGCCGGGCTCCGTCAGTGGCTCACGGCCACACCAGGCAGTACGGCTGGTGGCCCGCGTCGTGGAGGCGGACCGAGAAGTCCTGCCACTCGTGGAGCAGCTGGTAGACGTCGAAGGCGTCGCGCGGGCCCCCGCGGTCCGGGACCGTGGACCAGATGAAGGCCGCGGCGCCGACCGACTCCTCGCCGATCGCGCGCAGCGGGTCGACCACGGTCATCGGCAGCTTCACCACCGCGTAGTCCGGGTGCAGCACCACCAGCTCCAGCGGGGGCACCTTGTGCAGGGGCATGCCCTGGATGCCGGTCAGGACCATGGCCGCTATGGTCTCCGGCTTGATCTTGGTGAACATGCCGCCCATGCCGAGCTCGTCGCCGCCGAGCTCCTCCGGGCGCATCGAGATCGGGACCTGCGCCGCCGTCGCGCTGTTGGGCGCTCCGAAGTACTTGTACGTCACCCCCAAGCTCCGGCCCCCGGTCGCAGGGGGTGGTTCCGCCGCCGGATCGGGACCCGCCCGGCGCTCCGGCGCGGTCTGGTCCTCGGCCCGCCGGCGCCGGTGCCTCCCCCGCCGGGCAGACTCCGGGCCCAGGTCGTCCGTCCCCTCGCCCGGTCCGCCACCGCGATGCATATCTCCACCCGACTGCTTTTTCTCGGCAACACGACCCCGCCGCGCGACCCGATCATCGTGTCAGTGACCTCCCCCGCGTTCGTACGGTGAAACACCTGTCCGCAAGAACGCCGTGGCCTCTGACACCATGGATTCCGTGAGTCATCCCTATGTCGCCACAGTTTCGCAGACGCGGAGGGCGTACGCCCCGGCGTAGTACCCAGGATGTTCACGTCGTCCCTCCGTTCCCGATGTCGTGCCCGAAGTCGTTCTCGCAGGTCAGGATCACAGTGCCGTATTCATACGAAGCCCCAGTCTCACAGACGCTTTTCGACCGCGCTTCCCTCGTGACGCCCGGCGGCGTGAACTCACCGGTGCGTGCCTTCCGGGCCGTGGGCGGAACGCCCCGGTTCATGGTGTCCGGTTCCGGTCCCTACCTCACCGACGCGGACGGGCGTGAGTACGTCGATCTGGTGTGCTCGTGGGGCCCCATGATCCTCGGCCACGCGCACCCCGAGGTGACCGCCGCCGTGCAGGCCGCCGTGGCCCGCGGCACCTCCTTCGGTACGCCCGGCGAGGGCGAGGTCGCGCTCGCCGAGGAGATCGTCGCGCGGATCGAGCCGGTCGAGCAGGTCCGGCTCGTCTCCTCCGGTACCGAGGCCACGATGTCCGCGATCCGGCTGGCCCGCGGGTTCACCGGGCGCGCCAAGGTCGTCAAGTTCGCGGGCTGCTACCACGGCCACGTGGACGCGCTGCTCGCCGCGGCGGGTTCCGGTGTCGCCACCCTCGGGCTGCCCGACACGCCCGGGGTGACCGGCGCGCAGGCCGGGGACACGATCGTGCTGCCGTACAACGACCTGGCGGCGGTGCGGGCCGCGTTCGCCGCGCACCCGGGCGAGATCGCCTGTGTCATCACGGAGGCCTCGCCCGGCAACATGGGCGTGGTCCCGCCGGTGGAGGGCTTCAACCAGGGCCTGGCGGACGTGTGCCGGGAGAACGGCGCGCTGTACATCTCCGACGAGGTGATGACCGGTTTCCGTACGTCGAAGGCCGGCTGGTACGGCGTCGACGGGGTGAAGGCCGACCTGCTGACCTTCGGCAAGGTCATGGGCGGCGGCTTCCCGGCCGCCGCGTTCGGTGGCCGTGCCGATGTCATGGGGCACCTGGCCCCGGCCGGGCCGGTCTACCAGGCGGGCACCCTCTCCGGTAACCCGGTCGCGACCGCCGCCGGGCTCGCGCAGCTGCGGCTGCTCGACGACGCGGCGTACGAGAAGGTGAACGCGGTCTCGAAGGAGATCCAGGGCCTGGTCACGGGCGCGCTCGCCAAGGAGGGCGTGGCCCACCGGCTGCAGACCGCCTCCAACATGTTCTCGGTCTTCTTCACGGCCGACGAGGTGCGGAACTACGACGAGGCGAAGCGGCAGGAGGCCTTCCGCTTCAACGCCTTCTTCCACTCGATGCTGGCCGACGGCGTCTACCTGCCGCCGTCCGCATTCGAGTCCTGGTTCGTGTCGGCCGCGCACGACGAGCGGGCGGTCGAGCGGATCGCCGCCGCGCTGCCCGCCGCCGCCCGTGCCGCCGCGGAGGCCACCGCGTGAGCGCCGTGAGCAGCGACGACATCACCGTCGTCCATCTGGTGCGGCACGGCGAGGTCCACAACCCGGACGGGGTGCTGTACGGGCGCCGCTCCGGCTACCACCTGTCCGAGCTCGGCCGTCGGATGGCGGACCGGGTCGCCGAGCACCTGGCCGACCGGGACATCGCGTATGTCGTCGCCTCCCCGCTGGAGCGGGCGCAGGAGACGGCGATGCCGGTCGCCAAGGGGCACGGTCTCGACCTCGCGAGCGATCCGCGTCTCATCGAGGCCGCGAACGTCTTCGAGGGCAAGACCTTCGGTGTGGGCGACGGGGCGCTGCGCAAGCCGGGGAACTGGAAGCACCTGACGAACCCGTTCCAGCCGTCGTGGGGCGAGCCGTACGTCGAGCAGGTCGTCCGCATGATGGGCGCGCTCGACGCGGCGAAGGACGCGGCTCGGGGGCACGAGGCGGTCTGCGTCAGCCATCAGCTGCCGATCTGGATCGTGCGCAGCTTCGTCGAGAAGCGGCGGCTGTGGCACGACCCGCGGCGGCGGCAGTGCACCCTGGCCTCGCTGACCTCGTTCACGTACCAGGGGGACCGGATCGTCTCGGTCGGCTACAGCGAGCCGGCGCTCGACCTCGTCCCGGTGCACCTGCGGGCCGGTGCGAAGCCGGTCAAGGGGAAGTCGAAGGCTTTCGGGGCGTAGCTCTTCGGGTGGATCCCGTGGAGGGGTCGGGGCCTCACTGGACAGCGCGGTGGGGCCCGGTCCACAGTTCAGGGCGGTCGATGGTGTTCATGCCAATCGACCGCCCTGAAATTTTTATACTATCCACCGGAACCTAGGGGTTCCTCCTGGCATCTCACTCATTGTCGGTTTGGATGACGTTCAGGTGATACGTCGGCGCGAATGGGGATGTCATGCGCGGGATCAGTGGAATCAGTCGAAGGGGGCTGCTCGGGGCGGGAGTCGGTGCCGCGGCCGCGATGGGTGTTGCCGCGTGCAGCGGTAACAATGCGGACAAGTCCGGACGTTCCGGACCCGGTAAGGGAGGTGACGTCTCGGCGGACCCGGGCACGGCCACCCCGACCAAGGACACCGTCCGACTCATCGGCGACGGTTCCACCGCCGACACGGGAAAGCAGCCGCACCAGCCCGACACCCCCGTCCCGCTCGAACCCGGCCAGACCCCGCCGCAGTTCGTGATCTTCTCCTGGGACGGAGCCGGCGAGGTCGGCAACGGACTCTTCCCGCGCTTCCTCGAACTCGCCAAGAACCACGACGCGGCGATGACCTTCTTCCTCTCCGGGATCTACGTCCTCCCCGAGTCGAAGAAGAACCTCTACCGCCCGCCGAACAACCGCGTCGGCGCCTCGGACATCGGCTACCTCACCGACGACCACATCAAGGACACGCTGAAGTACGTCCGGCAGGCCTGGCTCGAAGGCCACGAGATCGGCACCCACTTCAACGGGCACTTCTGCGGCGGCTCCGGCTCCGTCGGCAACTGGACCCCGGCCCAGTGGCAGAGCGAGATCGACCAGGCGATGAAGTTCGTCACCGAGTGGAAGACGAACAGCGGCTGGACCGACCTCGACCCGCTGCCCTTCGACTACTCCAAGGAGCTCGTCGGCGGCCGCACCCCCTGCCTCCTCGGCCAGGACAACCTGCTCCCCACCGCCAAGCGGCTCGGCTGGCGCTACGACGCCAGCTCCCCCGGAGGCCGCCAGACCTGGCCCACCAAGCGCCAGGGCATCTGGGACCTCCCGCTCCAGGCCGTGCCCTTCCCCGGGCACTCCTTCGAGGTCCTGTCCATGGACTACAACATGCTCGCCAACCAGTCGAAGAACACGACCAAGGGCATGCCCTCGCGCTACCCGGGCTGGCGCAAGCAGGCCACCGAGGCGCTGCTCGGCGGCTTCACGCGCGCGTACGAGTCGAACCGCGCGCCCTTCTACATCGGCAACCACTTCGAGCAGTGGAACGGCGGCATCTACATGGACGCCGTCGAGGCCGCGCTCAAGGGGATGGCCGGAAAGAAGGACGTCCGGCTCGTCTCCTTCAAGCAGTTCGTGGACTGGCTCGACGTCCAGGACCCGAAGATCCTCGCCAAGCTGCGCTCGCTGGAAGTGGGACAGAAGCCCCCCGGCGGCTGGAACTCCTTCCTCAAGCCGGCCGCGACCTCCTCGTCCACACCGGCCGCCTAGTCCCACTCGTCCGCTTAGGAGATCTTGACAAGGGGCTTTACGGGCACGTAGGGGGGTGCCCAAGATCCCCCAAACGCCCATGCGAAACTTTTCACATGAGCCTTGACCGTGCCCCTCGCCGCACCCTGCTCGCCGTCGGAGTGCTGACCGCCGCCCTCGCGCTCTCGGCCTGCGGCGGCGACAGCAACGGCAAGTCCGGCGGCGGCGGCAACACCAACTTCGTGACCGACACGGGCGGAATCAGCACCGTCGCCAAGGGCAAGCGCACGGCCACCGAGAAGATCGCGGGCAAGACCCTCGAAGGCGAACAGCTCGACATCGCCGACCTCAAGGGCAAGGTCGTCGTCCTCAACGTCTGGGGCTCCTGGTGCGGCCCCTGCCGCGCCGAGGCCCCCCACTTCGTGAAGGTCGCCGCCGACCTCAAGGACCGGGGCGTCGAGTTCGTCGGCCTCAACACCCGCGACTTCAACAAGCAGCAGGCGCTCACCTTCGAAGAGGACTACGGAGTCCCGTACCCGAGCCTCTACGACCCCAACGGCAAGCTGATCCTCTTCGGCTTCCCCAAGGGCACGCTCAACCCGCAGGCCATCCCCTCCACCGTCGTCCTCGACAAGGAGGGCAGGATCGCCGCCCGTGCCCTCATGGCACTCGACGAGAAGAAGCTCCGGTCGATGATCGAGCCGCTGCTCGCGGAGAAGTGACGTGAACGAGACGGTCTTCAGCGGAGCCCTGCTGCTCGCCCTGCCCATCGCCGTACTCGGCGGCCTGGTCTCCTTCTTCTCCCCCTGCGTCCTGCCGCTCGTCCCCGGTTACCTGAGCTACGTGACGGGCGTCACCGGCACCGACCTGGCCGAGGCCCGACGCGGCCGCATGGCCGCCGGCGCCTCCCTCTTCGTCCTCGGCTTCTCCGCCGTGTTCGTCTCCGGAGGCGCGCTCTTCGGCTACTTCGGCTGGACGCTCCAGGAACACCGGGACGTCCTCGGCAAGATCCTCGGCGTGCTGATGATCCTCATGGGCCTGTTCTTCATGGGGCTCGTGCCCGGAGTCACCCAGCGCGAGTTCCGCATCCACCGCAAGCCCGTCGCCGGCCTGGTCGGCGCGCCGCTGCTCGGCGCCCTCTTCGGCATCGGCTGGGCGCCGTGCATCGGACCCACCCTCGCCGCCGTCAACGCGCTCGCCACCGAGCAGGCCAGCGCCGGCCGGGGAGCGCTGCTCACCTTCGCGTACTGCGTCGGGCTCGGACTGCCCTTCATCATCGCCGCGGTGGCCTTCCGCAAGGCGCTCGGCGCCTTCGGATGGGTCAAGAAGCACTATGTGTGGGTCATGCGCATCGGCGGCGGCATGATGATCCTGACCGGACTGCTCATGCTCACAGGAGTGTGGGACACCATGGTGTCCACGATGCAGGGCTGGTCCAACGGCTTCACGGTGGGGATCTGAGTTCCATGAGCAAGACCGACACGACGTCGGAGCAGGACAACCTCGGTGAAGCCGGGGCCCAGCTCTCGACCGCCCCCGTCGAGGACCGGAGCGAGAGCGTCCTCGGCGGCCCCACGCTCGGGGTCGTCGGCTGGATCCGCTGGTTCTGGCGGCAGCTGACCTCCATGCGGGTCGCCCTGATCCTGCTCTTCCTGCTCTCCCTCGGCGCCGTCCCCGGCTCCCTCATCCCGCAGACCAGCGCGGACGAGCTCAAGGTGCAGGCCTTCAAGGACGCCCACACCACCCTCAGCCCGGTCTACGACAGGCTCCAGCTCTTCGACGTCTACAGCTCGGTGTGGTTCTCCGCGATCTACATCCTGCTGTTCGTCTCCCTCATCGGCTGCATCGTGCCGCGCACCTGGCAGTTCGTCGGCCAGCTCCGCAGCCGTCCGCCGGGCGCCCCCCGGCGCCTCGACCGGCTCCCCGCGTACACGACCTGGCGCACGGACGCCGAGCCCGAGCAGGTCCGCGAGGCCGCCCTCGGCCTCCTCGAGGAGCGCCGCTTCCGCGCCCACACCGCCGGGGACGCCGTCGCCGCCGAGAAGGGCTACCTCCGCGAGGCCGGGAACCTGGCCTTCCACATCGCCCTGATCGTGATGCTCGTCGCCTTCGCCTGGGGCCAGCTCTTCAAGTCCGAGGGCGGCAAGCTGATCGTCGAGGGCGACGGCTTCTCCAACACGCTCACCCAGTACGACGACTTCAAGTCCGGCTCCCAGTTCGGCACCGACGAACTGGAGCCGTTCAGCTTCGTCCTCGACTCCTTCAACGGCACGTACGAGAAGGACGGCCCCCAGCGCGGCACCCCGCGCACCTTCGAGGCGGCCGTCACCTACTCGCAGGGCGACGCGGACAAGAAGGCGGTCATCCGGGTCAACGAACCCCTGGAGGTCGGCGACTCCAAGGTCTATCTGATCGCCCACGGCTACGCGCCCGTCGTCACCGTCAAGGACGGCCGCGGCAAGACCGTCTTCCACGGCGCCGTGCCGCTGCTCCCCATCGACAACAACATCACGTCCACCGGCGCCATCAAGGTCATGGACGGCTACCGCGACAAGAACGGCAAGAAGGAGCAGCTGGGTTTCCAGGCCTTCTTCGTGCCGACCTTCGCCGGCGCGGGCAAGGGGACGATGTTCTCCCAGTTCCCCGCCCTCGACTTCCCCGTCATGGCGCTCACCGGCTTCCACGGCGACCTGCGCGTCGACTCCGGGCTGCCGCAGAACGTGTACCAGCTCGACAAGTCCAAGATGACCCAGTTCACGGACGCGTCCGGCAACAAGTTCGCCCAGCGGATGCTGCCCGGCGAGACCATGACGCTGCCCGGCGGCGCCGGCTCGATCACCTTCGAGAAGGACGTCAAGGAGTGGGCGAGCTTCCAGATCTCGCAGCAGCCCGGCAACGGCCTCGCCCTCGCGGGCGCGATCGCCGCCATCGCCGGTCTGACCGGTTCGCTCTTCATCCAGCGGCGCCGGGTCTGGGTCCGGGCCGCCCGGGGCGAGGACGGCGTGACCGTCGTCGAGATGGCCGGGCTCGGCCGGAGCGAGTCCGCCAAGCTGCCGGAGGAGCTGGGCGACCTCGCCCTCACCCTCACCGGACAGGCCCCGCCCGCCGCCGCACCGGAACCCGCGGAAGAAACCGCAGCAGACCCTGCCCCTTCTGGAGAGGCCGACAAGTGATCCTCGCCGCCACGACCGACGAGAGCCTGGCGCGGATGAGCGACCTGCTCATCTACTCCTCGATGGCCGTCTACACCCTGGCCTTCTTCGCCCACATCGCCGAGTGGGTGTTCGGCAGCCGCAGCAAGGTCGGCCGCACCTCCGCCGCCCTCACCTCGCGTGCCACCGCGGCCACCGCCGCCGTGACGGTGCAGGTCAAGCAGGCCGGGGGCACCGCCGTCCTGGACAAGCCGAAGGTCGTCACCCGTGCGGCGGCCGGCAGCCGTGACGTGCCGGACGGCCCCGGCGCCGCCGGCGGCACGGTGAAGGGCGACCTGTACGGCCGTATCGCCGTCTCGCTCACCGCCCTCGCCTTCCTGGTCGAGGCCTCGGGCGTGGTCACCCGGGCGCTCGCCGTGCAGCGGGCCCCCTGGGGCAACATGTACGAGTTCTCCACCACCTTCTCGACGGTGGCGGTCGGCGCGTACCTCGCCTTCCTCGTCGCCGGGAAGAACGTCCGCTGGATCGGTCTTCCCCTGGTGACCACGGTCCTGCTCGACCTGGGCATGGCCACCACCTGGCTGAAGACGCCCAGCGACCAGCTCGTCCCCGCCCTCGACTCGTACTGGCTGTGGATCCACGTCTCCACCGCGATCTTCTGCGGCGCGGTCTTCTACCTCGGTGCGGTCGCCACCCTGCTGTACCTCTTCCGCGACTCGTACGAGAACAAGCTCGCGACCGGCGGCAACCCGGGCGCCTTCGCCCGCTCGGTCATGGAGCGGCTGCCCTCCGCGGCCTCGCTCGACAAGTTCTCGTACCGGATCAACGCGGCCGTCTTCCCGCTCTGGACCTTCACGATCATCGCGGGCGCGATCTGGGCCGGCGACGCCTGGGGCCGCTACTGGGGCTGGGACGCCAAGGAGGTCTGGTCCTTCATCACGTGGGTCGGTTACGCCGCGTACCTCCACGCGCGCGCGACGGCCGGCTGGAAGGGGCGGAAGGCCGCGTACATCGCGCTCATCGCCTTCGCCTGCTTCCTCTTCAACTACTACGGCGTCAACATCTTCGTGAGCAGCAAGCACTCGTACGCCGGCGTCTGAGCTGGCAGCGGGTCCGCCCCGGGGTGACGCTGGAGGCATGAGCGAGATACCCCGGGGCCGGAGCGAGACCCACGACGGGGACACGCACCTGCTGCGGTTCGTCGTCGAGCTGCCCCACCCCGTGCCGGCGGTGTGGGCGGCCGTCGCGTCCCCCGATGGCCTGGCCGACTGGCTGTGCGCGGTGGACCCGCTGGAACCACGGCTCGGCGGCCGGATCACCCTCCACCGGCTGACCAGCGGCGACACCGAGGACGCGGGGCGGGTGACCGCCTGGGACCCCGAGCGGGTCGCCGAGTACACCGTCGACCCGACGCACGGCCGGATCCGGTTCCGCCTGGAACCCGGACCCGGCGGCGACGGGTCGACCGTGCTGCGCTTCACCAACGAATTCCGGGGGCCGCCGGAACACCGGCTCGACCGCCTCGCGGCCTGGCACGACCACTTCGAATGGCTCGCCCGCGCCCTGGACGGCCACCCCGCCGACTGGCGGGAGCGGACGTCCGAGCGATGGGGGCACCTGCGGGAGCTGTACGAGCGGGAGGCCGCCACCTGGCCGAAGTGGGAGCCCTGAGGCGCGTACGGCGTCCAAGCCCCCGGGGGCGTCCTACTTCGCCACCGACAGCGGTTCCGCGATGTCCTCCAGCGAGCGCCGCTCCGCGTCCACCGCCAGGAACGCGGCCACGAGCCCGGCGGCGACCATCAGGCCGGCGCCGATCTGGAACGCCAGGACCGTGTCGCCGACGATGCCCGACTCGGTGAGCTCGGCGAAGACGAGCGGGCCGCTGATGCCGCCGGCCGCGGTGCCGAGCGCGTAGAAGAAGGCGATGGCCATCGCCCTGGTCTCCATGGGGAAGATCTCGGAGACCGTCAGGTACGCGCTGGAGGCGCCGGTCGAAGCGAAGAAGAGCACCACGCACCAGCACGCCGTCAGGGTCGTCGCCGTCAGCGAGCCCCGGTCGAAGAGCCACGCCGTCACGAACAGGAGCAGGCCCGACAGCACGTACGTGGAGGAGATCATGATCCGGCGTCCGACGGTGTCGAAGAGCTTGCCGAGCAGCAGCGGGCCGACGAAGTTGCCCGCCGCGATGACGGCGAAGTAGTAGCCGGTGTTCCCGGTCGGCACGTCGAAGAACGTGGTGAGGATGGCGCCGAAGCCGAAGGTGATGGCGTTGTAGAGGAACGCCTGCCCGATGAACAGCGACAGGCTGAGGACCGCGCGGCGCGGATAGCGGGCGAAGACCGTCCTGGCGATCATCCCGAAGCCGATGCTCTTGCGCTGGTGGATCGTGATCTCACCGGCCGGCGGCGGCAGCTTCTGGCCCTTCTCCTGCTCGATCTCGCGCTCGACCGACGACACCAGTTCCTCGGCGGCCTCTCCCCGGCCGTGGATGAACTGCCAGCGTGGACTCTCCGGAACGTGCCGGCGGACGAGCAGGATGACGAGGCCGAGGACGACGCCGAGGGCGAAGCTGAGCCGCCAGCCGAGGTCCTTCGGGAAGATGTCGGTGTCCAGCATGACGATGGACAGCAGGGCGCCGCCGATGGCGCCCAGCCAGTAGCTGCCGTTGATGATGAGGTCGACCCGGCCCCGGTAGAGGGACGGGATCAGCTCGTCGATCGCCGAGTTGATGGCCGCGTACTCGCCGCCGATGCCGAAGCCGGTGAGGAAGCGGAAGAGGAAGAACCACCAGGACTCGAAGGACAGGGCCGTCATCGCCGTCGCGCCCAGGTAGACGGCCAGGGTGATCATGAAGAGTTTCCTGCGCCCGAAGCGGTCGGTGAGCCAGCCGAAGAACAGTGCTCCGAGGCAGGCTCCCGCCACGTACAGGGCGGCGGCGATGCCGGTGACCTGCGCGGAGGTGATGGCGAGGCCGCTGCCCTCCTCCGCGATGCGGCCGGCGACGTTGCCGACGATGGTGACCTCGAGTCCGTCGAGGATCCAGACGGTGCCGAGGCCGATCACGATCATCCAGTGCCACCTGGACCACGGCAGGCGGTCGAGGCGGGCAGGGACCGCCGTCGTGACCGTGCCGCCGCCCGTGTCCGCCGGCACAGGCGCCGGTGCCGAGTCGACTCCCATGAATCGCGCTCCCTTCGTCCCGTCATGCGGCTGCCCTCGTACCCCCGGGGCGTGGGGGTATGCCGCACGGGCCGCTGTCCCAGCTTCCGGGGAGCCGCGGGCGGCGACAACAACTGCCCGGGTCGGCTGGGCCGTTCGGACGCGGGGCGCGGGCTGGGGGCCTCCGAGGGTCAGCTTCCGGGCGCGGGGGCTCAGTTCCGCTTCGGCGGGAGGCAGGAGAGGGTCGGCGGGCGGCCCTCCGGCCAGGCGATCTGGACGAAGCGCTGGGTGCCGTCCTGGGCCAGCTCCACGATGGGGACGGCCTTGTTGTACGGGTTTCCGTAGTTGTCCAGGCAGATCCAGCCGCTCGCGCCCTGCACCCGCAGCGAGCCCTTGACCTGCGGCCACTGGGTCACCACGTCCGCGAGCTCCGGGAAGGGGGCGCCCTGCGGGGTGGCCTGGCGGATCGCGTGGACCGCCGTCGCCATCGCGTCGTACGCGATGATCGCCTGCCCGTCCGTGAGCGCCACCGGCTTCTTCGAGGCGCGGGCGATGTCCGTGAGGAACGTCGAGTACGCCACCACCGAACCGCCCGTCGACGGGATCTGCCGCCCCGGCGCCGGCTTCCAGGCGTCCGGGTGGGCGAGCGCCGCGTACCGCACGGTGAGCTTCGCCTTCAGGGCGTTCCGGTCGAGCTTCTCGTCCGCCCCCAGGTACGAGCCCTCGTCGCCGGTCAGGACCGTGAAGGCGCGGTCGACGCAGCCCCGCGCGCCGAGGGCGTTGATGAACTGGCGCAGTTGGGTGTGGCGGCCCGCGAAGAAGACCGTCTCGGCGCGGGTGTCGCAGATCAGATGGGTGATCTGACGGAAGGTGTTCGCGGTGGTGCCCTCCTCGGTCGGGTCGGGGGGTGAGGTGAAGAGCGCGGGCTCGTGCGGGGCCCCCTTGAGGTTGGCGGCGAACGCGGCCTTGAGGGTGTCTGTGTAGTGGTCGCCGGTGCGGGTGTCCTGGACCAGGAAGGCCTTGGTGGCGTCGACCTTGCCGAAGTGGGCGAGGGCCTTGGCCTCGTCGCCGTTGGTGGGGGAGACGCGGGCGAGGCCGGGGTAGCGGTTGCCCGCGCCGGGGCCGTTGGCGATGTCGTCGGCGGTGATCGTGGTGCCGACGACGGCGATCCCGGCGCCGGTGAGCGCGGTCAGCGCCTGGCGTATCTCGGTGGAGGAGGTGGCGAGGCCGGAGACGGCCCGCAGCCGGTGGGGCGCGCCCGTCATGGTGATGAGCCGGTCGACGGTGGGACGCCAGTGGGCGTTGCCCTGGCCGGTGTTGGCGAGGACGAGCCGGATCTTCGGGGTCTCGCTGTTGGACTCGTGGTTGGCGCGGTACTGGTAGGCGTAGGCGCCCTGGAGTTCGTGCAGCACCTTGACGCGCATGCCGCTGTCGACGGAGGTCAGCGGCAGGAGGACGGCGACGGTCACGTACTCGTCGGCCTTGAGGGTGGCGTTCTCGGCGCTGATGGCGGCGGCGATGTCGCGGAGTTCGCCGATACGGAAGTCGTGGCCGTCGCCGCTGACGCCGACGCATTCGGCGCTGCCGGCCGGGCGGTCGACGCCGGGCGCGCAGGAGCGGTCCTCCGGGGTGGTGAGCCGGCTGATCCCGTAACCGCCCAGGCCGATGACGACGGCGGCGGTGACGACGGCGGCGACGAGCTTCTGACGGGGCGTGCGGACGCGGCGCCGCAGCCGGTCGAGCGGTCGGTCGGGCATGCGTCGGACTCCGTCCTCAGGGGGCTACTTGGGGGTCGGGTCGGGTGGAATCGGGTCGGGTGGCGTGGGTCCCTGTCGTCCGGGCCGTGCGGGTCAGGTCGGGTCGGGGGGCGCCTCGTGGCCCGGCGGCAGTGACAGCTCCCGCCAGGCGCGGATGTCGCGGGGCCAGTGGGTGGCCGCGTCCCAGAGCGAACCGCTGCCCGTCAGATGGCGGCCGGAGAGCCGGCGCAGCTCGTGCGCGAGGCGGTCGGCCACCTCGTCGTCGGGCAGTGCGAGCGGATCGGTGAGCAGCCAGACCGCGTGCAGCAACCGGCTCACGGACAGGTGGAGTTCGACGGTGTCGGCGTCGAGGCCCGGTGGCAGGTCGCCCGGCGGCCCCTGGCCGAGGGCGACCGCCCGGCGCGGGTCGGGACCCGTCCGGTTCCGCTCCCGGGGGCAGGGGGCGGAGCCGATGAACCGCAGCCGTCCCAGCCAGCCGACGACGTCCTGCTCGGGGAAGGTCTCCCGCAGATGGGCGACGGCCTCCTCGGTGCGGCCGAGCGCGAGGTCGTGATGGAGCCGGTACGGTCCGCGCTCGGGCCCGTAGTGCCGGCGCAGGGTCTCGTGGACGGCGTGCCAGGCGGCGTACCGGGGATGGTCGCCGTCCTCGAAGCGGAGCCGGTGCAGGAGCAGTGCGCGGAGCAGCGGGTCGGCGACGAAGTGCCCCGGACCTTCCGGCCAGTCCTCGGAACGCAGGTGGTCGCGGACGCGCAGTGCCACGTCCCCGTCCAGGGACTCGCCCTGGAGCCGGGCGTGGGCGAGCATCCGGGCGGACTCCTCGTCGTGGGCGGCGGCCAGCACCGCGTACGGGCCGGGCCGCCGCACCGGAAGCAGCTCGGCGAGCAGGGTCGGGGCGACGGGCACCGGCGGGGAGTCCTCGCGCAGTTCCACGGTCAGGTCGAGCAGCCCGCCCGGGGTGAGCCCGGCCCGCAGGTGCTGCGGGGCCTCGCCGGCGGCCCGGCCGAGGAGTGCCACGCCGAGGGGGCGGCCGCCGGTCAGCCGGTGGACGGCGCGGGCGAGTTCGGCGGGCGTCCGGCCGGCCGGGTCGTGCCGGTCGAAGGCGGAACGGGTCTGCGCGGGGGAGAGCGGTGTCAGCTCGACGGCGAGGATGCCGGAGCCGACGCTCGTCCCGCGCGGGCAGGGCGCCCGGTGCGCGGTCTCCGGCAGCCGGGTCCTGGTGGCGTGCCGCAGCCCCTCGTGCTCGCGGATCCGGGAGGCGGCGAGGACGACGATCCGGTCGCGGCGGCCCTCGGCACGGGCGCGCAGAATCGGTTCGACGAGCTGTCGGCCGAGCGGCTCGTGGGCGTTGTCGAGGAGGACGAGCGGGCGGCCGATGCGGCTGCCGCGCCGCAGCCCGGTGTAGGCGTGGAGCAGGTCCTCGGTCAGGGCGCTGACGAGGAAGTCCTCGGCCTCGCGGCGGCGCCGGCCGCCCTGCTCGAAGTCGATGGCCAGTTGCTGGAGCCCGGCCTTGCCGCGCCCGCCGGCGTTGCGGTAGCTGCCGTACCAGCTCTCCGAAGCGCGCTGGATGCGCCCGAACACCTCCTCCAGGACGGTCTCCACGGTCGCCTCGGCGACCAGCCCGGCGAGCGGGACGGTGGCCTCGGCGAACCGCGCGGCGAGCTTGGCGAGGACCTTGCCGACCCAGTTGGCGGCGGCGCCCCTGGTCGCGTCGACGGTGGCGAGCAGCGGCCCGAGCCGCAGCAGGTCGCGCCGGGCGCGCTCGTCGTCCTCCTGGGACCAGCCGAGCGAGGCGACGGCCACCAGACCGAGCGAGAGCCGGGGGAACCGCACGGGCCGGGCGCCGAGCACCTTCGGCGACAGTTGCACGGCGAGCTCGGCGAGCGCGCCGGTGACCGGGGTCCAGCCGGGGCCGTGGTCGGCGGGCGGCTCGATGTGGGCGCAGTCGAGCAGGGCGAGCGGGGTGTACCCCTTGTAGCGGTTGCGGACCTCCTTGAGCAGGGCGGTCTTCCCCGTACCGCGCCCGCCGGTGAACACGGTGACCGGCGGATCGTCACCGTGCTCGAACGGCACCCGGGCGGCGCCGTGCCGGGTGAGGCCGCTGAGACGCGCGACCAACCCGGCCTCGTGCAGGACCGCCTCGCGGCCGTACAGCTCCCTGTCCACGCCCCGTCACCCCCGTCACAGTCAACTCAAGACTATCGACGCTGTGTTGGGAAAGCGGTCGGCTTTTCGACTCTGTTGTCCACGTGTGCTGTTCGGGAGACCCGCCTCACTCCTCACCGATGTCCTCGTTCCACAGAGCCGGCTGCTCGGCGATGAACTCCCGCATGAGCGCGACGCACTCGGGATCGTCGAGCACCACGACCTCCACGCCGTGCTCGGCCAGCCAGTCGTGCCCGCCGTGGAAGGTCTCCGCTTCCCCGACGACCACCCGCGAGATCCCGAACTGCCGGACGAGCCCGGAGCAGTACCAGCAGGGCGAGAGGGTGGTGACCATGGTCGTCCCCCGGTACGAGCGCTGCCGCCCGGCCGCCCGGAAGGCGGCCGTCTCCCCGTGCGCGGACGGGTCCCCGTCCTGCACCCGCCGGTTGCGCCCCCGCCCGAGCAGAGTCCCGTCGGATCCGTAGAGCGCGGCCCCGATGGGGACCCCGCCCTCGTCCCGCCCCGCCCGGGCCTCGGCGACGGCGGTCGCGAGCCAGCGGCGGGCTTGTTCCTTGTCCATGCGGGGACTCTTCCCCGGTGGGGCGTGGACCTCACCCCAGCACGGCCATGTGTGCGGCGACGGTCGGCGCGGGCCGTGCCACGGCTGGATACGCTGGCCGGGGCACCCCTTGGAAGACATGGTGACGACACAGCCTGAGCACACCGGAGAACTCATCCCGCGCCCCGAGCAGACGCCCTCCGCTCTACGAGCGGCCCTCGCGGTCGTCGCTCCCGAGCGGCTCCCCGAGATGGACGCCAGCCAACGCGCCGCTGTGACGGAGGCCATCGAGCAGAGCGGCATCACCCCTCTGCGCATGTTCCTGGTCCAGTGGGCGGCCGTCATCGAGATCGAACGCTTCCCCGACACCGCCCGAGAACTGCGCCGCGCCGAATACCTGGCCCAGATCGCGGAGGACCCGGAGGAGAGCCGGCGGTATGTCCGGGCGGCCGGGGGCATCATCCGTGCCGCGCACGAGGCGGTGGGCTTCTCATCCCGCGATGCGTGCGCGGCTGCGCCCATCAGATGACCTGCCTCAGAGGCAGGGCGGGCCTCACCCTCCGGCGGGGGTGACGTAGGAACCCTTGCCGGGCACGGTGATGATCAGCCCTCGTTCGCGGAGTTCACGCATGGCCCGGCGGGCAGTCAGTACGGCGATGCCGTACTCCTCGGCGAGGCGGGCCGGTGTGGGGATCATCCGGTCGGGGGCGTACTCGCCGGTTTCGATCTTCGCTGCGATCACTTCGGCCAGCTGCATGTACAGCGGGCGGGCCGACTGTGGGTCAAGGCTCATGTACTCACGCTAGATAGTCACACAAGTACACGTTCGGATGGGTCTAGATGCACCGTGATGCATCACAGTGCATCACGCACTACGGTGTGGGGCACGAAGCGGAGGACCCCGGCGACCGCTGGAACCGGTCCCGGGGCATGGCCACCAACTAGCAAGGAGTTGATGACGCGCGGAACCCTATCGCGCGCGTTCTGGGCAGGGCGCTGATCCCCGTACTGATCGGGCTGCTGATGCTGACCCTGCCACCCACCGGCCGGCACCGACCCCGCCCGGTCACCCACCCCCGCCCGGCATCCCCGCCCCCGGCGCAACGCCACCGCGCCCCCGCCCGGCGCTCCCCCTACGCCCGGGAGCAGGCCCTGCTCCTCGACGGCTCCCGGGCGCCTCTCGCGCGTCCCTACCTGACGGCCATGTCGGCGCGGGCGGTGCAGCGGAGGCGTCGGCGGGCGCTGTGGCTGGCCACGGTCGGGGTGGATGTCGACCAGCGCAACATCCATGCCGGGACCGCCCGATGAGCCGCTGCGGGGCGCGGCGCTCCGTGTTCGCCGTCGCGGAGGTGGTGCGACCGTTGTGGGGTGGCTCCGTCTGCGTGCTCGCCATGGGGCACGGCGGGCCGCACCGCGACCGCGCGGGGGACGGTTGGTGGGTGACGCCGGAGATCGCGGACGCGGTGACCGTGTCCCTGCTGGCCGACGCCTTGACGGCTGGGCCCGTCGAGCCGGAGTACATGTCACCGTGCTGCGTCATGGGCCGCCACAATCGCTGCCGGGACCACGTTCCCCGCGACAGCGGCGTACAAGGAGTCCGTTATCTCGTGTGCGGGTGCCTCTGTCATCCGGCGCCCCCTACCCGGCTCTGATGCCCCGGACGAGCAGAGTCCGAGGGCGCCGCACGGGCCGGCGCGACCCCCGGATCGAGTCGTCGCCACTCTCCCGGTCACACGCCGACGCCCACCCCCTCCTCATGAGGGAACCGCGCGAGCGGCGTCTCGCTCTCGAAGAAGGTCTTCGCTCGGCGCATGGCGGCCTCGTCCGCGCGGACTCGGCCCGGACGGGAGCCCGTGCCCGTGAGGAGGCCGCCGAAGTGCATCCGCAGGTAGGCCGCCGAGTGGTTCAGGGTCGTCGCCAGGCCGTCCGCGACCGCGTGGTCGTCGTCGGCCATGACCGTCACTCCCCACAGCGTCCGGCCCGCCATCCGCTGCTTGAAGTCCGAGCCGGGGACGTTCAGCCAGCCCGACCAGTAGTCGAGGTAGCGCTTGGTCTGGGCCGAGAGGGTGTACCAGTACAGCGGCGAGGCGATGACGATGTCGGTGGCCTCCAGCGTCGCCTGCCGCAGCAGTTCCTCGTTCTCGGCGGCCGGCCAGCCCTCGGTCTCGTGCCGGCCGTCCTGGAAGTCGGGGAGCGGCAGCCGGTTCAGGTCCACCCAGCGCTGCGGGATTCCGGCGGGCAGCTGCGCGGCGGCCGTGCGGGCGAGGATCTCGGTGTTGCCGTCGGAGCGCGAGCTGCCGAGGACGAAGAGGAACGAGCGGGACGGGCGGTCCGGGTGGGACGAGCCGCCTGCGGTGTCGAGGGTCATGTCGTCTGCTCCGGTGTCGAGGGCGCCTCCTGCTTCGGGGCCAACTCCCGTTTCCCCGAACGTATTCCGGCCCCCATCGGCCCCGCCGATCGCCCCCATCGGAAGGACGCCCCACTGGCCCGTGGACCGCCTCCCGGGCCGTCCGTAGCGTCGGTCCCATGAGAAACGAGACCAGGGGAACCGTCGAACTCACCCTCGCCATGGTGCTCTCCGGCACCCTCGGCGTCTTCGTCGTCGAGTCCGGGGCGTCGCCGTTCGAGGTGGTGTTCTTCCGGTGCCTCTTCGGGGCCGCCGCCCTCGGCGCGTACAGCCTCGTCCGGGGGTTCTTCGCCGGGCACGGGTTCACCGCCGGGAAGCTGGGGCTGGCCGCGCTCGGCGGGGTGTTCATCGTCTTCAACTGGGTGTTCCTCTTCGAGGCGTACGAAGCCACCTCGATCTCGCTGGCCACCGTCGTCTACCACACCCAGCCCTTCTTCCTGGTGCTGCTCGGGGCGGTGTTCCTGCGGGAGCGGATATCCGCAAGGAAGCTGGGGTGGCTCGCGGTCGCCTTCGTCGGGCTCGTGCTCGTCTCCGGGGTGCGGCCCGGGGAGACCGCGTCCCTCAAGGGGCTCGGGTTCGCGCTCGCCGCCGCCGTCCTCTACGCCCTCGCGACCTTCGTCACCAAGCGGATCACCGGCATACGACCCCATCTGATCGCCCTCGTACAGGTGGTCGTCGGGCTTCCGCTGCTGCTGCCCTTCACCGACTTCGGTGCCGTCGGTGGGCTCGGGGGCGGCTGGCTGTGGCTCGTGGGTCTCGGGCTCATCCACACGGGGCTGATGTACGTGCTCATGTACGCCGCCTACGCCAAGCTGCCCACGGCGAAGATCGCCGTCCTCGCCTTCACCTACCCGGCCGTCGCCATGGGCGTCGACTGGGCGGTGTACGGCCACCACATCGGGCTCGTCCAGGCCCTCGGCGTGCCCCTCATCGTGCTCGCCAGCCTCAAGGTCACCCTGTCGGGCTCGGGCTCCCGCCCGGGCTCTGCTCCCGCACGAGGCGTCGCGCCTGCTCCACGAACAGCCGGACATGCGCCGGAAGCTGCTTCCCCCGCCGCCACGCGAGCTGGGTGAAGAGCGTGAACGGGGCCTCCCAGGCAAGCTCCGCCAGCGCCCCGGACGCCAGTTCCTCCGCGACCGCCACCCGGGGCAGCAGCGCCACCCCGAGGCCCGCCGCCACCCCGCGCTTCGTCGCCTCGATCGTGCCGAACTCCATGAACGGCGGCGCCCACTCCCGCAGCTCCGCCTCGAACAGGTCGCGGTACGGGCAGCCGGGCTCCGTGCCCACCAGCCGGGCCCCGGCCACCTCCGCGCTCGTCAGCCCCGCGCGCCCCACCAGCGGATGGCCGGGGGCGGCCACCAGGGCCAGCGGTTCGGGCGCGAGGACCTCCGACTCCAGGCCCTCGTGCTCGGTGCCGGGCTCCATGAGGAAGCCGACGTCGTACGTGCCCTGCCGCAGCGCCTGCCGGGTCTCGTCCCCGAGCGTGGGCCGCAGGGTGAGCCGCACCGCCGGGTAGCGGTGGTGGAAGTACTCCAGGAGCGGCGGCAGCCGGTACGAGGTGAGGGACTCCATCGTGCCGACGGCGATCGTCCCCGAAGGGGCCCCCGCGCTCGCCACGGCCGTACGGGCCTCCTCCGCCAGCTCCGCCATCCGGCGCGCGTACGGCAGGAGCCGCTCCCCGGCGCCGGTGAGCCGGATGCGGCTGCCGAGCCGCTCGAAGAGCTCCACGCCGAGCGAGGACTCCAGGGACCGGATCTGGCCGGTGACGCTGGACTGCGCGTAGCCGAGGTCGGCGGCGGCCCGGGTGAAGGAGAGGACCGTCGCGACCTTCTCGAAGGTGACCAGGAGCCGCAGCTCCATCAGTGCTCCCGCCCCACGCCCCGCCGCGAGCCCATCAGCTCCCGGTCCTCTCGCCGTACCGCGAGCCCATCAGGCCTCCGTGTCCTCGCCGCGGTCGCGCTTCTTCAGCTCCTCCTCGCGGCGGCGGCGCTCCGCCTCCAGGGCGTCGCGGTCCTCGCGGTCGTCCGGGCCGGACCCGTCCCCCGGGTCCTGGTCGCTCTTCTTCTCGTCCTTCAGCGACTTCAGGAACTCGGGGTTGTCGTCGGGGGCCACCCAGCCGCCGGCGCCCGCGCCGCCCCTGGTCCTCGGCCGCCGCTCCTTGCCGGCGGCGATCCAGCCGACCGCGCCGACCACGGAGAACAGCAGGATCACGATGGCCCAGACCGGCTTCGGAAGGTGCTTGACCTCTTCCTCCGGGGTGTTGAGGCAGTCGATGAAGGCGTAGATCATCAGCGCCAGCGGCAGGATGAACAGCAGCGCCCTGAGCATGTGGGACAGCCCCCTGGAAGCGGTGGCGGGGGCGCGCTACGGCGGCCCCGGTGACAGGTCCAGGGTAGCCGGTGACCGATACTTGCCCGTATGGCTTACGACGATCTCCGCTCGCTGCTCAGGGCGCTTGAGCGTGATGGCGACCTCAAGCGCATCAAGGCCGAAGTCGACCCGTACCTGGAGGTCGGGGAGATCGTCGACCGGGTGAACAAGGCGGGAGGCCCTGCGCTTCTCTTCGAGAACGTCAAGGGCTCCTCGATGCCGCTCGCGATGAACGTCTTCGGGACGGACCGCCGGCTGCTCAAGGCCCTCGGCCTGAAGTCGTACGGCGAGATCAGCGAGAAGATCGGCGGGCTGCTCAAGCCCGAGCTCCCGCAGGGCTTCGTCGGCGTCCGGGAGGCCTTCGGCAAGCTGGGCTCGATGGTCCACGTGCCGCCGAAGAAGGTGAAGTCGGACGACGCGCCCGTGCAGGAGGTCGTCCTCACCGGGGACGACGTCGATCTGGACGCGCTGCCCGCGCTCTTCACCTGGCCGAAGGACGGCGGGTCCTTCTTCAACCTGGGGCTCACCCACACCAAGCACCCGGAGACCGGCGTGCGGAACCTGGGTCTCTACCGCCTCCAGCGGCACGACAAGCGCACCATCGGCATGCACTGGCAGATCCACAAGGACAGCCGCAACCACTACGCGGTCGCGGCGGAGCGGGGCGAGCGGCTGCCGGTCGCGATCGCCTTCGGCTGCCCGCCGGCCGTGACGTACGCCTCGACGGCCCCGCTGCCGGGTGACATCGACGAGTACCTCTTCGCCGGCTTCGTGCAGGGCAAGCGGGTCGAGATGGTCGACTGCAAGACCGTCCCGCTCCAGGTCCCGGCGAACGCCGAGGTCGTCGTCGAGGGCTGGCTGGAGCCGGGGGAGATGCTGCCGGAGGGGCCCTTCGGCGACCACACCGGCTTCTACACCCCGCAGGAGCCCTTCCCGGCGCTGAGGATCGACTGCGTGACGATGCGGAAGCGTCCGCTGCTCCAGTCGATCGTCGTCGGCCGGCCGCCGACCGAGGACGGTCCGCTCGGCCGTGCGACGGAGCGTTTCTTCCTGCCGCTCCTCAAGATCATCGTGCCGGACATCGTCGACTACCACCTGCCGGAGTCGGGCGGCTTCCACAACTGCGCGATCGTCTCGATCGACAAGAAGTACCCGAAGCACGCGCAGAAGGTCATGCACGCCATCTGGGGCGCGCACATGATGTCGCTGACCAAGCTGATCATCGTGGTCGACAAGGACTGCGACGTCCACGACCTCCACGAGGTGTCCTGGCGGGCCCTCGGCAACACCGACTACTCGCGTGACCTCACCGTCGTCGAGGGCCCGGTCGACCACCTCGACCACGCCTCCTACCAGCAGTTCTGGGGCGGCAAGGCGGGCATCGACGCCACGAAGAAGCTTCCCGAGGAGGGCTACACCCGGGACGGCGGCTGGCCGGACATGGTCGAGTCGGACCCGGCGACGGCCGCCCTCGTGGACCGCCGCTGGAAGGAGTACGGACTGTGACGACCGCGGCCGTGCCCGGCGCCCAGCCGGGACGCACGAAGGCCTTCCTGCGGCTCGTGATGATCGAGCACTCGGTCTTCGCGCTGCCCTTCGCGTACACCGCCTCGCTCACCGCGATGTTCCAGCTCGACCGGAACATCCACTGGTGGACGCTGCTGCTCGTCACCGTCTGCATGGTGGGGCTGCGGACCTTCGCCATGGCCTGCAACCGGATCATCGACCGCGAGATCGACGCGCGTAATCCGCGGACTGCGAACCGCGAGCTGGTGACCGGTGCGGTGTCCGTCCGCTCGGCGTGGACCGGGGCCGGGATCGCCGTCGTCGTCTTCCTCGGCGCCGCGGCCCTGCTCAACCCGCTCTGTCTGGCGCTCGCGCCGCTCGCCGTCGTCCCCATGGTCGTCTATCCGTACGGCAAGCGGTTCACGAACTTCCCGCACGCCATCCTGGGGCTCGCCCAGGCCATGGGGCCGATCGGCGCCTGGATCGCGGTGACCGGCGAGTGGTCCTGGGACGCGGTGATCCTGGGCCTCGCGGTGGGCGTCTGGATCGGCGGCTTCGACCTGATCTTCGCCTGTCAGGACGTGCAGGCGGACCGCGCTCACGGCGTGCTGTCCGTCCCGGCGCGCTTCGGGATCCCGGCCGCGCTGTGGGGTGCCCGCGCCTCCGCGGTCGTCACCACGGGCCTGCTCGTCTGGTACGCGCTCGCGACCGGCGCCGGTGTCTTCTTCTGGACCGGTCTGGTGGTCGTGGCGGCCGCGTTCGTCTACGAGCACTCGATCGTGAAGCCGCACGACCTGTCCCGGCTGAACCGGGCGTTCTTCACGACGAACGGCTTCATCGGGATCAGCCTCTTCCTGTGCGCCCTCCTCGACCTGCTGGTCCGCGGGCTCACCCCGTAGCCCCGGCTCGATGATGGATAGGCTCGACGGCATGGACGACGGCATGGACGAAGGCCGCGGCGACGACGGCAGGCGCACCCCCTGGATCGTGGGGGTCTCCGGGGCGTCGGGTACGCCGTACGCCGCCGCCGTACTGAGGGGGCTGCTCGCCGCGGGGGAGAGCGTCGACCTCGTCGTGTCGCGGGCCTCGCGGCTCACGCTGCTCGACGAGACGGGGATCGCCTTCCGGGACGCGCACTGGCGCGAGGACCTGGAGACGTGGCTGGCGCGCGGCGCCGACGGCAAGCCGGACACCTTCGCGGTCGACGCGGGCGGGGTGCGGTACTGGGCGGCCGGTGACCTGGCCGCGGGGCCGTCCTCCGGCTCGTACCCGGCGAAGGGGATGCTCGTGGTGCCGGCCTCGACCGCGGCGGTGGCGGGAGTGGCCCTCGGGCTGTCGAAGGACCTGCTGCAGCGGGTCGCGAGCGTGACGCTGAAGGAGCGGCGGCCGCTGGTGGTCGCCGTGCGGGAGACCCCGCTGAACGGGCAGACGCTCAGGCACATGGTGGCGCTGGACGAGGCGGGCGCCGTGGTGCTGCCCGCCTCTCCGGCGTTCTACGCGGGGGCGACGCACATCCAGGATCTGGTGGACTTCGTCGCCGGGCGGGTGCTGGACGCGGCAGGGGTGCCGCACCGGCTGTACCGCCGTTGGGAGGGAGAGCTCGGTGGAGCGACCCGCCCGGTCTGATCAGCGCTTCTCGGCGTGCTTCTTCTCGGCACGCTTCGACGCGGCGGTCGGCTGGTGGGCACGCGAGCGGTTGGCCAGGTCCTGCAGCTCGCGCATACGGGCGTAGGCCATCTCGATCGTGTACACGGTGAGCACCACTCCTGAAAGATCGTCTGAGATCTGTTGAAAGATTCACAGGGTGTCGACCCCTGTGTACCTTAGATTCTATACCTAATCTTGCGGTATCGCTGGACAATGGAAGGCTTCGTACCTATGGACGCCGTGGACAGGCAGCTCATCCAGGCTCTGCGCGAGAACGGTCGTGCCTCGTACGCCGAGCTCGGCCGGCTCGTCGGGCTCTCCGGCCCCTCCGTCACCGACCGCATCAACCGCCTTGAGGCGGCCGGAGTCATCACCGGTTACCGCGCCACCGTCGACGCCGCCTCGCTCGGCCTCGGCGTCACCGCCCTCATCGGCATCTCCCTCTCCGACGCCGCCGACCACGAGGACGTGGCCCGCCGCCTCAAGGACCTCGCCGAGATCGAGGACTGCTGGTTCATCGCCGGCGACGACTCCTTCATGCTCAAGGTGCGCGCCAACGACGTCGACGGCCTGGAGAAGACGATCCGCCGCCTCAGCGGCACCAAGGGCGTCTCCCGCACCCGCACGACGATCGTGCTCTCGACGAAGTGGGAGAACCGGGTCGGGGAGCTGCCCGAGGAGGGCTGACCGGGGCGGGGGAGTACGGTTGGCAGGGCTTGTTTCGAAGATAAAGGGAGGCGGCCGTACATGGACGCGGGACTCAAGCGCGACCTTGAGCAGAAGGTCCGGGACGGTGAGCGGCTGAGCCGTGAGGACGGCATCGCCCTGTACGAGTCCGACGATCTCGCCTGGCTCGGCGGTCTGGCCCACGAGGTCCGGACCCGCAAGAACGGCGACGTGGTGCACTTCAATGTCAACCGGCATCTGAACATGACCAACGTCTGCACCGCCTCCTGCGCCTACTGCTCCTTCCAGCGCAAGCCGGGCGAGAAGGACGCGTACACCATGCGCATCGAGGAGGCCGTGCGCCTCGCGAAGGCGATGGAGAACGAGAACCTCACCGAGCTGCACATCGTCAACGGCCTCCACCCCAACCTGCCGTGGCGGTACTACCCGCGCTCGCTCTCCGAGCTGAAGAAGGCGCTGCCGAACGTCTCCCTCAAGGCCTTCACCGCCACCGAGATCCACCACTTCGAGACGATCTCCGGGATGTCCGCGTCCGACATCCTCGACGAGCTGATCGAAGCGGGTCTCGAGTCGCTGACCGGCGGCGGCGCCGAGATCTTCGACTGGGAGGTCCGCCAGCACATCGTGGACCACCGCACGCACTGGGAGGACTGGTCCCGGATCCACCGGCTCGCCCACGAGAAGGGGCTCAAGACCCCGTCGACCATGCTGTACGGGCACATCGAGGAGCCCCGGCACCGCGTCGACCACGTGCTCAGGCTGCGTGAGCTCCAGGACGAGACCGGCGGCTTCCAGGTCTTCATCCCGCTGCGCTACCAGCACGACTTCGTGGACATGCAGGACGGCAAGGTCCGCAACAGGCTCCAGGCGCGCACGACGATGGCGACCGGCGCCGAGGCGCTGAAGACCTTCGCGGTCTCCCGGCTGCTCTTCGACAACGTGCCGCACGTCAAGGTCTTCTGGGTCATGCACGGCGTCCAGACGGCGCAGCTCGCGCTCCAGCACGGCGCCGACGACATGGACGGCTCGGTCGTCGAGTACAAGATCACGCACGACGCCGACAACTACGGCACGCCGAACAAGCTGGGCCGCGAGGACCTGCTCGAACTCATCCGGGACGCGGGCTTCCGGCCGGTCGAGCGGAACACGCGGTACGAGATCATCCGCGAGTACCCGGGCCCGGACACGGAGCTGCGGGAGTCGCCGCAGGCGATGCGGGTCTGACGCACGTACGGGCGGAGGGCCCGGTGGGGGAGGTCCCCCGCCGGGCCTTCTTCTCATGCCCCGCCGGGCCCTCCGCTCATGCCCCGGTGTGCTCCACCGGGATCCAGAGTTCCGCGTGTGCCGTCGTCCAGTCCGCCGAGGGCCGGACGGCGAGCAGCTCGGGTCCCGGCCGGCTCGCGTACGGGTTGGACGGGAACCACTGGGTGAAGACGTCCCGCCACAGGTACTGCAGCGCCTTCGGGTACGCGCCCTCGTTCTCGAAGACCGCCCAGGTGCCGGCCGGCACGTCGAGCGCGTCGAACTCCTCCGGGACCTCGGCGCCGCTGACGGCCCCGTGCCAGTAGTCGAGCTCGGCGCCCTCCTCCCGGCTCTCCGTGAGGTGCGTGACCGCCGAGACGACCCCGTCGGGCCGGCCGTCCGAGAGGCGGGCGAGCCGCGTGAGGGCCTCCTGGCCGATGGACCTGATGTGCGCGGCGATCGCCGGGTTCTCCCCCTCGTGGACCAGGGGGACCCGGGTCCCGCGCCCGATGATCCTGAAGGCTTCCTTCTCCACGATCCTGTACCGCATGGTGCTGTTCCCTTCGACGACGAGGCGGAAGGACATCCGCGGCTGGGAGCGCAGCGCCGCTCCGGTACGGCGGGCCTCCCCGGGGCCGACCCCGTGCACCGCGCGGAACGCGCGGGCGAAGGCCTCCCCGGAGCCGTAGCCGTACCGGATCGCGATCTCCAGGAGCGTCCGCTCCCCGGCGAGCACCTCGGCGCCCGCGACGGTGAGCCGCCTGCGGCGGACGTACTCCGACAGGGGCATCCCGGCGAGCGCCGAGAACAGACGCCTCAGGTGGTACTCGGAGGTCGTGGCGATCCTGGCGAGTTCGGCCGGGTCGAGGTCGCCGTCGAGGCGCTCCTCGATGTGGTCGAGTGCCTGGTTGAGCCGCTCCAGCACGTGGTCCGTCCTTCCTTTTCCGTGCCTTCACCGTAGGAAGGGGCGGGGGTGCGGACCCGACATCCTGTGCCCGATCCGGCCGGGTCAGGTCAGGGGCAGCAGCATGACGATGTCGTCGCGGTCGTCGCCGGGGGCGACCCGGATCGCGTCGGGGACGCGGCCGACCTCCTTGTAGCCGGCCTTGGCGTAGAAGCCGTCGACGCCGGTGCCGCCCCGACAGGTCAGCCGGATGGCCTCGATCGCCTCGAAGCCCTCGGCGGTGCGGGCGGTGTGCTCGACCGCCGCCATGAGGTCGCGGCCGTATCCCCTGCCCTGGTGGCGGGGGTGGACCATCACCGTGTAGAGCCACACCCAGTGGGTCATCAGCTGGTGGGTGTTGAAGGTGAAGAACGCGGTGGCGGCGACCTCGCCGTGCGCGTCGCGGCCGACGAGCAGGCGGGTGCCGCCCTCGGTCATCCCGATGAGGTGCTTGAGCAGCACGGGACGGATGTCGTCGGGGGTGACGGGAGGGACGAAGCCGACCGAGCCGCCGGCGTTGGAGACGTCGGCCCAGAGGGAGAGCACGCCGTCGCGCAGGGCGCGGTCGACCGCCGGGTCCATCTCGAACGTAAGGGTCATACTGGAATCGTATCTATTACCGAATGGGTGCTCAAGAGGCCCGGGCCGGGGTGTACCGGTGTCCCGTGCTTCACTGGAGGGGCCCGGGTGCCGTAGGGGATCCCGGGCGCTTCCCGGAAACGTCGGAACGGAAGAGTGGGCTGACATGCTCCGCTACACGCTGATGCGTCTCGGCATCTTCGCCGGATGCTTCCTCGCCCTGTGGGGTCTCGTCTACGTCGGTGCGCTGCCCCGCGGTCTCGGCGACTCGAACCTGCTCTGGGTCCTCATGCTGTCCCTCGTCATCTCCGCCCCGCTGAGCTTCGTCCTCCTGCGCAAGGTACGGGACGAGGCGAGCGCCGAGGTGGCGGCGAAGGTCGACCGCGCCAAGGACCGGCTCGCGGCGAACCGGTCCCAGGAGGACGCGCTGTAGCCCGTGAAGACCGCGTAAGCAACATCACAGACCGTCCGCCCCGGGCGGGAGCTTCCCAGGCTCCTGGCCGGGGCGTACTGCGTTTCGGAGGCGGCGGGCCGCCCGCACACCCCAAAGAAGGGCTTTGAGGTTCTCAAAGTTCAAGTGTTAACGTATTCGGCATGACGACAGCAGTGCGCCCCTCCGACGCCGCGAGCACCCCGCTCGTGGCGCGCCTGCACGTCGACCTCTGCCGCTGTATGTCCGCGGTCTGTTGCCGCGCGCTCTGACCCGGCATCATGCAGCGGCCCGCGTACAACGCGTGTGTGCCGCACCCCCGTCCCCGTATTGCCCGATACGCACCTGTGGAGTGTGTCTGTGTCCGCGTCCGCGACCACGCCCGACGAGAAGAAGTCCCCGACTTCCTCGCGCATACCGAAGGTCCCCTTCTGGGCCCAGATCATCGCCGGTCTCGTCCTCGGCGCCCTGCTCGGCTGGATCGCCCGCAGCCAGGACGTCTCCTGGCTGAAGGAGACCCTCGGCCAGATCGGTGACATCTTCGTCCAGCTGCTCAAGCTGGCCGTCGCCCCGCTCGTCTTCTTCGCGATCCTGGTCTCGATCACCAACCTGCGGAAGGTGAACAACGCCGCCAGGCTCGCCACCCGCACCCTGCTCTGGTTCATGATCACCTCGCTGATCGCGGTCGCCATCGGCCTCGCCATCGGCCTGATCACCAACCCGGGCGCCGGCACCGGCCTCACCCCGCAGGACGGCAAGCTGCCGAAGCGCGAGGGCTCCTGGATCGACTTCCTCACCGGCATCATCCCGACGGACGTCATCACGCCCTTCACCGAGCTGAACGTCCTCCAGATCGTCTTCATGGCCGCCGTCGCCGGCATCGCCGCCCTCAAGCTCGGCGACCGGGCCAAGCCGATCCTCACCTTCTCCGAGTCGGTCCTGGAACTCCTCCAGAAGGCGCTGTGGTGGGTCATCCGCCTCGCCCCGCTCGGCACCGTCGGCCTCATCGGCTTCGCCATCGCCGACTACGGCTGGGACCTGATCGGCAAGTACGCGACCTTCACCGCCGACGTCTACATCGGCTGCGCCCTGGTCATGTTCGGCGTCTACCCGCTGCTGCTCGCCACGGTCGCCAAGGTCAACCCGATCCAGTTCTACAAGGGCGCCTGGCCGGCCATCCAGCTGGCCTTCGTCTCCCGCTCCTCGGTCGGCACCATGCCGGTCACCCAGAAGGTCACCGAGCGCCTCGGCGTCCCGAAGGAGTACGCCTCCTTCGCCGTCCCGTTCGGCGCCACCACCAAGATGGACGGCTGCGCCGCGATCTACCCGGCGCTCGCCGCGATCTTCATCGCGCAGATCTTCGACGTCCAGCTCGGTATCGGTGACTACCTGCTCATCGCCTTCGTCTCCGTCATCGGTTCGGCGGCCACCGCCGGCCTGACCGGCGCGACGGTCATGCTGACCCTGACCCTCTCCACCCTCGGCCTCCCGCTGGAGGGCGTCGGCCTCCTCATGGCGATCGACCCGATCCTGGACATGATGAGGACGGCTACGAATGTTGCAGGCCAGGCGGTGGTCCCGGTGATCGTCTCCGCCCGCGAGAAGATCCTGGACCTCACCGCGTACGAGAACGCCTCGTCGTCCCCGATCGACGACGTGGCCGACAGCCGCGAGGCCGAGCAGAAGGTCTCGGTGCCGGTCCCGGCCTGACACGCCCCGCGCGTCCTTCGGCCTGACACGCCCCGCGCGTCCGACGGCCCACGTGCCCCCTGCCCGGTCCGGGCAGGGGGCACGTACGCTTCTGCGGGGCATCCAGTGGATCTTGGAAGCAGGGGTGGGGCGCCATGGCCGGCGGTGCGAAGGCGCGACGATTGCCGAGGGCCGTGCGGGAGCGGCAGATGCTGGACGCGGCGGTGCGGTGCTTCGCGCGGCACGGGTACCAGACGGCGTCCATGGACGACATCGCCGAGCTCGCCGGGGTCTCCAAACCGCTGGTGTACCTCTATCTGCACTCCAAGGAGGAGCTCTTCACCGCCGTGATCCGGCGGGAGGCGCAGGCGCTGCTGACCGTCGTCGCCGAGGCGGTCGTCGACCGGAGCGCGCCGCCCGACGAGCGGCTGTGGGCGGGGCTCCTCGCCTTCTTCACGTACGCCGCCGAGCACCCCGACTCCTGGGCGGTGCTCAGTCGGCAGGCGCGGACGCAGGGGGAGCCGTTCGCCGGGGAGGCGGCCCGGATGCGGGACGGGATCACGGCGTTCGTGGCCGGTCTGATCGGGGAGGCGGCACGGGAGGCGCGGGGCGCCGCCGCCATCACGGACCGGGACGTGGCCGCGCTCGCGCAGGCGCTCGTCGGTTCGGCCGAGTCGCTGGCAGCCTGGGCGAACGAGACGCCGGGGGTGACGGCCCGGGAGGCGGCCGCGACGCTGATGAACTTCGCGTGGGCCGGGCTCGGGAACCTGATGAAGAGCGAGCGGTGGTCTCCGGGGCGGTGAGCCGGGCTCCCTGAGTCGGCCTCCGCATACTCGCGCCGCTCTCCCCCAGGGCCTTACCGCGCAGTAAGGTTACCGGCTAGTCACTCACGTGAAGCAGACAACGCACCGACGTACGACCTCAGTTCATCGCGCAGACCGAGGAGCCGCACGTGTCCGTCGTCCATGCCCCGTCCGAGAGCGAACCCGTCGAACCGCGCAGGATCCTGGTCGGCGGGGTGGTGCGGGAGGTCTCCGTGCCCGCCCTCGCCCCGCCGGTCCGCCGGGGGTCCCTCGCCGACCTGCCGTACGACAACGCCCGCCAGGAACCGGGAGCCGTCCTCTTCTCCCGCAAGGGACCGCAGGGGGAGTGGCACGACGTCACCGCCTCCGCCTTCGCCGCCGAGGTCCACTCCGTCGCCAAGGGGCTCGTCGCCCAGGGCCTGCGCCCCGGCGACCGGCTCGCCCTCATGGCCCGCACCACCTACGAGTGGACCCTCCTCGACTTCGCCGCCTGGGCCGCAGGACTCGTCACCGTCCCCGTCTACCCGACCTCCTCCGCCTTCCAGACCCGCTGGATCCTCCAGGACTCCGGCGCCGCCGCCTGCGTCGTCGAGGACCCCGAGCAGGCCCGGCTCGTCTCCGCCGAAAGACGGCAGCTGCCCGGCCTCGCCCACCTGTGGGTCCTCGGCACCGGCGCCGTCGACCAGCTCCGCCGCGCCGGGGCCGGAGTCGCCGACGAGGCCGTCACCGCCCGCCGGGGACTGCTCACCCCCGAGACCCTCGCCACCCTCGTCTACACCTCGGGCACCACCGGCCGCCCCAAGGGCTGTGCCCTCACCCACACCAACTTCTTCGCCGAGGTCGACAACGCCGTCCGGCTCCTCCACCCCGTCTTCGTCGCCGACAGCGAGGAACCCGCCGCGACCCTGCTCTTCCTGCCGCTCTCCCACGTCTTCGGACGGATGGTCGCCGTCGCCTGCGTCCGGGCCCGGGTCCGCGTCGGCCACGCCCCCACGGTCGAGGGACCGGAACTCCTCGACGACCTCGCGGGCTTCCGCCCCACCTTCCTCCTCGCCATCCCCTACGTCCTGGAGAAGGTCTACAACAGCGCCCGCGCCACCGCCGAACGCGGTGGGAGGGCCGCCGCGTTCGACCGGGCCGCCACCATCGCCCGCCGCTACGGAAGGACAGCGGCCCCCTCGCTCTCCCTGCGCGCGGCACGGGCGCTGTACGACCCGCTCGTCTACCGGCGCATCCGGGCCGCGCTCGGCGGCAGGCTCGCGTACGTGATCTGCGGCGGCTCCCCGCTCGCCGCGCCGCTCGCCGAGTTCTACGCGGGCGCGGGCGTCGAGGTCTTCGAGGGGTACGGCCTGACGGAGACCACGGCGGCCTCCACGGTCACCCCGCCCCGGCGGCCCCGCACCGGGACCGTCGGCTGGCCCCTGCCGGGCACGGCCGTGCGGATCGCCGACGACGGCGAGGTCTGGCTCAAGGGCGGCCACGTCTTCGCCGGGTACTGGGACGCCCGGCGCGGAGCGGCCGTGCCGTACACCGACGACGGCTGGTTCCCCACCGGCGACCTCGGCTCCCTGGACGCCGACGGCTACCTGCGGATCACCGGCCGCAAGAAGGACCTGATCATCACCTCGGCCGGCAAGAACGTCGCTCCCGCCCCCCTGGAGGACTGGCTGCGGGCCCATCCGCTGATCGCCCGGTGCGTGGTCCTCGGCGACGACCGCCCCTACATCACCGCCCTCGTCACCCTCGACCACGAAGGGCTGACCCACTGGCGGCGGATGCGGCGCAAGGACCATCTGGCGCTCTGGGAGCTGACCCGGGACGAGGAGCTGCTCGCCGTGGTCCAGCGCGCGGTGGACGACGCCAACCGGCTGGTCTCGCGGGCGGAGTCGATCCGCGCCTTCCGCGTCCTGACCGCCGAGTTCACCGAGAGCTCCGGACACCTGACACCGTCGCTCAAACTCAGACGGCGCGCGGTGCTACGGGACTTCGCCCGCGAGATCGAGGAGATGTACGGGGCGGGGGACGCCCCGTAAGGGCTCCGCCCCGTACCCGGCCCGTTCCTCAGACCGTGAGGGACACCTCGTGGATCTCGTCGGCGGAGTGGCCCGTGCGGGCGTGGACCCGCTGGACCGCCTCGGCCGACGGGCCGTGCGACAGGCAGTAGACCGTCCCCGACTCCGGGTCGGCCCACGCCCTCTCGAAGTGCACTCCCTCGTCCTTCTCGACGGCGAGATCGGCCTGGTGCGCCTCGTTCAACTGCTCGGCCGTGATGCCCGTCATGCCCCGGTGCACGTCCATGTACGTTGCCATGGTTCACCCACCTCCACTTCCATGGTGCGCCCTCACGGCCAGAGCAGCTCGCGCAGCCAGCCGGCCGCGGACACCGGGTCGCGGCGGTAGCGGAGGCGGAGGTGGCGGCGCCTGCCGTCGCCCTGGAAGAACTCCACCTCGGCCGGTTCCACGACGTACAGGGTCCAGCTGGGGGCCGGGGCGTCGGGCTCCCTCTCGGCCCGGTGCCAGGCCGCGGCGCTCGCCTCCGCGAGGGTCGCGGGGGAGTCCAGGACCTCGCTCTGCCGGCCGACGAGCGCCGAGGCGAGGGCGCCGGTGGTGCGGGCGTGGAGGTCCTCGTACGCCTCCTCGGCGGTGCCGGTGGTGACGTGGCCCCTGATCCGGACCTGGCGGCCCTGGACCGGCCAGTAGAAGCCGAGGGCGGCCGCGGGGCGGGCGGCGAGCTGGCGGCCCTTGGCGCTGGTGGCGTGCGAGGCGAAGTGCCAGCCGCGCGCGTCGGCGCCGTGCAGCATCACCGTACGGACGTCCGGCATGCCGTCCTCGTCCACGGTGGCCAGGGAGAGGGTGTGCGGTTCGGTCTGGCCGGCCGCGACCGCCGACGTGAACCAGTCGTGGAAGAGCGGCAGCGGCGAGGGTGGGGCGCCCGCGGGATCGAAGGAGGGCAGCTCGGTGTCCCAGACCTTCAGGGAGCGCAGGGCGTGGTGGAAGTCGGTCATGCGGCCACGGTAGGGGGCGGGGAGGGGTGGGAGTCGGTCATGCGGTGGGCGATGGACGGTCAGGGCGTCGGCCCCGGTCCGGCACCACCGTTCCCGACGAGCAGAACCAGCCCTCCGTGCACGGCGACGCCGACGGCGGTCCGTGGGAGCGGGCAGCCGTCGGCGTCGGCGACAGGACGGGGGAAGGAGGGAGTGGGGCTACCTGGTCGGCTTCTTTCCGGTGATGCCCAGATGCACCAACAAGGCCAGGTTCGGCCTGAGTTCGGCCTGCTTCACACCCCAGGTCGTGAAGCCCTTCTGGTGGCCGGCGACCGAGGCCAGCATCGTCACGAGCGATCCCGCCATGGCGGCGGGGCTGACCTCCTTATCGACCTTGCCCTTGGCCTGGAGCTCCTTCACCGCTTCCGTCAGGGAGTTGGTGACCGAGTTGAGGATCTTCATGCGGATCTTGTAGAACCGCTTGTCGCCCTCCGCGGCGCCGAGGTCCACCACCCGGAGGATCGCGTCGTGCTTCCGCCAGAAGTCCAGGAAGCCTTCGACCAGTTCCTCGGAGGTCTGCCAGCCGGCCTTCCCGACCCAGGAGCGACCGGAGACCAGCCCGGTCAATCCGGTGCCCTCCTTGGCCATTTCCTCCGCGATCTCGAGAACCGCTCCCTCGACGTCCGGGAAGTACTGATAGAACGTCGCGGGTGAAGTACCCGCCTTCCGGGCCACATCGATGACCTTGACGTCCCGGTAGGGCGAGGAGCTGAGCATCTCACCGAGGCAGTCGAGCAGCTTCTGCCGCGTCGCCTGACCGCGTCGTCCGGCCACGCGGCCGTCGACGGTGCGTACTTGTCCTGTCATGTCGTCAGCTTACCGAGGGGGGGTCGGCGCGCGATTCGGCCGACTGCAAATGGGGTGCGACCCTGCCCTGCGGGTGTTCTGCGAGGTCGGCACGCGTGTCCTGGTGCGGGCCTCTCGGGGCGCAGGGGCGGTTTCAAGCCAGAGTGGTGGCGCTGGCGGGGTGGCCCGTGGGAGCCCCCGTACCCGCCCCGCACCCCGCCCGTACCCGAATAGGCTTATGAACAGGCTGTGGACAACTTCGGTGGACAACTCAGGCGTGCCAAGGGTTCCAGCCGGATGAATCGGCTGTTTGTTCGCATATCGGGGCGTGCGGGCCCGTCTCCGCCGTCCTAGCGTGGAACCATGGCGGCACGCACTGAGGGCACCCCCTGCTGGGTGGACGCACAGCTTCCCGACGTGGAGGCCGGCAAGCGCTTCTACGGCGAGCTCTTCGGCTGGACCTTCGACCCCGACCGCGACGAGGCCCTCCTCGGCGGACGGCGCGTCGCCGGGCTCCTCCCCAAGCGCGACGGCCGCATGCCCACCACCTGGACGCTCTACCTCGCCACCCAGGACGCCGGCACGCTCTCCACCCGGATCAAGGCCGCCGGCGGACAGATGGTCATGGAGCCGTACCCCGTCGGCCCCTTCGGCGTCCTCGCCCTCGCCGCCGACCCCGGCGGCGCCGTCTTCGGGCTCCGCCAGGCGGGTGACGACGACGGCTTCGAGATCACGAACGAGCCGGGCTCCTTCTGCTGGATGGAGGTGTACACCCGCCGTCCCGACGCGGTCGACACCTTCTACGCCACCGTCTTCGGCTACCTCGGCCGCCAGACCGACGCCGAGGAGGAGGGCAGGGACGCCGGCTTCGACTACCGCGTCTGGTCGCCCCCCGGCTCCCGGCCCGGCGACGACAGCGCCTTCGGCGGCCGTGCCGTCATCACCGACGACTTCCCCGCCGAGCTGCCCGGTCACGTCCTCGTCTACTTCGTCGTCCACGACTGCGACGAGGCCTGCGCCACCACCGTCCGCCTCGGCGGCCGCGTCACCACCCCGCCCTTCGACACCCCGCACGGCCGCATCGCCGTCCTCCACGACAACCAGGGCGCCCGCTTCGCCGTCCTCGCGGAGCCGAAGCCGTCCGGTACGAGCTGAGGGTGAGGGGCCCGTCCCCCGAGCCGACACGACGAGCGGAGTCGTCCCCGAGCCGACGCGGCGAGCCGCCGCCTCCGTCACCCGAACCGGTCGGTACGGGCGGCTCCTGAGGGCCGGTACCGGCCCGCGCCGGGCCGCACCCCATGACCTGCGACACCCCGATCCGCCCCCGGGTTCGCAACCGGGCCCTCGGACAGGAAGAATCAGGGCCACGGGGCCGTACTCATGGCCCGTACGGGGAGGTGGCAGGCAAGTGGAGCAGCTGACGCAGCACGACCCGAGACGTATCGGGCCCTTCGAGGTGCTGGGCCGGCTCGGCGCGGGCGGGATGGGCCTGGTCTATCTCGCGCGATCGGCCTCGGGCCGGCGCGTGGCGATCAAGACCGTGCGCACGGAGCTCGCGGAGGACCAGCTGTTCCGGGTCCGCTTCACCCGGGAGGTGGAGGCCGCGCGGGCGGTCTCCGGCTTCTACACGGCCGCCGTCGTGGACGCCGACCCCCGGGCCGCCGTGCCCTGGCTGGCGACCGCCTACGTCCCCGCGCCCTCGCTCGAAGAGATAGTGAACGAGTGCGGACCGCTCCCGGCCCAGGCCGTGCGCTGGCTCGCCGCCGGCGTCGCCGAGGCCCTGCAGTCCATCCACGGCGCGGGCCTGGTCCACCGTGACCTCAAGCCCTCCAACGTCCTCGTCGTCGAGGACGGCCCCCGGGTGATCGACTTCGGCATCGCGTCGGGCGTCTCCAACACGCGCCTGACCATGACCAACGTCGCCGTCGGCACCCCGGCCTACATGTCGCCCGAGCAGGCCCGTGACTCGCGCAGCGTCACCGGCGCCAGCGACGTCTTCTCGCTGGGCTCCATGCTGGTCTTCGCCGCCACCGGCCACGCGCCCTTCCACGGCGCCAACCCGGTCGAGACCGTCTTCATGCTGCTCCGCGAGGGCCCCGACCTGGAGGGCCTGCCCGAGGAGCTGCGGCCCCTCATCGAGTCCTGCATGCAGATGGACGTCAGCCGCCGGCCCACCCCGGCCGACCTCCAGGCGCAGCTCGCCCCGCACCTCTTCGGTCCCGGCAGCGACGACAGCGGTACGGCGTCGGCCTGGCTGCCGGCGAGCGCCACCGCCATGATCGAGACCCGTCGTGGCGGCCGCCCCGCCCCGGCCCCGGCCGCGCCGCCGATGCCGCCGCGCCCGCCGCGCGGGCCCGACGGCGGCGGTGACCCGCGCTTCCGCGAGCCCGCGCCCGTCGGCGGGGGCCGGCACGCGGGGCCCGCCGAGAGTGCGGGCGGTCCCGTACGCCTCCCGGGCGCGACCGTGCCGATCGGCCCCGGCCCCCGGGTCGCCGACACCCGCGCCGCGCTCGCCGTCGGCCGGGGTGCCGACGCCGGACCGGCGACCGGCTGGATCCGTCCGCCCGGCGGCGGCCCGCACGGCGCGGACCCGGGTCCGTACGCCGGGGAGCCCGGCCCGCCGCCCGGCGCCCGCCCCGTGAACGTCCCCGCGCAGGGCTCCGAGCAGCCCCCGCCGGCCGAGCCCGGACCCTGGCGGCCGTGGCGCTTCCGGATGTCGAACGACGTGTGGGGCACCCCGGTCGTGGCCGGTGACCTGCTGTACGTGACCTCGTTCGAGGTGCACGCCCTGGACACCGGCAGTGGCCGGCGCCAGTTCAAGACCCGGGACGTGGCCTGGTCCATGGCCGTCGCCTCGGGCCGTATCCACGCGTCCGACGGGCCCACGCTGTACGCCCTCGACGCGGCCGACGGCAGTGAGCGCTGGCGGCTGCGGACGGACGCCTGGGTGTACTCGCTGCAGGTCGACCGGGGCACGGTCGTCACCGGCACGCGCGGCGGCGGGGTGCAGGGCTGGGAGGCCTCCAACGGCGCCAAGCTGTGGGAGATCACCGGCGCCCAGACCGACTTCGAGACCCCGGAGGCGGGGCCCTCCGTGCACGGCGACACCGTGTACGTGTGGCGGGACGCCCGGCTCCAGGCCCTCGACGCCCGTACCGGGGTGGAGCGCTGGTCGTACCCGATCGGCGACGCCGCCTCCTGTGCGAACGTGCCGGTCAGGGTCGCCCCCGCCGAGGACGGCTGTGTGTACGTGTCGGCCGGGAACCGGGTCCTGTCCGTCGACATCGCCACCGGGCACGTCCGCTGGCACTTCGAGGCACCGGCCGTCTTCCTGTCGCCGCCGGCGTTCGCACCGGGGCCGGCGGTGACGGGTGGCGGGGTGTACCTCTCCGACCACCTCGGCACGGTGTACGCGATCGACGCGACCACCGGGCAGGACCGGTGGCGGATCGCGACCGAGCCGCGCCAGTCGGCGGAGCCGGTGCTCGTCGCCGACGGCAACGTGCACGTCGGCAGCGGCAGCGCCCTGTACACGCTCGACGCGGTCACGGGCACGCCCCGGTGGCGGTTCGCGGCGGGCGGCGATCTGGTCGGCTCCCCGGTCGTCGCCGACGGCCGGGTGCACTTCGGTTCGGCCGACCACGTCCTCTACACGCTGGACGCGACCGGCGGTCAGCTGCGCTGGAAGCTGGCGACGGGCGGCGAGATCACCGGCTCGCCGGTGGCGAAGGGCGGGGTCGTGTACGCGTGCAGCAAGGACCGCTGCGTGTACGCACTCGACGCCGTCAAGGGCACGGCCACCGGCAGGGGATCCGCCACGCCGTGAGGTCCGGACGGGGCTAGGGCCTCGGGGGCGGGTTCTCCCGGTCCTGGTCCCAGGTCGGTACGTCGTGCCTGTCGTAGGTCTGGGTCGCCGCGTACGGGGCCGAGGCCTGCGGGTGCCGGCGGGGCTCGTCCGGGCTGTCGTCCCGGGGCGGCTGGTCGAGCGGGGGGCGGGTGTGCCGGGGCTCCCCGTCCACCCGGCGCGCGAGGGTCCTGCCGGACATGACGAGTGCGCCGAGCAGCAGCAGGATCCCGCCGCCGAAGGCGCAGGCGACGCCGTCGCCGAGGCCCGTGCCGTCGCCGCCGACCGTGAGACTGCCCTCGGCCTGCCCGACGCGCACCATCCACAGGATCGTGAAGCCGAGGACGACGATCCCGGCGAAGGCGACGAGGAGACGGGAGCGCAGCACCACCCCGAGGAGGGTGAGGAGCGCGGCGACGAGGAGGGGCAGCAGGATCGAGCCGAGCGGGTCCGCCGAGTCGCCGGTGATGCCGGTGAACAGGTCGCCGAGGGCGTAGTCGCGGCCGTGACGGCCGTCGTACCAGGCACGGAAGGGGCTCCAGACGGCGGCCGTCGCTCCGGCGAGAGCGAGGACCGAGCCGACGACGTTGCGAAGCATCGATGCGGCCCTCCTTGACGGTCCGGCGCTCTCGCTCCCGACGCTACGCCGGGTGCGGGGGGCCCGCCACGCGGCCCGGGGCGTCGCTAGAGTGGCGCGGACACGACAGGGACGCGGGGGAGCGGCGATGGTACGCACACGGTTGAAGCTGGCGGCGACGCTCACGGTGGTGGTGCTCGCGCTGACCGGCTTCCAGACCGGTCACGGCAGCAGCAGCGGTGGCGGCGGCAAGAGCAAGAGCGGCAAGAGCCGCTCGGACGACGACTCCGGCGGCGGCTGCTCCAGCGACGAGAAGAGCAACGACGACTACAGCGGCGACGGCTCGGGCCGGTCCGCCGCCGACGAGTACACGTATGACCCCACGCCCACGGCCACCCCGACCGCGGACGTCTGGATCTCCGTCGTCGACTGCGTGGAGCCGGCGCGGAAGGAGCGCAAGGGCAGGCCGGCCCGCAAGGCGGACACCACGGCCACGGTACGGATCACCTCGGACGCGTGGGAGGAGAAGACGTTCCGGGTCGTCGCGGAGTTCGAGGGGGCGGGACACCAAGTGGTGGACCGGGCCGAGACGACGGTCACGGTCGAGCGCCGGGGGACGAAGACGTTCGAGGTGAAGATGGCCCACCCGGGGACCGTCGGCCGGGTGAAGAAGTGCGTCGCCTTCGCCGAGGGCGAGGTCCTGGGGGCCGGCGCGTCGACCACCCCCTCCTCCACCCCTTCGGCTACCGCGTCCTGAAGCCCGGCGCCCCGCCGGTGAGGGGAGGGAGGCCGGGCGCCTCCGGGGCTCGTATGCGCAACCAACTCCCTTTGTGTACACGTCATACAGGCAGTCCCGCACCTCCCTCCCCCTCTTCAGGAGCAGCCGGTGTCGACGCGAGAGATCCCCCTCACCCTCACCCCTCAGCAGGCGGCCCAGGGCGTGATCATCCCGATCAACCTGCCGACCGGCACCGCTCACCTCACCGTCCGCCCCTGCCGCCACGGCGAACTCGTCGCCGCCCGGCTCGGCGACGGCACCGTGTACCTGCGCATCACGGTCGCCGGAGCGCAGCCGGCCAAGAAGTCCGGGATCCTCGGCTGTCTGGTCCCCCTCTTCGTCATCGGCGCGATCATCGGCGGCCTGTCCCTCCTGGACGACGGCGGCGACGACACGGCCGCTCCCGGGGACCCGGCCCGGTGCCGACCTTCTCCTACTCGCCGTTCCCCACCCTCGACCTCGACCCCACCCGCAGCCCCACCTCCACGCCGACCGAAGAGGAGCCCGACCCGTACGAGAAGGGCACCTGCCTCAACGGCTCCCTGCCCGACTCGACGACCGCGCAGACGGTCGACGACGTCGAGGAGGTCCCCTGCTCGGCGGCCGACGCCCACTACCGGGTGATCCAGACCTTCCCGTTCACCTCGGACATGGACAACTGCAACTCCAACCCCAAGACCCAGTACGCCTTCTCGCACCGCTACACCATGAACGGCGCCGTCGTCAGCGAGTACGTGTACTGCCTGGTCGGCCTCGGCTCCTACGCCCGGTGACCCGCGCACGCAGGAGGGGCCGGGCAGCTGCCCGGCCCCTCCTCGCGGTGATCCGACCGCGTTGCGCACGGGCCCTGCCCGGACGGCTCCCCCCTGGTGCCGTCGGGTGTCCCCCGAGCCCGTGCGCTCCCCCGTCGACCGGACCTCCCCGGTCGGCCCCGGCGGCTCCCCCGAAGTCGCCGCCGCGGCCGTTCCCCGTCGGGAATGGTCTACTTGGCCGGCTCCGTCGTGGCGTGCATGTCCATCGTGGTGATGGTCTCCTCGTGGCCGCCGGTGATCTTCTCGGTGATGGCGTCGACCGCCGGCTCCGAGGTGGCGTGCATGTCCTTCGTGGTGATCGACGCCTCCTTGCCGCCGGTGATCTTCCCGGTGATCGCGCCGACCGCCGGCTCGGAGGTGGCGTGCATGTCCTTGGTGGTGATGAGCGGTTCCTGCTTGTTCGGGTCGGTCATGCTCGTCAACTCCTGCGTGTGATGTCCGAGATGTGAGGAGATTCGTCCAGTCGTTCCCCCGAGGACGGCTGGACGAATCTCCGGGGCCGGTCACCCTAGTACCGCGGGGTGTGGCCCTCATCGGCGACCCGTCTGCCCCCGACGCGGCGGATCGTCATGCAGCAGAGCATGCCGCGCGGCGATAAACGAACGATGAACGGGCTGGCCGCGGCCCTGTGCGGCCCTACGCGGCCGTCGCGGGGGCCAGCAGCGCGCGGACGTCCGCCGCCTCGGGCGCCCCGAGCTCCTCGAAGATGCCGAGGGCCTCCCGCCAGCAGACCAGCGCCCGGCCGCTCTGGCCGATGCCGAAGAGGGCCCGGCCGAGCACGGTGAGGACGTTGCCCCGCCGCCACTCGCCCCCGATGCCCCGCAGCACCGTGAGGGCCATCTCGGCGTTCGACGCCGCCTGCGCGTGACGGCGGGCGGCGAGGTCCACCTCGGAGAGCCGGAAGTGGGTCATGCCCTCCCACAGCCGCTGCCTGCTGTCGGCGAAGACCGCCAGCGCCTCCCGGAGCCGGTCGCCGGCCGCGCCGAGCTGGTTGTCCTGGGTGAGCGCGAGACCGAGGGCGTACCGCCCGTTGGCGCCCCGGAGCGTGTGCCCCATCGAGTCGTAGATCTCCGTGCCCCGCCGGGCGAGGGCGATGGCGCTCGACGTCCGGCCCGTGGCCAGGTGGATGCGCGACAGGTTGCACAGGGCGCTCGCCTCACCCGGCTCGTCCCCGATGCCCCGGAACCGCTCGATCGCCGCCGTCAGGTACTGCTCGCCCTCCGCGAAGCGGTTCTGGTAAAGGGCGATGATGCCCCGGGCGTTGGCCGACCAGCAGGCCGGCACCGGGTCGTCGGCCCGGTCGGCGTGGGGCAGGGCCCGCTCGGCGTCGCGGTCCGCGTCCTCGAACCGGCCCGCCGTGTGGTGGACGCCCGCGAGCACCATCAGCGCACGGCCTTCGGCCCTGTCGTCCGCGTGGGTGTGGGCGGCGCTGCGCACGACCGCCCCCGTCGCCTCGAACTCCTTCGAGTTCGCCCCGGACTCGCCGAGGTCGAGCGACGCCCACAGCAGGTCCACCGCCCTGCGCAGGGTCGAGGGGGACGCGGCGGACTGGCGGACCGTGGCCAGCAGGCAGTTCGCCTCGGCGTACAGCCAGTCCCGGGCCTGGTGGCGGTCCGTGAACGTCAGGCCCTCGTAGGCCGTCGGCTCCAGATGGTCCACCAGACGGTCGCCGGGGCGTTCGGTCGCGTAGACGCGGGCCGCCGTCGACAGGTAGAAGTCGAGCAGCCGGGAGAGCGCGGCCTCCTTCTCCGACGGGGGCTGTTCGTCCCGGTCCGCGCACGCACGCGCGTAGAGGCGGACCAGGTCGTGGTACCGGTAGCGGCCCGGGGCCGCCGACTCCACCAGGGACGTGTCGACGAGGGCCTCCAGGAGGTCCTCCGTGTCCCAGAGCGGAAGGTCGAGGACGGCTGCCGCCGCGGCCAGGGAGATGTCAGGACCGTCGGCCAGGCCGAGGAGGCGGAACGCGCGGGCCTGCGCCGGTTCCAGCTGGCCGTAGCCGAGTTCGAAGGTCGCCTTGACCGCCAGGTCGCCCGCCTGGAGCTCGTCCAGGCGCCGCCGTTCGTCCGCCAGCTTGGCCGCCAGGACGGAGACCGTCCACGTGCGGCGGGCCGCCAGCCGGGACGCGGCGATACGGATCGCCAGGGGCAGGAAACCGCAGGCGCCGACCACGTCGAGGGCCGCCTCCCGCTCGGCCTGGACCCGCTCCTCGCCGACGATCCGGGTGAAGAGCTGGAGCGCCTCGTCCGGGGACATCACGTCCAGGTCCACCAGGTGCGCCCCCGCCAGGTCCACCATCCGGATGCGGCTCGTCACCAGGGCCGCGCAGCCCGCCGTGCCGGGGAGCAGCGGGCGGATCTGGGCCGCGTCCCTGGCGTTGTCGAGGAGGACGAGGACCCGGCGGCCGTCGAGCGTCGACCGGTAGAGCGCCGCCCGGTCGTCGAGCGAGTCCGGGATCGCCGAGTCCGGGGTGCCGAGCGCGCGCAGGAACGAGCCGAGGACGGTCTCGGGTGCGGCGGCGCGCGAACCGGCGCCCTGGAGGTCCACGTACAGCTGGCCGTCCGGGAAGTGCGGCCGCGCCTCGTGGGCCAGGTGCACGGCGAGCGTCGTCTTGCCGACACCCCCGATGCCCGCGAGCGCCGACACCGCCATCACGTGACCCTCGGCGGCGGCGAGCCGGGCGCCGAGCTCCCGTACGAAGGCGTCGCGGCCGGTGAAGTCCGCGACCGTCGCCGGGAGCTGGGCGGGGCGGGCGACGGGCCCGGCGGCCGGGGCGGTCTCCTCGACCGGCCGGGCGAGTTCGCTGTCGGCCCGGAGGATGCGCTGCTGGAGCCGGGAGAGTTCGGGGGTCGGGTCGACGCCCAGCTCGTCGGCGAGGAGGCGGCGGGTGTCGGCGTACACGGCGAGCGCCTCCGCCTGCCGTCCGCTGCGGTAGAGCGCCAGCATGAGCAGCTCGCGGAGCCGCTCGCGCAGCGGGTGCGCGGCGGTGAGCGCGGTCAGTTCGGAGACGGCCTCGGCGTGTGCGCCGACCTCCAGGTCGATGTCGAGGCGGGTCTCCAGGAGCGAGAGCCGCCACTCCTCCAGGCGGGCCCGCTGGGTCTCGGCGTACGGACCGGGTACGGAGGCGAGGACCTCGCCGTCCCACAGGTCGAGGGCCTGCGCGAGCCGGTCGCGGGCGCCCGCGCGGTCCCCGGCGGCCCGCAGCTTCTCGGCCTCGGCGGCGAGTTCCTGCGCGGTGGTGACGTCGAGGGCGGCGGGGCTGGTCCGCAGGGCGTAGCCGCCGGACTCGCTGACGAGGACGTTCGGGTCCAGGGACTTGCGGAGACGGGAGGCGTAGGTCCGCACGGCGGCGAGGGCCTGCGAGGGCGACTCCTCACCCCAGAGCGCGTCGATCAGCTCGGACGCGGTGGCGGTGCGCCCGCCGCGCAGGAGCAGGGCGGCGAGCAGGGCGCGCTGCTGGGGCGACCCGGTGGGCACGGTCTCCCCGTCGCGCCAGGCCCGCACGGGCCCGAGCACGGCGAAACGAAGCCCGACGCCGGAGCCGGACCGAGAGCCGGAGCCGGACCGAGAGCCGGAGCCGTCGCGCCAGCCGGAGCCGGAGCCGGAGCCGGAGCCGGAGCCGGACCGAGAGCCGACGCCGGAGCCGTCGCGCGAGCCGGAGCCCGTGCTGCCGTCGGCGGTCGTGCCGGTGCCCGTGCTCACGGTGGGCTCAGCTCCGGTTCCGGTGTCCGTGTCGCCGCGAGCGCCCGTGTCCGCGCCCGCGCTCACCCTCGTACCCCTGCCTGCGCCGGAGTCGGCATCCGCGTCCGTCGTCGGTGTCCGCTGCACCGGAACTCGCGGCCCGTTCTCACGGTCCATCGCTCCCCCTGCCCGTACCGCTGGTTTCGCCCAGGAACAGTCTGCCTTGTCCGGACGGAGTCCGTCAGCATCGGGTCGAGCGCACTACGGCCCGTCACCGCACCGCAGTTGCGCCGCCGCACCGCGCCGTCGACCGTGTCGCCGTCCCGCCGTCGATCGCGGCCCCCGGATCGGTCGCGCATGCACGGGTCGAGCGCCGCCGGGGGATCCCGCGGAAAATTCCTCGGGAAAATTTAGAAACGGACATTCGGGACACGGCTGCGGTTCCCGCATATCGGACACGGGTCCGCCGACCTACCAGTTGGTCGGGCCGTCGCGGTGGTCGATCTTTCAATCATTGGCGAGTGTCCGGATTACGCCTCTCAAACCAAGGCGGAGGGTCGGCGGATCTTACGGAGTCAAGACCTCCGGATGTGGAAACCGCAGCATTTAACGTCCTGTTCATGACTCAGGTGGAAGCGCGGCCGCAGGCCGGAGACACGGTAAGGGGCGTCAACGCCCCGGGTGACACCCACGGCGTTCGCACCAAGGGCCTCGGCGGGAATTCCGTCGGCCTCCTCGGCAGTGCCGTCATCGGCATCTCGACGGTCGCCCCCGTCTACTGCCTGACCTCGACGCTCGGCTCCACGGCGGGCGAGGTCGGCCTCCAGATGCCGGCCATCTTCCTCGCGGGCTTCCTCCCGATGCTCCTCGTCGCCTTCGCGTACCGGGAGCTCAACCGGGTCATGCCCGACTGCGGCACCTCCTTCACCTGGACCGTGAAGGCCTTCGGCCCGAAGATCGGCTGGATGTGCGGCTGGGGCCTCGTCATCGCGACGATCATCGTGCTCTCCAACCTGGCCGGCGTCGCGACCTCCTACTTCTGGCTCCTCGCGGGTGAGGTCAGCGGCAACGAGTCCATCGCAGCCCTGGACGACAACAAGGCCGTCCACATCGTCACCTGCCTCGTGCTCATCGCCGTCGCCACCGCGATCAGCTACCGCGGCATGACCGCCACCAAGGGCGTCCAGTACGCCCTCGTCGGCCTCCAGCTCGTCGTCCTAGCCGTCTTCGTCGGCATGGCCCTGACGAAGGCCGGCTCCTTCGAGACCTCGGTCGACTTCTCCTGGTCCTGGATGAACCCCTTCGCGGTCCAGTCCTTCGCCGCCTTCACAGCCGGGCTCTCCCTCTCGATCTTCATGTACTGGGGCTGGGACGCCTGCATGGCGACCAACGAGGAGACCACCGGCAGCGCCAAGACCCCCGGTCGCGCCGCGCTCATCGCGATGGTCGTCCTGGTCGCCTCCTACCTGGCCACCGGCATCGCCGCGCAGATGGTCGTCGGCTCCGGCGAGGAGGGCCTCGGCCTCGCCAACCCGGAGACCTCCGACAACGTCTTCGCCGCGCTCGCGGGCCCCGTCATGGGTCCCACGCTCGGCGTCCTGCTCTTCGTCGCGGTCCTCGCCTCGGCGGCCGCCAGCCTCCAGACCACGTTCATCCCGGTCGCCCGCACGGTGCTCGCGATGTCGACGTACGAGGCCCTGCCGAAGTCCTTCACCAAGGTCCACCCGGTCTTCAAGACCCCCGGCAAGGCCACGATCGTGGCCGGCATCGCCACCGGCGTCTTCTACACCGTGATGACGCTGGTCAGCGAGAACGTCCTGGTCGACACCATCTACGCGCTCGGCCTGATGATCTGCTTCTACTACGCGCTCACGGCCTTCGCCTGCGTCTGGTACTTCCGCGGCGAGCTCTTCCGCTCCGGCCGGGACTTCGCCTACAAGGGCCTCATGCCGCTGGTCGGCGGCCTGATGCTCACCGCCGTCTTCGGCAAGACGCTGTACGACATGTGGGACCCGGCGTACGGCTCCGGCTCGGCTGTCCTCGGCGTCGGCTCGGTCTTCGTGATCGGCGTCGGCCTGCTGCTCCTCGGCGTGGTGATCATGCTGGTCATGCAGCGCAGGAGCCCCGCCTTCTTCCGTGGCGAGGTCCTGACGAAGGAGACGCCGTCCCTGGTGATGGCGGACTGACAGCCGGATGTCCCTGAGTCATCCGAGAACGCGAAGGTGGCGGGCCCGTGGGGGGTCCCGCCACCTTCGTCGTTCTTCCCGGGTACGGGCTCAGTGCCCCGGGAGCAGGCGCTCCACCGCCGCGTTCGCGACCGGCAGGTCGGACTCGTCGGCGGACTCGGCCATGGGGGTCAGGACGCCGCTGAGCGGCACGACCGACGGCAGGTTCACGCCCCCGGCGTCGGCGGCCGCGGTACCGGCGCCGGAGAGACCGGCGGCGGCGAGACAGGAGAGGGCGGCTGCGGTGAGGATCTTCTTCATGCCGGCTCCAACGGGGAGGGGGCGGATCCGGTTACGGCACCCAGCTCGCGGCCACCGTCCCGAGCCCCGTCACAGGCCCACGCCGGCCGGCTGGCGGACGGTGACGTTGAGCCGGTTGAAGAGGTTGGTGACGGCGACCATCAGGACGAGCGCGGCGAGCTGCTTCTCGTCGTAGTGGTCGGCGGCCGCGTCCCAGATGGCGTCCGGCACCGCGTCGGAGGTGTCGGCGAGCCGGGTCGCGGCCTCCGCCAGGGCGAGGGCCGCCCGCTCCTCGTCGGAGAAGTACGGTGCCTCGCGCCAGGCGGCGACGGCGAACAGCTTGTCGTCGCTCACCCCGCTCTTCCTGGCGCTCTTCGCGCCGTGGTCGACGCAGAACCCGCAGCCGTTGATCTGGCTGGCCCGCAGGTGCACCAGCTCCAGGGTCGACTCGGGGACCCCGCCCCGCCGGGTGGCCTTCAGGAGTTCCTGGATCGCCGGACCGGCCTCGGGCAGGACGTAGGCGGGGTTGGTCATACGGGCCGTGGTCGGGTGCGTCATCGTGATTCACTCCTCGGCGTGTGGTGTCGCTTCCACCGCACTGACGGAGCCCGCGCCGACGATGTGACAGGCTCGGCGGACCGGTCACCGCGCCTTCGCTGGACAGTCCCTACGCCTCCGCGATGAGGGCCGTCGCGACCGTACGGAAGCCGAGCCGGCCGTACAGCCGGGCCACGTCCGCGTCCGACGCCGACAGGAACACGAGCTCCGCCCCGTGGGCGCGGGCGTCCGCGACAAGGGCGGCCGTCACCGCCAGGCCGAGGCCGCGGCGCCGCGCCGATGGGACGGTGCCCACGCCGACGACCTCGGAGACCGGCCCGACGGGCTGGTGCTGCCCGGCCGAGACGGCCTCTCCCGTACCGTCGAGCGCCGCCGCGAGCCGGGTCCACCCCGCCTCGATCCTCGCGCCGATCCGTTCCGCGGTGCCGGGCTCCGGGGCGACGCCGAAGGCCGCGAACGGGGCGGCGACGGCGCTGTGAAGGGCGGGGTCGTCCGCGCCGACCATCCGCACGGTGACGCCCTCCGGCTCGGGTACGGCGAGCGCCTCGCCCTCCAGGACCATCAGCGGGTGCTCGCGCACGGTGAGCCCGCTCGCCTCCACGGCCGCCCGCAGCCCCGGAGTCGTCTCCGCGACCCACTCGAAGGCCTCGGGCACACCGAGTTCCCGTTGCCGGGCCCGTACCTTCTCCACGGCCCCGACCGGGATCTCACCGGTGACCCCGAGGGCCGGTCGCGCGTAGAAGGGCCAGCCCCCGCCCTCCTGGACGAAGAGGGTCAGGGGCCCGAAGTCCTCCGCGCGGGCGGAGGGCCGGGGGACGGTGTCGTAGTACGTCTCGATTCGCTTCAGCACAGGGGTCATCCAAGCAGCCGTGCTACGGAAGCACAGGTGGATTGCCCTGCTTCCAGGCGATGTGCAGGTCGGCCCGGGACAGCCGCCATCCCTCGGCGGTGCGGACGAGCTCGTTCTCCGTCCGCCCGCCGGAGACGAACAGCCCGCCGTCATGCGCGAGGACGTGGGTGGAGAGCTGGTTTCCGAGCAGGGTGGCGCGATCGCCGTCCAGTTCGATCAGGTAGTTCGAGCCGAAGTGCACGGTCCGGTCGAAGAGACCCATCGCCATGCGCACGTTCGAGGCGATGGCGTCCCGCCCGCGCACGTCCCCGGCGGGGGTGGAGGTGGTCGCGTCCTCGGTGAAGAAAGAGGCCGCCCAGGTCTCGTCGAACGCGCCACGGTCGTCGAGGGAGCGGAGGTAGCGGTCGAAGAGGCGGGTGATGGCGGCGGTGTCGAGGGCGGTGTCGACGGTGGTGTCCGTGGTGACAGCGGTGCCTACGGTTTCCGTGTTCATACGAGGAGCTTCGTACCTCAACCAAGCTTCAGGTCAAGGGCCTTCGGTACGGTGTCCCGCCGCGCGTACGCCGTACGACGCCCAGCGTCCGTGAACACCCGGACAACGCGGGCCCTCCGGGCGTCGTACCCCTCGGAAATCCGCGCCGCACCCCCTACCGTGCCGCTATGCGGATCTCGACCACGATCTTCCTGACCGACGAGACCATCGGCCCGGTGCGGCTCGCGCGGGAGCTGGAGCAGCGCGGCTTCGCCGGGCTCTACCTTCCCGAGCACACCCACATCCCGGTCGAACGGACCACGCCCTATCCGGCGGGCGGCGAGCTGCCCCGCGAGTACGGGCGCACCCTGGACCCGTTCGTGGCGCTCGGGCAGGCCGCCGCCGTCACCGAGCGCCTCGGGCTCGGCACCGGGATCACCCTGGTCGCCCAGCACGACCCGATCGCCCTCGCCAAGCAGATCGCCACGCTCGACCACCTCTCCGGAGGCCGCTTCACCCTCGGCGTCGGCTTCGGCTGGAACCGCGAGGAGGCCGCCGACCACGGCGTCGACTGGTCCACCCGCCGGGAGCTCACCGGCGACCGGCTCGACCTGATGCGGGCCCTGTGGGCGCCGGAGCCGACGGCGTACGAGGGAGGGTTCGGCCACGCGGTACGGGCCTCCGAGGCGTGGCCCAAGCCCGTCGGCGGGGCCCCGCGCACCCTCCTCGGCGGGGCGGCGGGTCCGAGACTGTTCGCGCAGATCGCGGCGCGGGCCGACGGCTGGATGCCGATCGGCGGCCGGGGCCTGACCGAGTCCCTCCCGGTCCTCCGGGACACCTGGGAACGGGCGGGCCGCGACCCGGAGGCCCTCCGGATCGTCCCGTACGCGGTCCTGCCGAACCCCGGCAAACTCGCCCGCTACGCGGACCTGGGCTGCGAGGAGGTCGTCCTCCAGCTGCCGCCGGGGGACGAGACCGAGGTCCTGGGGGTTCTGGACGCGTACGCCCGATACCTCTGAGCGATTGTCACAGCCCGTCTCCTCGCCGCTCTCCTCGCTGCCGACGACGGTGCGCGCGTGATAGGGCGCGCCCTTCCCTCGGTCTTCCCCTGGGTGCGGCACCTGTCCGCCGAAGAGCTGAGGGAGTTCGCCCGGGACCTGCTGGACGCGACGCACGATGCCGCACAGCTGGACGTCCACGCCACCCTCCACCGCACGATCGTGGAGTGGCGCGCGACGGCGCGCATCCTCGCCGACCCGGGGCTCACGGCCCAGCTCACGCGCCCCCTCCCCGGCGAGGACCACGGAGAGGTGACGGCCCCCTGACCCCGAAACGCGGCGACGACGTCGCCCCGCCACCGGTCGGTGAGGAGTGGCGCCTGCGCTTCGCGACGAACGAGGCGGTGAAGGGCTGGGGCGAACTCGCTGCCGAAGCCCCGGGCAACACCCGGCGCTGCTTCGAAGCCCTGCGCGGTGATCCGCTCCGGCAGACCGACCCGGGCCGGCAGCACCGGCTGCGCGGCCGGCTCGCCATGGGAACCCTCGGCGGGCGGGCCTACCCGCAGGGGGAGTTCGAGGTCACGGCCGGTGGTCGCGTGCGGTATCTCGTCGACGAGCCGCGCAGGACGGTGCACCTGGTGTACGCCGCACCCCGGCATCCCAAGGACACCGACTGACCGGCCTCCTGCGGAGACCCCGGCCCTCACCCCCGTACTCGCTCGTATGCTCGGTCCATGACGGATCACCGGGCGGCACGCCCCACCGAGAACGCCATGCGTCGCGCCCTCAGGCGGGCCAGGGACGGGGTCGCGCTCGATGTCGCGGAGGCCGCCGTGCTGTTGCGGGCGCGGGGGGACGATCTGGCGGATCTGGTCGCCTCCGCAGGCCGGGTGCGGGACGCCGGGCTCGACGCCGCCGGACGGCCGGGGGTCATCACGTACTCGAAGAGCGTGTTCATACCGCTCACCCGGCTCTGCCGGGACACGTGCCACTACTGCACCTTCGTCACCGTCCCCGGCAAGCTCCGTCGCGCCGGCCACGGGATGTTCATGTCGCCGGACGAGGTCCTCGACATCGCCCGGCGCGGAGCCGAACTCGGCTGCAAGGAAGCCCTCATCACCCTCGGCGACAAGCCGGAGGACCGCTGGCCCGAGGCCCGCGAGTGGCTCGACGCGCATGGCTACGACGACACCATCGCGTACGTACGGGCCATGGCGATCCGCATCCTGGAGGAGACCGGGCTCCTCCCGCACCTCAACCCGGGCGTGCTGTCCTGGACCGACTTCCAGCGCCTCAAGCCGGTCGCCCCGTCCATGGGGATGATGCTGGAGACGACCGCGACCCGGCTGTGGTCCGAGCCCGGCGGCCCCCACTACGGGTCCCCCGACAAGGAACCGGCCGTCCGGCTCAGGGTCCTGGAGGACGCGGGACGGTCCTCCGTCCCCTTCACCTCGGGGCTGCTGCTCGGCATCGGGGAGACCCTGGAGGAGCGGGCCGAGTCCCTCTTCGCCCTGCGCCGGGTGTCGAGGGCGTACCACTCCCTCCAGGAGCTGATCATCCAGAACTTCCGCGCCAAGCCGGACACGGCCATGCGCGGGACACCGGACGCCGAACTCGACGACCTCGTCGCCACCGTCGCCGTCGCCCGGCTCATCATGGGCCCCTCCGCCTGCCTCCAGGCCCCGCCGAACCTCGTCGACTCCGCGTACGAGCGCCTGATCGCCGCCGGCATCGACGACTGGGGAGGCGTCTCCCCGCTCACCATCGACCACGTCAACCCCGAGCGGCCCTGGCCCAGGATCGAGGAGCTGGCCGCCCGTTCCGCCGCCGCCGGTTTCGAGCTGCGCGAACGCCTCTGCGTCTACCCCGAGTTCGTCACCCGGGGAGAACCCTGGCTCGACCCCCGGCTCCTCCCGCACGTCCGCGCCCTCGCCGACCCCGAGACCGGCCTCGCCGACCCCGACGCGGAGGTGCGCGGCCTGCCCTGGCAGGAGCCCGACGAGGCGTTCACCGCCGCCGGCCGCACCGACCTGCACCGCACCATCGACACCACGGGCCGCACCCACGACCGGCGCGACGACTTCGACGACGTGTACGGCGACTGGGAGGCGCTGCGCGAGGCCGCCGCCCCCGGGATGGTCCCCGAGCGGGCCGACGCGGACGTCCGCGAGGCCCTCTCCGTCGCCGCCGACGACCCGACGCGGCTCACCGACGCCCAGGCGCTCGCCCTGCTGCACGCCGACGGACCGGCCCTCGACGCGCTCACCCGGATCGCCGACGACGTCCGCCGCGACGCCGTCGGTGACGACGTCACCTATGTCGTCACCCGGAACATCAACTTCACCAACGTCTGTTACACCGGCTGCCGCTTCTGCGCCTTCGCCCAGCGCCGCACGGACGCCGACGCGTACACCCTCTCCCTCGACCAGGTCGCGGACCGCGCCGAGCAGGCCTGGGAGGTCGGCGCCGTCGAGGTCTGCATGCAGGGCGGCATCCACCCGGACCTGCCCGGCACCGCGTACTTCGACATCGCCCGCGCGGTGAAGAAGCGGGTCCCCGGCATGCACGTGCACGCCTTCTCCCCGATGGAGGTCGTGAACGGCGCGACCCGCACCGGCCTTTCGATCCGCGAGTGGCTGACGGCCGCCAAGGAGGCCGGGCTCGACTCGATCCCCGGCACGGCCGCCGAGATCCTCGACGACGAGGTCCGCTGGGTCCTCACCAAGGGCAAGCTGCCGACGGCCACGTGGATCGAGGTGGTCACCACGGCGCACGAACTGGGCATCCGTTCGTCGTCCACGATGATGTACGGGCACGTGGACCAGCCCCGGCACTGGCTCGGCCACTTCCGCACCCTCTCCCGAATCCAGCAGGAGACCGGCGGTTTCACCGAGTTCGTGACCCTCCCCTTCATCCACACCAACGCGCCGGTCTACCTCGCGGGCATCGCCCGCCCCGGCCCGACCGTCCGCGACAACCGCGCGGTCATCGCCATGGCCCGCCTCCTCCTCCACCCCCACATCCCGAACATCCAGACGAGCTGGGTGAAGCTGGGCACCGAGGGCGCCGCCGAGATGCTCCGCTCCGGCGCGAACGACCTGGGCGGCACGCTCATGGAGGAGACCATCTCCCGCATGGCCGGGTCGAGTTACGGCTCGTACCGCTCGATCCGCGACCTGGAGGCCATCGCGGAGGCGGCCAACCGCCCGGCGAAGCCCCGGACGACCCTGTACGGCGAGGTGCCCGAGGAGCGGCGGCGCACCGCCCGCGCCTCCGACGGCCACCTTCCCGAACTGCTGCCGGTGGTCGAGGGGTGAGGTGCGGCACCGCCCGGGAAAGGGACGCGCTGAACTCCGGTCAAAAGCGGCCTGAAGGGCGTCGGATCACATAACGTTCCGGCCCCCGAACGGGCGTACCCGGTCGATTACAGTGCTGCGCAGACCGGTTTACGGGGGGAGGGCACGTCGTGGCCACGACAGCCGCAGCCGTGTGGGGCCGCGCCGAACAGCAGGACTTCCGGGCCCGCGTACGGGGCTGTCTGCTCGGCGGGGCCCTCGGCGACGCGCTGGGCGCGGGCGTCGACGGCCTCACCCTCGCCGGGATCCGGGACGTCCACGGGCCCGGCGGACTGACCGAGCCCGCGCCCGCGTTCGGCCGCCGTGGCGCCGTCACCGCCGCCACCCAGATGGGGCTCTTCACCGTCGACGGCCTGATCCGGGCGCAGGTCCGCCGCGACACCGGCGTCTGGCACCCGCCCACCGACGTCCACCGGGCGCACCTCCGCTGGGCCGCCACCCAGCGCGACTGGGGGCCGGACGAGCGGCGCAAGGACAACGGCTGGCTCGCCCGCGAGGAGTGGCTCTACGCCCGCCGCAACCCGCCCCGCGCCTGCCTCACCGGTTTCGGCGACGAGCGTTCCGGCACGCTCGACCGGCCCAAGAACCCCACCGCCGCCGACTCCGGCGCCCTCGTCCGCTCCGCCCCCTTCGGGCTGCTCGTCGGCTGGGAGCCGCAGCTCGTCTGCCAGCTCGCCGTGGAGTGCGCGGCGCAGTCCCACGGCGCCCCCGCCGCCGGCCTCGCGGCGGGCGCCTTCGCGGTCACCGTCCACGGACTCGCCCGCGGCGGCTCCGTGGAGGCGGCCGTGGACCGGGCCCTGGAGCAACTGGCGGCGCGCCCCGGCCACGAGCCGGTCACCGAAGCGCTCGGCCGCGCCCTCGGAGCCGTACGGGAAGGGGTTCCGGACGCCGAGCGGGTGGCCGCCCTCGGGGCGGACGAGGACCGGGCCGAGGGGCAGCTGGCGGCGGCCGTCTACTGCGCCCTGGTCGGTGAGGACGTACGGCACGGGCTGCGGCTCGCCGTGAACCACGACGGGCCCTCGGCGGTCACGGGGGCGCTCACCGGCGCGCTGCTCGGCGCCCTGCACGGCGAGACGGCCCTCCCGCCGGCCTGGCTGGCCGAACTGGAGGGCCGTGCGACGGTCCTGGAGCTCGCGGACGACTTCGCGATGGAGATGACCCAGGGACCGGCCCTGCACACCCCCGCCGAGTCCTCGCCGGGCTGGCTGGCGCGCTACCCGAGGGGCTGAACGCCGGTTCCTCGGTGTGGTGCGGCCCGCTACCGGAGGGGCTGGTCCGCGCGGTCGCCGTCCGCCTGCGCGGGGACGGCGGCCGCTCCGGCCGGGCTGCCGTCGTCCGAGTGGAGCTTGTCGAGGACCGCGTCCCGCTCCGGGGTGTCCTCGGGCCGGATGAAGCCGATGAGGACGTACAGGACGAGCGAGGTGGTGAGCGGCGAGACGATCTGGATCTGGAGCTCGATGCCGTCGAGGCCGTAGTTGGTGAGCCAGAAGACGAAGAGCCCGGCCGCCCAGGAGACGAGCGCCGCCGTGGGGCCCGACTTCCGGAAGGTCCGCAGCAGGCCGAGCATGAAGGGGATCGCGATCGGCCCCATGAGGCCGGCCACCCACTTGATGACGATGGTGATGATGTCCTTGAACGTGGGGGAGTTGACCTGGGTGGCGACCGCCATCGACAGGGCGAGGAACGCGACCGTCGACCAGCGCGCCGCGACCAGCCCGGCCCGCTGCGTCCAGGTCCGCGCCGCCTTGCTCATGACGGGCGCGATGTCCCGGGTGAAGACGGCCGCGATGGCGTTGGCGTCCGACGAGCACATGGCCATGGTGTGCGAGAAGAAGCCGACGATGACCAGGCCGAGCAGTCCGTGCGGCAGCAGCTGCTCGGTCATCAGGGCGTAGGAGTCGGAGGCGTCGGGCTTCTCGGGGGTGACGAGCAGCGGCGCGACCCACATGGGGAAGAAGAGGACCAGCGGCCAGACGAACCACAGGGCGGCCGAGAGGCGCCCGGAGCGGGTGGCCTCGCGGGCGGTGGGGGTGGCCATGTAGCGCTGGGCCTGGTTCCACATGCCGCCGCTGTACTCGAAGGTCTTGATGAAGAGGTACGCGAGCAGGAACGTCAGCGTGTACGGACCGGCCGTCGGCGCGGTGTGGCCCTGGAGCTCGGGCCGGTCCCAGACGTCCCACAGCGCGCTGATCCCGCCCAGCTCGGCCAGCACGGCGACGAGCATCGCGATGCCGGCGAAGAACTGGATGATGAACTGGCCGAGTTCGGTGAGCGCGTCGGCCCACAGGCCGCCGACCGTGCAGTAGATGCCCGTGATCACACCAGTGATGAGGATGCCCTGGTTGAGGGAGATGCCGGTGAAGACGGAGAGCAGGGTGGCGATGGCGGCCCACTTGGCGCCGACGTCCACGATCTTCAGGAGGACGCCGGACCAGGCGAGTGCCTGTTGGGTGGGCAGGTTGTAGCGGTTCTTCAGATACTCCAGCGGGGAGGCCACGTGGAGCCGTGACCGGAGCCGGTTGAGCCGGGGCGCGAAGAGGTGTGCGCCGATGGCGATGCCGATGGCGATGGGGAAGGACCACGTGACGTAGGACGTGACGCCGTAGGTGTAGGCGATGCCGGCGTAGCCGGTGAACATCACGGCGCTGTAGCCCGACATGTGGTGCGAGATGCCGGAGAGCCACCAGGGCATCTTGCCTCCGGCGGTGAAGAAGTCGGAGACGTTGTCCACGCGCTTGTGGGACCAGACGCCGATCGCGACCATCACGCCGAAGTAGCCGATGAGTACGGCCCAGTCGAGACTGTTCATGGAGCCCCCTCCAGGGGTTCTGGTCCGCCTTGTGAACGCCGTTCATGGTGTGGCGATCGACAAGGCGGGGACAATGCAATGGAGGGTCAAGGGAAAGTAAAATCGTTCTGTTTACTGACTCTCGTTCATGTCCATGAACTTGTGAGGGTGGTCCTGAACTCGCTCCCGCGTGAAGTCGGCGCAGCACCACACCCGCGTTGACCAGCGGCGACTGCCCCGTAGACCTGGAGACGCCGGGGGCGGGGAGGTGGGCGGGGAAGTGGGCGGGGGAGGGCTTCCGGGCATAGCCGAGCCCTCTCGGCCAGGACGGCGGACCGGACGAGAGGGCTCTTCGGGTACTGCTGGTGACGGCGGTTGCGCACCGGGGCTAGAGGGCCCCGTTGCTCACCTCGCCCACGAACGCGTTCCACGATCCCGGTCCGAAGGAGAGGGACGGGCCTTCAGGAGCCTTGGAGTCCCGCACCGCGATCGCGGCCACGAGGGGGGACTTCACCTCGACGCAGGCTCCGTTCCCGCCGGAGTAGGAAGACTTGGTCCACGTGTCCGTTGCACCCTGAATGATCGCCATGACGCTCAACTCCGGTTCTGCGTGTGGGGTGTGTCGCACCGACCTTCTTGGCGGCGTGATCGACGCTACTGGTCGGTCCCCACCGGCGGGACCGGCATTCACACGTCCGAGTGGCATATTCCAACTCGGCTTCCGTGGGAGCGATCACGCGGTGTACGGTGCCTGCCCGGTCGGCCGGAGTCAGCCCCTGGCGTGCTTCTTGGCCATCTCGGAGATGAAGTCCCGGGTCTGCTCGACGTTCAGCGCCTGCGCCCTGAGGTGCTCGTACATGACGCTGTACTTGCCGACGTCCTGCGCCTTCTCCAGGTACAGATCGCTCGTCACGCCCTCGATGTAGACGACGCTGGAGTCCGAGGTGTCCGGGAACTCCAGGATCGAGTACTGGCCGCTGATCCCCGGATGAGCGCCCATCTCGAACGGGATCACCTGCACGGTGACATGCGGCAGGTGCGACTGCTCGATGAGGTGCTCGAGCTGCTCCACCATCAACTGCCTGCTGCCGACGGTCCGGTGCAGCGCACCCTCGTCGATGACCGCCCACAGCCGCAGCGGACGCTCCTCGTCCCGGATGCGCTCCTGGCGGCGGGTGCGGACCGTGACCCGCTTCTCGATCTCCGCGGGCGTCGACTCCGGCAGCGCGCCGGAGATCACGGCCTCCGCGTAGGCGTGGGTCTGGAGCAGCCCGGGGATGATCTGCGGCTCGTACATCCGCAGGCTCTCCGCGTCCGTCTCCAGACCGATGTAGACGCTGTACGGGATGTCACCGAAGGCGTGCCACCAGCCCTGCTGGCGCGAGTCCTTGGCCATCTGCATGAGCGAGTCGACCATGCGCTCGTCCTCGACCTCGTACACACCGCACAGGTCGCGGACATCGCGCTGGCTGATGGAGCGACGGCCGTTCTCCAGCCGGCTGATCTTGGACTGGGAGACGAGGAGACGCTCGGCGACCTGCTCCGCCGTCATGTTCTTCGCTTCCCGGAGCTTTCGCAGCTCCTGCCCCAATCGGCGTCGCCTGACGGTGGGGTTGACGTTGGACGCCACGGAAACTGCACCTCCGGCTCTCTGCTGCGTAGCTGTGAGTATCTACCGCTTGGCAGACTGCCACCAAAGGCCGGGTGTGCGCTGGGAAACGACCACAACTGCGCGCCGGGGCGTACGGACACACACCCTGGTCCGGTACCGCCGGAGCGGCACGTGCGCGGGGCGGTCGTCCTGACCGCCCCGCACACCTGTGCGGCTCCCGGGCTGGTTCCTCGGAGTCCTCGGAGTCGTCCTAGAGCGCCGCCGCGCGGGCCATGCCGCGAGGCTGCGCCGGGACACCCGGGGCGCTCCGACGCGGCTGTGCCGCCGCGCCGTTCTGGACGTCCATCACGGCGTGTGCCACGAGTCCGCCCATCGGGTCGTGCCGGATCAGGTCGCGCAGCCGGGACCGCGACGACCGTCCTTCGTTGCCGGGGTAGAGGTGCTTCCCGAGACCGACCGCGTGGGCCAGCGCGGCAAGCGCCGCGGTCCGCGGGTCCGGCGGTACGCCGGTGCGGATCGCACTGTCCAGCCGGGAACGGATCTCCCGACTGATCGCCGTCTCCGTCGCCTGGTAGCGAGTCGTCGGCAACACCCCGCACATCTGGCCCTCCACGGCATGCACCATGCCGCATCGCTCCAGATGCGAGAGATACGTCTGGCGGAGCCCCAGTCGGGGCCCGCCGATCCAGTGGACGGCCCGAACCGGACTGCCACGCCTGCGCAGCAGCTCCAGTGCGGAGTCCAAGGTCGGATCTCCGGTCGGCCGTGGCATCACCACGGCGATACGATCCCCGTCAGGGGCTATCCGGCCTGCCAGCGCCAGCTCCACTAGCTGTGCACCGGCCAGGCCGAGGTCGAGCGACTGCGGCTGCGCTGTGGTACCCGTGGTCGGGTCCAGAGCGAGCAGCAGAAGCTCCTCCGGAATGGTTCTGCGGCTCCTGCCCATCCATGCCTCCCCGCGTGGATGAATGACAGGGTGACCCCTCTCACATTCATCTGTCGAGAGCGCCCGGGTGGTTCATCCGGGAACCAGTAGGTATGTCGTTCTCGTCTAGCACGGGGGCCAAGGGGTTCACACAGGACACTGGTACACGGACCGGTACACGGTCCGTACGTACGCATGACGCATGGAGGAGGCACGGTGGCGGGCGAGTCCCCCGACAAGGCGGAGCAGCAGGGGCCGTCTCAGGAGACGGCGGCCTCGGGCGGCGGCCGGGATCCTCGGCTTTCCGTGCTCCATGAGTCAGACGCCTCGTCGGCGGCTTCGGTTTCGGCATCGGGGTCGACGTCGGGGTCGGGTTCGGCATCGGGGTCGGGTTCGTCGGTTCAGGTCGACCAGCCGACTGCGGTCTTCAAGAACCTGGTGCCGAGGGCCTCGGAGGACGACGCGCCTGCGGGGGCGGCGGAGCCGGAGAGTGAGCGCCTGAAGGCGGCCGTGGCGGCGTGGGTCGCGACGGCGGAGGACCCGGCGGAGCCGGTGGCGCCGGAGAACCCCGACGCGGAGGCTTCGGAGCCGGAGACCTCTGGCCCGGTGGCTTCGGGGTCGGATCCGGAGCCGGTCGGCGTCGGGGACGAGGACGAGGCCGTGTCTGCGGACGACGAGCCCGCCGATGACGAACTCGAGGGCGACCAGCCCGAGGGTGACGAGATCGCGGACGACGAGATCGAGGACGGTGAGATCGAGGAGGGCGAGCCGGCCGGTTCGGCGGCCGTCGGGGCGAAGCCGTCCGCCGAGTCCTGGTTCGCGGCGCGGAAGCCTGCGGCGGATGACGAGCCTTCGGAGCACACGGCGTCCGGGTCCGACGCGCAGGACACGGGCGACGACGACGGTGACGCTGAGGACGATGGCGCGGAGGGCGAGGGCGGGGAACCCGAACCGGAGCCCCTCGATCAGCCGACGACCATGTTCAAGGCCGTCCGCCTGCCCGCGGCGCCCCCCGTGGACCAGCCGACGACCGCGCTGAAGCTTCCGCCCTCCCCGGCCGCGGAGTCCGACAGCGAGCGCACCAGCGCCTTCGTACCGCTGCGTGCGGACATCCCGGTCGAGCAGAAGCCTCAGAAGGCACCGGAGGCCCCTGAGGCCGCCCGCGCCCCCGGCGACGCCCCGCCCGCCCCCGTACCGGCTCCCGCCGGGAAGCGGGCCCCGTCACCCGCTGCCGATCCCGCTCGCACTCCCGCCCCCGCCCCCGCTTCCGGTCTCGTGGAGGCGGAGCGGACGCGGCAGCAGCCGTTGCCGCCGCTGCCCCCGCTCGATTTGCTCGCCGAGCTGACGAACACCCCGCCGCCGCCTCCGACCCCGCTGCGGACGACCGTGCGCCGGGTCCGGATCTGGACGCCGCTGGTACTGATCCTCCTGATCGTCTTTGCGATCGCGCAGATGGTCCGCCCGCTGCCCGCGCCCGTGCTCACCCTCTCCACCGCGCCGACCTTCACCTTCGAGGGCGGCGAGCTGAAGATGCCGTGGCCCACCGAGGGACAGGGCGCCGTCGAGGTCGAGGGCGTCGGTTCCATGGGCACGTACGGGCCGCAGAAGTCGGCCCCGATCGCGAGCGTCACGAAGACGATGACGGCGTACGTGATCCTGCGCGACCACCCGATCAAGGGGAAGCAGAAGGGCCCCGAGATCACCGTCGACAAGAAGGCCGCCGACCAGGCCAAGGCGGAGCACGAGTCGACGGCCGCGGTCCAGGAGGGCCAGACGTACTCGGAGAAGGAGCTCCTCCAGCTCCTCATGATCCCCTCCGCGAACAACGTGGCGCGGCTGCTCGCCCGCTGGGACGCCGGCTCCGAGGCCGCGTTCGTCGAGAAGATGAACGCCGCCGCGAAGGACCTGGGCATGACCCAGTCCACGTACACCGACCCGTCCGGCCTGCTGGACAGCACCGTGTCGACCCCGAAGGACCAGCTGAAGCTGGCGAAGGCGGTCATGCAGTACGACGTGTTCCGGGAGATCGTGAACACGCCGAACATGACGATCGACGGCGTCGGCCGGATCGAGAACAACAACAGCAGCATCCTGCTGAAGCCGGGTGTGAGCGGCATCAAGACCGGCTCCTCCACCCCGGCCGGCGGCAACCTGCTCTGGGCGGCCAACACCGTCGTCGACGGCAAGGTCCGCCGCATCCTCGGCGTCGTGATGGGCGCCAAGAACGCCGAGCACCTGGGCGAGAAGCTCCAGCTCTCCATCGACTACAGCTACGAGCTGATCAAGAAGGCGCAGGACGACGTCACCTCTGCGGCGGTGGTCCGCAAGGGCCAGGTCCTCGGGTACGTCGACGACGGCCTCGGCGGCCGGACCCCGGTCGTGGCCACCAAGGAGCTCAAGGCGATCGGCTGGCCCGGCCTGCGGGTGAAGCTGGAGCTCACCGACGGCGGCAAGCCCCTCCCGCACACCGCCAAGGCGGGGGACGTGGTCGGTCAGGTGTCGATCGGTACGGGCACGGGCAAGGTCAGCGCGCCGGTCGCCCTCCGGACGGACCTGGTGGAGCCCGGCTTCGACAAGAAGCTGACCCGCGTGGGCTGACCCGCGTGGCTGAGTCGTGCTCGGCCGGGCGGGAAGCACTCGCCCGGCCCGAGAAGCCACCCGCTTGGCTGGGCGCCCCGGTTCTCCGGGGCGCCCGGCTGTTAGCGTCTTCGGGGGACGAGAAGCACGTGTGACACACGTGAGAAGTGAGACGGGCAGTAGCACGGGAAAGGGCCGCAGTGACCACCGCCGAGCCGACACGCGCCGACCGCGCCGATCGTCCCGACCGCGCGGACCGTCCTGACCGCGCCGATCATCTCGACCGCGCCGACCGTACGGACCGGCCCGGTCGTCCCGGCCGCCCCGACCGCGCAGAGTCAGGTCTCGACGCCGACTCGGCCCTCCACGTCGGCGCGCACGTCACCTCGCCCCTGGACCCCACCCCCCTGGACCCCACCCCCCTGGACCTGGACCCCACTCCTCTGGGCCCCATCCCCCTCGACGTCCCCCCGGGCCCTCACCCCGCCTCCCCTCTCGACGTCGACCTCCGACCCCACCCCGACCGCGCAGAAGCCGGACCCGCCCATGACACCGACCCCGGCTCGGCCCACGACCTCGGTTCAGGACACGCCCCCGCTCGCGCCGCCGCCCTCGGAGCCGTCCCCGTGCCCCGAGGCCCCGTGCCCCTCGGCTCCGCGACCCGTGGCCCCGTCCCCGTATCCGCCGCCCCCGGCTCCGACGCGGGCCCTTCTTCGCACCCGCGAATAGTGTTCCCGGCGCAGCGGAACACCCCGCCCCCCGTGGCCGTGACCCCCGGGGCTCCGGCCTCCACGGTCCGCGCCCCCCGGCGGAAGCGGCGCTACACGGTGATGGCGGCGACCGGCCTGGCGGCCGTGACGCACATCCTCTGGTTCTTCTTCTTCGCGAACAGCGGCGGCGACCTGGCGGCGCAGGACGCGTGGGCGGAGTTCGTCGGCCGGCACCCGGACTCGGCGTACAACCTGGCCTGGTACGGCGGGATGCACCCGGTCTCGTACAGCGTCGTGTCGCCGTACCTGATGTCGCTGCTCGGCGTGCGCAGCACGATGATGGTCGCCGGGACCCTGTCCGCGGCGCTGACCGCGCTGATCCTGGTGCGGGTGCGGGCGGTCCGTAATCCGCTGACCTGCTCGATCGCGGGCGTCTTCGCGTTCCTGTGCAACGCGCTGTCGGGGCGGGTCACGTTCGGTCTCGGCATGATGTTCGCGCTCGGGGCGGTCGCGGCGGTGTTCTGCTGGCCGCACCGCTGGCGCCGCAAGCGCTGGGCGAAGGCCGCGGTGGCCGCCCCGCTCGCCGGCCTCGCGACGGCGTGCAGCCCGGTCGCCGGGCTGTTCCTCGGGGTGGGGGCGGCGGCGCTCTTCCTCAACAAGCGGCGCCCCGGCGCGTACGCCCTCGGTCTGGCCCCGGTGGCGGTGGTCGCGCTCTCGTCGTGGCTGTTCCCCTTCTCCGGGACGCAGCCGATGGCCTTCGGCTCGACGGCGTTGCCGCTGGCGTTCGGGGCGCTGGTCTTCCTGCTCGTGCCGAGGGACTGGCGAACGGTGCGTACCGCCGCGGCGGTCTATGTCATCGGCACGTTCCTGACGTGGCTGGTCGATTCGCAGATCGGCTCGAACATCTCGCGGCTCCCGATGCTGTTCGCCGGTGTCGTGCTGCTCGCGGCCCTGCCGTACACGGCGCCGCGTTCACGCCGCTGGTACGCGCTGCTGCTCGCGTTCGCCGGGCTGAACTTCTGGATCGGCTTCAAGGGTGTCGACGACGTGATCCGCACGGCCCCGGACGCCTCCTGGGCGCGGGAGCTGGCGCCGCTCATCAACCAGCTCCAGGTGCGGGGCGCGGGCAAGGCGCGGGTGGAGGTCGTACCGGCGTCCAGCCACCGCGAGTCCTCGGCGCTCAGCCCGTACATCAACCTGGCGCGCGGCTGGAACCGGCAGGCCGACATGGAGCGCAACCCGCTCTTCTACGACGACACCCTGAACGCCGTGAACTACCAGGACTGGCTGGACCGCTGGGCCGTCCACTACGTGGTGCTGCCCACCGGCGCCCCCGACTCGGGCGCCGAGCAGGAGGCCGAACTGGTCGCCGAGGGGCTGCCGTACCTGAAGCAGGTCTGGTCGGACGCGAACTGGCGCCTCTACGAGGTCGAGAACCCGACCCCGCTCGCGGACCCGCCGGCGGAGGTGCGGAGCGCGGAGGAGAACGAGGTCGTGATCAGCGTCGACCGCCCCGGCCGGGTCCTGATCCGCGTGCCGTACTCGCCGTGGCTGGCCCTCGTCGACGAGAACGGCGGCAAGATCGAACCGCCGCAGGAGACAGAGGCGTCGAAGCTGGCCCGCGAGGAGTCCGAGACGGAGATCCCCAGGGTCTTCGCCAACAAGGAGGGCTGCCTGTTCAAGGCGGAGGCGGACACGGAGGGCGACGAATGGACGGAACTACTCGCCCCGAAGGCAGGCGTCTACCGCCTGGCAGCCCCGTACAAACTCTCCCGCGGCACGGCCTGCCCGGAGGAGCTGCGCTAGGGGGTGCGGGATGCGGGACACGGGGCTACGGGACACGGGTACCGGTACGGGTACGGGTTACGCCCCCGGTTAACCGCGCTACGGCCGCTGGTATCCGGCGAGCATCCGCCGCATGCCGAAGGCGTGCCCGCCGCTGCTGATGACGAGGAGCCGGTAGATCCGCCCGGCGACCCCGGGAAAGGCGGCCCGGGTCTCGGCGCGCAACCGGGAGCGCCGGTCCGCGAGCGCGTCGATCCGGAAGACGAGGCTGTAGGCGGCGGAGAACCGATGCCCGCCCTGGAGCTCCAACTCCCGTCCGGGCACGACCCGGACGACCCGGAACCCGGGAAAGGTGGACCCCTCGGCAAGCGGCCGGGGCCCACCGGCCACGAGAGGCTGGGCCCGCACGAGCCGCGCGTACCGCGCCCCACCGTTCCGCGAGAACGCCCGCTCCACCCCGACGACCAGCCGCTGCCACAACTCCTCGGCACCGACGTCGACGACGACGGCATGCTCGTCGACGAACGGCAACGCACTCATGACGTGATCACCTCACGAAACTATCCCACCTCGCGGCAGAAGGCCCCTTACTCCGACAGCACTGCTGCGCCCCGGCAGGACTCGAACCTGCGACACCCGCTTGAGGAGTGGGATCGAATCCGTGCGGGGCGGTTCCAGACCGTGCCGCGCGGTGCTGTTCCGACTGATCAGCGCCGCGCGGCACGGTGCCCGATCCTGCGCGTGACGCCTGGTGCTGCCCCGTCCGCTCACGCATCGCGCACGCATGTACGACGCCGTGATCACCGACATGACCGCTCGTGGCGGACCTCACTAGTGTGTGGGTCAGTCTCCGCTGGGGCGCCATGTCTGTGCTTGTCGGATGGCAACACGGAAGGCCCAGACCCACAGGAACGCGCTGACCACGAGTACGACGCCGGCTGTGGAAAGGATCATTCCTCCGGTGATGTAGGACTCGCCGTTGGCTGTGACCGGGGCTGCGAGTGCGGCGGCGACCGCGGTGCCTGCGGTTCCGGCGAGGGCCAGCGGGGCGAGGACCGACCACGCCGCGCTGGTGCGGAAGACGCGCAGCCCCCCGGTGAGTACGGACAGGGGTGCGAGTGCGCGGCCCTGACGCAGAAACTCCGCCATGGCGCTGAGTCCTGCCGTCATGGCAAGTACCGCGATGCCGGTCATTCCGAACAGGGCGCTCCAGCGGCCCTGGTCGCGGTTGGGGACGCCTGCGGTGAGCTGGTCCTCGCCTGGGGCGCCGATGACTGCGCCGCGTGGGAATACCTCGTAGGACAGTCGCTTGAGGTCGGGCACGGACAGCGGCTTCCCGTCCGGCCGCAGGAGGGCGAGGGTCGCATTGCTGCCGGCGGAGGCGGCGTGTTCCGTCAGCTTCCGGGCGTCGACGCGGCGGACCAGCAGTTCCGGACCCCTGTGGGGGGTCCACCGGAGCAGCTCACGCAGCTTCGGGTCTGCCGGCAGCTTGACGAGGCGTGCCTCGTGTGCTGGGCAGGGCAGACGCAAGGCGGTCAGGGCGGCGCAGTCGCCGTGCAGGGTCAAGGAGGCGTTCTGGCCTTCGCCGGCAGGAGCCAGCACGACAGCCTGCGTGCCCGGTGCGCCGGCGAGGAACTCGCCCATGGCGGATGCGGACGCTCCGCCGCGGACGACCATGGTGACGACGCTACGGCCGATGCGGTCGAGGGTTTGTCGGGCCTCGGTGGTCTGTGCCCCGAACAGTCCTTGCCATGCGATGGCTTGCATGAGCACGATGAGCGCGATCGAGACACCGGTGACGAGTCGGGCCGTCCCGCCGGGATGTGCGCTCGTACGCCGGCCCGCCACGAGCATTCCTGGCAGGCCGAGCGCTCGTCCCCGGCGGGTGAGCAGGTTTCCGGCTTGGGCGACGACGGTTGCGATGGCAGCCGGAAGAGTCAGGACCGTGATACCGATGCCCGCCCAGCTGGTGAGCGTCCGCAGTGCGGTATCAGGTGCGAAAAGTTCCGGGCCACGCACCGCCAGGATGATCGCAAGAGGGCACAGTACGGCCAGCCGGGTCAGCCAGGCGCTGCGGGATGCGGCGCGCGGCCGGGTTCCGGATCCCCTCCGCCCGGGCGTGAGGTCCGCGATGACCACTGTCGTCTGAACGGCCAGGAACGCTGCGAGGGGTACGAAAACGGCGCCCCAGCCGTAGTGGCGAAGATGGGTGGAAGAAAGGATGTAGTCGGTGTAGGGGATGCGAACGTCCTGCAGGAGGGCTGCGGCAATCGCCGCGGCGCCGATGACCGCGCCGAGGGCGGCCGGAGGCCCGGCCTCGCCCATGGTGATCAGTGCGCGGTCCAGCCGTCGTCCACCGAGTGCCGCAACGAGTGCGGTCCTGCGGTCCCGGGTGTACGCACCCGTGCGCGCTGCCACGATCAGTAGAGCACCGGCCGGCAGAACGAGCATGCCCATGGCCGCGGCCTGGAACATCGACTCCGGTTTGTCGTCCAGCCGACCCGAACCCGGCTCCAGAGCGGCCGATACACGGCCGGCTGTCGGACCGAACCCGGTGACGATGTCGGTGCGCCGGTCAGCGCTCAGGCCGTTACGCGGCCGGAGATAGACGAGCCATTCGGATGGCTCGTCCAGACCTTCCTCGCCGATCGTGCCGGCCAGTTGGCCATAGCGGTGGTCGATGTCCTCGTCGGCGCCCGCCTTCCGCAGTGCCGGCGACAAGACCGCCTGGCCGGGTTCAGGCCAGCGGTCCAGTCCGGGAGGCAACGGCGAATTCCCCTTGTAGGGGGCCACGTACACGACGCTGAAACGGCGTTCACCATCGAGGGAGTCCGACCCCACGAGCCACGCTGTCGCGTTGGCCGCGCGGTCACTGGCTCCGTCGGAGGCCACGGGCGTCCTGGCCGTTCGGCGCTCCTCCTTGCCCGCGTACACGGCGTGGACAGCGACGAGGCTGCCCAGGCTGATCGTGAGGGTCAGCGTGGCGAGGAGCACGGCGACGAAACGTACGCCTCCTGCCTCGGCGCGACGGCCCGCGATGCGGCCGATGGCGAGAAGCTGACGCGCGAGCTTCACGGTGTCCCTGGAGAGCGTCATTCGGGCGCCCCCGACAAGACCGGCTTCAGAACGCCCTCTTCGAGGCGCAGCGTGCGGTCGGCCCGTTCGGCGATGCCGGGATCGTGGGTGACCACGAGCAGACCGCACGCGTACCGCCGTGGCAGGTCGAAGAGCAACTCGGCCGTGCGGTCGCGGGTCTCCGTGTCCAGCGCACCGGTAGGTTCGTCGGCGAGCAGGAGGACTGGTTCGTTGATCAGGGCACGGGCCACCGCAGTCCGCTGCCGCTCGCCGCCCGACAGCTCCTCACTCGTTTCCGCCTGCGGTACGCCGAGGTCATCGAGAAGCTGCCGCGCCCTGTCTCTCGCGTCACGGCGGTCGGTGCGGGCCAGTAATGCAGCGAGCATCACGTTGTCCAGCGGGCTCAGTTCCGGCAGGAGTTCACCGAACTGGAAGACCATGCCGACAGACTGGGCGCGCAGTGCGGCCAGGCGCGCGGGTCGTAGTCCGACGACGTCGGTGCCCGCCACCTTCACCGACCCCGCCGCCGGCCTGATCAGACCCAGGACGCAGGACAGCAGCGTGCTCTTGCCCGACCCACTCGCGCCGGTCACCGCGACGGACTCACCGGCCCGCAAGGTCAGAGAGAGGTCCGAGAACAGTTGGCGCGCACCCAGCGAGTGTGCCAACCCTGCGATCTCCAAGACGGGTTGCGTTGTTTCCGTGTCGTGCGCCGTGGCCACTTGCTGTCCTCACTGTGCTTGCTGGTGGTGAGAGCTGCGGTGGAGCGGTCCGGACCGCTCCACTGCAAAGAGTTACTAGACCCCGTCGCCCGGGCGGTCGTCGGGCCCGCACCGGTCCGGGTTGATCTGGATGTTCACGCAGGCCGTCACCTTGCGCACGTAGTTGGTGGCGTCCTTGCCGCTGTACACCGTGGAGCCAGAGCCGTTGTGGTTGTCGAGTCGCAGGCCCGTGTTGTACCTACGGTCGTACAGCGTGTAGACAGCCATGCTGTCCGCGCGTCCGTCGTAGATCGCCACCTGGCTGTTGTCGCCATGGCTGTAGGCCGAGGAGACGATGATTCCGTCTTCCTTGTAACTTGCGTCCAGACTCTCGCCAGCGCCGGCGAACGCCTGACCGGCGCCCACCAGTGCCAATACAGCTGTGTTGAGAAATGCTGTGCAATGACGGCTCTCCCTCGCTCGCCATTGCAGCCCAGTCATCCTCACGCGACGCAATTGATACTGCAACCACTCATCTTCATTTCCGTCACATAGCAAACTCGCCACATGGCCAAATGTCGCTCCACTTTGCATGCTGGAACGGCTGGCTCAATTCCTCACGTGGATGACTGCAGGCTGACGTCGAGATTGGAGATGCCAGGATTGATACCAGTAGTCTGACCTTGCGTTTTCGAGAGTTCGCGAAATCATCTACTGTGCAAATCCAGCCACCTTCGGCAGGGGACTTATCCGTGCCGAACATGCGGATTTTCAGCCAACTCTCTGCTTGTTCTCCGACTCAAAGTCGACGATAGCCTCATGCCGGAGCCCGCGTGGCATCGGATGGTGGACATCGACGGTGACGACAAGGCTGCACCCATAGGCCCGGTTCCCAACTGAGGCGAGAGGCGGCAGGGCCCTCAGTGATGACTTCGCCGCTATCGGGTACGCACGCCGTGCGCGGATCTCTAATTTTCCCAAATTGACTGAAACGGCATCCGTGTAGGCCGAGTGTGCCTCATGAGCGACTCTCGAATAGAAGGAAATCGCCACAGTGGCGATATTAAGCCAACGGGGGACTCCCCGGATGGATTCAAGCGCCCATCCGGCCGCTCCGTCGGCCCCCTGGAGCCGATGCTGCGCCCGAGAAATTTCTAACCGATTCGGAACGAGGCTGCAGCCTCGTTTGGCTGATTCCGATGCTGTGGACTCACGCCCTCGGCTTTTGGGGCTGTCTCGGCAGGGCAGCGTGTGGCGGGACGAGGCCGCCACGTGGCAAGTGGCCTCGCGGAACTCGCGTACGGCCAGCATCGGGGAGTGCGGTTCGAGGTAGCGGCTGAACTGGGTCAGCCGGACGTGTGCCCGGTCGGAGCGGACTCGGTTCTCCAGCAGTTCCAGGCCGACGTTCGCGGCGTCCAGGGCGCCGTCCAGGTCTCGGCCTGGCAGCCGGGCCGTGGCGGGGCGGCCGGAGCGCACGGCTCGGTCGCGCGGGACCGCCTGTTCGACCGCCACCGCGAGGGCGCTGGTGACTCGCTCGGGGAAGCCGCGGGCCAGGGCGGGGCAGGAGTGGAAGGGGAGTGACTACGTCTTCCCGACGCGTACGGGCAGCCCGGTCGAGCCGCGGAACGTGTACCGCTCTTTCACCCGTGTCGCCGCCTCCGCCGGGCTCCGCGTCATCCGGCTCCATGACGCTTGGCACGGCTGCGCCACCCTGCTCACCGCCGCCGGCGCCGCGCCCCGTGTCGTGATGGAGATCCTCGGACACAGCCAGATCAGCATCACGAGGACGTGTACACGCACGTCGTCCAGGACACGCAGCGCGAGGCGATCAGTCACATGAACCGGCTGCTCAAGAGGCGGCCTGGTCGTCCCTGACCGTTGGCGTTGATGTCAGACGTAGATGTCAGAGGCCCCCCACACACCAAAGTTGGTATGTGGGGGGCCTCTGAGCTTGTGCCCCCGGCAGGATTCGAACCTGCGACACCCGCTTTAGGAGTGGGATCGAATCCGTGCCGGTCGGTTCTAGTCCGTGCCGCGCGGTGCTGTTCTGCCTGATCAGCGTCTTGCAGGATGAGTAGAGATCCACCGTATGGCGACTCGTCTTGCGCCGTCCGTTCACGCAGCGCTCACGCACGTGAGCAGATGCCGACCTGGCCGAATGGGCATCGGATCCCGGTCGGGCCCGCGAAGCGTGTAGGTAGGAATCTGGGGGCCTCGTTCTGCGATGCGGCTGGCTGTCCAATGATGTCGTTAGCCCATCGGCGTCGGGAGCAGCTTTCGATAGCCACCGCTGCAGAATTCTGCATTTCTAGATAGGGCACGATAAAGTGCCGCCTTCCAGTGGTTTATGCCCTTCCTTTCGGCTCCTCGAGTCAAAGCGTCAAGAGTCGATCGCAACCCCGAATCACCAAGAGAATCGTATGTTTCATCGTATAGATCAACCTGATCCGTTAGCTCGGCCACGGCCTCCATCTGGTAGAAATCGAAAAGGCCAAGCGTCTCGAATTGCTTCTCGACTCTCTGAAAGGTGAAATCGTCAATTTCATCGGAGCGGCGCAAGGAGTATCTGATCGAGACGGTGCTATCGACGCCTATTTCCGCGACTAGTATTTCTTTGTTCGGGAATTCGTCGAAGTATGCGTGAAACATGAGCAGGCCGTCTGACCTGTCGCACTCATCGCCCTTTAGGCGATTGCATCTTTCGCAAACAGGGATAAGGTTGTCGGCTAGGATTGAATATTCTGGGAAGTGTTTTTTTGGGAGGAAGTGATCGAGGGCGCAGACCTGGGCTCTTTCGCACAGCGGGCACCGATAGTTGTGGGACAGTGCTGTCCGGAAGATTGAGTTCCTGAGTTCCTCCAGGGGGCGACCCCTGTCCAGAAGCGCGTAATTTCCCAGAAGCACCTTGGTGAGTGCATCGGAACCGTTGGCAAGCGACGTGAATCGGCGAATATCCCGCAGCACGTCCTCGTAGTCGCCGTAAGCGTCGATGATTCCCGTGCGCACGCCCATGAGGACCCGTCGAGAGGACGGACGCCTCCGACTCACAGCGAGGTCAAGATCGGCCAGGCGGTCCCTGTCCGGGCGGGGAAGTCGAATCATCTCCCAGGCCGATCGCGACGGATGCTCGTCAGGTAAGAAATGGACTGCGCACTCATCTCGCCATCGAACAGTTCCATGATCTCATCCAGGGGGAAACTCTCCTGCATGGACCGGAGAGTTGAGTGATAGTCGGTCGCGCTGCTGTCCAAGTTGAATACGTGGCGTGTGAGCAGTCCTACATTTTCAGCGAAAGTTTCGATCTCCGGGGTGGCAACGAGTGTGAGATCTCCGAATCGCTGCAGAACTCTGACGTAACGTCTGGGGACTTCCTGGAGAAGGACCGGGGAGTGCGTCGCCATCACGGCGTAGGAGTCGAACTGTTCCAAAGATATGTTGATGCTCTTGATTAGGGCGGCCAAGAGCGGGGGGTGCAGGTGGGATTCGGGCTCGTCGATGAGAACCAGTGATCCGGGCTCCAGGTGGGCCGCAAGCTGCACGACAATGTTGAGTACGAGTTTGTGCCCGGTACTGAGGCCCGAAAAGGAATCCTGCCACGAATCGCTGTCGAGAGCGAAGGTGTCGGAGAGCTCGACCCGTTTGAACGAGGGCTCTCGGCTCAGTGGAGAGAGGGCGGCCACGAGTCTCTGTTTACGCTCGGGGGTACTGGCCCTGACGAGGGCAGACATGATGTCACCCTGGATCTCCTCGGCGCCCTTGAGTGATCCGGTGCGGCGCACGTCCGAACCGATACTGCGATCGTATCTCCGAAGGCCGCAGTAAGTGTATCCGGAAACCTCGCCGCTGGCTTCCAGCCGGTCCTCTTCCTGTCGGTTCTTCCCCGGCAGGTCGAACGTGTCGAAAGCGCTGTAAGAGATGGCTATGACCGAGGAGAATCGCGGCGCATCGGCCCCCTCGGGGAATTCCCCATACCGCCGAACGAAGCTCTCGTCGGCTCGGTCGGTGAGGTCTGCATGCGCAGTGTTGGCTAGGTTGGCGAGGAGCTGCGTTTTTCCGCATCCGTTATAACCCACGACGACGTTAATGCGGCCGGGCAGGGGGTGGCGGTCCGCGAAACCAAAGTGAATGGAGAAGGCTTCCCCTCCGACACTCGTTCTGAACGTGAACGCGAGCGCGCTGTCTCGCGGGGCTGTCGCGCCTCCAAGCAGGGCTGTGGCGTCTCTCAGTGCGAGTTCGGCGTTCCCGTAGCGCAGGAGTGAGGCGGCCATCGCCGGCTCGTTGGCGAACGATTCCCTGAGTGAGGGGTCGATGGCGATGTCGCGGAGCCCGAACAGGATACTGTCGCGCAATTCACCGGGAAGTCCGTGCAGTGCTTCGTAGTAGGAAAATGCCTGCCCGAGTGAGCAGTAATTTTCATCGAGCTGGGCGAAACTGCCGGGCATCTCCGTGGCGCCGCCGCGTTGCCCTCTCTTGATGATCTTGACGGATCCCAGGTCGATGGATGCCTCTGTCTGAGATGGGTAGAGATATGCATCGAACATAGTTTCGAATCCAAAGTCATCCCAGAGCTCGCGCCGAAGAACGAGTGCCGGAAGATTGGACGGCACGGTGAAGCCCTCGCTGCGAGGCACTACAAGAAAATGCATCAGCGTATTCCAGTCGTATGTTTCTCTGTGCCCGGCCGTGAACCCGCTGGCAGTGGGCAGGGGCAGAGAAAGATGGCCCTGCCCATTGCTCGGCTGGTCAGTCGAAGAGGCTCTGCAGTCTCGACTCGATCCAGCCGGGCCGCCGAAGCAGCTCGAACGTATCGACCGCGACGACTGCGCGCTGCGGCGGTTCGCTGCCCAGGACCGGGTTTCCGAAGGACTCGAACACCTCGTAGCCCTCTGCTTCCAGCGAGGCCAGCGCTCCGGTCACCCGCTTGGAGCGGGCGGGACCGGTCCAGGACTCGAGAGGATGGGTGATGAGGACAGCGAGATCCTCGTGCTGGGTGTCTTTCAGGACTGGCAAGCCATGGGAGGAATCGGCCTTCCAGTGCGAGAAGCTTCTGGCGAACTGCTCGGCTCGCTGGAACGCATAGACCTCCTCAGCGGCGAAGTCCAGGTTCCCTCCATCGAGGAGTTCGACCATCTGTGTGGCAAGGCGCCAATCGAGCAGCGGGTGGTAGGCGCTGTTGCTGTAGTCCCGCAGGCAGTCGTAGCAGGACGAGTCGCACGGCGCGGCCATCAAGCTGCCGGAGCGGTGGCGGGTGAGATCGGCCGCGACCTCACGCGCGGCGAGCAGGAATTCGGCAGGGCGCTTCCCCAGCCAGGTCGAATACCCGGCACCGTTCTCCAGCGTGTCCGAGAGGAAGACTTGTGCCTGGACACTGCCTTCCTCTTCCCCCCGGACGGGGTACAGGCCCGCCGAGAGTTCTCTTCCGTCGATGTCCAGTAGCCTGACGGCAGCGAGTTTGAAAACCGTACCGAGTGAGAGCCAAGCGGCCCTTGCGGCCATGCGTCTCGGGTCAAGAGCCAGATCGGCGGGTTGCTCGCGGAGGCCGACCAAGAGGACGTCGGTCAGTTTCGCCGAGGCCAGTGCCAGCTTCTCCTCGTTGCTGACCGAAGGCCGAGTGGGCAGGCCCAGATCTCTCGCCCGGTCGGCATCAGCCAGGAGTTTCGTTTCTAGCAGACCGTCGTGTCCCTTGACCTTGCCGAACTGGTATCCCTCACCAGCTCCCGCGTTGACCACCACGATGCGTCCCTCGCCACTCCTGAATTCAGCGGCCTTAGTCCAGCGTGGGACGAGCGCTGATGTGGTGTCGAGGGTGAGGCGCGCGGAGAACGCGCGTGGTGTGAACTCGAAGGTGCCGTCGTAATCCTGAGCCTTGTAGCTGGTGCGAAATCCGAGCGGCTGACACGACGGGAGCATCCGGTAGTCACCGGCTTCTCCTGCGGTGGCTCCACACACCGGACACGAATGCTCGGATTCGCGGAGATCGACGGAGAGGCACTTGGCACAGATGCCCACCATGAGACGATCACTGTCCGGAGCCTTGCCTGGCAGCCAGTGCCCGCCCGCGGGCTCGTACGTCACGAGGCCGACTGCTGTGTGCAACGCCTTGTCCTTAACCACTTCACCGCCAGGTGCCCATTCCGAGATGGCGATGTCGATGTCCCGGTCGATGACGTCGGTGAGTTCCGGCCCGTGCGGCCTTTGATGGTGCAGGTTGCGGACCCGGGTGGGGAACCCGAACATGGGGAGCACCCCGTGCTCCGCGAGCGACTGGCTGAGCGGAACCGCGTCCGGCGCGTTCGTCGCCACCTCCTCGATCTCGGAGTAGAGGCTGGAAGTGGCCCAAGACACCAGAGCATCCACCGAAGGCGCGCCAGGAGACGCCCCTTGTAGGAGAACCTGGCCCGCGTGTCTTTTGGCGATGTCGTTCCCGACCAGCCAGGTACGGACGTCATCCCGTACCTGAGGCCATCCACTGACGGTCCCGAAGGGCCCGTGGACATTGCGTCCCGGATCCCAGTCGGGCGTTCCCTCGACCGACCGGAAGGCGAGAGTCAGCAGACTTGCGGCGTAGCAGCGGCGCAGGATCTCCAGGCGATCGAGATCCACGTATGGGCTCGGCGAGGGGTCGCCGGTGATGCGGTAGGGGTGCTGGAAGTAGTGGTCGTCATGGGTCCTGGTGCCACGGCAGAGGGTCAGGGCGATGGACAGGTGGTCGAGTCGGCGGCCGGCCCGGCCCACCCGCTGCTGGTAGTTGAAGCGCTGTGGTGGCATGTTCGCCATTACCACAGCACGGAGCGCGCCGATGTCGACGCCGGCCTCCATCGTGGTGGTGACGCTGAGTAGGTCGACCTCATCAACCAACTCGATGTCCTGACCGCTCAGAAAGACCGACTGGAAGAGGGCTTGCCGGGCCTGCGCGTCATCGTTGTCGGTCTGGCCTGTCAGCTCTTCGCAGTGGAGCCTGAAGGGGACCCCGGCTTCGCGGGCCAGGAAAGTGTAGTAGTCGTCCAGAGTGACGGAACCCGGGTCGAGGGGTTCGGCGATGAGATGTGAGCTGCGGCAGAAGGCACAGACGCCTGCGGAGCCGTGCAGGTGCCTTCTGGTACAGCGTTCACAGCGCCATTCTGTCCCGCCGGCCAGGACGATCCTGATCTTCTGCCCTTCGATCCGGGGCTCCGCGTCGCTCAGACCCAGTGCATTCTTCACTTCTTGGACCAGTGCGTCCGGGAACACATCGTGACGCTGTGCGACGGCGCTGATGTATTTCCTCGCTGCCGTGTGCAGATTTGCCGGCGGCTCAGGCCTCTGCTCCTGGAACTGGCGGCGCACTCCCAGCAACCTCAGCGCGGACAGGCATACCTGGCGGAAGACCTCGTCATCCAGCAACCGGCTCTTGAAGGTGAGGTCCTGAACTGCATGGCCGATGCCGAGCGACTCCAGGTCGCGGCCGCCTCCCGCGAAGACCGCCTGCTGGACCTGCGCCTGCACTGTCCGGTGGATTTCGGAGCTCAGGACGCGCAGATCGTTGGTGAGGGAAGCATCGGGCCGCTGGACCGGGACGCCACTGGTCCAGTCGTAGAGATCGGTCCAGCTCCGTGACTCGGTGCTTTTGCTCAGCGAAAACGAGGGTCCACCGGGATGCACGCCGTATGCGACCGCTTGCGCGCTGACTCCGTTGCCGAGTTCGACAAGCGTCGGGCCCCTCTGCTGGGCCCGGTAGTCCGCCAGCACGCGTTCGTGCTCGGGAGTGAGGCTGTTATGGGCCAAGGCGACCACCGCTGGAACCAGATCGGGTGAACCAGTCGCAGCGAGCTGGGTTAGCGCGGCCTGGCCTGCCTGGTTCCCCTTGAAGAACTCTGCTGCCTGGGCCACGAGATCCATCGGATGGTCGAGGGTGGCGATCACGAGCTGTCTGACCAGGTCCTGATAGTGCGATCGCTCCAGGCCCGCCGAGATGCGGGCCGCGTCCTGCCGACTATCCGAGAAGACGACGATCTTCGTCTGCAGCTGCCTCTTGAGGGCATCGGTCAGGACCTGGTTGGACTTCTCAAAACCTGTACCCATGGTGCGGATGGGGGACCTGGACCGCGATGGGTCCTCGAACTGGCGGACGTTCTTGAAGATCTCCTTGTCTTCCCCGCAGCAGGGACAGACCGTGGGAAAGGCACGGACCTTCCCGAGGTGGCCCTGGGGTTGGCTTTGTGCCACCAGCAGGTATCCGTTCTTCTCCTCGTCCGGGTAGCTGCCGACCTTGCCGCTCGCGGGATCCAGCACAGCCGGGACAAAGGTGAACGTGTATTCCGGCCGATTCCTCGCTCCCGGTCGGCCACCCTTGTGTTTGTGTGGCGATACGTCGAGATCGGAGCGTTCTCCCGCAGTGGGCAGAAAGACGCTGTACACATCGGCGGTGCGATCGAAGCGCGCTTTGTCCGGGAGGGATTCGAGATCGGTTGCGGTGGAGACCAGGTAGCGCCTGGTGGGATCGTGGCCGATGATCGGAGAATTGAATCCGCCGAGGAAGACCTCTCCGCACGTATCGCAGTACAGCAACTCCAGGACACGAGCACCGCATTCACAGGCATACCTGGGCCGACTATAGAGCTTTCCGACCAGCCGGTCCGCCGGTGGCTCCGCGGCGCGCGGTTGGACCTCCGAGCAGTTGCGATCCGCACACGCCCACATGCCGGTGACGTTCCGGAAGAACAGGTGGAGCCGGAATCGCGAGCCGACATCCGCCTCCCCATCGAGGCGCGAGATGAGTGCGTCGGTGGCGTCCAGCGCCTTGTCGGGTGCGAGGCCAGGGAAGAGCCTGGCGGACACGTCGGTCAGCGGCTTCGCTCGGGGGGAGTCGTCCTCGTCGCTCGCTCTGAACGCGGCCTGGAGTGCCGCGTGCCGGTCAGGAAGTGGCGGCAGGGCCACTGTTCCTTGGCCACCGGTGTCCGCCCAGGGCATGAGATCGGTCCTGCCCTTGGTCCGGACGCGTTCACCTGCCAGCACGGAGAAGCGGTCGGCTGACCGTCCGAAGAAGTCGCTCAGAAACTTCCGGTCCACCGGGTTCTCCGGATCCATGGAGGCGGAGGTGGCGATCACGGACAGCTGGTCGGAGTCGGTGGACAGCCCGAGCCGGTCGATGAGCTTGCGCAGGAGGTAGGAAACCTCGGTGCCCTGAGTCCCCCTGTACATGTGGAGTTCGTCCACGACCAGGCTGAAGACGTGGTCCTTGGAACTGTTCAGCCAGGCGCGGGTCTGATCGAAGATGGGATCCTCATCTCGGCGCATGAGCATGATGTTGAGCATGCTGTAGTTGGTGATGAGGATGTCCGGGGGAGCGACCTGCATGTCCCAGCGAGAACGCATCTCGGCCCCGAATGGACGCTGGAGGAAGTAGCGGGCTTCCTCGTCCTTCACGAGGCCGTCCGCGATGCGCTGCTCCAGCTGGCGGCTTCGGTCCTCCATCGAGGCCAGAGTCCTGCGCAATTCCTTCATTTTGGATGAGTTCGGCTTGGCGGCTAGTTCCAGCGGGCCGGCGACCGGGGTGCGGCCGGTGTAGCGTCCGTAGTGGAAGCGGTTGCCGTTACGGTGCCTGTCGAACCAGCTGCGTACGTCCGGTGCGTCCAGGCTGCGTCGCAACCTGATCAGCTGGTCCTCCACCAGCGCGTTCATCGGATAGAGGAACATGGCTCGCATGGCCGCGGGCCGACCGCTGCTGTTGCGTTGAGCCTGCCAGTCCCGTGACGTGCGCCACCAGGGCCGCTGGGCATCCTGGGGCTCTGCTGCTGTCCACCGACGCGATTCAGTGGTCAGCCTGGCTAGCACCGGGATGAGGAAGGCCTCGGTCTTTCCGGAACCGGTTCCAGACGTCACCACGATGTCTCGGCCCTGTTGGCTTGACCTCAGCGCGTCCGCCTGGTGGGTGTAGAGCCTGGGGATTCCCCGGAGCAGACCGGCTCCCAGAAGTCCGGAGAACTCCGGCAGACCTATCTCCGCCGTCAGCTCTTCCAGGGTCTGGGATGACTGCACGTACTGGGGCAACAGCTCCAGGTATGGCTCCTGAAAGAGGACCCCGGGAGTGCGGAGCAGTGCTCTGAGTTCCTCGCCCACCGATGAGTCGCGAAGGGAGTAGGCGGTGTCGTAGTACCGCTGGAAGTAGTCGGCGAGTTGGCCGTGGACAGCCGTCGGAGAGATGCCAGACATGGAGATCCTCACGAGGTTCGGATTCAAGGGACGAGTCGAAGTTCCTGGTATAGGGATTCGGCCACTTGCCTGGCGAATGACTCGTCGATGTTGACGTATTTGACGTAGCTCTTGTGCTCAGGATTCGACTGCTCGGCGGGCGCTGTCTGAGGGTTGAGCGCGGTGAGTTGCGGCAGCAGCCCGCTGCGCAGCACGGCAGCGCGGGCGTGGAGATGTGGTAGCTGCATGCGTTTCGGGGCATAAAGTTCCCGCCGCAGCGGGTTGTAGCGCAGCACCCAGCGTTTTGCGCGAGCGAGTTCGGCGTACACCACCGTGCGCTTGTCGGCGATGAAGCCGCTCATGCCGATCCAGTAGATATAGCGGTGGGTGTTGTAACGCTGATATCGGTAGGCGCCGTGGAGAGGCGGCTCGCCGTGGCCTTCGACATCTGTCCAGATGTCACTTCCTCCCTCGGACATTTTCTGCGGCTCGATGCCGCCAGGCCCCCGCTGTACGCCACGCTCGGCAAGCATTTCTTGGAAGCGGGGAAGACGCCGGGCGAGTTGATCCGCAGCACGGTCCTCGAAGGCGATGCCGAGTGCCTGGCAGAGAGCGCGGCAGTCCTCAGGATCCGCCAGTGTCACCATCCGCACCGACGGGCCGCCAGCCTGCCGAAATGGCGGAAGCGGCATCACGGACTGCGCGAGGGCGGCGATGTCGGAGCCAGGGTCCTCGTGCAGCCGTTCCAGCCGCTGCATGAGCCAGAGCGGCCTTTGCCCCACCAGGAGGGCGTGTCCTCCGGAATTGGGCATGGTGGTGAGGACCGGTGGCGTCACGCTCCAGGTCCGGGCCTCCCAGTCCACTTCGGCGTGACCGAGAACCTGCAGGTTGTACAGCGCGATGCGCCAGTCCGGCACGAAACTCTTCTGCTCGCCCTTCTCCAGCCACGCGTACGTGTCGCGGAAGGCATCGAGGCTCCCGGCACCGCGTTCGGAGCACCACAGGAGTAGCTCGTCATGCACGATTCATTTCCCTGACGTGTAGTCGGCCCAGTCTTGTGCACAGGCCACCGGGGCGGTGATGTCTCCCGAGGTCAACCTGCGCCAGTCGGCTTGGCTGAGAAGATTCCAGCTCCCTGAAGGCGCGCCATGCGTGCCGGCTTGGATGACCGGGGCTCGCCGGACCCTGGCGTTCCGGGAACTGGTCACCTGAAGCACCCATAGAGCTTGGAAAGGCAGAGCATCGAGCAGCGGTTCGACGTCGATCGCGTGAGGTACGTGGTCCATGGTTGCGATCCAGGCCGGCACTTCGGGGACGAGCTGGGCAGCGAGGCGATTCCCACCTAGGGCGTAGATCGAGCCGCCGATGCGCAGGAGACTCATCGAAGGAAGCGGGTCGCGATGGTAGCTCCCGAAGAACGAGCCGGATAAATGGCCGGGCGGCAGCCAAGGGGCACGCGCCGAGAGCCTTACCGTGTTCTGCATCCTGCTGGGGATGGTGGCCAGCTTGTCGCTCCTTGGAGGGAGCGCTAACAGTGGCAGGGCAACGCTCTCCCGGTAGCGCTCGACCAGGGTGAAGACGAGCTTGCGGTTCCCGACCTCGATCTGGTGCTCGCCGACGGAGTGCACCAGATCCGCCAGCCGGATCGTGATCGTGTCCGTCGCGGCCGGGTAAACCGGCGGCAAAGGGACCCCGTTGATGGTGACAGTGCGAGGATGGTCACCGGGAGTCGCTGGCAGAACCAGGTCGGGTGCGTACCCGAGGAGGAAGGTCTGTCTGCCGCCATCGATGCGGAGGCCGCCGGACAGGCGAGCCAACTGCTGGTGCAGCGGGGCCAACGGGCCGACGACGCCGGGGACCGTCGCGGATCGGGTTGGTGTGTAGCCGCTGAACAATGTCCAGCCGGGCGGCACCTGAACCCTGCGGGGCTGGCGCACGGAGTCTGATCCACAGGCGAGCATCACCGCCTCGGCCTGTGCTGCGTAGGCATTCTTCACCAATACCCGATGCGGTACCCCGACTTCCGCTGTATTGACGGACGTCCACTTCCCGACCAGGTCGTTGGCCTGGAGGACGTAGAGGTCGCGGGCGGGGAGTATCAAGGTGGCGGCGTCGGCAGCCAGTTCAAGCGCCGTCCCCGGGGTGACCTTCTGGTCCGGAGGTGCGAGAGGTAGCCATTCTGCGCCTGAGGGAACCCTGATGACGTCGCCGTTCAGGCTGAGCGATTCGAGACGGAGGTGGGAGGGAACGCGGGCTGCGATGCCGTACGGGAAACCGCCGGCTTCGGTTGTGAGAGAAAGAGGCACACACGGCAGGCCAGCAGCGTTTCTCGGGAGCCCGTCATAGTGGGTGAGTTCCTGCTGCAGGATGCTAGCCAGGATTGGTCGCAGCTGCGGCGATGCCAGGGCGCGCTGGATTCGCGGGCTCGGCCGATTGAGCCGCACCCACTCCTGAAACCGGGCGAGGAGTTCCGCTTCGGGGACGGAATCTCCCGGCTGCGCTCCGATCGTTGACAGGAACAGCCCGACCTGTACGCGGTCGGATCCCACCAGAACAGCTTGGGACAGGGACCAGCCGATGTTGACCTGGGTCGGATGGGGAATGGCGGAGGGCAGGCCGCGATGGCCCCGCTCATGCTCGATCAGCCACCACTTCAGGTGATCCCACAGAGTTGGGACGATCACGTCATAGCCGTCCGGCATGCCTGAGCCTTCGTACAGGCCGAGCAGATCGCGGAGCGGGCCGTAGTAGGAGAACCTGCCGAGCGTGGTGTCCTCGGAGCGGTTCATCCGGGAGGCGGCGAGCACCGTCGCCGCGAGCACAGCGATGAACGGAGGAGTGCCAACGGCCCCTTTTCGTCGCCACTGGCGAGCGCGGGAGGCGACGCCGTCGAAGGGGTTGCGGCCGAAGACTACGCTTCTGATGGCGGCCCGGAAGTCGTCAGCGGCAGCCGGGGGAGCTACGGCGACCTTGGTCCGACTGGCCAGCAGGTCGGCCAGCAGGGCATCATCCACTGACAGGTACACAGGGGTTGCCGCTTCGCGGGTGGCGAAGAAGTGTTCCGCGAGCGTTCTGTTCCAACCGTCATAGTCCATGGGCAACCCCCCTCATTTGCGTAGGAAGAAGTTAGCCCATCGGTGGGACATTGGTCGCTTTTCGAACACCCGTTCGGATATTCTCCGCCGCTGGCGTCCGTGCAGCTGCCGGACTGCCTTGACAATCGAGGTTTTCTCCGGTGAGCTCCCTGTGTCAAGACTCTGAGCAGATCAACTTCGGGGAGTGCCTCCGTTGACCGCCGCACGATCGTCAGCCCGAACTCGGCCTATGGGGAAGGTGCTTTCCCTCTTCACCGGAGCGGGTGGCCTTGACGTAGGTCTGGAGCGGGCAGGGCTGGACACCGTCGCGTGCGTGGAACTCGACGCCGACGCCAGGTCTGTACTCGCGGCCAATCGGCCGGGATGGGCCCTGCCCGGCGATGGAGACGTCAACACGGCTGCCCAGCAACTCGTACCCCGGGCGCTGGGCATGAAGCCCGGCGAACTCGAACTCATCGCGGGGGGACCGCCGTGTCAGCCTTTCTCCAAGGCCGCGCAGTGGGCTTCGACGGCCCGTAGCGGCATGCAAGACGACCGGGCTAAATGTGTGCACGGGATGCTCGACCTGGTTGAGAGTTTCCTCCCGAAGGCATTGCTCATCGAGAACGTCGAGGGGTTCCTGCGAGGCAACGACAATGCCTCCGAGGTCATCGACGAGGGACTCGCGGGCATCAATGACCGGCATGGCACTGCCTACCGGCTGGTGGCCGAGGTTGTCGACGCGGCCGACTTCGGGGTGCCACAGCACCGGCGCCGGGCCATCGGCATCGCCTACCGGGATGGTGCGGAGGTCCACCTGCCGGAGGCCACCCACGCGGACAACCCGATGCGGGCCTGGGATGTGCTCTGGGATCTCGAAGAGAACGAGAAGCCGTCCGCCACAGGTCAGTGGGCGGCGTTGTTGCCTTCCATCCCCGAAGGCGGCAACTACCTCCATCTCACGGCCCGTGGTGACGGGGAGGAACTTTTCGGCTGGCGAACCCGGTATTGGTCGTTTCTGCTGAAGCTGGCCAAGGACCGGCCGTCCTGGACCTTGCCGGCGTCTCCCGGACCGAGCACTGGGCCGTTCCATTGGGACAATCGGCCCCTGTCCGTGCGGGAGCAGATGCGCTTGCAGACCTTCCCCGACGAATGGCGCATCGACCACCCGTTCCGCGCCGGCCGACGGATGGTGGGTAACGCGACCCCCCCGCTCCTTGCAGAGGTGTTGGGGCGGACGATCGTGGGAGACCTTGAACTGGGCGAAGCTTCGGCCAGGACTCGCCTCTTGGAAGAAACGCCTTCTTTGTTGCCGGTGCGTCAACTGAGAGTCCCGCGCGCCGTCGCACCCGTTCCAATACCTGAGGCGTACCAACCGCAGGTGGGCGCCAAGGAGGCCCATCCAGGCGAGGGGGTTGGACCTTCTCCAAGAAGGGTGGCGGCGAGGGGGTGACCTGCCCCTAATCTGTTGGTGGGTGAACCCGAGGTGGAGGTACCAGGGGCTGCTGGTGGGGAGGGGCGCGGGGGCGGTCTTGATAAGTCTCACGCGAGCGGCGGTGTCGCCAGCGTTGGAGACGTGGATGCCCATCTTGGCGAGGACGAAGGCGCCGAAGCCGTTGTCCTGGACGTTGTGGGCGCTGCGGAGGGCTTCGACGTAGAAGCGCCGGCCGGGGGAGCGAAGGCCCTTGTCGTAGGCCATCCGGCGAGGTAAGACCCGCGGGCGGCTTTGGCGTAGAGCCGGTGTTCGACGGCGTTGGTGTCGCGGCGTGGTCGAGGAGGTCGGCGCTCAGGGTGAGGTAGCTGGTGGCCTGGTCCAGGAGCCTGGCTCCGCCCAGCTGATCGTCGAGTACACGGATGAACGGTCCCTGGCTGCCATTGAGCGTTCCTCAGCCCAGAAGTTTCTTCGGATGGGGCGCCAGGTGCTCGCGCGAATCGGTGAGGGAGGCTTCGCCCGTCCGCGTGGTCCATGCGCGGTAGCGTCGCCGAGAGAACCCATCAGGGAAGGAACGATCACCGGATGCCGCACAGGACTGATGTCGCCGACAGGCGCGGCCTGATCCTCGACTTCGCCGGGGTGCTTACTGCCAGCCCGATCGATGTCCACCGCGCCTGGTGCGTGTCAGAAGGGCTGGATCCGGGCGCGTGGCGCAGCACTCTCAACGATCACCCTGAGGGCCGGCGTCTGTACGCGGCTCTGGAGATAGGGGAGATCGGGCAGGCCGAGTGGAACGAGGGCACGGCGCCACTGTTGGGTGCGCATGTGGATCCGGTGAACCTGATGGGGCGGGCTTGGGCCGGGTGCCCGCAGCCCGTCGGATGGTCGCGCTCGCGCGTGCCGCGCGTGCCGCCGGCCACCGGCTTGCCCTGCTGTCCAACAGCTTCGGCCTCGACCCGTTCAACCCGTACGAACACGTCGGCATCTGGGACCTGTTCGACGTGCACGTCGTCTCCGAGCTGGTCGGCATGGCGAAACCCGATCCAGCGATCTACGAATTCGCCCTGGAGCAGATCGGGCTGCCTGCCGAGCGGTGCGTGTTCGTGGACGATCACGCGGTGAACCTTCCGCCGGCCGCCGATCTGGGCATCGCCACGGTCCACGTCACGGACGAGGATGAGGCCGTGACCGAGTTGGAGGCCCTCCTCGGTGTCACAGCGGTGCTCGCCGCGTGAACCCAACTGCGTTCTGATCATGGGCTGTCGGCTCCACCGCTCCAGCCAGTACTGTCCGTGTGGGGCCCATCACGCGGAGGTTCTGGAGTATGCAGTGGTCGGAATACACCACCTCTGAGCGCTTGAAGGCGCTGCGCGGCGGCATGACACAGGAGCAATTGGCGGAGGCGGCCGGCGTGTCCGTCGGCGTGGTCCGCAAGCTCGAACGCGGCGGAACGGCTTCCCTCCCGTCCCTGCTGTCGATTGCCGACGCACTCGGTACGGACATCGCCGTGCTCCTCGGCCAGCAGGCGCCACGGCGGTCCATGGACCGCGACGAGCGGGCCGCGTTGCGCCTGGTCTCCGCAGCCACCCACGACGCCGCCATCGGCATCCCCGCCGATGTCGAGCCGGGCACCGTCGAAGAGCTCCGCGCCGTCGTCCGTCGCGCGGACGCCGCGTACTGGGCAGGCCGGTACACCGAGCTCGGCACTCTTCTGGGGCGGCTCCTGCCTGAGGCGCGGGCCAGGTTCGACGCGGCCGGTCTCGATGAGCGGGAAGCCGCCGCGGCCGCTGCCCGGGCCGGCGGTAGTCCCCAGGGCTCACGGAGGTCGGCTGCGACGACCGACTCCTTCACGGCTTGCCCTTGACTGTTCAGGATCTCGGCGGCCTCGCTGGTGAACGCGTGCATGGTGGCCGTGTGCAGATCTCAGGCCGGCAGTTCGAACCACTCGTTCTCGCGTGCACTCTCGACGTGGCCGTAGCTCGCGCCGTCTCCACCGCACTGCACCGAAATCCTGGGTTCACTGCCCGCCAACGGCCCAAGAGCGCGATCCCCGCCGCGCCGCACCTCGCGGTCGGCCACGATGTCTTTCACGACTGCTTCGAGGATCGTCGCACGCTGCTTCGGGAGCGACTCGGTTGATCGCCGCACGGCGAGCAGGGCCAGCAGGACGGGGATCAGGGGCGTCTCACACAGCAGGGCGTCCTGCGCCAGTGCTGATCGCACCCATGCCGCGCGCTCGGCAACCCAGCCCGGCCTGTCCGCCGCCTTGGGAAGCCTCTGCGCCGCGGCCAATTCGAGGACTGTGGTCACGGTGCTCTCCGCTGTGGATGGTGACCGCAGGCGCAAGGCCGGCCATCCGAGCGTGGCAGCCTGACCATAGGCGACATCGCGGGTGGCCAGCAGGATGCAGACTCCTTCGGGCACAGCCGCGACAAGACTGGAGATTTCACTGACGACCTTCGACCGGTGATCGTAGGTCTCGTCGAGCGAGTCGAGGATCAGAGCGACGCCACCGTCCTCGTCCAGGCGTTCGTTGATTTCGGAGGTGAGAACACTCCGGTCTGCCGGCCTGTCGTCGCGTACGGCCGCAGCGATGAGGCGATCCCGGAAACCCGCTTGTGAACCCGACCTGTTGACTTCGCGAAGCGATACCCGCACGGGAAGAGGCAGAGCGCGATCCGAAGCCAGATGTGCTGCCAGACTCCTCAACGCAGTGCTCTTCCCACCTCCGGGCAAGCCGGTCAGAATGACGCGGCCACGGCGGAGGAAAGCCCAGATCAGCTCACTCTCGTCCCGGTCGTCGTCCGGATTCGTGCCGACCTTGATGCCCGCGTCCGCTTGGGCGAGAGGGAGGTTGGGCAACTCAGCTCCCAGCGAGCGCAGATCGATCTCAGAACCCTCCCGGGCGAGGCGCTGCCTGTACCGTTCCAGTGCTAACCGCCGGGTCTCCAGCACGGCCGCCGGGGATCCCTTGGTGCTGCTGATGTTGATGCCCTCACCATGCAGAGCATCCAGCCAGCCGGTGAGACTGTGCCCGCCCCGGAGCCGGGCTGTGCGGCCAGCGATCTTCGTCAGCGCTGTCCACGCTCCACGAGCCGAGTCGTTCCCGTCGTCGTCCACAACGCGGCGCAAGTGGCCCATGGCCATCTGCGACTCCGGGTCGTCCGGCTCCTCTACCCGCAGCTCCCAGATCACCGCGCACTTGAGGGCCAGCGTGCGTTCGGGCTCGCCCAAGGCGCCCAGGAGAGCCCGAACATCCGCCAGGACCTCGGCCTCCTCCTTCGTGGGTGAGCCAGGGTGGTCGGTCCGCTCGCGATTCAGGACTTGCTGCAGCTTTCTTATAGGCCCGCTCAGCGTTCCCGAGACGATCACCAGGCGATCCCTGGCGGGATCAAGACCAACCCTGGCGGCCTGCACCCACTGGGCCACGGCTTCTTTAAGGGGCTTGCCGGCGGTCAGGCTCCGCTTGGCCTGGACTAGCGCACGCTGTCCTGACTCGAAGTCGATCCTGATGTCGTCGACAGGATCATCGGTTTCCAACGACACAGACGCCACTCGGGCAAGTGCGGGAGGGATCTCGATCCCCGGCAGCGGAACACCTGAGAGTCCACATGCCACTGCGTACGCAGCAACGCCGCGCCGGTATTCAGTACCCGCATCGCCGGAAGCGCCTGCGACGCTCCCAGACCTCGCCCTTGAGCTGCCGACCACACATAAAGCCTACGCGGCCGGTGCCGCCTTGAAGGGACATCCAGGAGAGACTCGGCCACTCCTCGATCACCATCACGGCGGACACGTACACGAGCCTGCTTCCCGAGGTCTTGCGATCGCCGAGGCTGCGGCCCGTCTCGTCCCGCGTGCACGCGCTCCTCGCGACGTGCCGGATGGTGCTGACCGTTTGGGGGTTACTTCGGGGGCTGCCACCCTGTCCGCTCACGCAGCGCTCACGCAAACGGCCCCGGACGAGATGTCCGAGGCCGAGTGAGGCCCCTCCCTGGGGGATAAAACCCAGGTCAGAGCGGTAATGCATGGTGCCCCCGGCAGGATTCGAACCTGCGACACCCGCTTTAGGAGAGCGGTGCTCTATCCCCTGAGCTACGAAGGCGTGACGTGCCCGTGGAGTGGTACGCCGCCGTCAGTGTAGCGGGTGGGGGCGGGCGGGCGAGGGGGTTGCCCCGGCGGCCCCCGCGAGGGGTGGGGGCTCGCCGCGGCCGCGGTCCCCGGCTGCGGGGTTGACCCCCGGGAGGGGGGCGCATAGCGTCGCCCGCTGGGGTAAGCGAGCGCTCAGGAGGTCCTCGTGGTGGTGTCCGGTGGGCAGGCGGGGGAAGCGCGGTTGACCGCGCCCGGGGCGCCCTTCGCCGTCGAGGGCGGGGTCTATGCCGGCGGGCCCCGCACCCTGCGGGAGTTCGTCGAGGTCACCTGGGCCTACGGGGACCGGGTGTTCCTCGTGTCCGAGAGCGGGCGGATGACCTATCGGGAGTTCTTCGACGCCGCTTGCGGGCTCGCGCGCACGCTCGTCGGGGAGTACGGGCTGCGGCCCGGAGACCGGGCCGTCGTCGCCATGCGCAACCTTCCCGAGTGGCAGGTCGCCTTCTGGGCCGCGCAGCTCGCCGGGCTCGTCGCCGTACCCCTCAACGCCTGGTGGACCGAGGACGAGTTCGCGTACGCCCTCGACGACTGCGCGCCGGGCGTGCTCCTCGTCGACGGCGAGCGGGTCGGGCGGGTCCGGGCCTGGGCCCGGCGGAACCGGGTGCCCGGGATCGTCTTCCAGGGGGAGGGAGAGGCGGAGGACGGGTTCGTCGCCTACGTCGTCGACGACGATCCGCTCCTCGGGCCTCCGGTCGTCGACGTCCTGCCCGAGCACGACGCCACCATCCTCTACACCTCCGGCACCACCGGCCGCCCCAAGGGCGCCGTCGCCACCCACCTCGCGCAGGCCGGGGCCGCCATGAACCCCCGGTACTTCGCCGCCGCGGCCGCCCTCGCGCGCGGGGACGTGCCCGGGGCCGGGCCCGCGCCCGTTTCGCTGACCACGTTCCCCTTGTTCCACGTCGCCGCCTTCACCTCCTTCTACGCCGTGATGGCCGCCGGCGGCACCCTGGTCATGATGCGGAAGTGGGACGCGGGCCGGGCTCTCGAACTGATCCGCGAGCATCGCGTGACCCACTACGCAGGCGTGCCCACCACCGCGCTCCAGCTGCTCGACCTCGCCCGCTCCACCGGCGACCCGCTCGAGAGCCTCACCCTGCTCAGCACCGGGGGCGCCGCCGCCCCGCCCGGCATCGTCGCCGGGATCAGCGCCGGGTACGGGGAGCGCGTCGAGCCCCGCAACGGCTACGGGCTCACGGAGACCAGCGGCGGGGTGCTGTCCAACGTCGGCGCCGAGTACCGCGCCCATCCCGGGAGCGTCGGGCGCCCCTCGCCCGCCACCGAGGTGCGGATCGACCGGCCCGACGCGGACGGCGTGGGCGAGCTGTGGCTGCGCGGGCAGTCGTTGATCCGGGGGTACTGGCGCGACGAGGCCGCCACCCGCGCCGCGTTCACCGACGACGGCTGGTTCAGGACCGGGGACCTCGCCCGGGTCGACGCGGACGGCCGGGTCAGCATCGTCGACCGGCTCACCGACATGGTGATCCGCGGCGGCGAGAACGTGTACTGCGTCGAGGTCGAGGCGGTTCTGCAGGAGCACCCGGACGTCGTCGACGCCGCCGTACTCGGTGTCCCCCACCCCCTGTGGGGGGAGGAGGTCGTCGCCGTCGTACGGCTGCGGCCCGGCGCCCATTCCCGACCCGGAGCCCACCCCCGTCCCGGCGGAGTCCATCCCGGCACCCAGGCCCCCGGCGTCGACACCGAGCGGCTTCGGGAGCACGTCGGGGCTCGTCTCGCCGCGTTCAAGGTGCCCGCCCGGATCGTCGTGCGGGAGGAGGAGCTGCCCCGGAACCCGACCGGGAAGATCCTCAAGCGGGAGTTGCGGGAGGCGCTGCTCAGCTCCGGGTGATGCGCACCCGGTAGCCGCCGTCCGCGTCCTCGTCGAGCACCTCGATCCGGATGCCGTTGGCGCGGTCCGTGAACGTCTCGCCGGGCTGGTACGGGGCGTCCGACAGCTCCGCGTGGACGTTGGCGCGTCGGGTGCAGCCGCCGCTCGCGCGTTCGCTGTCCGACACGGTGACCGGGCCGTGGCCGGTGTCCACGTCGGACTCCACCCGGTAGACGAGGACGCCCGGTTCGCACACCGCCTCGTCGTTGCCGTCCTGGCTGCGGACCTCGACCGCGTACCCGGAGGTGTCGGAGAGCGGGACGACCGCGAGCTTGGGGCCGCCCGTGACGGCGAGCGGGGTGAGGGTGTGGTCGGCGGTGCCGGGGCGGGAGGCGCAGCCGACCTGGTCGTTGTCGAGCCAGCCCAGCTTCCACTTGTGCCAGGCGAGGAAGTCGTTGTTGGCTCCCCAGTCCTCGGACATGATGTCCCAGTGCCCGACGGTCCCGCCGCCGTCCGCGGTGTACAGGTCGGGCAGGCCGAAGACGTGTCCGTTCTCGTGCGGCAGGACCCGGTAGCCGGTCTCGGCGAAGCTGCCCGAGCCGTCGTCCTGGCGGCTGTAGACGAAGGACGTGTTGGCGAGCGGCACGCCGTCGGCGTAGGGGGCGTCGGCGTTGCCGGAGAACGTCACGGACAGGACGGTGTCGAGGGCGGAGGGCCCGGCGTTCGGCGTGACCAGGACGTTGACCAGGTCGTAGGCGCTGAAGTCCACCTTCGGGTCGGCCGCCGTCACGATGTCCTCGACGAGGGAGCGGTAGCCCGGTTCGTACGGTGCGCCGCGCTCGATCCCGTACGCGGAGAAGGTCCTGGGCATCCGCAGCCAGTCGGGTATCGGGGTCTCGGCCTTGTACGTCAGGCGCCCGTACGAGCTGGTGCGGAACCAGTCGGCGGTCTGCGGGAAGAACTCGCGGAAGCGGCCCATCGCCGTGCCGTCCCCGGGTACGTCGGGGAAGTCGACCATCAAGGTGAGGGCCTTGACCTGGCCCGTGGAGCGCACGTAGCCGGGGGCCGTGGGCAGCCCCTCCGACATCTGCACCCCCATCGTGGTGGCGATGCGGCACGGTCCGAGCTGGGCGGCGCCGGGCGCGGTGGCCACGGGGCCGGCGGAGGCGGGGGCCGGCCCGGGGAGGGTGGTGCTCGCGGAGGCGAGCAGGGTGAGGGAGAGCGCCGTGGTCGCGGCCAGGGCGACGGTTCTGGGTATCCGTCGGCGGGGGTGCTGCATACGGGCGCCTCTCCGGTGGGGGCAGGTCGGCGGCACGGGCCCTCTCCGGTCTCGCGGGGCCGCGCTGTGCGATTCAGCCTGTGACGAGGTGTTCGGGTGCGCGCGCCGGGTGGCCCGATCGTGGGTATTCCGCCTCCCGGCCCGTCCGGGACCGGGGTCGTCCGCGGGCACCGGGCGGCCGGTCTTCCGCCCTCACCCCCGTCTGTGACCGGGGTCACATGCGGGACGGGAAATATCCGGGGAGTGCGTCCCCGTTTACGCCTGTGTTCGAAGAAGTGGGGAGTCCTTCCCCGGATGTCGGGGAGTCCTTCCCCGGATGCCGAAGGCCCTTTCCCGGATGCCGGGGCCCTTTCCCGAATGTCGGGAAGTCCTTCCCGGATGCACGAGACGACTGTCAGGAGGCCGTGGCGTGACCCGTACCGCCGACACCGCGCCCGCACGTCGGGTACCCCGCCCGCGCGCCGACGCCCTGCGCAACCGCGAGCGGATCGTGACGGCGGCTCGCGAGATGTTCGTCGAGTTCGGCCCCCAGGTGCCGTACGACGAGATCGCGCGCCGAGCCGGCGTCGGCAACGCCACGCTCTACCGGAACTTCCCCGAGCGGACCGACCTCGTCCACGAGGTCGTCCTCTCGATCGTGGGCCGCGTCACCGGGATCGCCGTACGGGCCGCCGAGGAGGAGGCCGACACCTTTGCCGCACTCCGGCGCTTCACCCACGCCGCCGCCGACGAACGCATCGGCGCCCTGTGCCCGATGCTCGACGGTGCCTTCGACAGGGAGCACCCGGAGCTGACCGTCGAGCGGGAACGCCTGGAGGAGGCCGTCCAGGCGCTCGTCGACCGCGCCCAGCGGTCCGGCCGGCTCCGCTCCGACGTCGGCGTCGGGGACCTGATGGTGGCGGTCTCCCAGCTGACCCGCCCGCTGCCGGGAACGGCCTGCGGCACCACCTTCGACCAGTTCGTCCACCGTCATCTGCAGCTGTTCCTCGACGGCCTGGAAGCGCCCGCGCGCTCCGAGCTGCTCGGGTCGCCCGCCACCCTCGAGGGCCTGAGGCGCGACTTCCGTCCGTCGCGACCGACTTCGGGGCCTCGACCCCAATGACGTAAGCCGCGTTCCCTCACCCGTATCTCCGCACCCGCAGCTCCTTCGCCCGCTTTCCCTTCGCCCGCTTTCCCTTCGCCCTTTTTCACCCCGTACGCGCCAAGAGGTGGCTCCACCCATGCCGAAAACCCCCGACCACACCGTGACCCACGCCGACCCGGGCCGCTGGAAGGCGCTCGTCTTCATCGCCCTCGCCCAGCTGATGGTCGTGCTCGACGCGACGATCGTGAACATCGCCCTGCCGTCCGCGCAGCAGGACCTCGGCATCTCCGACGGCAACCGGCAGTGGGTCATCACCGCCTACGCCCTCGCCTTCGGCGGTCTGCTCCTCTTCGGCGGCCGCATAGCCGACCTGTGGGGCCGCAAGCGCACCTTCGTCGTCGGCCTGATCGGCTTCGCCGCCGCCTCCGCCCTCGGCGGCGCCGCGAGCGGCGAGGCCATGATGCTCGGTGCCCGCGCGCTCCAGGGCGCCTTCGGCGCGCTCCTCGCGCCCGCCGCGCTCTCGCTGCTCGCGGTGACCTTCACCGACGCCAAGGAGCGCGCCAAGGCCTTCGGCATCTACGGCGCGATCGCCGGCGGCGGCGGCGCCGTGGGCCTGATCCTCGGCGGTTTCCTCACCGAGTACCTGAACTGGCGCTGGACCTTCTACGTCAACATCCCGTTCGCGATCGTCGCCGCCGTCGGCGCGTACCTCGTCATCCGTGAGCCCGCGGGCGGCCGCAACCGCTCCCCGCTCGACGTCCCCGGCGTGATCCTGTCCACCCTGGGCCTGGTCGCGCTCGTGTACGGCTTCACCCGCGCCGAGTCCGAGGGCTGGAGCGACGCCGGCACGATCGGCATGTTCGTGAGCTCGGTGGTGCTGCTCGGCGTCTTCGTCCTCGTCGAGTCGCGCGTGAAGGCCCCGCTGCTGCCGCTGCGCGTCCTGACCGACCGCAACCGCGGCGGTGTCTACCTGTCGCTGGGTCTCGCCGTCATCTCGATGTTCGGCCTGTTCCTCTTCCTGACGTACTACCTCCAGGTCGTGAAGGGCTACTCGCCGGTCATGACGGGCTTCGCGTTCCTGCCCATGATCGTGGGCATGATCATCGGCTCGACCCAGATCGGTACGCGCCTGATGACCCGGGTCCCGCCGCGGCTGCTCATGGCCCCCGGCTTCCTGACCGCGGGCGTCGGCATGCTGCTGCTCACGCAGCTGGAGATCGACACCTCGTACGCCGGTCTGATCCTGCCCGCCCAGCTGCTGCTCGGCCTGGGCATGGGTACGGCCTTCATGCCGGCCATGTCGCTCGCGACGCTCGGCGTGGACCCGCGGGACGCCGGAGTGGCCTCCGCGATGGTCAACACCTCGCAGCAGGTCGGCGGCGCCATCGGTACGGCCCTGCTGAACACGATCGCCGCCTCGGCGACGACCGCGTACCTGACCGACAACGCGGCCGGCGCGACCACCCCGGCCGGCCAGAGGTTGCTCCAGCTCCAGGGCATGGTCGAGGGCTACACCGCGGCGATCTGGTGGGCCGTCGGCATCCTGGTCGTCTCGGCCGCGATCGCCTTCGTCCTGATCAACACCGGGAAGCCGGACATGGGGGCCGTCGCCGGGTCCGGCGAGGGCGCGGACGGCGAGCTGAAGGTGCCGGTCATCGTCCACTGACCCCAGCCCTGGGGTCGGGTGATCCCGGCTTCGGGGTCGGATGATCCCCGCCTCGGGTCGGGTGGTCCCAGCTGCGGGATCGGGCCTGCCTGGTTCCCACCCCCCGAGGCCCGCCCTGGTTCCCACCCCCCGAGGCCCGCCCTGGTTCCCACCCCCCGGGCCCGCCCCGGTTCCGACCCCGACCCCGACGCCTGCCCTGGTCCCGCGAGCCGTGTGCTCAGCGGAGCCAGGGCAGGTCCGCGTCCGGGTCCTGGGGTTCGAGGCCCTCCGCCATGGTCCGCATGATCGCGCCGAGCTGTTCCACCTGCTCGGCGGAGAGCCGGTCGAAGAGGGCCTGGCGTACGGCCGCCACATGGCCCGGCGCGGTCCGGCGCAGGACGTCCGTCCCCTCGTCGGTCAGCAGGGCGAACTGCCCGCGCCTGTCGGAGGGGCAGTCCTCGCGCCGCACCCACCCGTTCTTCTCCAGGCGGGTGACCGCGTGGGAGAGCCGGGAGCGGGTGATCTTGGCGCTCTTGGCCAGTTCCGTCATCCGGAGGCGGCGGCGGGGGGCCTGGGAGAGCTGGACGAGCAGTCCGTAGTAGATGTGCGGCATTCCGGCGTCGCGCTGCAACTGGCGGTCGAGGTGGTCCTCCAGGAGCGTGGTGGCGTGCAGGTACGCGCGCCAGACGTGCTGTTCCTCGTCGCTGAGCCAGCGGGGTGCGGTCATGTCTCCCATGGTTCCCATCGTACGACTCATTCTTGAAAGTTGAACTATGTAGTCCGGCGCTGCATGCTGGGGGGGAGCTTGAAGTTTCAATCACTACGTCGGTTGCCGGAGGTCGTCGTCATGGACGCCACGCTCGCCCGTATGCCCGCCCGCATGCCCGCCCTCTACCTGTCCCACGGCGCCCCGCCCCTCGCCGACGATCCCCTCTGGCCCGGCCAGCTCGCCGCCTGGTCCGCGGACCTCCCGCGCCCCACGGCGATCCTCATGGTCTCCGCCCACTGGGAGGAGGCCCCGCTCGCGCTCGGCGCGGTCGAGACCGTCCCCCTCGTGTACGACTTCTGGGGCTTCCCCGAGCACTACTACCGGGTCCGGTACGAGGCTCCCGGCGCGCCCGCCCTCGCCGACGCCGTCCGCAAGCTGCTCCGCGCGCCGGGCACGCCCGTGCAGGACCTCCCCGACCGGGGCCTCGACCACGGCGCCTACGTGCCGCTCGTCGAGATGTTCCCGGCCGCGGACATCCCCGTACTCCAGATCTCCCTGCCCACCCTCGACCCGCGCCGGCTCATGGACATCGGACGCAGGCTCGCCCCGCTGCGCGACGAGGGCGTCCTCATCGTGGGCAGCGGCTTCTTCACCCACAACCTCGCCGCCCTCCGTCACACCGGCGGCGGGGTGCCGGGCTGGTCCGCCGAGTTCGACGCGTGGGGCCGGGAGGCCCTCGCCGCGCACGACGTCGACGCCCTGCTCGACTTCGCGCACGCCTCGCCCGCCGGCCGCCTCGCCCACCCGAGTACGGAACACTTCGCGCCCCTCTTCGTGACCCTGGGCGCCGCGGACGCGGCCGGCGACCTCGACGGGCAGCGGTCGGTGATCGACGGGTTCTGGATGGGGCTCGCGAAGAGGTCCCTGCAGTTCGGCTGAGCTCGCGCGCGCGGGCCCCGGCCGCCCCGCAGCCTTCTGTCGCGCTTCAGAACACCGGCGGGTTCAGCTCGACCGACCGGACGGCCGCCGCGAGCGCGAGCGGATCGGCCACGTCGAGCGCCGTGTCGGTGAACTTGATCGTGTGGTCGTCGCCGTGGGCCGCCGCCCGCTCGAAGACCTCCTCGGGGGTGAGGGACGTGGGCGCGTGGGGCGCCGCCTCCACCGGCGTGTACGCGGCGGTCACCGCGGCCGCCGCCGTCCACGCCGCCGCAAGGCTCGGCGCCCACAGCTCGCGGGGGAGCGCGGGCAGGGAGCGCAGCACCGCGTTCGGCGCGGTCGCCGCGTGGACCAGCATGATCGGCTCGCCATGGCCGTGCGTCGCGTACCGGTGCGTGGCGGCCGTCACCAGCTCCTCGAGCCGCGCCCGTGCCGTGTCCGGATCCGGGGCCGTCCCCCACACCGGGAACCCCGTCAGCCGGGTGAGCCGCGTTCGCATCCCGCCGTCCTGCTCGGGAATCGGCGGTACGGCGTCCAGGGCGGCCGCCGCCGTGGGCGCCGCGGCCAGCGGGGTGGGCGCCGGAAGCGGCTGGTGGCGGGCCGCCCAGTAGCCGAGGGCGTGCGCGAGTTCAGCGCGGCGCGGGGCCGTCTCCGCCTCGGGGGACGCCAGGAGGGTGCGTACGGCATGTCCGGTACGGATCACGGGATGCGTCGCTCCACCCGCGATCCCGGGCAGCAGCCGGGGCCACCACTCGGCGAGGACCTCCCGCCAGGGGCGCCCGTCGAGTTCGCGCCCGAAGAAGCGGGTCCAGTCGGTGATCCGGGCCGGGTCGCCGAGCGCCTCGTGCCAGTCGCCGGCCGTGACGGGGCGGGAAGGGGAGGGCAGCTCCTCCAGTTTGTGGGCGTAGCGATCCAGCCAACGGTGCACGGCCGGGGCCTGGCCGCGGTGGACCAGGGCCTCGACGGCCATCGGGGCGTGATTGGTGAGCCAGCCGTTGCGCTCGGGGCCGGTGGTGTGGAGGCGTTCGAGTGCTTCGTCCAGGGTGCCGGTGGTGTCGCTCATGCCGAGGACGCTAGGGCGGGGGAGGGCTGCGACGTAACGGGCGCGGGACCTAGTCCGCGAGGCGGAGGGCGACCCGGGCCTCGGCGCGGGAAGCAGGCAACCCGCTGACCTGTCCGGGCGTCTGGAGAGACGGCGGCGCATGTGATCGCGGTCTCACGACAGTGTGGTCGGCCTCCCCGCGAGCGCCGTCGTATCACCCTCCGTGCCCGGTCTGACCTGCGCCTCCGTGGGTTCCGGCGCCATGCCCGAAGGGGCGGTGGCCGCGCAGGATACTGCATGATCTCGAAAATCCATGTGCCGCGTGGGAATTCTGTCCTGATTCCAGTCGTTGTTTCCGTCGGATGCAGGGCACCCGTAAGGGTGTCGCGACCTACTCAGCAAGGGAGCTCGCATGGCAACCCGTGCCGTCGCCCGTCGTCAGACCTCCGCCAAGAGCGGGGCCGCACGGGCAAGCAGCGTTCGCGCCGTGGGCGGGGAGATCGCCGACCGCGACCTGGTCGGCATGTACCTCGACGAGATCGCGCGCACGCCCCTGCTCGACGCCGCCAAGGAGGTCGAGCTCTCCCAGACGATCGAGGCGGGTGTGTACGCCCGGCAGGTCCTGGACGGCGAGGTGCAGACCGAGGCCGGCGGGGCGAGCCGCGAGGAGCTCGAAGCGCTGGTCGCCGAGGGCGAACGTGCCAAGGACCTCTTCATCAAGTCCAACCTGCGGCTCGTGGTGGCCGTGGCCCGCCGCTACCCGCGCAGCGGGCTGCCGCTGCTCGACCTGATCCAGGAGGGGAACGCGGGCCTGGTGCGCGCGGTCGAGAAGTTCGACTACGCGAAGGGCTTCAAGTTCTCCACGTACGCGACGTGGTGGATCCGCCAGGCCATCACCCGCTCCATCGCGGACCAGTCCCGCACGATCCGGCTCCCCGTCCACCTCGTGGAGGAGCTCGGCCGGATCCGGCGGGTGCAGCGCGAGTTCAACCGGGAGAACGGCCGGGAGCCCGAGCCCGCGGAGATCGCCAAGGAGCTCGGCTCGAACCCCGAGCGGGTCATCGACGTCCTGGACTGGGCGCGTGACCCGGTCTCGCTGAACATGTCGGTGGACGACCAGGGCGAGACGCAGTTCGGCGACCTCCTGGAGGACACGTCGGCCATCTCCCCGGAGCAGTCGGTGCTCACGCTGCTGCGCAGCGAGGAGCTCGACGACCTCATCGGCAAGCTCGACCACCGGACGGCGTCGATCATCCGCATGCGGTACGGGATCGAGGACGGCCGCGAGCGGACCCTGACGGAGGTCGGCAAGCAGCACGGCCTGACGAGGGAGCGGATCCGCCAGATCGAGAAGCACGCCCTGCTCGAACTCAAGAAGATGGCCCGCGACACCGGCTTCGACGCGGTGGCCTGACGGGCCCCGGGCCCCGGGTCCGACGAGGCCCCGGGACCCGCGAACTCCCGCGAACTCCCGGGACCCCGGGCTCCTCACCCCCGCGTCGACGCCGCGAGGCGGCTCGCCAGGTCCTCCACGTAGGCGTGGAGGGCGGCGGGGCCGTGGATCGTGAAGGGGGCGTCCACCAGGGCCAGGCGGAGGGCCAGCCACTCGACCGAGTCCGTCGCACGGGTGCGGAGACGGCAGGTGGCGGGCCCCGTCGCTGTGGGCACCAGGTGGGAGGGGAGGCGCGCGGTGACGAAGTCGGCCGGGGCCTCGAAGGACACGTCCAGGTCCACTTCGGACTGGGCGCGGGACATGGAGCGCAGCAGGAGCTGCGCCGCGTCACCGGCGGGCAGCTCGCGCGGGGTGAAGCGGGCCCCGGTGGCGAGCGGTTCGCTCACCCGGTCCACCCGGAAGGTGCGCCAGTCCTCGCGCCCGAGGTCGTACGCCACGAGGTACCAGCGGTGGCCGGTGGAGACCAGCCGGTAGGGCTCGACCAGGCGTTTCGTCTCCGCGCCGTCGCCCGCCCGGTAGCCGAAGCGGAGCTTCTCCCGGCCGGTGACCGTGCCGGCGAGGGCGGTGAGCGTGGCCGGGGCGACCGTGGCCCCGTCGCCGCGCGTCAGCGGGATCGTGGCGTTCTGGAGGGTGGAGACCCGGTGCCTGAGGCGCGCGGGCAGGACCTGTTCCAGCTTCGCCAGGGCTCGTACGGACGCCTCCTCCACGCCCTCGATCGCGTGCCCGGCCCCGGCCCGCAGGCCGACCGCGATGGCGACGGCCTCCTCGTCGTCGAGCAGGAGCGGCGGCATGGCGCTGCCCGCGACGAGCCGGTAGCCGCCGACCGCGCCGAGTGTCGCCTCCACGGGGTAGCCGAGGTCACGGAGCCGGTCGATGTCCCGGCGGATGGTGCGCGGGGAGACCGAGAGCCGTTCCGCGAGTTCGCTTCCGGGCCACTCGCGCGGGGTCTGGAGGAGCGAGAGCAGATTCAGGAGTCGTGCCGGGGTGTCCGTCATGTCTTCCAGGATGCGGCCGATCTAGGTCACGAGCTGGCCTAGATGACTTCTATCTTCTTCGTATGAGTTCACACGACGCCGTCACGGACGCGGCCCCCACCGACACGAGCGGCAAGCGACGCTGGATCGCCCTCGCCATCGTCATGACCGCGGCCTTCATGGACCTGGTCGACGCCACGATCGTCAACATCGCGATCCCCAGCATCGAGCGGGACCTCGGCGCCACCTTCGGGGCCATCCAGTGGATCACCGCCGGGTACGCCCTGGCTTTCGCGGCGGGCCTGATCACCGGCGGACGGCTCGGTGACATCTACGGGCGCAAGCGCCTCTTCCTCCTGGGCACGGCGGGCTTCACCGTCGCGTCCGCGCTCTGCGGCTTCGCCGCCAACCCGGAGATGCTGGTCGCCTCCCGGCTCCTCCAGGGCGCGGCGGCCGCGATGATGGTGCCGCAGGTCCTGTCGATCATCCACGTCACCTTCCCGGCGCACGAGCGCGGCAAGGTCTTCGGGATGTTCGGCGCGATCATCGGCCTGGGCGCGGTTTCGGGACCGCTGCTCGGCGCGCTGCTCACGCAGTGGAACATCGCGGGCCTCGAGTGGCGGCCGATCTTCCTCATCAACCTGCCGGTCGGCATCGCGGGTCTGCTCCTCGGCCGGAAGTTCATCACCGAGTCGAAGGCGCCGAAGGCGCTCCGCCTCGACATGGTCGGCGTGCTCCTGGTGACGGGCGCGCTGCTGATGCTGATCTACCCGCTGACGCGCGGTCGTGAGCTGGACTGGCCGCTGTGGGGCCACCTGATGATGGCCGGCAGCCTGGTCGTCTTCGGCGCCTTCGTCGCGTACGAGAAGTACAAGACGAAGAAGGACGGGTCGCCGCTCGTCGAGCTCTCGCTGTTCAAGGTGAAGAGCTTCGCGGCGGGCATCGCGGTGCAGCTCACGTTCGGTGTCGTGATGGGCATCTTCTTCCTGGTGTGGACGCTGTACATGCAGATCGGGCTCGGCTGGACCGCGCTGAAGGCGGGCCTGACCGGGGTGCCGTTCTCGATCGCGGTGTCGGTGGCCGCGGGGATGTCGGTGCAGAAGCTGGTGCCGCGCTTCGGCCGGAAGGTGCTCCAGGCGGGCGCCCTGACGATGGTCGCGGGCGTTCTGCTCTACCTCTTCGAGGCCGGGCGATACGGGACCGGGATCACGTCCTGGCAGATGATCCCGCCGCTGGTGGTCATGGGCCTGGGCATGGGTCTGATCGTGGCGCCGCTGACGGACGCGGTCCTCTCGGACGTGCCCAAGGAGCACGCGGGTTCGGCCTCCGGTCTGATCAACACGACGGGCCAGATGGGCAACGCGCTCGGGCTCGGCCTGGTGTCGGTGGTCTTCTTCGGCGTGATCGACGGCAAGCCCGCCCCGAAGTCCCCGGCCGAGGCGGGGGCGGCGTTCACGGACGCCTTCCAGAACGCGATGGGCTGGGTCGCGGGCGTGCTCGCCCTGATCTTCCTGGTGATGTTCGCCCTGCCGGCGAAGCCGAAGCAGCACCTGGAGGGCGGCGGCGACGACGAGGGTGACGCCGGCGTCGTGGTCGAGAAGGAGCCGGTGCTGACGCACTGAGGTCCGCCGACGACAGGGCCGAAGCCGACGGTAGGGCCGAAGGGCCTTGAACGGTCCGAGGCCATGAACGGTCCGAAGTCTTGAACGGTCCGAAGCCTTGAACGGTCCGAAGGGCCCTGGTCGCGGGAGGATTCCCGTGACCAGGGCCCTTCGGCATGGCCGGATCAGCCCGTCAGGGGCGTGCCGCCTCCGGCAGGGCGAGGTTCCGCGCCGCACCGGAAGGCAACGCGCGCGTGAACTTGTTCGCGCGGAGGGCCAGCGGGGTGGGCGTCGACTGCTGGAACCAGCCCTCGTCCCAGACGAAGGTGTTGCTCATGAGGTCGCCGTGCGTCTGCCAGACCTGGCCGCCGGTCGTGACGACCTTGACGAAAGCGTCGCTGCCCCTGGCCTCGATGGCGATGGCGCAGACGCCCGTCGGGTAGTTGGCGTTCGCGGGGTCCGTCATGGTGGCGACGGCGTTGGTGAGGTCCTGCCAGGCGATCGTCCCGCCCAGCACGCTCGCCTTCCCGACGAAGGCCTTGCCGCCGGTGAGCACCGCCTGGAAGTCCTCGTTGTTCGAGTGGCTGAACGCGTCGATGTCGGAGCAGGGGCCGGTGGCTCCGGTGGCGCCCGTGGCTCCCGTGGCTCCCGTGGCTCCTGTGACACCCGCGGCACCTGTGGCGCCGACGGGCCCCGTGGGCCCGGTCGCGCCGGTCGCTCCCGTGGCGCCCGTCGCTCCGGTCGCGCCCGTGGCGCCGGTCGGCCCGGTCGCTCCCGTGGGACCGGTCGGACCGGTCGGACCGGTCGCCCCGGTCGCACCCGTAGCGCCCGTGTCGCCCGTCGGGCCTTCGGGACCGGGCGGTCCGGTCGGGCCTGTCGGGCCTGTCGGACCCACCGGGCACTCGTCCCCGCCGGCCGGTTCCGCGGGCAGGGTCCGGTACCGCGGGCCCTCGACCAGGGGCCTGATCCGCTCGTCCAGGAACGCCTGGAGGTCACCGGTCGGCGCCGACCCGTCCTGGCCCATGTGACGCGGGCCGTTCTGGTGCTCCCACGGCGGCGGCCCGTCCGGGTGGTGCGGCGGCGGGCCGTCCGGGTGGTGCGGGGGCGGGCCGTCCGGGTGGTGCGGCGGCCGCTCCTCGCAGTGGTCGCCCGTGGACGGCCCCGCGATCGTCGTACGGGGGGCGTCCTCCCACGTGCCGGCCACCGCCGGTGACGCGAAGCCCGTGAGCACGAGGGTGAGCGAGGCGGCGGCGCCGCCGCCGAGCCATGAGCGACGTCGGGGCAGGGGACCGAGCTTGGACCGGGTCCTGGCATCAGGACGCATGCATGCTCCTTCCTCCACCGGCTTCATGGCCGGTGTGAGCGAGATCGAGAGGGGAGCGATGAGCGCTCCCACAATCGGATCATCGGATCGCGCAGGCCCGGTCTTGACGGTCTCGCGGCACTCTCAACGCCATGGCCTATCGCGGACAACCGAATGGCTGCGTACGCCACGGCGAACTTCGGACGGCCCGACGGCGCGCCGCCCGACCGCGTCGGCGGGCCCTCCGTAGGGTCGCCCCCCGATCGCTCCACCCACCCGCTCCTCGCGCCCCCACCGGAAGTGGTGTTGCCGTGCAGCCGTCCATCTGCCTGTGCATGATCGTCAAGAACGAGGCCGCCGTCATCGAGCGCTGCCTCGCCTCCGTCCGCGGTCTCGTGGACACCTGGGTCATCTCCGACACCGGGTCCACCGACGGCACCCAGGAGCTGATCCGGACCGCCCTCGCCGGCATCCCCGGCGAACTGCGCGAGGAACCGTGGGTGAACTTCGGCCACAACCGCAGCCTGAACATCGCGCACGCCCGCGGCCGGGCCGAGCACCTGCTGCTCCTCGACGCCGACCACGTCCTCCGGCAGGAGGGCCCGCTGCCCGCGCTGACCGCCGACGCGTACATGCTCCGCCACGAGGGCGCCCTCCAATACCGCATCAAACGCCTGGTCAGGGGCGACCTGCCCTGGCGGTACGAGGGCGTCACCCATGAGTACCTGACGGCCGACCGGGACCACGTCCAGGAGAACCTGGACGCCCTCGTCATCGAGGACTACGCCGACGGGGGCTCCCGGCACGACAAGTTCGAGCGCGACGCCCGGCTCCTGGGCGCCGAGCTCGACCGGGACCCGACCAACCCCCGCACGGTCTTCTACCTCGCGCAGACCCTGCGCGACATGGGCCGCCGCGACGAGGCCGTCGCCCTCTACGAGCGGCGCGCGGCCATGGGCGGCTGGGGCGAGGAGGTCTACTACGCGCTGCTCCAGTCCGGTGTCCTGCGCGCCGAGGCCGGTGACTGGCCCGCCGCCATGGACGCCCTCTCCCGCGCCTGGGAGTCACGGCCGGGGCGCCTCGAAGCCTGCTACGAGCTGGTGGCGCGGCTGAGGAAGCTGGGCCGCTACCGGGCCGCCCACGCGATCGTCTGTGCCGTCCTGGACCGGGAGCACCCCGACGACCTCCTCTTCACCCAGCCGTGGGTGTACCAGTGGGGGCTGCTCTTCGAGTACTCGATCACCGCGTACTGGGTGGGCGACCACGCCGCGTCGCTGGCCGCCTGCGACCGGCTGCTCGCCCTGCCCGACCTGCCCGAGACGTACCGCGAACAGACCCGCGCCAACCGCGGGTTCGCCGCCGACCGCCTCGCCGAGGGCGCCGTCCCCACACCGGTCTGACCCCGGGAGGCGGACCGGTACGGGGACGCGCGCCCCACCACGCACGCGCGCGGGCTGCCGGCGGCCACGGCCGTGCGCGAGGGGTGTCAGCGGACCCGGGAGCGGGACTCCATCGCGGCGCGGGCGACGCTCTCGGACTCGTACACCTCGCACATGTGCCGGCCGTCCGGCGTCGACGTGTGCTCCACCTCCCAGAGGCTGACCTCGCTGCCGTCGAGCAGCAGGAACTGGTGCTCGTAGAGCGTGAAGCCGGCGTCCCGGCCACCCTCCGTGGGGCCATGGCGTCCGAAGGCCTGGGTGATGTGGTGGGCGAAGGCCAGCCGGAGCCGGCGGGCCGTCCGCTCGCCCGGCCGGTCCGCGTTCTCCGCGCGCCGCAGGACGCGGCGCGCGTGGTCGGCGGAGTCGTCCGGCACGTACATCCGGGGCTGGGCGGGTATCGGGCGGGCGCGCAGGGCGCCGAAGAGCGCCATGTCGTCGTCCTCGGTCCCGTCGAGGGCGCTGCCGTCGGAACGCTCCGCGCTCCAGCCGGGCAGCGACCCGGACGGGAGGCGGGAGGCGGCGAGCCGGGCCTCCGCCTCCTCGGCGTACAGCTCGTGCTGCTCGGCGCCGTCCCGGCCGGCGTTGTGCGTGAGCTCCCAGAGGGAGAGCGCGCTGCCGTCGCTGAGCAGATACGTGTGGCGGTAGGTGGAGCGGTGCAGCGACGCGCTGTGGTGCGAGGAGTGCAGCGCGCTGGAGTGGGCGAGCGCCGTGCCGAGGCGCTCGACGGTCGAGTCGGGCAGGTCGAAGGAGTTGAGCGCCCGGCCGAGAAGCCGCTCGAGGTGCGTCTCGGTCGTCTCGAAGGGATCGTGAGGATCCAGCGGATCGTTCAAGAGGGTCTCCAGGCCGTCGCCGCATGTCACTTGGTGCTTGCTTAACGTAGTCCCTGGGTCTGACATCGTGTCCGGGGTTCGGGAAAACGAAGGGTGCTGGCGGGAAGTTCCCCCCAACTGCCGTCCGCTCACCGGGAGTACGGACCGGCCCCCGGACCGTACAGCTCAGCGTACGAGGGGAAGTCCCCGCCGGGCCCCCGCAGGCCGCCGGGAGCGGCGAGCACCGCCCGCACGATCGCCCGGGTCACCAGGTCCGCCCCCGCCGCCAGGATCTCGTTCAGGGCGAGCGGACCGGGCTCCTCCGGCAGTTCCCGCGCCCCGGTGGCGAGGGCGAAGACGGTGTCGCCGTCGTTCATCAGGTGTACCGGGCGCAGCGCCCGCGCGATGCCGTCGTGTGCCGTGCCCGCCACCTTCTGCGCCTGGGCCCGGGTCAGCACCGCGTCCGTCGCGACGACGGCCAGCGTGGTGTTCAGCGGGGGAGGTGCGCTCACCGCGCGCGCCTGCGCGAGACGCCGTGCCGCCGCCTCGTGCACCTCCGGGTCGGGAGGGGCCGGCGGGCCGCCGTCGGCGTGGTAACTCCCGTACAGCGCGCCCGTGGCCGGGTCGACGGCCGAGCCCACCGCGTTCACCACCACGAGGGCGCCGACCGTGATCCCCGACGCCAGGACCGTGCTCGCCGTGCCCACCCCGCCCCGGAGGCCGCCGACCACCGCGCCCGTGCCCGCGCCGACCGCGCCCGTTCCCACGCGCGCGTGGTCGCCGCTCGCGTCGGCAGCCTCGACCGCCGCCCGTCCCGTCGCCGCGTCCGGCCGGGCGGTGAAGTCGCCGCCCCTGCCCAGGTCGAAGACGCACGCGGCGGGTACCACCGGCACCACATGGGACGGATCAGGGCCCACCCGCACGCCCCGGCGCCGCTCCTCCAGCCAGGCCATCACCCCCGCGGCGGCGTCCAGACCGTACGCGCTGCCGCCGGTCAGGACGACCGCGTCGATCCGCTGGACGACGTTCCTCGGGTCCAGGGCGTCCGTCTCCCGCGTCCCCGGGCCCCCGCCCCGTACGTCCACGGCGGCGACGACCCCGCCCTCGGGCCCGAGCACCACCGTGGTGCCACTGAGCGCCCCGGCCCCGTCCACGCGCGCGTGCCCCACGCGCAGTCCGCCGACATCGGTGATCGAGTCGCGGCCGTTCGTCCCCTCGGGCTGTGTCATGTCCCCTCCCTACCACGGGCGTCGGGTGCCTACTACGGGGAACGGGTCCGGGCTCAGCCGGTCGCCGCTCCCGCGTCCGCCCTCGTGGCCGGGTTGCGGGCCGTGAGGGTCACTCCCACGGCGACCGTGGCCGCCGCGACGAGGCCGGCGGCCAGGACCGCCCAGTGACCCGCGAAGGTGCACAGCAGGATCGCGCACGCCGAGACGGGCAGGACGAGCTGCTGCGCGAGGCCGACCTTGAAGTAGCGGGCGTGCAGCAGCCACACGGACAGCAGGAAGACGGCCGACGGGATCGTCACCGACGCGGAGGCGGCGAACGTGGAGATGTGCGCCTTGCCCACCGCCTGCTCCACGGCGATCTCCAGGCCCGCGCCGACGGCGGCGGCCGACGCGAAGATCACGTAGTGGCCGTAGCCCCACAGGAAGCCCTGGCGGCTCGACGTCAGCCGGTCGTGGGCGGGGGCGACGAAGTAGATCCACCAGGCGGCGAAGACGAGCAGCAGACCGCCGGCGGCGATCGGCAGCAGTTCACCGAGGGCGTCGTTCTCGACGATGCCGGACTTGACGGCGACGGTCGCCGCCGCGACGGTCTCACCGAGGACGATGATGGTGAACAGGCCGTACCGCTCGGCGATGTGGTGCGGGTGCCAGGTACTGGGAGCGTCCTTCTCCGCGTACAGGGGTACGGCCATCTCGACCAGCGCCATCACGAGGAACACCCAGGGGCGGGCCGCCTCCGGCGCGAGGACCAGCGCGAGCCAGCCGACCTGGCAGGCGACGACTCCGCCCGCGTACCGTCGGCACATCGTCCGTTCGGCCCGGTCGGCGGCGTGGTGGGCGGCGCGCAGCCACTGGGTGGCGAGCGCGAGCCGCATGACGAGGTAGCCGAGGTAGACGACGAGGAAGTCGTGCTCCTCGAAGGCCCGCGAGACACCGGCGGCGAGGACGAGGACACCGGCGATCTGGACGAGGGTGACGATCCGGTAGAGGACGTCGTTGTTGTCGTAAGCCGAGGCGAACCAGGAGAAGTTCATCCACGCCCACCAGATGGCGAAGAAGACCATCGCGTAGTTGATGATCCCCTCACCGGTGTGGTTCTCGGCCACCGCGTGCACGAGCTGCGCCCCCGCCTGGGCGACGGCGACGACGAAGCACAGGTCGAAGAAGAGCTCCAGGGGCGTGGCGGCCCGGTGGGACTCCGTACGGGAGCGCGCGGTGAGGGGGAGGAACGGTCGTGTCATGACCCTAGCACATCAGAGCCGGAGACCCTACGGTTCACGTGGCGCGCGGTACGGCACCTGAGCGGCCCCACCTGGTGGCCACAGGCCCGCCACGCGCGCGCGTGGGCGCGCTCCCGGTCCCTCCGGCCCGCCGATGACGGGACCTGGTCCCGTCCGAGGGGCGGACCTAGGGCCGTCGGTCCGGCGACCATCGGCACTCACCTCGCCCATGGTCGTGACCTGGTGGTTCTACGCCCGCAAGGACGCCGAGGCCCCCAGCTGAACCATCCGTTCGCCCACCTCTCCCGCGCACCGAAAGGAGCCGCCCGGCGGGGCCTTTCGCATGCCGGGAAAGGGACCTAGGACCGCCGAGTGGTGACCATCGCCGAGCGGGACGACCGCTCGGAGGGCGTGCAATGGAGACAAGCGAAAAGCCGATCGAACGATGCGAAGAAGGCGGTGCGGGCGATGACTGCCACACCTGCTGAGGCAACGGTGAACGGGCGGGCCTGGAAGGGCTTCGAGGGCGGGCTCTGGCGGGACGCCGTCGACGTCCGCGACTTCATCCAGCAGAACCACACGCCGTACGAAGGCGACGACTCGTTCCTCGCGGGTCCCACCGAGCGGACCACCGCCGTGTGGAAGGCCGTCACGGACGGGCTCCCCGAGGAGCGCGCCAAGGGCGTCCACGACGTGTCGTACGACGTGCCCTCCACCATCACCGCCCACGCCCCCGGCTGGATCGACCGCGACAAGGAGCTGATCGTCGGCCTCCAGACCGACGCGCCGCTGAAGCGCGCGATCATGCCGAACGGCGGATGGCGCATGGTCGCCGGAGCCCTGGAGACCTACGGCTACCCGGTCTCCGAGGACCTGGAGAAGGTCTTCACCGAGTACCGCGAGACCCACAACGCCGGTGTCTTCGACGCGTACACCCCCGAGATCCGCGCCGCCCGCAAGGCCGGCGTCGTCACCGGCCTCCCCGACGCCTACGGCCGCGGCCGCATCATCGGCGACTACCGCCGGGTCGCCCTCTACGGCGTCGACCGCCTCATCGAGGGCGAAGCGAAGTGGCAAGCACTCGCCAAGCCGTTCACCCTGCACGACACCCCGTCCCCGAGCCCCGAGGAAGTGGCCCGGGTCCGCGAGGTCTTCCGCTCCCACGGCCTGAACGCCGTCTGAACGACGCCCCTACATCAGAGCGGTGCAAAACAGGCAAAGGGGCCCGTATAGCCTTACCGTGGCCGCGTGACCGAGCCACCGCAGACAGTCGATCCGACACCCCCGCCGGGCGACCGGGACCCCGGCGTCCCCGTCGCGGGCGACCCGGCCCAGGGGCGACCGGCAGCTGTCGGACCCCCGCCGCAGACCCCGGCCGCCGTACGCCGCCGCGCCGTCCTCGCGGGCACCGTCGTCTCCGTCCTGCTGATCCTCGCGATCGTCTTCGGCAGCCGTCTGCTCCGCGACTTCGACTCGGCCCTCCTGCCCTACGCCGTCGCCACCGTGTTCCTCGCCTTCGGCGTCGCCCACCGCTACACCGTGTGGGTCTCGGCCCCCGGCGCCCGCCGCCTCTTCAAGCAGGGCTGGCGCTCCTTCTTCTCCGTCGGGAACTTCCGCAGGGCGCCCACCGCCCTGCCCCGGATGATCGCCACCTACCTGGGCTTCCAGAAGTTCCTCGGCGCCCGCTCCCACGCCCGCTGGGCCGCCCACCAGCTCATCTTCTGGGGCTGCCTGCTCGCCGCCGCGATCACCTTCCCGCTCACCTGGGGTTGGTTCACCTTCACCTCCTCCACCGGCTCGGGCCCCGGCTACGAGATGCGGATCTGGGGACTCAAGGTCGTCGGCTTCGACGCCCTCAGCCTCCTCGGCTGGCTCATGTTCCACGGCCTCGACATCGCCGCCGTCCTCGTCATCGCAGGCGCCGCCTACTTCCTCTGGCGCCGCATGAAGGACCGCGGAGCCATGACCGGCCAGCGCTTCGCCTACGACCTGGTGCCGCTGATCGCCCTCATCGTCATCTCCGTGACCGGGCTCCTGCTCACCTTCTCGTCGATCTTCCTGCACGGCGGGGGCTACGAGTTCCTCGCGATCCTCCACATGGTGTCGGTCGTCTTCACCCTCATCTACATCCCCTTCGGGAAGTTCTTCCACATCGTGCAGCGGCCCGCCGCCGTCGGCATGCAGCTCTTCAAGTACACCTCCCGCCGCAAGGACGAGGAGGTGCTCGGCTGCCGCCGCTGCCACGAGCCCATCGACACCGCCCCGTACGTGGAGAACCTCAGGGGCACCATGCGCGACCTCGACCTCGGCTTCGACGACTGGGCCGAGTACTGCCCCCGCTGCAAGCGCGTCCTGCGCGGCACCGCCTACCTCGACCACGTGAAGAAGGGCTTCAAGTGAGCGCGACCGACCCGGCGCCCCGCCCCGCGACCGACCCCGGAACCGGCCCCGCGACCGACCCCGGGACCGGCCCCGCGACCGACCCCGGGACCGGCCCCGTGACCGACCCCGGCTCCCGACCCGCGGCCGCCCGCGGCCGGGCGACGCTGCCGCTCGACCCCTCCCTCGCCCCGCCCGGCACCCGCGCCTTCCGCGACGCCGGCGGCATCCCCGCCGACCGCTGGCACGCCGACCAGAACGGCGAGACCCTCGTCCCCACCCACTGCTGCTTCTGCGGAGTCCAGTGCGGCATGTACCTCCGGGTCGACCGCGGCGGCAAGGTCTTCGGCGTCGAACCCCGCAACCACGACATCAACCGGATGCGCCTCTGCCCCAAGGGCATCAACGCCTACCAGCAGGTCAACCACCCCGACCGGCTCACCGCGCCGCTCATGCGACGGAACCGCGACGAGGAGTTCCGCGAGGTCGGCTGGGACGAGGCACTCGACCACACCGTCGCCGAGATCCGCCGCATCCAGGGCGAGTACGGCAACGACTCCTTCGGTCTCCTCGGCGGCGCCAGCCTCTACTCCGAGAAGACCTACCTCGTCGGCAAGTTCGCCCGGGTCGCCCTCCGGACCCGGCACGTCGACTACAACGGCCGCCTCTGCATGGTCTCCGCCGCCGGAGCCAACAAACTCGCCTTCGGCATCGACCGCGCCGGCAACCCCTTCTCCGACATCCTCCTCACCGACTGCCTCCTCATCGCGGGCTCCAACGTCGGCGAGTGCTTCCCCGTGATGACCCAGTACCTGTGGGGAGCCCGCGACCGGGGCGCCACCCTGATCGTCATCGACCCCCGCGAGACCGCCGTCGCCCGTACCGCCGACATCCATGTCGCCCTCAAGCCCGGCACCGACTCCGCCTTCTTCAACGCCGTCCTGAACGTCGTCGTCGCCGAAAACCTCACCGACGAGGCGTACCTCGCCGCCCACACCACCGGCTGGGAGGAGGTGAAGAAGACCGTCGCCGACTACCCGCCCGCCCGCGCCGCCCGGATCTGCGGCGTCCCCGAGGAGCAGATCGTCCAGGTCGCCCGCACGTTCGCCGGCGCCGGCAGGGCCATGGCCTGGCACGCCCGCGGCGTCGAGCACCACTCCCAGGGCGTCGAGAACTGCCTCACCATCATCAACCTGTGCGTGGCCACCGGGAACATCGGCAGGCCCGGAGCCGGATACGGCACCATCACCGGCCAGGGCAACGGCCAGGGCGGTCGCGAGCACGGTCAGAAGTCCGACCTCCTGCCCGGCGGCCGCTCCATCACCAACCCCGAGCACCGTCGCCAGATCTGCGAGATCTGGGGCATCGCCGAGACCGAGCTGCCGCCCGCCGGGACCTCCATGATGGAGATGGTCTGGCAGATGCAGCGCAAGGAGATCCGCGGACTCGTCGGCATCTGCAACAACCCCTTCGTCTCGCTGCCCAACTACGCCACCGTCAAGGACGGTTACGACACCCTCGAGTTCCACGCCCAGTTCGACTTCTTCCTCTCCGAGACCGCGGCCAACGCGCACGTGGTCTTCCCCGTCACCGTCTGGGCCGAGGACGAAGGCGTCATGGCCAACGCCGAGGCCCGCGTCGTCAAGCACAACAAGGCCCAGGAACCGCCCGCCGGCGTCCGCACCGACACCTGGGTCATGTGCGAACTCGCCCGGCGGCTCGGCGCGGGCGACAAGTTCGACTTCCCGGACTCCCGCTCCGTCTTCGAGGAACTCCGCGTCGCCTCCGCCGGAACCGTCAACGACTACTACGGCATCACCTACGAACGCCTCGAGGAGACCGGCGGGATCTCCTGGCCCTGCCCCACCACCGAGCACCCCGGGACCCCCCGCCTCTTCGAGGACGGCCGCACGTACCACCCGGACGGCAAGGTCCATCTGCAGGTCGTCGAATGGCACCCGCCGATGGACCCGTACAGCGAGGAGTACCCCCTGTCGCTGACCACCGGCCGCACCGTCGCCCACTTCCTCTCCGGCAACCAGACCCGCCGCCTCGGCGCCCTCGTCGAACAGACCCCGCGCCCCTGGGTCGAGGTCCACCCCTCGCACGGCTTCCGCAACGGCGACCCCGTCCGCGTCGTCACCCGCCGCGGCAGCGAGGTCTTCCCGGCCCTCGTCACCGAGGCCATCCGCCCCGACACCGTCTTCGTCCCGTACCACTGGCCGGTCCCCACCGCGGCCAACGCCCTGACCATCGACGCCCTCGACCCGCGCTCCAAGATCCCGGAGTACAAGGTCTGCGCCGCCCGCATCGAGGCCGCCCCGCACATCGACGAGGTCCCCGCCCCACCGACCGCCCCCGGCCGGCGGGCCTACCCCGAGACCCAGGTCTCCCGCACCGACCCGCTGCCCCCCACCTCCCCCCAGGGCCGCGGCACCGCGGAGAGGAGCTGATCCGCCCATGATGGGCCGCACGATCTTCATCGACCCGGGCCGCTGCATCGGCTGTCAGGCCTGCGTCTCCGCCTGCCGCGAATGCGACTCGCACCGCGGCAAGTCGATGATCCACCTGGACTATCCCGACGAGGGGCGCTCCGTCGCCTCCCTTCCCACCGTCTGCATGCACTGCGAGGACCCCGTCGCCCCCTGTGCCGAGGTCTGCCCCGCCGACGCGATCCTGGTGACCGCCGACGGCGTCGTGCAGCAGGCCGACACCACCCGCTGCATCGGCTGCGCCAACTGCGTCAACGCCTGTCCCTTCGGCGTCCCCAAGATCGACCTCCAGGCGAAGCTGCAGATGAAGTGCAACCTCTGCTACGACCGCACCGCCTACGGCCTCGCCCCGATGTGCGCCACCGTCTGCCCCACCGGCGCCCTCTTCTACGGAACCCTCGACGAGCTCCGGGCCGAACGCCCCGGCGTCCAGGTGGCCGACTCCTTCACCTTCGGCACCACCACCGTCTCCACCGGAGTGGCGATGGTGGTCCCCGCCGACAAGGTCCAGTGGCCGGTCCCCGGCGGGCTTCCCGTCGTCGAGATCAATGGAAGGGATGTCCGTTGAGCGTCACCGACCCCCAGCCGCCGACCTCGGACGCCGGCGCCCTCGCCGACGCCGACGCGGCCAAGGAGGCGCTCCACGACCGGATCGCCGCCGACTCCCTCACCACCCGCCGCGACTACCTGCGGATCGTCGCGACCGTCTCCGGCGGTCTCGCCGTCGGCGGTGTCGCCGTCGCCTCCGGCATCCTCCACCGGCACGGCGACGCCGAGGGCGCGACCGAGGTCAAGAAGGTCGCCGACCGGATCGAACCGGGGGAGTCGCTCGCCTTCCGCTACCCGGGCGCCGAGGACCGGGCCATCGCCGTCCGCATGGAGGACGGCACCCTCGCCGGCTACTCCGCCGTCTGCACCCACCTCGCCTGCGCCGTGCTGTGGCGCAAGGAGCGGGGCAGTGAGGGCGAGCTGTACTGCCCCTGCCACGAGGGCATCTTCGACGCCCGTACGGGAGAGGTCGCCGCCGGCCCACCGCCGAGGGGCCTGCCGAAGGTGCTGCTCGTCGAACAGGTCGACGGCAGCGTCTGGGCGGTCGGCACCGCCCGCTCGGGGGAGAGCGCAGTCGAGGGCTTCTGCCGCCAGAACGGCGACGACCGTCCGGGCTGTCCCGGCTTCGGTGACGGAGCCCCGGCCGGGAACCGGTGGAGAGGAGCGAGCGCTCATGACGGAGACCCCCTTCCCCCACGACCAGGAGCCCCCCGAACCCGCCCGGACCCCCGGGACTCCCGAACCCGCCCCGGACACCCCGCGGCCCCCCGCGTACACCCCCGGCAGTGCGCAGCCGCGCCTGAACCGGCCCGTGCGCGAGCGGTATCCGCAGATCCGCCCCACCAGCGGGTACGGCGATCCCCGTATCCGGCACACCGGGCCGGGGCCGGGCGCCGGCACGGAACAGGAACCGGAACGCTCCGCGAGGCTGTCGGCCCGTCTGGCACTGGCGCTCAGCGTCGTCATCGGCCAGCTCTGGGGTCTGACGATCGTGGTGGAGGAGTGGATGTCGGGCGACACCGGCACCGCCTGGTGGGGCGCGGGCTTCCTCGTCCTGTCGTTCCTCGTGGTGCTCGGCCTCTGGCTGGTGGACCCGAAGGACCGTTGAGCGGAGCACCGTGGGCAGCGCCTCGGAGGCGGTGGATCAGAAAGGTCCGGGGCGGTCCGGCGGGCGTACCCTGAAGGTATGAGCACCGCCCCCGCCCACGGCCCGCGAGACGCGAAGCGGTCCGGCCCGCATCCCACCGATGAGAAGAAGCCGGTACTCGTCTTCGACGATCCGTTGGACCAGCAGTCCGCGGACGACACGGACCGTGGGTGGGGCGAGCGGCCTCCGGCCGGCGGCGACAGCGCCTCCGACCTCGCGCGCTTCCTCGACGAGAAGCCGCCGCACCACCTCTGAACCCGGCATGCGATGCCGGTCAGGAGGTGGAGTGTGTCCCCGAGGCGGCGCCGGAGCCCGACCCGTTGGGATTCGGTCCCGCTCCCGTCGTCGTGAGCGGGACGCGCTGGGCGACCAGGTGGTCGCGGATCTCCTTGAGGACCTCCAGCTCGGTGATCTCCATGGTCTCCGCGACGCCCTGCCGCGCCTTGTCGTGCGCTGCGCGCTTCGCGAGGACCTTCGCCATCGGCAGGACCATCAGGAAGTAGACGACCGCGGCGGTGATCAGGAAGCTCAGGACCGCGCTGAGGACCAGACCCCACTGGATCTGGATGCCCTGCATCTCCCCGCCGACCACCCGGCAGGGGTTCTTCAGGCAGGACGCGTAGCTCTCCAGGTCCTTCGTGCCGAAGGCGCCGACAACCGGGTTGATGATGCCCTTGACCACCGAGTTCACGATGTTGGTGAACGCGGCGCCGATCACGACGGCCACTGCCAGGTCGATCACGTTGCCGCGCATGAGGAAGGCCTTGAAGCCTGCCAACAAACTTTCCTTGTTCTCGGCCACCAAGGTGCCTTTCGTCGCTCATGTCGCTGTGTGCGGTGCTTGCCGTGTCATTAGGCCGCGCCCGGCGCGGGGGCGTCCAATCCGTACACACGGGACGGTGACTTGACAGGTTGTCCGTGCGAATCAGCACACCGTCACCGCCAGCCGGGAGGTGACACCCGCACCGGCGAGTTCCGCCGCCGTCGACCGCGGCACGGACAGGACGACGAGCGCACCTCCGTCCGATGAGCTTTCGCCGGGGTCCGGCACCTCGGCCACTCGGGCGCCCCGCGCCACCACCCGGGCCTCACCGTCCGTGCCCAGAGGCGAGTTGGGGGCGGCGATGACGTCGACCCGGTCACCCGGGCGCAACAGCCGTACGGTCGCGGCGTCGGCGATCCGTACCGGAGCGGACACCGGACGCACGGCGACGGGCGGCCGCGCGCGAGCGGCGACCGTGGAGACCGGAGCGCCCTCGCCCCCCGGCTGGGGAGCCGCGGGGGATCCGCTCGTGAAGGCGAGGGCGACGGCCGCGAGCGCGAGCAGCATCACCGGAGCCCACCGCCCCCGCCGCCACGCCCTCCGCAGCCGCCACCGGGCGCCCCGTACCCGAAGGGGCTCGAAGGCGGGCACCGCACACGGCGCAGGAACCAAGGGGCGAGCGGAGAGAACAGAGGGACTGGCGGGGTGAGCGAAGACAACGGAGGAGCCGACGGGGTGAGCGCCGAGGACGGCGGAGTCGGTCGAGGAGCCGGAGAGGCCCACAGCGGAAACAACGGAGCCGAGGGAAGCGGCAGGGGCTTCGGGGGAAGGGAAACGAGTCGTCATCGCGGAGTACCGCCCGTCCTGGTCGGGGTGTGGCGTGCGCTCCCACTGTCCCGGCCTCGCCGTGGCCCCGCTCCGCCCTGGGGACCACCCCCGCCCTGTGGACAACTCCCTCACCCAGCAGGGGGGTTTACGGCAGCTCGATCCCCAGGTTCCAACCGTCGTGCGCGTGGGTGCACAGGCAGTCCCGGTCCACGGTCGCCGGCAGGGCGCCCACAGCGTCGAAGAGCACCTCCCGCAGCCGCCCCACGTTTTCGCCGAACACCCGCAGCACCTCCGTGTGCGAGACGCCCTCGCCCGTCTCCGCGCCCGCGTCCAGGTCGGTCACGAGTGCCAGCGAGGTGTAGCAGAGGCCCAGTTCACGGGCGAGTACGGCCTCGGGGTGCCCGGTCATGCCGACGACGGACCAGCCGGCCGCCGCGTGCCACCGGGACTCGGCCCGGGTGGAGAAGCGGGGCCCCTCGACCACGACCATCGTGCCGCCGTCGACCGGCTCCCAGCCCCGCCCCCGGGCCGCCTTGACCGCGGCCCGCCGCCCGTCCGGGCAGTAGGGGTCGGCGAAGGTCACGTGGACGACACGGGGCACGGCCCCGTCGGCCCGCCGCTCCCCGTCGAAGTAGGTCTGCGCCCGTGCCTTCGTACGGTCGACGAGCTGGTCGGGGACGACGAGCGTCCCCGGCCCGTACTCCTCGCGCAGCCCGCCGACGGCGCAGGGCCCGAGGATCTGCCGCACGCCCACGGAGCGCAGCGCCCAGAGGTTGGCGCGGTAGTTGATGCGGTGGGGCGGGACGCTGTGGCTCCGGCCGTGCCGGGGGAGGAAGGCGACCTGCCGGCCGGCGACCGCGCCGAGGAAGAGGGAATCGCTCGGGCTGCCGTAGGGGGTGTCGACGGATACCTCCGTGACGTCCTCCAGGAAGGAGTAGAAGCCGGATCCGCCGATCACACCGATGTCCGCGTACGCGTCGTGGGTCGCCATGCCGCTCACCCTATGCGGGGTGTCCGAAGACGCCGAGGGCCCCGTCGCACGCGGCGACGGGGCCCTCGGGGAAAGCGATGGTCAGGCGGCCGAGCTTCCGGTGCTCGACGAGGACGCCGAGGAGGAGGAAGCGGACGACGCGGTCGACGACGCGGCCGGCTTCGCGTCCGACGTCGAGGACGACGGAGTCGTGGACTTCGCCGCGGCGGGCGAGCTGCTGGACGACGAGCCGCGGCTGTCGTTCCGGTAGAAACCGGAACCCTTGAAGACGATGCCGACGGCCGAGAACACCTTCTTCAGGCGGCCCTTGCACTGGGGGCACTCGGTCAACGCGTCATCGGTGAACTTCTGCACCGCCTCGAGGCCCTCGCCGCACTCGGTGCACTGGTACTGGTAGGTCGGCACTTGTCTTCCTCCTGGCACTCACACTCATCGAGTGCTAACGACGGTCCATAGTGACGTATTCCGCGGGATCAGTCCACCGCCACCGGCACGCGGTGACCGATACCACGTGCCGCGACCCGGCTCGTCTCGCGCGGCGTGAGCCGCGACCGCAGGGCGAGGAGCGTGCCGAGGGCGAGCGCCGTGCCCGCCATCGGCACCAGGAATCCGGTGCTGGAGCCGTGGACGTCGGCGAGGCGGCCGGCGACCGTGACGGCCGCGGCCTGTCCGAGCGCGACGGCGCCGGTGAGCCAGGTGAACGCCTCGGTACGGGCGGACGCCGGGATCAGGGTCTCGACGATGGTGTAGCCGGTGATCAGGGCGGGCGCGATGCACAGGCCCACGACCAGGCCGAGGGCGCCGAGGAGCAGCACCGAGTGCGCGGTCCACAGCAGGGACGCGGCGACGGTGAGACCGGCGTATCCGAGGATCAGGCGGCGGCGGGGCCCGGTCTTCCAGGCGACGGCGCCCATGGCGATGCCCGCGAGCATGTTGCCGGCGGCGAAGACCCCGTACAGGAGGCCGTTGGCGCCCGGGTTGCCGATCTCCTCGGTGAAGGCGGTGAGGGAGACCTGCATGCCGCCGAAGACGGAGCCGATGCCGAGGAAGGCGACGATCAGGACGCGGACGCCGGGGATCGACAGGGCCGAGCGGCGGGGCTCCGCCGACGCGGCGGCGGCGACGCCGAAGGCGGGCTGGGTGGCGCGCTGGGCGGCGAAGAACAGTCCGCCGAAGAGGGTGAGGGCGGCCTCGGCGATGAGACCGGCGGCCGGGTGGACGCCGGTGCACAGGGCGGTGGCGAGGACGGGTCCGACGACGAACGTGAACTCGTCCGTGACCGACTCGAAGGCCGCGGCCGTCGGCATCAGCGGGGTGCCGTCGAGCTTCGCGGCCCAGCGGGCCCTGACCATCGGGCCGACCTGCGGCACGGAGGCACCGGCGGGCACGGCGGCCAGGAACAGCGCCCAGAGCGGGGCACCGGTCAGCGCGAGCACCACGAGCAGGGAGACGGACGCGGTGTGGATCAGGACACCGGGGATCAGGACGGTGCGCTGGCCGAAGCGGTCGGCGAGCTTGCCGCTCTGCGGTGCGAACAGCGCCATGGAGACGCCGGTGACGGCGGCGACGGCGCCGGCGCTGCCGAAGGAGCCGGTGGTGTGCTGGACGAGCAGGACGATGCCGATGGTCAGCATCGCGAAGGGCTGCCGGGCGGCGAAGCCGGGGAGCAGGAAGGACAGCGCACCGGGTGTGCGCAGCAACTGGCCGTAGCCGGGTCGCTTGTCCGAGATGACCGTGGACGCCACGGTCCTGGCCTTTCTGCCGCCTGGTAGCGCGCCCCTGCACGGTGGTGCGGGTGTCGCCGAGAGCTGTCCTCATGCGCGTCACTGCGGTAGATACCGGGCCGGCCCCACTGCGGAGGGGCGCCACGGCCGCCATACGGTCGCGCCAGCTCTGCGTCAGGCAGAGTTGGTTCGATCAGGTGTGCCTTCATGGTACAGGGAGGAGCGCCTTCTTGCCTGGGAAAACGCTCCTGCCCTCGAATTGATGCCTCGGATCAGCCGGATGGTCACCTTGATGACCGTCCGAATGGCCACCCGGGAGCCGACGTGGGAGCCCACCCGGGACGTCGCTCAGCCGGCGGCTATTTCTCCTGACGGCCGTGGCCGTGCCGATGGAACCGCATCGCCGCCCCCGAGGGCGTGGACGCCGCCGTCGCGCCCCCCGTCCCCAGCCATCCGGCGAGCTTGCCGCCCTGGCCGACCGCGCGCAGGCGCCGTTCGGTGGCGTCCCGTACCGGGTCGGTGGCGACGACGAGGAGTTCGTCGCCGCGCCGCAGGACGGTCGCGGGCCCCGGTACGAAGCTCTTGTCCTCCCGTACGACGAGGGTGACGGCCGCTCCGGCCGGGAGGCGCAGCTCGGCGACCTCGACACCGTGCATCCGGGAGCCCGTGGGGATGGCGACGGAGAGCAGATGGCCGCGCAGCCGCTCCAGGGGGGCGGACTCGACGCCGAGGTCGGAGGCCCCCGAGGAGTCGCCGAGCTTCAACGCCTTCGCGAGCCACGGCAGGGTCGGGCCCTGGACGAGGGTGTAGACGACGACGAGCACGAAGACGATGTTGAAGATCCGCTCGCTGCCCTCGATCTCCGTCACCATCGGGATGGTGGCGAGGATGATGGGCACGGCTCCGCGCAGGCCGGCCCAGGACATGAGGGCCTGTTCCTGCCAGGGGATGCGGAAGGGCAGCAGGCTGACCAGGACCTCCATGGGCCGTGCGACCACGGTCAGGACCAGGCCGATGACGACGGCGGGCCAGAAGTCGTGGATCAGCTCGTGCGGGGTGACGAGCAGGCCGAGCAGGACGAACATGCCGATCTGGGCGATCCAGCCGAGGCCCTCGGCGAAGCCGCGGTTCGCGGGCGCGTGGGGCAGCTTGGCGTTGCCGAGGACCATCGAGGCGAGGTAGACGGCGAGGAAGCCGGAGCCGTGGGCCATGGCGCCGGCGGCGTACGCGACGACGGCGATGGCCATGACGGCGATCGGGTAGAGGCCGGAGGCGGGCAGGGCGATGTGCCGCAGCCCGTAGGCGCCGAGGAAGCCGACGGCGAGGCCGACGGCGACACCGATGGCGAGTTCGAGGGCGATCGTGCCGACGAGGACGTACCAGTGGTCGACGGGGCCCGCGGTGGAGAAGGCGATGACGAGGATGACGACGGGGGCGTCGTTGAAGCCGGACTCGGCCTCCAGGACGCCGGTGACCCGGGCGGGCAGGGGCACCTTGCGGAGCACGGAGAAGACCGCGGCGGCGTCGGTGGAGGAGACGACGGCGCCGATGATCAGGGCCTGTCGCCATTCGAGGCCGACGAGGTAGTGGGCGGCGGCGGCCGTGATGCCGACGCTCACCGCGACGCCGACGGTGGAGAGGACGACCGCGGCGGGGAGCGCCGGCTTGATCTCCTTCCACTTCGTGCCGAGGCCACCCTCGGCGAGGATCACGACGAGGGCGGCGTAGCCGATGACCTGGGTCAGTTCGGCGTTGTCGAAGGCGACGTTGCCGATGCCGTCCTGGCCGATGGCGATGCCGATGCCCAGGTAGAGCAGCAGGCTGGGGAGGCCGCTGCGGGAGGAGATCCGGACGGCCGCGACCGCGATCAGCAGCACGAGGGAGCTGATGAGCAGGAGTGCGTTGAGCTCGTGGACAGTCAGTGGCCGTTCCTTCCCCTTGCATGCAGCTGGATCGTTCCTCCAGCGGCCGACACTTCGTTACCTTACCTAATCTTTAACGTTTTCTTGACGCCGTCTTTGCGTTCGCTCGCTCGTCAGTACGGTTCTCTTCCTGACACCGCGTCCGGGCCGTCCGGACGCTGCACCTAAGGTTGCACCCGTACTCCAGGACCACCCTGCCCCTCGAAGGACAGCGATGCCCTCCAACACGACCGCGCCTCCCGCCAAGAAGAAAGGGCGGCGCGCCCGCCTGATCCTCCTCGTCCTGGTCCTCGCCCTGGTCGCGGGCGTCGGATTCGGCGGGTACTGGGGTGTGAGCTCCGTCCGGGCCTCGTTCCCGCAGACCACGGGCGAAATCCGGCTCGACCGACTCTCGGGCCAGGTCGAGGTCAAGCGCGACGCGAACGGCGTCCCGCAGATCTACGCGGACACCGAGGCGGACCTCTTCCGCGCCCAGGGCTACGTCCAGGCGCAGGACCGCTTCTACGAGATGGACGTCCGGCGGCACGTGACCGCGGGCCGGCTCTCCGAGATGTTCGGCGAGAGCCAGGTCGAGACCGACTCCTTCCTGCGCACGCTCGGATGGCGCCGGGTCGCGCAGGAGGAGTACGACAAGGTCCTGTCGGCCGAGACGAAGAAGTACCTCCAGGCGTACGCGGAGGGCGTCAACGCCTATCTGAAGGACAGGGCCCCCGCCGACGTCTCCGTCGAGTACACGGCCCTGGCCCTCACCAACGACTACGCGATCGAGCCGTGGACGCCGGTCGACTCGGTGGCCTGGCTCAAGGCGATGGCCTGGGACCTGCGCGGCAACATGCAGGACGAGATCGACCGCTCGCTGATGACGAGCCGGCTGAGCGCGGACCAGATCAGGCAGCTGTACCCGGAGTACCCGTACGCGCTCCACCAGCCGATCGTCTCGCAGGGCGCCGTCGACGAGGACGGCGGGAAGTTCGACCCGGAGGCCGAGGCGACCGAGGGCGACGGGGCGACCACCGGCGAGACGCCGGGGAACGGGCCGGGCGGCTCGGGGTCCGGCGACTCCTCGGACTCCTCCGGTGCGCAGTCCCAGCTCGGCGCCCTCTCCGAGGTCCTCGACGGCGTCCCCGCCCTGCTCGGCCCCAACGGCAACGGCATCGGCTCCAACTCCTGGGTCGTCTCCGGGCAGTACACGACCTCCGGCAAGCCGCTGCTCGCCAACGACCCGCACCTCGCGCCCCAGCTGCCGTCCCTCTGGTACCAGATGGGTCTGCACTGCCGTTCGGTGTCGGCGACCTGCCGCTACGACGTCTCGGGCTACACCTTCTCCGGCATGCCCGGTGTGATCATCGGACACAACGACAAGATCGCCTGGGGCTTCACCAACCTCGGCGCCGACGTCACCGACCTCTACCTGGAGAGGATCGGCCCCGACGGCTACCTCGTCGACGGCAAGGTCAAGCCCTTCACGGTCCGCGACGAGATCATCAAGGTCGCCGGAGGCAAGGACCGGAAGATCACCGTCCGCTCCACCGGGCGCGGCCCGCTCGTCTCCGACCGCTCCACCGAACTGGAGAAGGTCGGCCAGAAGGCCCCCGTCGGCAACGCCGCCCCCGACCGCGGCACCGGCTACGGCGTCTCCCTCCAGTGGACCGCCCTCCAGCCCGGCAGGTCGATGGACGCCGTCTTCGCCCTCGACCGCGCCAAGGACTTCACCACCTTCCGGGCCGCCGCGAAGAACTTCGAGGTGCCCTCCCAGAACCTGGTCTACGCCGACACCGAGGGCAACATCGGCTACCAGTCCCCGGGCAAGATCCCGCAGCGCTCCAAGGGCGACGGCACCCTGCCCGCACCCGGCTGGGACTCCACGTACAAGTGGAAGGGCTACATCCCCTACGAGCAGCTGCCCTACGAGTACAACCCGAAGCGCGGCTACATCGTCACCGCCAACCAGGCCGTGATCGACTCCACGACCTACCCCGACCTGCTCACCAAGGACTGGGGCTACGGCTCGCGCAGCCAGCGGATCAACGACCTCATCGAGTCGAAGATCAAGGACGGCGGAAAGATCTCGTCGGACGACATGCGGACCATGCAGACGGACAACCGCAGCGAGATCGCGACCCTGCTGAACCCGCTCCTGCTGAAGATCGACATCTCCGACCCGTACGTCCGCGAGGCGCAGAAGCTCCTGGAGGGCTGGGACTACACCCAGGAACCCGACTCGGCCGCCGCCGCCTACTTCAACGCGGTCTGGCGCAACGTCCTCAAGCTCGCCTTCGGCAACAAGCTGCCCAAGGAGCTGCGCGTCGAGGGCGACTGCATCAACGTGCGCCCGGCCGACGCCACCGGCCCGGTCGACGAGCAGAACAAGCTCGTACGGGAATGCGGCCAGCGCGACCCCGACACGGCGCAGCCGGACGGCGGCGACCGCTGGTACGAGGTGGTCCGCCCGCTCCTCAAGCAGGAGAAGAGCGAGTGGTGGACCACCCCCGGCAACCGCCTCGACTCGGCCACCGAGACCCGTGACCAGCTGCTCGCCCGCGCCATGAAGGACGCGCGCTGGGAGCTGACGGCCAAGCTCGGCAAGGACGTCTCCACCTGGAGCTGGGGCCGGCTCCACCAGCTGACCCTCAAGAACCAGACCCTCGGCATCGCCGGCCCCGGCGTCGTGCAGCAGCTCCTCAACCGCGGCCCGTGGAACCTGGGCGGCGGTGAGGCGGCCGTCGACGCCACCGGCTGGAACGCGGCCGGCGGCTACGAGGTGATCTGGGTGCCGTCGATGCGGATGGTGGTCAACGTCGGCGACTGGGACAAGTCCCGGTGGATCAACCTGACCGGCGCGTCGGGCCACGCCTTCCACTCGCACTACACCGACCAGACCGACGCCTGGGCCAGGGGTGAGCTCTACGACTGGGCCTACGGCAAGGCGGCGGTCGACGCGGCGACGAAGGACACGCTGGTCCTCAGGCCGTAGGACCTGTCGGGAAACGGGTGACCCCCTGCGGGGTCACCACCGCGTGCACGGGGTGGTCGTGCGGTTCCTCCGGGACCCGGGCGACCACCTCGTCCGCGTAGAGGAGCACCACCAGGGCGGGATCGGCACCCGCGCGCGTGAGCCGGGCGAGCACCCGGTCGTACGAGCCGCCGCCCCGCCCGAGCCGCATCCCGCGCCCGTCGACCGCGAGGCCCGGCAGCAGGACGGCGTCGGCGGCGCACACGGCGTCGGGGCCGAGCCGGGGCCCGACGGGTTCGAGAAGTCCACGCCCGGCCTTCGCGAGCCCCTCGGGACCCTCGTACGCGGCCCAGTCCAGGTCGTTGTCGGGGAGCAGGACGGGGAGCAGGACCCGCACCCCGCGCGCGTGGAGCGCGTCGAGCAACGCGCGCGTGCCCGGCTCGCGGCCCACCGACACATAGGCGGCGACGGTGGACGCCTCGGCGAGTTCGGCGAGTTCCACCCCGTGGCGGGCGAGCGATTCGGCCGTACGAGTCAGGGATTCGGCGTCCAGCGTGGCGCGGGCAGCCAGAAGTCGACTGCGCAGCAGGGTCTTTTCGGACATCTCGGATGGCATGACGGCCTCGTGTGCATTCACAAAACTCTGGTAACTGTCTTTATGTGGAGGAAGTTAACTCAACCCACATCTTCCTCTCATTCCGAACGACTAAGGTGCACCGCATGAATCAGTCGCTCCCCAGGCTCGGCCGGATCAGCAAGGCTGTCATCCCGGCCGCCGGTCTCGGTACCCGCTTCCTCCCGGCCACCAAGGCGACGCCGAAGGAGATGCTGCCGGTCGTCGACAAGCCGGCCATCCAGTACGTCGTGGAGGAGGCCGTCGCGGCGGGCCTTTCGGACGTGCTGATGATCACCGGGCGCAACAAGCGTCCCCTGGAGGACCACTTCGACCGGAACTACGAGCTGGAGGAGGCCCTGAGCCGGAAGGGCGACGCCGAACGCCTCTCCAAGGTCCAGGAGTCCAGCGACCTGGCCACCATGCACTACGTGCGCCAGGGCGCCCCGCGCGGCCTCGGCCACGCCGTGCTCTGCGCCGCCCCGCACGTCGGGGACCAGCCCTTCGCGGTCCTCCTCGGCGACGACCTGATCGACCCGCGCGACCCGCTGCTCGCGCGGATGGTGGACGTCCAGGAGCGGGAGGGCGGCAGCGTGATCGCGCTCATGGAGGTCGAGCCCTCGCAGATCCATCTGTACGGCTGCGCCGCGGTCGAGGCGACCGTCGACTCGGACGTCGTCAAGGTGACGGGACTGGTCGAGAAGCCGGAGGCGGGCGAGGCGCCCAGCAACTACGCGATCATCGGCCGCTACGTGCTGGATCCGGCCGTCTTCGGGATGCTGCGGGAGACCGAGCCGGGGCGCGGCGGGGAGATCCAGCTGACCGACGCCCTGCAGAAACTGGCCTCGGACGAGAAGATCGGCGGCCCGGTGCACGGTGTCGTGTTCAAGGGGCGCCGCTATGACACCGGTGACCGCGGTGACTATCTGCGTGCCATTGTCAGACTCGCGTGCGAACGTGAAGATCTGGGACCGGACTTCCGGGCCTGGCTCCGGAGATATGTCAGCGAGGAGATGTAGAGCCTTGAGCAGCAGCACGGCACCGTCGCCGCCCCACGACGACCACGACCACGACCCCGGGTCGGGGTCCGGCGACCCCTGCGCGGGCCCCGCCCGCGGTCTGTGGTCGGTGGACGAGCACCTGGCCGACATCCTCGCGGCGGTCGGCCCGCTCGAACCCATCGAGCTGCAACTCCTCGACGCGCAGGGCTGCGTCCTCGTCGAGGACGTGACGGTGCCGGTCGCGCTGCCCCCCTTCGACAACAGCTCCATGGACGGGTACGCGGTCCGGGTCGCGGACATCGCCGGCGCCACCGAGGAGTACCCCGCCGTCCTCACCGTCGTCGGCGACGTCGCGGCGGGCGCGGACGGCCTGCCCGAGATCGGCCCCGGCCAGGCCGCCCGCATCATGACCGGCGCCCCGCTGCCGCCCGGCGCCGAGGCCGTCGTCCCCGTCGAATGGACCGACGGCGGCACGGGCGGGGGCGCGGCCACCGGCATGACCGCCGCGAGCGCCGCCCCCGAGGGCGCGGCCGGCGAGGTCCGGGTGCACCGCGCAGCGGAGGCCCGCGCCCATGTCCGCGCCCGTGGCAGCGACGTACGGGCGGGGGAGCTGGCCCTGGCGGCGGGCACGGTCCTCGGGCCGCCCCAGATCGGCCTGCTCGCCGCGATCGGCCGGGGCACCGTGAAGGTCCGTCCCCGCCCCCGGGTGGTCGTCATGTCCACCGGCAGTGAGTTGGTCCAGCCCGGCGAGCCGCTGGGCGAGGGCCAGATCCACGACTCCAACAGCTTCGCGCTCGCCGCCGCCGCCCGGGACGCGGGCGCCCTCGCCTATCGGGTCGGCGCCGTCGCGGACGACGCGGAGTCGCTGCGCGCCACCATCGAGGACCAGCTGATCCGGGCCGATCTGATCGTGACCACGGGCGGGGTGAGCGTCGGCGCGTACGACGTGGTGAAGGAGGCGCTGACCGCCGACGGGCAGGTCGACTTCCGCAAGCTGGCCATGCAACCGGGCAAGCCGCAGGGCTTCGGAGCGATCGGCGCCGAGCAGATCCCGCTCCTCGCCCTGCCGGGCAACCCGGTCTCGTCGTACGTCTCCTTCGAGCTGTTCGTACGCCCCGCGATCCGCGCCCTGATGGGCGTCGAGGACCTGCACCGGCCCCGCGCGCGGGCGGAGCTCGTCGCCGACAAGGCCCTCTCGTCACCCGCCGGGCGGCGGCAGTTCCTCCGGGGGACGTACGACCCGGAGGCGGGCACGGTGACCCCGGTGGGCGGCGCGGGCTCCCATCTGATCGCGGCCCTCGCGCACGCGGACTGCCTGCTCGTGGTCCCGGAGGACACGGAGACCGTGGAGCCGGGCACCGAGCTGGAAGTGGTCCTCCTCGGCTGAGGGGGCGAGGGTGGGGGTACGGTGTCGTCCCACACAGCGACCGGGAGTGTCACGGCCATGAGCACGCAGCAAGGTCTCACCCACATCGACGAGGCGGGCGCGGCCCGCATGGTCGACGTATCGGCGAAGGACGTCACGGCCCGCACCGCGCGCGCCAGCGGGCGGGTGCTCGTCTCGCCGCGCGTGATCGAGCTGCTGCGCGGCGAGGGCGTCCCGAAGGGCGACGCCCTGGCGACCGCCCGCATCGCCGGGATCATGGGCGCCAAGAAGACCCCGGACCTCATCCCGCTCTGCCACCCCCTCGCCGTCTCGGGCGTGACCCTGGACCTCGCGGTCACGGACGACGCGGTCGAGATCCTGGCGACGGTGCGGACCACGGACCGGACGGGCGTCGAGATGGAGGCCCTGACGGCGGTCTCGGTGGCCGCGCTGACGGTGGTCGACATGATCAAGGCGGTCGACAAGGGCGCGGTCATCTCCGACGTACGGGTGGAGGAGAAGACGGGCGGCAAGTCGGGCCACTGGACGAGGGCCGAGGCGTGACGCGCGCGGGCCGGGTGGCGGGGACGCACGAGCACGAGGAGCCGACGGGGCCGGCCGAGGTCCCGGTGGCGGCCTACCGCGCCCTGGTCGTCACCGCCTCGAACCGGGCGTCGGCCGGAGTGTACGAGGACAAGGGCGGTCCGCTGATCGCCGAGGGCCTGACCGGGATGCGGTTCGCCGTGGACGGCCCGCAGGTCGTGCCGGACGGGCCGCCCGTCGAGGCGGCGCTGCGTGCCGGGGTCGCCGCGGGGTACGACGTCATCGTCACCACGGGCGGGACGGGCATCTCGCCCACCGACGAGACCCCCGAGGTGACCCGCCGGGTCCTGGAGCGGGAGATCCCGGGCATTCCGGAGGCGATCCGCGCGTACGGCCGGGAGAAGGTGCCGACGGCGGCGCTGTCGCGGGGCCTGGCGGGCGTCGCGGGAGGCACCCTGATCGTGAACCTGCCGGGTTCGACCGGTGGGGTACGGGACGGGCTCGCCGTCCTGGAGCCGATCCTCCGGCACGCCGTCGACCAGATCCGTGGCGGCGACCACCCGAGACCGTCGTGATCCCGTCCTGGCCGGTGGTCCTCGTGGACGGGGAGGTGGTGCTCCGCCCGATAAGGATGCGCGACCACGCGGCCTGGCGGGAGGTGAACCGGCGCAACCGCGAGTGGCTGCGGCCCTGGGAGGCGACGGTTCCGCCGCCGCCACCCGGCGCCCCGGTCCCGCAGCGGCCGACGTACCGTCAGATGGTCCGCCACCTCAGGTCGGAGGCGAACGCGGGCCGGATGCTGCCGTTCGTCATCGAGTACCGGGGGCGGCTCGTCGGTCAGTTGACGGTCGCGGGGATCACCTGGGGTTCGATGTGCTCGGGGCACGTGGGGTACTGGGTGGACAGCGAGGTGGCCGGGCGCGGGGTGATGCCGACGGCGGTCGCGCTCGCCGTCGACCACTGTTTCCGCGCGGTCGGGCTGCACCGCATGGAGGTGTGCATCCGCCCGGAGAACGGGCCTTCGCGCCGGGTCGTGGAGAAACTGGGATTCCGTGAGGAGGGGCTGCGGCCCCGCTATCTCCACATCGACGGCGCGTGGCGGGATCATCTGGTCTTCGCGCTGACGGTGGAGGAGGTGCCGGAGGGGCTGATCCGCCGCTGGCATCGGGCAAGAATAAAATAAGTGTTCGAATTCAATCAGTAGTTGACGCGCAATCGATCTGAACAATCACAAAAAACTTCAGTGATATCAGCCAGATCGTGCGACACACCGGCCCAATTGGCCGATGCCGTCACGCGAACCCCTCTACCGTGTGAAGCGTGAGCAGCAGCGGCCTCATCTACGCAGTCATCGTCGGGGCCTGGGCCGCCTACTTGGTGCCGATGTGGCTCCGCAGGCAGGACGAGCTGAACGAAGCCCGTCCGACGGAACGCTTCAGCACCGCCATCCGGCTGCTTTCCGGACGGGCGGGCATGGAGCGCCGGTATGCCAAGGAGCTCAGGGAGCGGGACCGTACGGCGGAGGGCCCGACGCCCGACGTGGACCCGGACGTCGAGACCGAGCATCTGAGCTCGGTCGACGTCCGGGCCTTCTCCGCGCCCGCGGCCAGGACCGAAGCGCGCCTGGAACTCCCGGAACGGGAACCGGAACCGGCGCCTGCCCGCCCCGCCACCGGAGCCGCCGCCGAACGCGCTCGCCGGGGCAAGGTCCTCGCGCGCCGCCGCCGCACCACGACGCTCCTCTTCGCGGCCTTCACTCTCGGCGCGGTCGTCGCCGCCGTCGGCGGAATCGCCTTCCTGTGGGCGCCCGCCGTCCCCGCTCTGCTCCTCAGCGCGTACATCGTGCACCTGCGGGCCCAGGAACGCCGCCGCTTCGTGTACGTGATGGACCGGCGGCGCGCCGAAGCGGCGGCGGCCCGGCTGCGCGAGAGCAGGCGCCCGGCCCCCACGCCCGAACCGGCACCCGGCGCCTCCGAGGCCCCCTCCCCGCAGGAGGCGGACCGGCGCGCCCTGGTCGAGCAGACCGACCACGCGGAGTGGGTCGACCAGCAGCGCGACCGCGGCCCGGCCCGCGGTGACAGCTGGGACCCGGTTCCGGTCCCGCTCCCCACGTACGTCACCGCCCCGGTCGCCCCGCGCGCCACGAGCGGCATCGACATCACGGACCCGGAGACCTGGAGCGCGGCCCGATCCTCCACGGCGGCCGACCCGACCCCCACCCCGCCCCCGGCTCCCCGCCAGCGCCCCACGGCCCCCCGCCGCTCCCGCGACCACGGCCGCACCCCGCTCTTCGACCAGTACGCGGACGACGACCGCCCCCGAGCGGCGAACGAGTGACCGGCCGGGGGCCCGACGGCCCCCGGCTGACCTGCGGCGAAAGCGATTTTTGTTCTCGTCGATCGGGATGCTAATGTTTCACACGTCGCAAGGGCCTGTGGCGCAGTCTGGTAGCGCACCTCGTTCGCATCGAGGGGGTCTGGGGTTCAAATCCCCACAGGTCCACAGACACCGGGAATCCCGTCCGATCGCAAGATCGGGCGGGATTCTCGCTTTCCCGTCAGACCAGCGGCTTCGCGTAGCAGCGGCTGCTGGGGTAGTCGCGGTAGTGGCCGAACTTGGCGCAGGGCTCGTAGCCGCTGGATGTGTAGAGGGCTATCGCCTCCGGCTGGGCCGTGCCCGTCTCGAGGACCATGCGGGTGCGGCCGGCCGCGCGGGCGTCGGATTCCAGGGCGGCCAGGATGCGGCGGGCGAGGCCGAGGCCGCGGGCTTCGGGGATCACGTACATGCGCTTGAGTTCGGCGTCGCCGTCCTCGTAGCCCTCGTCGTTCTTGTCCTGGGTGCGCCAGCCGCCGGTGGCGACGGGATGGCCCTCGGGGGCGTACGCGAGGAGGTAGAGGCCGCGCGGAGGGTCGAACATCCCGGCGTCCAGCGGTGTGACATCGCCCTCGTCGTCGTAGCGGACGGCGTACTCCGCCTGGACCGCGTCGTTGAGTTTGACCGCGTCCGGGTGGTCATAGGGCATGGGCTGGATCTTCATGCAGAGTATCGTACATGTATGCGGTGCGCGGGTGTCGGTATTCTCCCCGGATGCTCACTGTGACCTCCGTCAATGTGTGCAAAGCATCCCGCCCCTGAACTGCGGAGATCCTACGGCCCCGCCTCGACATGCAGAGAGCGGGGCCGTACGGCGT
>NZ_JBEYCR010000013.1:0-78668 GCF_040632845.1 Streptomyces sp. NPDC016459
GGCCTCGTCGAGGTCCGCCTCCAGGCCGTTCTTCTCGCCGTCGACGATCCGGCGCTTCAGCCGCTCCTCCAGCGGCAGCGCGAGCAGCTCCTCGGTCTTGCCGGCCTTCATCGACTTGGTGTTGACGCCCTCGAAGAGGGCCATCAGCTTCTGCAGCGGGTCGTAGCCCTCGGCGCGGCGGTCGTAGATCAGGTCGAGGGCGGTGGTGACCTGCTCGTCGTCGAAGCGGGCGATCGGCAGGATCTTGCTCGCGTGGACGATCGCCGAGTCCAGGCCGGCCTTCACGCACTCGTCGAGGAAGACCGAGTTGAGGAGGATGCGGGCGGCCGGGTTCAGACCGAAGGAGATGTTGGACAGGCCGAGCGTGGTCTGCACGTCCGGGTGGCGCCGCTTCAGCTCGCGGATCGCCTCGATCGTGGCGATGCCGTCCTTGCGGGATTCCTCCTGGCCGGTGCAGATGGTGAAGGTCAGGGTGTCGATGAGGATGTCGGACTCGTGGATGCCCCAGTTGCCGGTCAGGTCGTCGATGAGCCTCTCGGCGATGGCGACCTTGTGCTCGGGCGTACGGGCCTGACCCTCCTCGTCGATGGTGAGGGCGATCAGCGCGGCGCCGTGCTCCTGGGCCAGCCGGGTGACCTTGGCGAAGCGGGACTCGGGGCCGTCGCCGTCCTCGTAGTTCACCGAGTTGATCACGGCCCGGCCGCCGAGCTTCTCCAGACCGGCCCGCAGGACCTCCACCTCGGTGGAGTCGAGCACGATGGGCAGGGTGGAGGCGGTGGCGAAGCGGCCGGCCAGCTCCGCCATGTCGGCGACGCCGTCACGACCGACGTAGTCCACGCACAGGTCGAGCATGTGCGCGCCCTCGCGGATCTGGTCGCGTGCCATCTCGACGCAGTCGTCCCAGCGGGCTTCGAGCATCGCCTCGCGGAACTTCTTCGAACCGTTGGCGTTGGTGCGCTCGCCGATCGCCATGTACGCCGTGTCCTGGCGGAACGGCACGGTCTGGTAGAGCGAGGCGGCGCCGGGCTCGGGGCGGGGGTCGCGGGCGCCGGGGGTGAGGCCCTGGACCCGCTCGACGACCTGTCGCAGGTGCTCCGGGGTCGTACCGCAGCAGCCGCCGATCAGGGAGAGGCCGTACTCCCGGACGAAGGTCTCCTGGGCGTCGGCGAGCTCGGCGGGGCTGAGCGGGTAGTGGGCGCCGTCGGAGGTGAGGACCGGCAGGCCGGCGTTGGGCATGCAGGAGAGCGGGATGCGCGAGTGGCGGGCGAGGTAGCGGAGGTGCTCGCTCATCTCGGCGGGGCCGGTGGCGCAGTTCAGGCCGATCATGTCGATGCCGAGGGGTTCGAGCGCGGTGAGCGCGGCCCCGATCTCGGAGCCGAGCAGCATGGTGCCGGTGGTCTCGACGGTGACGGAGACGATGAGCGGCACGTCGGCGCCTAGGGCGTCGAGGGCGCGGCGGGCGCCGATGACGGAGGACTTGGTCTGGAGCAGGTCCTGGGTGGTCTCGACGAGCAGCGCGTCGGCTCCGCCGGCGAGGAGGCCCTCGGCGTTCTGCTGGTAGGCGTCGCGCAGCAGGGTGTAGGGGGCGTGGCCGAGGGTGGGGAGCTTGGTTCCGGGGCCGATGGAGCCGAGGACCCAGCGCTGGCGGCCGGTGGCGGCGGTGAACTCGTCGGCGACCTCGCGGGCGATCCGGGCGCCTGCCTCGGAGAGCTCGTGGACGCGCTCGGGGATGTCGTACTCCCCCAGGGCCGCGTGGTTGGCGCCGAAGGTGTTGGTCTCGACGCAGTCGACGCCGGCGGAGAAGTACTCCTGGTGGACCGAACGGACGATGTCGGGCCGGGTGATGTTCAGGATCTCGTTGCAGCCTTCGAGGTTCTCGAAGTCCTCGAGGGTCGGGTCCTGTGCCTGGAGCATGGTGCCCATGGCGCCGTCGGCGACGACCACTCGGCTCGCGAGTGCCTCGCGGAGTGCTGCGGCGCGGTTCCGGCTGTCTGCGGAAGGGGTCGGCAACGAGGCCATGGATGAACTCCCTGGGATGCGACGGCTGTCGGCTTTGCACGCTCGGTGGAGGGTGCACGGGGCCAGCGTAACCGCGCTCGGGCCGGGGTGGACAAGGCGTCCCACGGGCCGGACGGCATCCTGTGTGCGGGGACTCCCGGTCCTGCCGCCTCTTGTCCGACACTGTCATGGGTGACGCGAGGTCGGCATCGACCGATAGTGTTCAGCATTGTCGAACAACGTGAGAGGGAGAAGGCCGGGCGATGGCGAAGAACATCCAGTCGCTTGAACGGGCGGCGGCCATGCTGCGACTGCTCGCGGGCGGCGAGCGCCGACTCGGCCTGTCGGACATCGCGTCCTCGCTCGGGCTCGCCAAGGGTACGGCCCACGGCATCCTCCGCACCCTCCAGGCGGAGGGCTTCGTGGAGCAGGACGCGGCCTCGGGCCGCTACCAGCTGGGCGCGGAGCTGCTGCGACTCGGCAACAGCTATCTGGACGTGCACGAGCTGCGGGCGCGGGCCCTGGTCTGGACGGACGACCTGGCACGGTCCAGCGGCGAGAGCGTGCACCTCGGGGTGCTGCACCAGCGGGGCGTGCTGATCGTCCACCACGTCTTCCGGCCGGACGACAGCCGTCAGGTCCTGGAGGTGGGGGCCATGCAGCCGCTGCACTCCACGGCGCTGGGCAAGGTCCTATCGGCGTACGACCCGGTGGCGCACAGCGAGGTGCTGGAGGTCGAGCGGGAGGGGTTCACCCAGCGTACGACCACGGAGCCCGTCGCGTTCGAGTCACTCCTCGACCTGACGCGGGCCCAGGGCTGGGCGGCGGACGTGGAGGAGACCTGGGAGGGTGTGGCCTCGGTGGCGGCGCCGATCCACGACCGGCGCCGGATGCCGGTGGGCGCGGTCGCGGTCACGGGCGCCGTGGAGCGGCTCTGCCCCGCCGGGGAGCTGCGCCCGGAGCTGGTGGCGGCCGTCCGGGACTGCGCCCGTGCGGTGTCCCGGGATCTGGGGGCGCGGCGCTTCTGAGCGTCCCCCGTACGACCCGGACCCGACACGAACCCGCTGGTAACGATCCCGTTATCGGCGGGTTTTTCGCATCCCGGGCTCTTGACGCGCTGTTAACCCGAGGGCAAAACTTCCGTTCACCGGTCGGCAATGCCGAACACTTAACGGCAATACGCGTTAGAGTGTGGCAGCGCCAAGGGCCGGTAACGCCCTCACACGAGGGCGCGGACCACCGGAGGGACCCGGGGTTCGCCTTCCCCTGGACGAAGGACAAAGGAGTCGCGGGTGTCCAGCTCCGACATCTTCCTCGGCGAGACCATCGGTACCGCCGTTCTCATTCTGCTCGGCGGCGGTGTGTGTGCCGCCGTCACGCTCAAGGGCTCCAAGGCCCGCAACGCGGGCTGGCTCGCGATCACCTTCGGGTGGGGCTTCGCCGTCATGACGGCCGTCTACATGACGGCTTCCCTCTCGGGCGCCCATCTGAACCCCGCCGTCACGGTCGGAATCGCGATCAAGGACGGAGAGTGGGGCGACGTCCCCGTCTACTTCGCCGGCCAGATGCTCGGCGCGATGATCGGTGCGGCACTGGTCTGGGTGGCCTACTACGGCCAGTTCCTGGCCCACCTCAGCGACCCGGAGGCCGCCGCGAAGGAGCCGATCGAGGGCCCCGGCCCCGTACTCGGCGTCTTCTCCACCGGCCCCGAGATCCGGAACACCTGGCAGAACCTCGCCACCGAGATCATCGGCACCGTCGTGCTCGTCCTGGCCGTGCTCACCCAGGGCCTCAACGACAGCGGCAAGGGCCTCGGCGTCATAGGCGCCCTGATCACCGCGTTCGTCGTGGTCTCCATCGGCCTCTCGCTCGGCGGCCCGACCGGCTACGCGATCAACCCGGCCCGTGACCTCGGCCCGCGCATCGTGCACGCCCTGCTGCCGCTGCCGAACAAGGGCGGCTCCGACTGGGGCTACGCCTGGATCCCGGTCGCGGGACCGCTGATCGGTGGCGCCCTCGCCGCGGGTATCTACACCATCGCGTTCGCCTGAGCCGTCCTTCTCCCAGACCACCCTTGGAGCACACCGTGACCGACGCACACACCTCCGGCCCGTTCATCGCGGCCATCGACCAGGGCACCACCTCCTCCCGCTGCATCGTCTTCGACAGGGACGGCCGGATCGTCTCGGTCGACCAGAAGGAGCACGAGCAGATCTTCCCGAAGCCGGGCTGGGTCGAGCACGACGCCGCGGAGATCTGGACCAACGTCCAGGAGGTCGTCGCCGGCGCCCTGGCGAAGGGCGGCATCGCCGCCACCGACGTCAAGGCCATCGGCATCACCAACCAGCGCGAGACGACCCTGCTCTGGGACAGGAACACCGGTGAGCCCGTCCACAACGCCCTCGTCTGGCAGGACACCCGCACCGACGCGCTCTGCAAGGAGCTCGGCCGCAACGTCGGCCAGGACCGCTTCCGCCGCGAGACCGGCCTGCCGCTGGCCAGCTACTTCGCCGGCCCGAAGATCCGCTGGATGCTCGACAACGTCGAGGGCCTGCGCGAACGCGCCGAGGCCGGCGACATCCTCTTCGGCACCATGGACTCGTGGGTCATCTGGAACCTGACCGGCGGCGCCGACGGCGGCGTGCACGTCACCGACGTCACCAACGCCTCGCGCACCATGCTGATGAACCTGCACACGCTGGCCTGGGACGAGAAGATCGCGGAGTCGATGGGGGTCCCCCTCAACGTCCTCCCCGAGATCCGCTCCTCCGCAGAGGTCTACGGCCACGTCAAGGACGGCGTCCTCGCCGGCGTCCCGGTCGCCTCGGCACTCGGTGACCAGCAGGCCGCCCTCTTCGGACAGACCTGTTTCGCCGAGGGCGAGGCGAAGTCGACGTACGGCACCGGCACCTTCATGCTGATGAACACCGGCGACAAGATCATCAACTCCTACAGCGGCCTGCTGACGACGGTCGGCTACCAGATCGGCGACGAGAAGCCGGTCTACGCCCTGGAGGGCTCGATCGCCGTCACCGGTTCGCTGGTGCAGTGGATGCGCGACCAGATGGGCCTCATCAAGTCCGCCGCCGAGATCGAGACCCTCGCGTCCTCGGTCGAGGACAACGGAGGCGCCTACTTCGTACCGGCCTTCTCCGGTCTGTTCGCCCCCTACTGGCGCTCCGACGCCCGGGGCGTGATCGCCGGCCTCACCCGGTACGTGACCAAGGCGCACATCGCCCGCGCCGTCCTCGAAGCCACCGCCTGGCAGACCCGCGAGATCACCGACGCCATGACGAAGGACTCCGGCGTCGAGCTGACCGCGCTCAAGGTCGACGGCGGCATGACCTCCAACAACCTGCTGATGCAGACCCTCTCGGACTTCCTGGACGCGCCCGTCGTGCGTCCGATGGTCGCCGAGACCACCTGCCTCGGCGCGGCCTACGCCGCCGGCCTCGCCGTCGGCTTCTGGCCGGACACCGACGCACTGCGCGCCAACTGGCGCCGGGCGGCGGAATGGACCCCCCGCATGGACGCCGACCGACGTGACAGCGAGTACAAGAGCTGGCTGAAGGCCGTCGAACGCTCCATGGGCTGGCTCGACGAAGAGAACTGACGAGGAGTCGATCGACATGACCACCCTGCGAAGCGTCCCCGCCCTGGGGACGCACCCGGCATCCGGCTCCCTCCCGAGCCGCGCCGAGACCCGGGACCGGCTTTCCAAGGCGACCTACGACCTCCTGGTGATCGGCGGCGGCATCCTGGGCATCTCCACCGCCTGGCACGCCGCACAGTCGGGTCTGCGGGTGGCCCTGGTGGACGCCGGCGACTTCGCCGGCGCCACCTCCTCCGCCTCCTCGAAGCTGCTCCACGGCGGTCTGCGCTACCTGCAGACCGGCGCGGTGAAGCTGGTGGCGGAGAACCACTTCGAGCGGCGTGCGGTCTCCCGTCAGGTGGCACCGCACCTCGCCAACCCCCTCACCTTCTACCTGCCCGTCTACAAGGGCGGCCCGCACGGCGCGGCCAAGCTCGGCGCCGGCGTCTTCGCGTACAGCGCCCTCTCGGCGTTCGGTGACGGCGTCGGACACCTGCTCTCCCCCGCCAAGGCGGCGCAGGACGTGCCGGAGCTGCGCACGGACAACCTGAAGGCCGTCGCCGTCTACGGCGACGACCAGATGAACGACGCCCGCATGGCCCTGATGACGGTCCGCGCGGCGGTCGACGCCGGTGCCACCGTCCTCAACCACGCCGAGGTCACCGGACTGCGCTTCACCCGGGGCCGGGTCACCGGCGCCGAGCTCAAGGACCGCACCAGCGGCGACGAGTTCGGCGTCACCGCCCGTCTCGTGCTCAACGCGACCGGCCCCTGGGTCGACCACCTGCGGAAGATGGAGGACCCGAACGCGGCCCCCTCCATCCGCCTCTCCAAGGGCGCGCACCTCGTCCTCAAGCGGACCTCGCCGTGGAAGGCCGCCCTGGCCACCCCGATCGACAAGTACCGCATCACCTTCGCCCTCCCCTGGGAGGACATGCTGCTGCTCGGCACCACCGACGAGGAGTACGAGGGCGATCCCGGCCAGGTGGAGGTCACCGAGAAGGACACCGCCCAGATCCTGGACGAGGCCGCCTTCTCCATCCGCGACCAGCAGTTGTCGCGGGACCTGATCACCTACGCCTTCGCCGGTCTGCGGGTGCTCCCGGGCGGTCCCGGGGACACTTCCAAGGCCAAGCGCGAGACGGTCGTCACCGAGGGCCGCGGCGGCATGCTGTCGGTGGCCGGCGGCAAGTGGACGACCTTCCGCCACATCGGCCGCACGGTGATGAGGAAGCTGGAGCAGCTTCCCGGGCATCCGCTCGGCGAGGACTACGAGTCGGTGTCGACGCTGCCGAAGCGGCTGCCGCTGCCCGGCATAGCCAACCCGAACGCGGTCGCGCACCGGCTGCTCGTCGACGGTCCGGCGCCCGGCCCCCGGATGGCAGCCGACACCGCGAAGCACCTGGCGACGCACTACGGCTCGCTGTCCTTCGACATCGCGCGCATGGCGAACGAGAACCCGGACCTGGCCCGCCGCATCCACCCGGACGCGCCGGAGATCTGGGCGCAGGTCGCCTACGCCCGTGACCACGAGTGGGCCGAGACGGCGGACGACGTGCTGCGCCGCCGTACGACCCTGACCATCCGCGGCCTGGCCACGGACGAGATCCGCGACGGCGTCGAGGCGATGCTGCGGAAGTAACGCGGTGGCGCGCAGGGGCGGTTCCCCGTCGGGGGGGCCGCCCCTGACGCGTGCTCGGGAGGAGCGGGACCGCCGTGTGCGGGGGTGCGTTCCTGGGTAGTCGATCAAGGCCGCACGGGTTTTCGGGGACGTCCGGGGGCTGCGGGCGGACCTCGGAGAAGCCTTAAGGTTGGTCCGTACGACAGGAACTTCGAAAAGGAGGCGCTGGGTGATCGAGCTCGAGGGGGTACCCGAGCTGATCGACCCGGTCATGGTGGCCGCGTTCGAGGGCTGGAACGACGCCGGCGACGCCGCCTCCACCGCGGTCGCCCACCTGGACCGGGAGTGGAAGGGCGAGGTGTTCGCGGCGCTCGACGCCGAGGACTACTACGACTTCCAGGTCAACCGGCCCACGGTCTTCCTGGAGAACGGCGTACGGAAGATCACCTGGCCCACGACCCGGCTCTCCGTGGTCAGGGTCGGCGGCGACAAGCCCCGTGACCTGGTCCTGGTGCGCGGGATCGAGCCGTCGATGCGCTGGCGCTCCTTCTGCAACGAGCTGCTCGCCTTCGCCCACGAGTTGGGCGTCGAGATGGTCGTGATCCTGGGCGCCCTGCTCGGGGACACCCCGCACACGCGGCCGGTCCCCGTCAGCGGAGTGACCTCCGACCCGGACCTGGCGCGCACGATGGACCTGGAGGAGACCCGCTACGAGGGCCCGACGGGCATCGTGGGGATCCTCCAGGAGGCGTGCACCCACGCGGGCGTGCCGGCGGTGAGCCTGTGGGCGGCGGTGCCGCACTACGTGTCGCAGCCGCCGAACCCGAAGGCGACGCTCGCGCTCCTCAACCGGCTGGAGGACCTGATCGGTCTGCGCATCCCGCTGGGCGAGCTGCCCGAGGACGCGCGGGCCTGGCAGGTCGGCGTGGACCAGCTGGCCGCCGAGGACAGCGAGGTCGCCGAGTACGTACAGACGTTGGAGGAGGCCCGGGACACGGCGGAGCTGCCGGAGGCCTCGGGTGATGCGATCGCCCGCGAGTTCGAGCGGTATCTGCGGCGTCGTGAGCCCGGCAGCGGGCCCGGTCCCGGGCTTGCGACGGAGGGCGGCGACTCCCCGTTCCTGCGGGACGCCGCGGGCGGCGGCCGCACGAAGCCCCCGAAGCCGGAGCAGCCGGGCCCGGAGGCGGTCCCGGGCGCGGAGACGCCTCCGGCGCCGGAAGCTGCGGGTCCGGAAGCTGCGGGTCCGGAAGCGGCAGGCTCGGAGGCTGCGGGCTCGGGGGCTGCGGGCTCGGACGCCTCGGGCTCGGACGCTGCGGGCTCGGAGCAGGGCGGGAGCGCCTCGCCCGAGGCCGACGGACGGGACGGACGCGGCGGGCCCGAGGGGCCCGAGCCGCCCACCGAGGGCGCGAGCGGCGACGCGGAGAAGTGACCTGTACGGGAGGGGCGGCGCGGCCGCCCCTCCCGTACAGCTGTCCGGCCCGCCCCTTAGGAAGACGAACCGCCCCCCGACCTCGCGAGGAGTCCGGGGGGCGTTCGCGCACGAGCCCGGTCGGGCGCGGGATCCCGCTACAGAGCGACGCCCAGGAGGGCGTCGACGGCACGGGAGACGAGCCCGGGAGCGGAGTCGTCGGTGCCGCCCCCGGCCGTCTGGCGCGCGGCCCAGCGGTCGACCGCGGCGAGCGCGGTGGGGGTGTCGAGATCGTCGGAGAGGGCCTCGCGGAGCTCCTCGACGAGCGCGTCGGCGGACGGGCCGTCCGGGCGGGACACCGCGGCGCGCCAGCGGCCGAGGCGCTCGACGGCGTCCTGGAGGACCTGGTCGGTCCACTCCCAGTCGTCGCGGTAGCGGTGCGAGAGCAGCGCGAGCCGGATGGCGGCGGGGTCGACGCCGTCCCGGCGGAGTGCGGAGACGAAGACCAGGTTGCCCCGGGACTTGGACATCTTCTCGCCGTCGAGACCGACCATGCCGGCGTGGACGTACGCCTTGGCCATGGGGAACTCGCCGGTGAGGGTCTGGGCGTGGGAGGCGCCCATCTCGTGGTGCGGGAAGATCAGGTCGGAGCCGCCGCCCTGCACGTCGAAGCCCATGCCGAGGTGGTCGAGGGCGATGGCGACGCACTCGATGTGCCAGCCGGGCCGGCCGGCGCCGAGGCTGCCGCCGTCCCAGCTTGGCTCGCCCTCGCGGGCGGCCATCCAGAGCATGGGGTCGAGCGGGTTCTTCTTGCCGGGGCGCTCGGGGTCGCCGCCGCGCTCGGCGGAGAGGTGGCGCATCAGCTCGGTGGTGTAGTTCGAGACCTGCCCGAAGTGGGGGTCGGCGTCGACGGAGAAGTAGACGTCGCCCTCGAGCTCGTAGGCGGCGCCGGAGTCCCGGAGGCGCTCGACGAGCGGGACGATGCCGGGTATGGCTTCGACGGCGCCGATGTAGTGCTGCGGGGGCAGCATCCGCAGGGCGGTCATGTCCTCGCGGAAGAGGGCGGTCTCGCGCTCGGCGAGGCCGACCCAGTCGATGCCGTCGCGGATCGCGCGCTCCAGGAGCGGGTCGTCCACGTCCGTGACGTTCTGGACGTAGTGCACCTGCCGCTTGGTGTCGAGCCACACGCGCTGAACGAGGTCGAACGCGTTGTAGGTCGCCGCGTGACCCATGTGGGTCGCGTCGTACGGCGTGATGCCGCACACGTAGATACGGGCGACGGGGCCGGGGGCGAGGGTGACTCGTCCGCCGGTCGCGGTGTCGTGGATCCGGAGGTCGCGGCCCTTGCCGGGAAGGGCGGGGACCTCAGAAGCGGGCCAGGCATGCATGACCCGAGCGTAACCGGACAGGTGTTCCGGATACGAACCGGATCCGAGATCTTGACCGATTAGGCGCTCTTGCGGGTCAAGGACGTGCGTGCATACGCCCCAGGGGTGCGCGCTCCCGTCGGCGGCCGTGGCCGAAACCTTTCGCCTCGCTCAGACCGGGGGCCAGGGGATGGCGGGCCACTCCCCCGAGGGCACCGGGTGCCGTCCGGTCGCTCGGAGCGCCACCACGCGGGCGCGTACCGCCGCGACCTCGGCGCCGGTGAGCAGTTGCGCCAGACGGGCGGCGAGGGGTTCTCCGGGTGCCAGGGAGCGGTCGAGCGCGTCGAGGACCTCGGCCGCCTCGGCGGGCAGTTCCTCGCCGGCCCAGCCCCACAGCAGGGTGCGCAGCTTGTCGTCGACGTGGAAGGTGACCCCGTGGTCGATGCCGTAGAGGCGTCCGTCGGGTGACGGCAGCAGATGGCCGCCCTTGCGGTCGCCGTTGTTGATGACGGCGTCCAGGACCGCGAGCCGGCGCAGCTCGGGGGTGTCTGCGTGGACGAGGAGCGCGGTGCGTTCCTCGTCGAGCTGGGCGGGCCCCACGGCCTTCCAGCCCGCGCCTGCCTCCTCGTCCTCGGTGAGGGCCAGCAGGCGCGCCTCCGGGTCGGCCTCGATCCACAGCTGGACCATGCCTTCGCCGTACGGCCCGTCGCGGAGCACCGTCGGCGGGACGAGGCCCCAGCCGGTGGCCTCGGAGATCTCGTACGCGGCGACCTCGCGCTGGGCGAGGGTGCCGTCGGGGAAGTCCCACAGCGGCCGCTCCCCCGCGACCGGCTTGTAGACACAGGCCGCCTCCCGGCCACCGTGGGCGACGGAGCAGTACAGGACGGCGTTGGAGGCCTCGCGGACCTGGCCCCGGACGGTCAGCTCACCATGGGTGAGCAGCTCGGCGTCCGGCGGCGTCGAGGGGCTGCTGCTCATGCTCCGCGACGGTATCCGTTCTGGCGGGGGCAGACGTGCCCCTCGGGGTCGAGCGGCAGGCTGCACAGCGGGCACGGCGGCCGGCCCGCGTTCACGACGTCCAGGGCCCTCTTGGCGAAGGCCCGTGCCTGTGCGCCGCTGAGGCGGACCCGGAGCATCGGCGGGCCGTTCTCCTCGTCCTGGAGGAGCCGCTCCTCCGCCTCGGCCAGGTCCTCCTCGGAGTCCACGTCGAGCTCGACGAGCGCCTGCGCCTCGACGATCATGCGCTGCTCCTCGCCGTCCCAGGCGAGCGCCATGGTGCCGACGCGGAACTCCTCCTCGACGGGTACGTCGAGGGGGGCGGCGTCGGCGACCTCGGCGGGGGCGACGGCGGGGACGGGCGCGTTGCCCCCGGTGCGGCGCACGACCTCGTCGAGGAGTTCGTCCATGCGCTCGGCGAGGGCGGCGACCTGGGTCTTCTCCAGGGCGACGCTGGTGACACGGCCGCCGGCGGACGCCTGGAGGAAGAACGTACGGCGGCCAGGCAGCCCGACCGTACCGGCCACGAAACGCTCCGGTGGGTCGTAGAGGAACACCTGACGGGACACGTTTCCCGGCTCCCTTGCGTCTCGACAGTCGTACTACAACGGCGCGTCCACCCTACTGCGCGGAGCGATCACGGTGCGCCCGCACCGCCCCCGACCTCGGCCGCCCCGCCGCTGTCGGGGTGGTCACGGGGCGCGAGACCGGCGAAGTCCCCGGTGTCGCCGAGGCGGACGAGGAAGGGACGCAGGCGCGTGTAGCGGATGACGGTGACCGAGCAGGGGTCGACGTGGAGGCGCTGGAAGAGGTCGAGGTGGAGACCGAGGGCGTCCGCCACGATCGACTTGAGGATGTCGCCGTGCGCGCACATGAGGTAGCAGGCGTCCTCGCCGTACTCGGCCTCGATCCGGGCGTTCCAGTCGTGGACGGCGTCCACGGCGCGGGCCTGCATCGCGCGCATGGACTCGCCGCCGGGGAAGGCCGCCGCGGAGGCGTGCGCCTGCACGACCTCCATGAGGGGTTCGTCACCCAGCTCGGCCAGTTTGCGGCCCGACCAGTCGCCGTAGTCGCATTCGTTGATCCGGTCCTCGACGTGCAGCGGCAGGTCCGGGCGGGCTTCGATGAGGGGCCGTACGGTCTCCCGGCAGCGCTGGAGGGGGCTGGAGACGACGGCGGCGAGCGGGACGTCCGCGAGGCGCCCGGGGAGCGCCGCGGCCTGCGCGGCCCCCCGCTCGTCGAGGGCGATCCCGGGCGTGCGCCCGGCGAGGACGCCGGAGGTGTTGGCGGTGGAGCGTCCGTGCCGGACGAGGATCAGCGTGGCCATGCCGGCCAGCCTAGACGGCCGGGCCGGAACCGTGTGGGGAGGAGACGGGCGGCCGCACGCGTGCATGGCGGGGCCGTTCGGGGGGAGAATGCGCCGCGTGATTGTCGACTCTGCCATCTACCGCGACGGGCGCCGTACGGACGGACCCGCCGACCTCTCCGACGCGCTGGACCAGGCGCGGACCGCCGGGGACGCCTTCCTCTGGGTGGGCCTGCACGAGCCGACGGAGGCGGAGTTCGACCACGTCACCTCCGAGTTCGCGCTGCACCCGCTGGCCGTGGAGGACGCCCTGAAGGCGCACCAGCGGCCCAAGCTGGAGGTCTACGACGACAGCCTTTTCGCGGTGCTCAAGCCGATCGTGTACGAGCCGGAGAGCGACCGGGTGTCCTCGGGCGAGTTGATGCTGTTCGTGGGCGACTCGTTCGTGGTGACGGTCCGGCACGGCGAGGGCGCGCCGCTCGCCGAGGTGCGCCGCCGTCTCGAAGCGGACCCGGAGCTGCTGAAGCACGGGCCGACGGCGGTGCTGTACGCGGTGAGCGACGCGATCGTCGACCACTACCTCGACGTGGCGGGTGAGCTCCAGGTGGACCTGGAGGAGCTGGAGGCGGACGTCTTCGCGCCGACCGGGGGCAATCCGGGGAACACCGCGGAGCGGATCTACACGGCGAAGCGGCAGGTGCTGGAGTTCCGGCGCGCCAGCGGTCCGCTCGCGGGTCCGCTGGCGCGGCTGACGGCCGGCTCGGTGCCGTTCGTGCACGAGCGCGCGCAGCCGTTCTTCCGGGACGTCAACGACCATCTGCTGCGCTCCAACGAGCAGGTGGAGGGGCTCGACCGGCTTCTGTCCGACGTGCTCTCTGCCCACCTCGCGCAGATGGGCGTGCGGCAGAACGACGACATGCGGAAGATCTCGGCGTGGGCGGCCATGGCGGCGGTCCCCACGATGGTGGCGGGGATCTACGGCATGAACTTCGACCACATGCCGGAGCTGCGCTGGGTGGGTTCGTACCCGGTCGTCATCGCCGTGATGTCGGGGATCGTCTTCATGCTGTACCGGCTGTTCAAGCGGCGCGGCTGGATGTGAGGCCCCGCCCGGGGGCTCGGCGGGGCCGCACCCGGGCTCAGAAGGCGGGGGCGGGGGTCGCGGGCCCACCGAGGGCGTCGAGCCGCTCGGGCATCCGCAGGTCGACCATCCGGTGCCACCCCGCGGCGCGCTCGTAGGCGTACATGCCGTGGATGCCGGCGGCGAGGGCGGCGGCCTTGGGCCGGGGCCAACGCAGGATCCGTCCCATGTGGCGCATCACGGCGAGGCTGACGTCGCGGTAGACCTGGATCTCGACGAGGGCGGAGTCGCGCAGGGTCCGCTGGATGAGCCGGCCGTGGCCCGCGCGCGCGAGGCGCAGCAGTTCCTCGTGGCAGTAGGCGAGGTGGTTCGCCTCGTCGTTGTCGATCATGTGGATGGCCTTGCCGAGTTCGGGATGGTCCCCGAAGTACGTGACGAGCATGTCCATCTGGTCGGCGGCCCGCTGCTCGGTGACCCGGCTGTGGGCGAGGTAGACGACGATGTCCCGCTCGGTCAGGGGTTCGTCGCGGCGGAGCGTGGCGTGCGCGAGGCCGATGCCGCGCTGTTCGAGCAGCATCGTGTAGTCGGTGTCGGGCGGTACGGGGACGGGTTCGAGGCCGCGCTTCCTCATCAGCGCCTGGAAGATCCGGCCGTGCTTGTCCTCGTCGGCCCCGTGCCGGGTGATCTTCGGCGCGAGGTCCCTCATGCCGGGCGCGACGAGGGCCGCGATCCGGGCGTTCTCCCAGCCGCCCTGGGTCTCACCACTCGCCGCGATGGAGCAGAAGAGCCGGAAGGACTCGTCGTCGTCGATGATTTCCTGGAACAGACCTTTGGCCGTGAGCATCGCCGCCACCTCCGTGCGCGTGTCCGCACTCCGTACGCCCCCGGGGACACGAGTCAAATGCGGTCGGGGGCGGCGAGCAACAGGAGGGACGTGCGACTCGGCCGAAAGAGTGAGCCCGGGGCCGTAACCGGGGGCCCGGCGAAGCCGTTGTGCTGGATGACGGCCGTGGCGGGGAAGACCCCCGAGCCCCCACCACGGCCGCGGACTTTCCCTCCGCGTCAGGCGAGGCCCGCACGCTCCATGGCCTCCACGCCCGCCCGCAGGGCCGCCACCCGCTCGTCCAGGGTGAAGCCGGCCGGGGCGAGGGTGAGGGTGGTGACCCCGGCCTCCGCGTAGGCCGTCATCCGCTCGGCGATCCGCTCGACGGAGCCGAGCAGCGCGGTCTGGTCGATGAGGCTGTGCGGCACGGCGGCGGCGGCGCCCGTCTTGTCGCCGGCCAGGTACTTGTCCTGGATCTCGGCGGCCTCCTTCTCGTATCCCATGCGTCGCGCGAGCTGGTTGTAGAAGTTCTGCTTGCGGCTGCCCATGCCGCCGACGTAGAGCGCGGTGTACGGCCGGAACACGTCCGCGAGGGCCTCGACGTCGTCGCCGAGGGCGAGCGGAACGGTGGGGCAGACGTCGAAGCCGTCCATCGTCAGACCGGCCTTCTCGCGTCCGGCGCGCAGCGGGCGGAGCGCGGTCTCCTCCAGGTGGGCGGCGGATGGGAAGATCAGCAGGGCGCCGTCGGCGATCTCACCGGTCTGCTCCAGGTTCCTGGGGCCGATGGCGGCGATGTAGAGCGGGATGTGCTCGCGCTGCGGGTGCACGGTGAGCTTGAGGGGCTTGCCGGGGCCATCGGGGAGCGGCAGGGTCCAGTGCTCGCCGTCGTGGGTGAGGCGCTCGCGGGACATGGCCTTGCGGACGATCTCGACGTACTCGCGGGTCCGGGCGAGCGGCTTGTCGAACTTCACCCCGTACCAGCCCTCGGAGACCTGGGGTCCGGAGACGCCGAGTCCGAGGCGGAAGCGGCCGCCGGTGAGCGAGTCGAGGGTGGCGGCGGTCATCGCCGTCATGGCCGGCTGTCGGGCCGGGATCTGCATGATCGCGGAGCCGACGTCGATGCGCTCGGTCTTCGCCGCGACCCAGGCGAGGACCGTGGGGGCGTCGGAGCCGTAGGCCTCGGCGGCCCAGCAGACGTCGTAGCCGAGGCGGTCCGCCTCCTGTGCGACGGCGAGATTGTCGCCGTCCATACCGGCGCCCCAGTAGCCGAGGTTGATGCCGAGCCGCATGTCCACGCACCCCTTACCCATCGGTAACGTCCCTGTGGGCGGGACTCTAGCGCGCGGCCGGTGCATCCGACAGGACGTGGTTGTCCACAGGCCCCTCTGCGCGGGGCGCCCCGGCCAGTAATCTCGCGCCCATGGAGCAGAGGCATCTCGGACGTACCGGCCTGCGTGTGTCGCGCATCGGACTCGGCACCCTCACCTGGGGCCGGGACACCGACGAGCACGACGCAGCCGCGCAGTTGAAGATGTTCTGGGACGCGGGCGGCACGCTCGTGGACACCGCCGACGTGTACGGCGGGGGCGAGGCGGAGTATCTGCTCGGGCGTCTCATGGAGCGGCTCGTGTCCCGGCAGGACCTCGTCCTGTCGACGAAGGCCGGCAGCGTGCCGGATCCCGACCGGCGTACGGACGGCTCACGCGGGCACCTGCTCGCCGCGCTCGACGCCTCCCTCGAACGGCTCGGCACGGACCACGTCGACCTGTGGCAGCTGCACGCCTTCGACCCGCACACGCCCCTGGAGGAGTCCCTCCAGGCCCTCGACATCGCGGTACGCAGCGGGCGGGCCCGGTACGCGGGCGTGGCGAACTTCTGCGGCTGGCAGCTCGCCAAGGCCGGCACCTGGCAGCTGGGCGGGGACCGGACCCGGCTCGCGGGGGCGCAGCTGGAGTACTCGCTGCTCCAGCGGGGCGTGGAGCGCGAGGTGCTGCCCGCCGCGCAGGACCTCGGGATAGGCCTGCTGCCCTCCTCACCGCTCGGGCGCGGGGTCCTGACGGGCAAGTACCGCGGCGGGACCCCCGGCGACTCGCGGGGCGCGTCGGAGACCATGGCGGCGTTCGTCGAGCCGTACCTGGACGATGCGGCGAGCCGGATCGTGGACGCGGTCGCGACGGCGGCCGAAGGCCTCGCCACGACCCCGCTGCACGTGGCGCTCGCCTGGGTCAGGGACCGGCCGGGGGTGACCGCGCCGATCGTCGGCGCACGCACGGCGCGGCAGCTGACGGCCGCGTTGTCGGTGGAGACCCTTAGTCTTCCTGACGAGATCTGTCGGGCGCTGGACGATGTGTCGGCGCCCGTGCACCGCTATCCGGATCACGACTGGAGCACCTTGTGACCGAGCCTTCCGGGGAGACCGCGCCCGAGGCCGTGGAGCCCGCAGAGGACCTGCAGGAGGGAGCCGCCGAGGCCCCGGCCCCGGGCCCCGACGCGACCGAGGAGCCGGGCACGGACGTGGCCGACGCGACCGGCGCGGCCGAGGCAGATGCGGCCGGTGCGGCTGAGGCCGAGGCGGCTGGTACTGCTGAGGCTGTCGGCGCGGCTGAGGTGGCCGGTCCTACTGAGGCTGGTACCGCGGCCGAGGGTGCCGGTGCGGCTGCGGCTGCTGGTTCCGCTGACGCTGCCGCCGCGGTCGAGTTGAGTGACGCCCAGGCCGAGTTGATCGCGCAGCGGGAGTTGCGGGCCAGGATCGAGGCGCGCAAGGCCGAGAAGGAGGGGCCGCCGGTGAGCGGCGCCAAGCTGAGCGGCACGGCCGCCGACCTGCTCGCGGCCGTCCGGGCCGTGGAGGGCGGGGCGGCGACGGGCAGCACGTTCTACGAGGCCCCCGCGCCCGCTCCCCGGCGTCCCGCGCCCGAGGCGGCCCCGGCCGTGACCGTCCGGCCGCCCGCACCGGTGCGGGCACCCGCGCCCGGCACCACGGCCGCCGTGCGGGAGGTACTGGTCAAGGGCGGCGCCCCCGAGACGCTGGCCGGGCAGGTCGCCGCCACGCTCGGCGAGGGCGCGGCCACAGCCCTCCGCGACGACCCCTGGCAGCTGCTCGCGGTGCCCGGGGTACGCCCCGAGCAGGCCGACGGCTTCGCACGGGCGCTGCTCGGCGACACCTGCGGCCCCGACGACCCGCGCCGGACGGTCGCCCTGACCGTGTGGGTCCTGGAGCGGGCCGCGCTCCAGGGGTCCACGGCCCTGGAGATCCAGGCGGTGCGCGCCGCACTCGCCGGGCACGGGGTGCCCGATCCGGAGTCCGCGGTCGAGGAGGCGGTCGCCGCGGGCGCGGTCCTCGTCTTCCAGGAGGAGGAGACGGCGGCGGAGGAGTCCGAGGACGACGAGGAGCCGACGGAGACCGCCGCCGAGGAGCCCGCCTCCCCCGTGCTCCTCGGGCTCGACCGGTACGCGATGGCCGAGGAGAGCCTCGCGGACGCGCTCGCCCGGCTGGTCAGGACGGTGACGGCCGCGCAGTGGGACGGCTCCGAACTGGAGCGGGCCGCGGGTGCGCACGGTCTCGTCCTGCACACGGGCGGCGAGGCGTCCCGCGCGGAGCCGGTGGCACTCGTCGCGGCGGCCCGCGAGCGCGGCCTCCGCACCCTGGTCGCCGTCCACGCGGACGACGGTCGGCGCGCGCTCGGCACCGCCGGGAAGGACGCCGTGACGGTAGCCGCGCTGCTCTCCGGGGCGGCGGGCCCCGGCCGCGACGAGGAGGGCGCCCTCGCCCTGGACCTCCTCGTGATCCTCGACGCGCCGCAGCTGGACGTGGAGAGCGCCGCGATGCTCGTGGAGTCCCTGCCCGACGGCTGCCGGCTGGTGCTGAGCGGCGACCCCGGGGTGCTCGGCGCGCCGGGCGCGGGCCAGGTCTTCACCGACGTGCTGGCGGCCCGGGTGTGCCCGCGGATCGTCTCGCGGCGGCCCGACCCGGGACCGCTCGGCGAGCTGGTCTCGGGCATCGGCGCCGGGGAGCTGAACCAGGTCGAGGCCCCCGGCAAGGAGATCGTGATCGTCCCGGTGCGGGACGCGGGCGAGGCCGTGCACCGCGCGGTCCAGCTGGTGGCCGACTCGGTGCCCCGGGCCATCGGGGTGCCGTCCGAGCAGACGCAGGTCGTGACGGTCGGCCACGGCGGTTCGGCCGGTACGCGCGCGCTGAACGTGGCCCTCAAGCAGCGGCTCAACCCGGGCCCCGGCCGCTTCGGCGGCTACGACATCGGTGACCGGGTGGCGTACGCGCCGGCGCCGGGGCGGACGGTGACGGGCACGGTGCTGTCGGCCGACGCCGAGGGGCTGCGGCTGCGGTGCGGGGACGAGGCCCTCCTCGTACCGAAGGAGCGGGTGGAGACGGAGCTGCGGCACGGTTGGGCGCTCACCGCCCACCAGGCGGCCGGGACGCGCTGGCCCGCGGTGGTCGTGGTGCTGCCGGGGGACGCCGCCGGGGGGCTGAGCAGGCCGTGGGTGTACACCGCCTTCGGCCGGGCGGAGCGCCATCTGTCGGTCGTGCACGGCGTGGACCAGGCGCTGCCCCGTGCGGTCGCCGAGGGGGTGGCCCCGGAGCGGACGACGCGCCTGCGGCCGCTCCTGGAGGCGCTGCTGGCCACGCCCGAGGAGTAGGGCCTGTCGTTCGGACCACGCCAGGGCCGAACGGCGAGAGGGCCGGGACCCCCGACGGGGGTGTCCCGGCCCTCTCGCTTCGCCTCAGGAGCGGGGGACGCCGGTTTCTCCAGCGGTGTCCTCGACGTCCTCGTCCTCTTCCTCGTCGAAGACGGCGCTGACGTCGAAGCGGCAGATGATGCGCTCCGGGTCGGCTTGCTCGAAGGGGGCGTTGAGCCACTCCCCCGGTTCCGGAAGCTCCTCGGCCGCGGTGACCCAGAGGGTGGAGTCGCCCTCCTCCAGGCCGAACTCCTTGTGCCGGGAGGCGATCTCGTCCGGTTCGTACTCGCCGAAGAGCACTCCGAGCGCGGCGAGGGGCGAGACCCCGGCCCGCGCGGCCGGTCCGGGGGTGTCCGTGTCACCGTCGACCTCGGCGACGCGGCGGGCCTGGGCGAGCAGTCGTTGCGGTTCCGCCACGGCGTAGTCGCGGCGGATCAGCAGGCTGAGGGCATGGGGTTCGTCAGGTCCGGAGTACGGCGGCAGGGCGCCTTCCGCTCCGGGGATCTCGAAGGGGGTGACCTCGTCGTAGCGGTCGTAGAGGATCTCGTCGTACGTCTCGGCCGCCGCCGCGAGGGCGTTGAAGGCCTCGTAGACGGCCGTGTCGTCGTCCCCCGTGCGGCGTTCGACCGCCGCGAGGTGACGGTCCAGTGCGGCTTTGACCGCCTCGGCGGCGGCACGTACCTCGGCAGCGGTGGGCTGCGCAGCATCAGACATGGGACAGACGCTATCCGTACCGGGGCCGTGCCCGCACAATAGATGCGATGCCGGAATACGAATTTGTCGACGTGTACGTGCCGCGCGGTGTCTCCCGCAAGGAGGCGACGCGGCTGTTGACCGACCATGCCGAGTACGGACACTGGGAGTTGGACCGTCTGACGCTGCACCGGGACGGGAGCCGCAGAGTGCGGCTGAAGCGGCGGATCATCCGCCAGGTCCGGGCGACCTGGTAGCGAGAACCGGACAACGAGAAGGGGCCCCGCGGTGCGCGGGGCCCCTTGTGCGTGGTGCGTGACGCGGCGGGCTCAGGCCGCGCTGCGGGCGCGCCGGTAGATCAACGAGCCGGCGAGCAGCAGACCGGCACCGGCGGGGATGATCACGCCGAGCGGACCGGATCCGGTCTCGGCGAGTTCCTCGACGGCGCGGGGCGGGGTGACTCCGTGCTCACTCGGAGTGTTGGAGCCGCCGCCGTCTCCGGGGAGACCGGGCGTACCCGGGGTTCCGGGGTCACCGGGGTTACCCGGGTTGCCGGGGTTACCGGGGTTACCGGGGTTACCGGGGTGGCCCGGGTTGCCGGGGTTACCGGGGTTGCCGGGGTGGCCCGGGTTACCGGGGTTACCGGGGTGGCCCGGGTTGCCGGGGTTACCGGGGTTACCGGGGTTGCCGGGGTTCCCCGGATGGCCCGGGTGCGTCGGCTCGATGCCGTTGCCGCATTCGTTGCCCATCGACGGGTTCAGCAGTCCGACGACCGAGACGCTGTTCCCGCACACGTTCACCGGGACGTGGACGGGCACCTGGACGTTGTTCCCGGAGCCCACCCCCGGGGAGCCGCCGGTGTGCCCGTCGGCGGACGAACCGCTGCCGGGCTTACCGGGCTTGCCTGGCTTGCCGGGCTTGGCCGGCTGCGAGATGTTGGCGCACCTGTTGCCCATCGCCGGATTCAGCAGTCCGACGACGTTGACGGTGTTCCCGCAGGCGTTCACCGGTACGTGGACCGGGACCTGGACGGAGTTTCCGGACGCGACGCCCGGCGAATTCGTCGCCGTACCGTTCGCACCGGAATCGGCGTGCGCATAACCGCCGCCGACGGCGGCGAAAACGCCTCCTGCGGCCGCAACGGTGATAAGGCCCTTGCGCGTGACCTGTCGCATAGCTTGTTCCCTGCCTGCTCTGCTTCTCAAAGAGTGCCACCGGGCGGACCGCCCGGGGCGGAAATGGCCACCGGCCCCGGAGTGCATGGCACGCACTCCGGGGCCGGACAGGCTCACACCCTCACGGGGCGAGACACAACGTCAGGCGTTGACGCAGGTGTTGCCGAAGGCGGGGTTCAGCAGGCCGATCACGGAGACCGTGTTGCCGCACACGTTCACCGGGACGTGCACGGGAACCTGGACGACGTTGCCCGAGAGCACGCCGGGGGAACCGATGGCGGCACCCTGAGCGCCCGCGTCGGCAACGGCCATGCCCGCACCCGCGAGAACGAGACCGCCAGTGGCAGCCGCAGCAGCGACGACCTTCTTGAGCATTATTCCTCCTAGTGGGAAACGCGGTCCCAGCCGCGGACCGCACACCTGTAACGAGGGGGAAAGGAGGGGGCTACGAGCCCTTGAATTCATTCACTCTTTCCGGTCACGCACGAACGCACGGCCGAATTCAGCAGGCGTCGATGAATCGGTCCAGGACCCGGGCGCCGAACTTCAGACCGTCCACGGGCACCCGCTCGTCCACACCGTGGAACATGCCGGCGAAGTCCAGCTCCGGCGGCAGCTGGAGCGGGGCGAAGCCGAAGCAGCGGATGCCGAGGTCGTCGAAGGACTTGGCGTCGGTGCCACCGGAGAGCATGTACGGCACGGCGCGGGCGATCGGGTCCTCGGCGCGCAGGGCCAGCTGCATGGCGTCCACCAGGGCGCCGTCGAAGCTGGTCTCCAGGGCCTTGTCGCCGTGCACGTCCTCACGCTTCACCTTCGGCCCGAGGATCCGGTCGAGGTCGGCGAGGAACTCCTGCTCGTACCCGGGCAGGAAACGCCCGTCGACGTGCGCGGTGGCCTGGCCGGGGATCACGTTCACCTTGTACCCGGCGCCGAGCATGGTCGGGGCGGCCGAGTTGCGCAGGGTGGCGCCCACCATCTTGGCGATGCCGCCGAGCTTGGCGAGGGTGCCGTCCATGTCCTCGGGGTCGAGGGGGGTGCCGAGCGCGTCCGAGAGCTCGTCGAGGAAGGAGCGGACCGTCTTGGTGACCCTCACCGGCCACTGGTGGCGGCCGAGGCGGCCCACGGCCTCGCATAGCTCGGTGATGGCGTTGTCGTCGTTGGTCATCGAGCCGTGGCCGGCCGTGCCCTCGACGGTCAGCCGCATCCAGTGCATGCCCTTCTGGGCCGTCTCGACCAGATAGAGGCGCAGGTTCTCGTTGACGGTGAAGGAGAAGCCGCCGACCTCGCCGATGGCCTCGGTGACCCCGTCGAAGAGGTCCCGGTGGTGGTCGACCAGGTGCCGCGCGCCGTAGGTGCCGCCGGCCTCCTCGTCGGCGAGGAAGGCGAGGACGATGTCGCGCGGGGGCTTGCGGCCGCTGCGCAGCCGGTCCCGTACGACCGCGAGGGTCATCGCGTCCATGTCCTTCATGTCGACGGCGCCGCGGCCCCAGACGCAGCCGTCGGCGACCTCCCCGGAGAAGGGGTGGTGCGTCCAGTCCTCGGCGTTGGCCGGGACGACGTCGGTGTGGCCGTGGATGAGGAGGGCCGGCCTCGACGGGTCCTCGCCCTCGATGCGGGCGACGGTGGAGGCCCGCCCCTGGTGCGACTCGATGATCTTCGGTTCGAGTCCGACCTCCGCGAGCTTCTCGGCGATGTACTCGGCCGCCGCGCGCTCGCCCGGTCCTGAGTGGTCGCCGTAGTTGCTGGTGTCGATACGGATGAGGTCGCGACAGAGGTCCACGACCTCGTTCTCGGCGGTGACGCTCCGGCCGGTGTTCGACTCGCTCACGCTGCTTCCTCCCACTACGTGCCCCACGTGATTGCTTCGGTGCTCGCCCCATCCTCGCGCGCGTCCCCCTTCCCGCCCAAGGGCCGCCCATGGCCGCCGTGCTTCTGTCACATGACAGGGGCCCACCGGGGGTGGTGATCGGCCACCCCGAATGTTTGCTATGGTTTTCCTCGTCGGAAGGGCCCAGCGGCCAGGAAGACAGACACCTTGTCCGGGTGGCGGAATGGCAGACGCGCTAGCTTGAGGTGCTAGTGCCCTTTATCGGGCGTGGGGGTTCAAGTCCCCCCTCGGACACCAGCGAAAGACCCCACATCATGTGGGGTCTTTCTCGTTACGGCGGTAGGACCCGGTGCGACGCAGATCCAAGGCCCCCTCCTCGCCCCTCCCCCAGCGGGAGGGGATCGATCCGGTGCGGGTGCGGTTGCCGGAGGATCCCGAGGGGGTCTGGGGGACCGTGCGGGAGCATCTGCTCGCCCGGTACTCGGGCGCCATCGGTGCCGACCGGGTCGAGGACATGCTGCTGAGCGGCCGTTTCGTGGGGACGGACGGCCCTGTCGGCGGGGACGACCCGTACACCGTGGGGCGCTACGTCTGGTTCCATCGGGACTTTCCCGCCGAGACACCGGTGCCCTTCCCCATCCGGGTGGTGCACCGCGACGAGCGGATCGTGGTCGCGGACAAGCCGCACTTCCTCGCGACGATGCCCCGGGGCCGGCACGTCACGGAGACCGCGCTCGCGCGGCTGCGGCGGGAGCTGGGCCTTCCGCACCTCCAGCCCGCGCACCGGCTCGACCGGCTGACCGCGGGCCTGGTGCTCTGCGTCGTACGGCCGGAGGACCGGGGGGCGTACCAGACGCTGTTCCGGGACCGGCTCGTGCGCAAGGAGTACGAGGCGGTGGCGCCGTACGATCCGGCGGTCGCGCTGCCGGTGACCGTGCGGAGCCGGATCGAGAAGGAGCGCGGGGTGATGGCCGCGCGGGAGGTGCCGGGCGAGCCGAACAGCGAGAGCCGGATCGCGCTCGTGGAGCGGCGGGACGGGCTCGGGCGGTACCGGCTGGTGCCGGAGACCGGGCGTACGCATCAGCTGCGGGTGCACATGAACGCGCTGGGGCTGCCGATCCTGCACGATCCGATCTATCCGGAGGTCCGCGCGGACGGGCCGGAGGACTTCTCGCGTCCGCTGCAACTGCTGGCGCGGACGCTGGAGTTCACCGACCCGTTCACGGGTGTGGCGAGGAGCTTCGAGAGCCGGTCGGCTCTCAGTGGCCTCGCTTGATCCATTCCTCCAGATGCGGGGCCTCGGCGCCGATCGTGGTGGTGTCGCCGTGGCCGGTCCGTACCACCGTCTCCGGCGGCAGGGTGAGGAGCTTCTCTCGGATCGAGTCGACGATCGTCGGGAAGTCGGAGAAGGACCGGCCGGTGGCGCCCGGGCCGCCCTGGAAGAGGGTGTCGCCCGTGAAGACCGTGCCCAGGTCGGGGGCGTGGAGGGAGACCGCTCCGTGGGCGTGGCCCGGGGTGTGGAGGACCGTGAGGTCGGTGCCGGCGATGGTGAGGACCTGGCCGTCGGCGAGGTCGCCGTCGGGGCTGTGGTCGGGGTGGGTCTGCTTCCACAGCGGCAGGTCGGCGGGGTGGAGCAGGATGCGGGCGCCGGTGGCGGCCGCGAGCGCCGGGGCCGCGTCGACGTGGTCGTCGTGGGCGTGGGTGCAGACGATGGCGCGCAGGGCGCGGCCGTCGAGCGCGGCGAGGATGGCGGGGGCGTCGTGGGCGGCGTCGATGACGATGGCCTCGGTGTCGTCGCCGACGATCCAGACGTTGTTGTCGACGTCCCAGGTGCCGCCGTCGAGGCTGAAGGTGCCGGAGGTGACGAGGTGGTCGATGCGGGCGGCCATCACAGCACCACCACCGAGCGCAGGACGTCGCCCTCGTGCATGCGGGCGAAGGCCTTCTCGACGTCGCCGAGGCCGATGGTCTCGGTGACGAAGGCGGCGAGGTCGATGCGGCCCTGCTGGTGCAGGTCGACGAGCATGGGGAAGTCGCGGGAGGGCAGGCAGTCGCCGTACCAGGAGGACTTGAGCGCGCCGCCGCGGCCGAAGACGTCGAGGAGAGGGAGTTCGAGCTGCATGTCGGGGGTGGGGACGCCGACGAGGACGACGGTGCCGGCGAGGTCGCGGGCGTAGAAGGCCTGTCGGTACGTCTCGGGGCGGCCGACGGCCTCGATGACGACGTCGGCGCCGAAGCCGCCGGTGAGTTCGCGGATCGCCTCGACGGGGTCGGTGGAGCGGGAGTTGACGGTGTGGGTCGCGCCCATCGTCCTCGCGGTCTCCAGCTTCCGGTCGTCGATGTCGACGGCGATGACCTTCGCGGCTCCGGCCAGGCGGGAGCCGACGATCGCCGCGTCGCCGACGCCGCCGCAGCCGATGACGGCGACGGTGTCGCCGCGGCCGACGTTCCCGGTGTTGAGGGCGGCGCCGATGCCGGCCATCACGCCGCAGCCGAGGAGGCCCGCGACCTCGGGGGCGACGGCGGGGTCGACCCTGGTGCACTGGCCGGCGGCGACGAGGGTCTTCTCGGCGAAGGCGCCGATGCCGAGGGCCGGGGACAGCTCCGTGCCGTCGAGGAGGGTCATGCGCTGCTTCGCGTTGTGGGTGTCGAAGCAGTACCAGGGGCGGCCGCGGAGGCAGGCGCGGCAGGTGCCGCAGACCGCACGCCAGTTGAGGATCACGAAGTCGCCGGGGGTCACGTCGGTGACGCCCTCGCCGACCGACTCGACGATTCCGGCGGCCTCGTGGCCGAGAAGGAAGGGGAACTCGTCGTTGATGGCGCCCTGCTTGTAGTGGAGATCGGTGTGGCAGACGCCGCAGGCCTGGATCTTCACGACGGCCTCGCCGGGGCCGGGGTCGGGGATGACGATGGTCTCGACCCGTACCGGTTCGTCCCTGCCGGGGGCGATGACCCCCTGGACGTGCTGTGGCATCGCGAACTTCCCTTCCTCCGACCGGATCTTGCAAGGCTCCTGCGTACCACTATCTCCTGACAAGAGGCGAGACCCCCGCAGGCCGTGCCCGCGGGGGTCTCGCCGTATCGCATGGGGGGTCAGCCCCGGCCGGCCGCGGCGGTCGTACGGACCCGGCGGCGGACCAGGAACCAGCCGCCGACGAGGGCCGCCGCGATGAGCGGCAGGCAGGCGACGGTGGTGCGGCCGACGCCGCCGTCCATCCACATGAGGACGAGGACGGAGCCGAGGAAGCCCAGGGTCACGATCTGGGTGTACGGCGCCCAGGGCAGGTTGTAGCCGGGGCGGGTGACCCTGCCTTCCTGGGCGCGGCGCCAGAAGAGCAGCGAGCAGACCATGATCATGGCCCAGGTGCCGATGATGCCGATGGAGGCGAAGTTCAGGACCAGCTCGAAGGCGTCGTCGGGCATGACGTAGTTGAGGCCGACGCCCAGGACGCCGAAGCCGGCGGTGAGCAGGATGCCGCCGTAGGGCACGCCGCCCTTGTTCATGACGCCGGTGAACCTGGGCGCGGAACCGGCGAGCGACATGGAGCGCAGGATGCGGCCGGTGGAGTAGAGGCCCGAGTTGAGGCTGGAGAGGGCGGCGGTGAGGACGACGAGGTTCATCACGCCGGCGGCGCCGGGGACGCCCAGCTTGTCGAAGACGGTGACGAAGGGGCTCTGGTCGCCCGAGTAGGCCGTGTACGGCAGCAGCAGGGCGAGCAGGATGACCGAGCCGACGTAGAAGAGGCCGACGCGCCACATGATCGAGTTGATCGCCTTCGGCATGATCTTCTCGGGGTTCTCGGTCTCGCCCGCGGCGACGCCGCAGAGTTCGACGGAGGCGTAGGCGAAGACGACGCCCTGGATGAGCAGCAGCATCGGCATGACGCCGCTGGGGAAGATGCCGCCGTTGTCGCTGACCGTGGCGAGGCCGGGGGTGTGGCCGCCGATGTCGTGCGAGGTCACGATGAGGAAGATGCCGATGAGCATGAAGACGACGAGGGCGCCGACCTTGACGATCGCGAACCAGAACTCCATCTCGCCGAAGTACTTCACGGAGATGAGGTTGGCGGCGAGGACGACCGCGAGGGCGATCAGGGCGAGGATCCACTGCGGGACGTCGCTGAACATCGCCCAGAAGTGGGCGTAGGTGGCGGCCGCGGTGATGTCGGCGACGGCGGTGGTCGACCAGTTCAGGAAGTACAGCCAGCCGGCCGTGTAGGCGCCCTTCTCGCCCATGAACTCACGGGCGTAGGAGACGAAGGCGCCGGAGGAGGGGCGGTAGAGCACCAGCTCGCCGAGGGCCCGCACCACGAGGAAGGCGAAGACGCCGCAGACGGCGTAGGCGATGAAGAGGGAGGGCCCGGCCTGGGACATCCGGCCGCCGGCGCCCAGGAAGAGGCCGGTGCCGATGGCGCCGCCGATGGCGATCATGTTGACGTGCCGGGACTTGAGGTCCTTGCGGTATCCGGCGTCGCCGGCGTCGACGTGGGGGGCGGCCGGGTTCGCCGGAGCGGCGGACAGCGGGTCGGCCGCGGTGACGCGGTCACTCATGGAGTTGTTCGCCTTCGTGAGGGGGCTGTGCGGTACCCGGCCGTGCCTCGTGGGGGTCTCCCGGCACGGCCAGCGGACATCCTCACGGCAAGGGGGGCCACCTGACTGTGGCGCATGTCACTGAACGCCCATATTTGAGCTAGTTCAGAGCTTGAGCCGGTGCGGAGTCCGGCGGGCGCCCGGGGCCTCAGGGGGCCAGGACGTCGAGTTCCCGGAGGGCGCCGACCGCGATCTGGCGGGTGAGCTCCTCCGCGCGGGCCGCGTCCCGCTCCCGTACGGCCTCGGCGACCTGGACGTGGAGGGTGACGGCCGCCGGGTCGGGGTCCTCGAACATCACGTGGTGGTGGGTGCGGCCGGTGAGGACCTCGGCGACGACGTCGCCGAGGCGGGCGAACATCTCGTTGCCCGACGCGTCGAGCACGACCCGGTGGAACGCGATGTCGTGGACGAGGTACTCCTCGAGGCGTCGGCCGCGCGAGGTGGCGACGAGCCCGAGGGCGTGCTCGGTGAGCTCGCGGCACTGGCCCGGGGTGGCGTTCTCCGCGGCCAGGCCGGCGGCGACGGGCTCCACGGCCGAGCGCAGGACGGTGAGGGAGCGGAGCTGACGGGGGCGGTCGGCGCCGGCCAGGCGCCAGCGGATGACCTGGGGGTCGTAGACGTTCCAGCTGACGGTGGGGAGGACGGTCACGCCGACGCGGCGGCGGGACTCGACGAGGTGCATGGACTCCAGGACGCGGACGACCTCGCGGACCACGGTCCGGGAGACGTCGAAGCGCAGGGCGACCTCGTCGGTGCGCAGCACCGTGCCGGGCGGGTACTCCCCCGCGGTGATCGCGAGACCCAGGGTGGCGAGGACGTGGGAGTGGAGTCCCCGGGCCGGTGTCGTCATGGTGGCAAGCCTATGCGGGCCCGCCCGGGTGATCACCCCTCGGATTAAAAGTACTACTTTTTAGTCACAGCCTCTTGAATACGTCGTACTCCATGGGTTTCATGAGCACGACGGATCGATGTCGAAGAAGACAGCGAGGCACCCCCATGAGCACCACCCCGCAGCCCAGGACAAGGACGGTCGTCGTCGTGATGGGCGTCGCCGGGACCGGCAAGACCACGATCGGCCCGCTGGTCGCCGAAGCGCTCGGCCTTCCGTACGCGGAGGGCGACGACTTCCACCCGGCGGCGAACGTGGCCAAGATGTCGGCCGGCATCCCCCTGGACGACACCGACCGGGGGCCCTGGCTCGACGCCATCGGCGCCTGGGCGCACGACCGGGCCGGGCTCGGCGGCGTGGTGAGCAGCTCCGCGCTGAAGCGGGCGTACCGGGACCGGCTGCGCGCCGCGGCCCCCGGCGTGGTCTTCCTCCATCTGACCGGCGACCGGGACCTCGTCGAGCGGCGCATGGGCTCCCGCACGGGCCACTTCATGCCGACGGCGCTCCTCGACTCCCAGTTCGCCACCCTGCAGCCGCTGGAGGACGACGAGGCCGGTGTCGCGGTCGACGTCTCCGGCACCCCCGAGGACGTCGCCGCCCGGGCCGTCGCCGCGCTGCGCGGCCTGGCCGGCTGACCTCTCGTCCGTCCCCGTCCCCCCGCTCGTACGAAGGACTCCACCGTGCCCAGTCTCCACGTCGAGATGCTGGCAGCGGACGCCGCCGAGCCGATCACCTCGGCGGGCAACGCCCAGCTCGGGATCGCCGTGCTCGCCGGCATCGCCGTCATCGTCCTGCTCATCACCAGGTTCAAGCTGCACGCGTTCCTGGCGCTGACCATCGGCTCGCTCGCGCTCGGCGCGTTCGCCGGGGCGCCGCTCGCCGACACCATCAAGTCGTTCACCGCCGGGCTCGGCAGCACCGTCGCCGGCGTGGGCGTGCTGATCGCCCTCGGCGCGATCCTCGGCAAGCTCCTCGCCGACTCGGGAGGCGCCGATCAGATCGTCGACACGATCCTGGCCAGGGCCGGGGGCAAGGCCATGCCCTGGGCGATGGTCCTCATCGCCTCCGTGATCGGTCTGCCGCTCTTCTTCGAGGTCGGCATCGTGCTGTTGATCCCGGTGGTCCTCATGGTCGCCAAGCGGGGGAACTACTCCCTGATGCGGATCGGCATCCCGGCCCTGGCCGGCCTGTCCGTCATGCACGGGCTCATCCCGCCGCACCCCGGCCCGCTCGTCGCGATCGACGCGGTCGGCGCGAACCTGGGCGTCACCCTGGCCCTCGGACTGGTCGTCGCCGTTCCGACCGTGATCATCGCCGGTCCGGTGTTCTCCCGGTACGCCGCCCGCTGGGTGGACATCCCTGCCCCCGAGCACATGATCCCGGCCCGGCCCTCCGAGGACCTGGAGAAGCGTCCCGGCTTCGGTGTCACCGTCGCGACCGTGCTGCTGCCCGTCGTCCTGATGCTGGTGAAGGCGCTCGTCGACATCGTGGTCGCCGACCCGGAGAACGGCGTCCAGAAGGTCACCGACGTCATCGGCTCCCCGCTGATCGCGCTGCTCGCCGCCGTCATGGTGGCCCTGTTCACGCTGGGCCGCGCGGCCGGCTTCACCAAGGACCGGCTGTCCTCGACCGTCGAGAAGTCCCTCGCGCCCATCGCGGGCGTGCTGCTGATCGTCGGCGCGGGCGGCGGCTTCAAGCAGACCCTCATCGACATCGGCGTCGGTCGGATGATCCTGGAGTTCTCCGAGAACTGGTCCATACCGGCGCTGCTCCTCGCCTGGCTGATCGCGGTCGCCATCCGGCTGGCGACGGGTTCCGCGACCGTGGCGACGATCTCGGCCGCCGGGCTGGTCGCTCCGCTCGCGGCGGGTATGTCGACGAGCGAGACGGCGCTGCTCGTGCTGGCGATCGGTGCGGGTTCGCTCTTCTTCAGCCATGTGAACGACGCCGGGTTCTGGCTGGTGAAGGAGTACTTCGGTATGACCGTCGGTCAGACGATCAAGACCTGGTCGGTGATGGAGACGATCATCTCGGTCGTGGGGATCGTGTTCGTGCTGCTGCTTTCGCTGGTGCTGTAGGGCTCACGGGCGGGGCGGGCGGTCCGGAGCCGCCCCGCCCGATGCCTCCTCAGGCCACCGCTCTCGCCGCCGCACGGCCCGCCGCGCGGCCCGAGAAGACGCAGCCGCCGAGAAAGGTGCCTTCGAGGGAGCGGTAGCCGTGCACTCCTCCGCCGCCGAAGCCCGCCGCCTCGCCCGCCGCGTACAGGCCCTCCAGCGGCTCGCCGCCCGCGGTCAGGACGCGGGAGTCGAGGTCGGTCTCCAGGCCGCCGAGGGACTTGCGGGTGAGGATGTTGAGGCGGACGGCGATCAGCGGGCCCGCCTTGGGGTCGAGGATGCGGTGCGGGCTCGCCGTGCGGATGAGCTTGTCGCCCAGGTACTTGCGGGCGCCTCGCATCGCCGTGACCTGGAGGTCCTTGGTGAAGGGGTTGGCGATCTCGCGGTCGCGGGCGGTGATCTCGCGGCGGAGGGCGGCCTCGTCGATCAGCGGCTCGTCGGTGAGCGCGTTCATGCCCCGGACCAGGGCGGAGAGGTCGTTCTCGACGATGAAGTCGACGCCCTTGTCCATGAACGCCTGCACCGGGCCGGGCACGTCGGCGCGGGCGCGGCCGATGACGTCGCGGATCGACTTGCCGGTGAGGTCGGGGTTCTGCTCGGAGCCGGAGAGGGCGAACTCCTTGCCGATGATCCTCTTGTCGAGGACGAACCAGGTGTGGTCGTGGCCGGTCCGCATGATGTGTTCGAGGGTGCCGAGGGTGTCGAAGCCGGGGAACAGCGGGACGGGCAGCCGCTTGCCGGTGGCGTCCAGCCAGAGCGAGGACGGTCCGGGCAGGATGCGGATGCCGTGCCGGGCCCAGATGGGGTTCCAGTTCTCGATGCCCTCGGTGTAGTGCCACATCCGGTCGCGGTTGATGTGGTGGGCGCCCGCCTTCTCGGCGATGCCGAGCATCAGTCCGTCGACGTGGGCGGGGACCCCGGAGAGCATCCGGGCGGGCGGGGTGCCCAGGCGCTCCGGCCACTGCGCGCGGACCAGGTCGTGGTTGCCGCCGATGCCGCCGGAGGTCACGATCACGGCCTGGGCGCGCAGGTCGAAGGTGCCGGTGGGCGTGCGGGTGCTGGCGGTGCCGCGGGCGGCGGTGGAGGGTTCCAGGATCTCGCCGGTGACGGTGTCGACGGCTCCCGCGGTGCGGCCGAGGGCGGTGACCCGGTGGCGGAAGCGGAGCTGGACGAGGCCGCGGGCGACGCCCTCGCGGACCTTGCGCTCGAACGGGGCGACGAGGCCGGGGCCCGTACCCCAGGTGATGTGGAAGCGGGGTACGGAGTTGCCGTGACCGGTGGCGTCGTAGCCGCCGCGCTCGGCCCAGCCAACGACGGGGAAGAAGCGCACCCCGCGCGCGTGGAGCCAGGAACGCTTCTCGCCCGCGGCGAAGTCGACGTACGCCTCGGCCCACTTCCTCGGCCAGTGGTCCTCGGTCCGGTCGAAGCCGGCGGTGCCGTACCAGTCCTGGAGGGCGAGGGCGTGGCTGTCCTTGACGCGCATCCTGCGCTGCTCGGGCGAGTCGACCAGGAAGAGACCGCCGAAGGACCAGTGGGCCTGGCCCCCGAGGGACTGTTCGGGTTCCTGGTCGAGCAGGATCACGGTGCGGCCGGCGTCGACCAGCTCGGCGGTGGCGACGAGCCCGGCGAGGCCGGCCCCGATCACGATCACATCAGCGTCGTAGGACATGGACCGCATCTTGGATACACGGATGTATCGAGTCAACCGTTTGGCCGTTCCGACCCCGTCCCGGCTTTCTCCTGCCGACCGTGCCGAGGGTCGGACAGGTCGGACACGTCCTGGCGCGCCGGGTCCGGGGGCGCGTTTGCTTGGATGGCGGCATGAGCGCCGCTGAAGAGATTCTCGATGTCGTCGACGAGCACGACCGGGTGATCGGACGGGCCCCGCGCGGTGAGGTGTACGCGCGGGGTCTGATCCACCGCTGCGTCTTCGTCCGGGTCCGGGACGCCGAGGGCCGGGTCTTCGTCCACCGCAGGACCCCGACCAAGCTCGTCTTCCCCTCCCGGTACGACATGTTCGTCGGCGGGGTCGTCGGTGCGGGCGAGTCCTACGACGAGGCCGCGCTGCGGGAGGCGGAGGAGGAGCTCGGGGTCTCCGGGCTGCCCCGCCCCGAACCGGTCCTGCGTTTCCTGTACGACTCCGAGGGCGTGGCCGGGAAGTGGTGGTCGGCCGTGTACGAGGTCCGCTGCGAGCTGCCCGTCGACCCGCAGGTGGAGGAGGTCGCCTGGCACGGCTTCCTCACCGACGGGGAGCTGGCCGAGCGGCTCGGCAGCTGGGACTGGGTGCCGGACGGACTCGCCGCGTACGAGCGGCTGCGGGCGCTGGAGGCGGGCGGCGGGCCCCGGCCGGGCCGCTCGGCCGACCGCTAGGGTGCACGTGTGAGCGACTTCGTACAGAGCCTGCGGCTGTGGTTCGCCCCGCAGCGCATCCGGGACGAGGGAGAGACCCCCGACTACCGTTTCTCCCTCGCCAACGAGCGGACCTTCCTCGCCTGGATCCGGACCGCGCTCGCCCTGGTCGGTGGCGGATTCGCCGTGGACCAGTTCCTGCCGGACCTGCGCTGGGGCGTACGGGTCGGGCTGGCGCTCACGCTGCTCGCGGCCGGGGTGCTGTGCGCGTTGCGGGCGGTGAACCACTGGGTGCGCTGCGAGCGGGCCATGCGGCGCGGTGAGGACCTGCCCGGGTCCCGGTTCCCCGCCGTGCTGAGCCTGGCGGTGGCGGTGGTGGCGCTCGCGATGGTGGTGGTCGTGCTCTTCGGCTGGGCGGGGCGGTGACGGAGGCCCGCGATGCGGGGGCCGGGGGGAGTCACGCCGGTGACGCGGGGGACGCGGCGGGGGACGTGCGCGATCCGGGGCTCCAGCCGGAGCGGACGCGACTCGCGTGGCGGCGAACGACCCTGTCGTGCACGGTGGTGGCGGTCCTCGCCGTCAAACTGGCCGTCCAGGACGACATCACGGCGGTGGGACTGACGGGGCTCGCACTGTCGGCGCTGGTGTGGATCGGTTTCCTGGTCGTCTCCCACGGGCGGATCCGGTCCCTGAGCGCGGCGAGGCCGCACCCCCTCTCGTCCCGGGGCGCCGTGCTGGCGACCGGGTGCACGATCGCGCTCGCCGTCTTCGGGGCGGCGATGATCTGGTGACCGGCGCCGGGGTGGCGGGGCCCGGACCGGCGCGCGGTCCCGGCTTTCCGCGACCACATGGGGATCGGTGGCAGACACAGGAGTTCCCCTGGTCGAGAGCCCGACGGGACAAGGGAAGAGTGCCAGTCGGCCGGCGCCGGGGCAGGTAGGCGAGCCGGGGGCGGCCGGGGCGGGTAGGGCCCTTGGGTCACCAGCTCCCCTGGGTCCAGTCGGGGTCCGCCCTGTGCATGGCCGCCCTGTCGTCCCGGTTCCTCAGGGTGCCGTCGTCGTCGAGCCAGCGGCGGTGCAGGGTGGCGAGTGCGGCGCGGTCGAGATCGACGCCGAGGCCGGGGGCGTCGGAGACGGTGAGCCGTCCGTCCCGGAAGACGGGGCGGGCGGTGACGACGTCCTCGGTCTGCCACGGGTAGTGGGTGTCGCAGGCGTGGTGCAGTTCGGGCAGGGTGGCGGCGACCTGGGTCATGGCGGCGAGGCTGATGCCCAGGTGGGTGTTGGAGTGCATGGAGAGCCCGACGCCGTACGTCCGGCAGAGCGCGGCGAGTTCACGGGTGCGCCGGAGCCCGCCCCAGTAGTGGTGGTCGCAGAGGACGATCCGTACCGCCCCCTTCGCGAAGGCCTCCGGGACCTCCTCGAAGGTGGTCACGCACATGTTGGTGGCGAGGGGCACGTCGGTGCGGGCGGCGATCTCGGCCATGGCGTCGGTGCCGCTCGCGGGATCCTCCAGGTACTCCAGTACGCCGTTGAGTTCGCGCGCCACGGCCAGCGAGGTCTCCACCGACCAGGCGCCGTTGGGGTCGAGCCGGAGCGGGCGGCCGGGGAACGCCTCGGCCAGCGCCCGGATCGCGGCGATCTCCCGCTCGGGTTCGAAGACCCCGCCCTTGAGCTTGAAGGACCGGAAGCCGTGGAGGCGGTCGAAGCGGCGGGCCTGGGCGACGATTCCGGCGGGGTCGAGGGCCGGGCCCCAGTCGTCCGTCGGCCGGTCCCGGCCGTCCGCGACCGGGTGCTCGGCCCAGCGGTAGAAGAGATAGGCGCTGTACTCGACGCTGTCCCGGACCTTGCCGCCGAGCAGGGCGTGGACGGGGAGACCGAGGGTCTTGCCGAGCGCGTCGAGGCAGGCGGTCTCGAAGGCGGAGACGACGGAGAGGCGGAGCTTGTCGGCGGTCCGGACCCCGCGCAGGCCGGCCGCGTCGACGCCCGTGACAGCTTCCCCGTCACCGACGGCCGGATCGGTCGTCGCGGCCAGGGCGAAGAGGGTGTTCACGTCCGTGACCACGTGCCCCGGCAGTGCTTCGGCCAGGGGCCGGGCGAGGTCCAGGTACACGGCGTCGCCGTAGGTCTCCCCGAGGCCGCTGACGCCTCCCCGGGTGATCACTTCGACCACCAGCCGGGGGGTGTGGGGCTGGTGCACTCCCTGGACGTTGAGGAGAGGCGGGTCGGAGATGAGGATCGGGGTGAGCCGGACTTCGTCGACGATCAGCTTCGCATCCATATGTGAACCCTATTCAGGGACACGACCGGGGGCTAGACCGCGAACAGCGTCGCGGCCGCGCGCTTTCCCCGCACCCCTCTGGACGACATACCGACTGGTCGGTCATCATGAACGCCGACCGAAGCCGATCCGGAGGTACGCACGTATGAGTTCCGCCCCGCCGCCAGGCCTCGACCCCGAGCAGCTGCGCCGCTTCCTCGACCGCGAGCGCCCCGGCCTGGTGTCCGGCCCCCTCGAACCCCGGCTGATCGAGGGCGGCCGGTCGAACCTGACGTACGTCGTGACCGACGGCACCGGGCGCTGGGTCGTCCGCCGGCCGCCGCTCGGCCACGTCCTCGCCACCGCCCACGACATGCGGCGCGAGCACCGCGTCATCAGCGCCCTGCACACCACCGCCGTACCCGTCCCGGAGACGCTGCTGCTGTGCGAGGACGACTCCGTGCTCGGGGCGCCCTTCTACGTCATGGAGTTCGTCGAGGGCACCCCGTACCGCTCGGCCGGTGAACTCGCCCCGCTCGGCCCCGAGCGCACCCGCGCCGCCGTCCTCGGCCTGGTCGACACCCTCGTCGACCTGCACGCCGTGGACCCGGCCGCCGTCGGGCTCGGCGACTTCGGGCGCCCCGAGGGCTTCCTCGACCGGCAGCTGCGCCGCTGGGGCAAGCAGCTCGACGCGTCCCGCGGCCGGGACCTCGCCGGGATCGACGAGCTGCACGCCGCTCTCGGGCGATCGCTCCCGGTGTCTCCGGCGCCCACGGTGATCCACGGCGACTACCGGCTCGACAACGTGCTCATCGACGGGGAGGACCGCATCCGGGCCGTCCTCGACTGGGAGATGTCCACGCTCGGCGACCCGCTCACCGACCTCGGCCTGCTCGTCATGTACAGCACGCCGCTCGACCTGCCGGACTCCCCCGTCTCCACGACCGCCACGGCCCCCGGGCACCCGAGCGCCGCCGAACTCGTCGAGCGCTACGCGACCCGCTCGGGCCGCGACACCAGCGCCCTCGCCTGGTACACGGCCTTCGCCTGGTTCAAGCTCGCCGTGATCCTGGAGGGCATCCACTACCGCTGGACCCTCGGGCAGACCGTCGGCGCCGGCTTCGACCGCATCGGCGACCTCGTCCCCGTCTTCATCGAGCACGGCCTGACCACCCTTCAGGAGGGCTGAACCACCATGGACTTCGCCTACGACGCGCGCACCGAGGAGCTCCGCGCGAAGCTCCTCGCCTTCATGGACGCGCATGTGTACCCGGCCGAGGAGACCGCCGAGGAACAGCGCGCCCTGCTCGCCTCCCCCTGGGACACTCCCGCGGTCGTGGAGGAGCTGAAGGCCGAGGCCAAGCGGCAGGGCCTCTGGAACCTCTTCCTTCCGGACGCCGAGTACGGGGCCGGGCTCACCAACCTCCAGTACGCGCCGCTCGCCGAGATCACCGGCCGCAGCCCGCACCTGGCCCCCACCGCCCTCAACTGCGCGGCCCCCGACACCGGGAACATGGAGCTGCTCGCCCAGTTCGGCGACGAGGCCCAGAAGAAGCAGTGGCTGGAGCCGCTCCTCGCGGGCGAGATCCGCTCGGCGTTCGCGATGACCGAGCCTGAGGTGGCGTCCTCCGACGCGACGAACATCGAGACGCGGATCCGGCGCGACGGCGACTCGTACGTCGTCGACGGCCGCAAGTGGTACATCTCCGGGGCCATGAACCCGGACTGCGGGATCTTCATCGTCATGGGCAAGACCGACCCCGACGGCGCCGACATCCGCCGGCAGCAGTCGATGATCCTCGTCCCGCGCGACACCCCCGGTGTGGAGGTGCGGCGCGCGATGCGGGTGTACGGGTACGAGGACCACTCCCACGGCGGGCACGCCGAGGTGGTCTTCGACGGGGTCCGGGTCCCGGCCGCGAGCCTGATCGGCGAGGAGGGCGGCGGCTTCGCCATCGCACAGGCGCGGCTCGGCCCCGGTCGCATCCACCACTGCATGCGGCTCATCGGGATGGCGGAGCGGGCCGTCGAGCTCATGTGCCGACGCGCGGTCTCCCGTACCGCCTTCGGCAAGACGCTCGCCCAGCAGGGCGTCGTACAGAACTGGATCGCGGACGCCCGGGTGACGATCGAGCAGCTGCGGCTCCTCGTCCTGAAGACGGCCTGGCTGATGGACACCGTCGGCAACCGTGGCGCCCACGCCGAGATCCAGGCCATCAAGATCGCGACCCCCCGGGCGGTCGTCGACATCATCGACAAGGCCGTGCAGGCCCACGGTGCGGGCGGGGTGTCGCAGGACTTCCCGCTGGCCGAGCTGTGGGCGGCGGCGCGGACGCTGAAGCTCGCGGACGGGCCGGACGAGGTGCACCAGCGGTCGCTGGCGCGGCGGGAGCTGAAGAAGTACCTGTAGCCGTACGGGGAGAGGGGCCCACGACCGAGACCGGTCGTGGGCCCCTCTCCCGTACGGCCCCTAGGGACGGAGCGCCCGGAGCAGGAGGTCGGCGAGGTGGCCGGCGACCTGTTCGGGGGTGAGCGGGCCGTCCGGGCGGTACCAGGTGGAGAGGTGGTGCACCGAGCCGAAGTGGTAGTCGACGACCAGGTCGGCGGGGGTCGCGGCGGAGAACACCCCGGCCTGTTGGCCCTCCTCGATCAGGGCGCGGAACCGTTCGTGGTAGCGGCGCCGCTCGGATCGGACCTGCTTGTTCTTCTCGGGGCTCAGGTGGTGCATGGAGCGGAAGAAGATGGCGGCGTCGTCGAGGTTCTCGATGGTGGTCACGACGACGTCGGCCGCGGCGTCGCGCAGCCGGTCCTCGACGGGCGCGTCGGCGTCGGCGAACGCGTCGAGGCGCTCCTGCTGGAGCCGCAGGACGCGGGAGTAGACCTCCTGGAGGAGATCCTCCTTGGAGCCGAAGTAGTGGTAGAGGGCGCCCTTGGTGACCCCGGCGGCCTCGACGATCTCCTGGACGGAGGTGCGGTCGTAACCCTGCTCCGCGAAGAGCCGGGTGGCGGCGGCGAGGAGCCTCTGGGGGACGGGCGTACCGCTCCCGTCCGTCGTCCTGGCCATGCTCCGCCGCCTTCCGTGGTGATCGTTTTCGGTCATGGGGAACGTGTTCCCGCCGGTAGATCTTCCCATCCGCCGGGGGCGGCGCCGACGGGTGCCTGTCCGGGGGCTATCGGGCGCCCGTCTCCCAGGCCTGCTGAAGGTGGTTCATCGTGCCGAGCCAGCGCTCGGGGTCGGTGGCCCGGTTGCGGTAGTAGCCGGCGACCTCGGGGTGCGGCAGGACGAGGAAACGGTCGGCCGCCACGGCGTCGAGCAGTGCGTCGGCGACGGCCTCGGGCTCGATGGCGGTCGGGGCGAGGACGAGTTCGCCGGCCGTTCCGGCGGAGGTGAGCATGTCCGTACGGACGCCCTGGGGACAGATGGCGTGCACCTTGAGGCCGCGGTGCCGGTACGTGAGGGAGAGCCATTCGGCGAAGGCGTACGCGCCGTGCTTGGAGACGCTGTAGGGCGCGGCTCCGATCATGGTGAGCAGTCCGGCGGCGGAGACGGTGGAGACGAACCGGCCGCTGCCGCGCTCCAGCCACTCCGGGAGGAGGGCGCGGGCGGCGCGGACATGGGCCATGACGTTGACGTCCCAGGCGGCGGCCCACACGTCCTCGTCGGCGAAGGCGTCGCCGGGCGAGGACAGTCCGGCGTTGGCGCACCAGATGTCGACGGTGCCGCCGAGGGCCTCGCGGGCCTCGTCGACGACGGTGGAGGCGTCCCCGGGGACGGCGAGGGCGCCGATCTCCTCGGCGACGGCCTTGGTGCGGACGGGGTCGAGGTCGTTGACGACGACCCGGGCTCCTTCGGCGACGAACCGGCGGGCGAGGGCGGCGCCGATGCCTCCGCCCGCTCCCGTGACGACGACTCCGGCGCCTTGGACGACACTCGCGCCCGTGCTCCCGCTCGTACCCGCACCCATGGCGTGGTCCACCTCTCCGCGATGACGACCCTGATCTGTCGACCGGCAGACTAACCGGTCGGTATGTCGGGAGGGAAGAGACCGGGCGGGGGTGGCGGAGGAGCCGGAGCGGACGGGTCCCGCACGCCTCGTTCCCCGGGGGCGCCGTGAGCGCTAGCGTGCGTGCCCATGTCACGCGCCCCCGCCGGGGCCGGCCATCGAGGAGGTTTCCGCATGAACCTGTCGCGACGGAGTCTGCTGGCCGCCGGAGGCGCGCTGGGGGCGGTGGCGGCCACCGCCCCCACCGCCTCGGCGGCCGGGGAGGAGTCGGACCGGCCGCGGGTACGGACCGGATTCGAGCGGCTCGCGGCCGACGGGTACGCCCTCCTCGCCGGCGAGCGGGTCGGGGTCGTCACCAATCCGACCGGCGTCACCCGCGACGCGCGGCACATCGTGGACGCGATGCACGCCGACGACCGGGTGGACCTGGTCGCCGTCTTCGGGCCCGAGCACGGCTTCCGCGGCACGGCCCAGGCGGGCGGCTCCGAGGGCCGGTACGACGACCCGGCGACCGGACTGCCCGTCTACGACACGTACCTGAAGAGCGGACAGCCGCTCGCCGACGTCTTCACCGCCTCGGGGGTGGACACGGTCGTCCTCGACATCCAGGACGTCGGCGCCCGCTTCTACACCTACATCTGGACGCTGTACGACTGCATGGCGGCCGCCGCGCTCGCCGGGAAGCGGTTCGTGGTCCTTGACCGGCCGAACCCGGTGACCGGGCGGGCGGCGCTCGGCCCGGTCCTGGACCGGGCGTTCGCCACGTTCGTCGGACGCGAGCCGATCGCGCAGGCGCACGGCATGACGGTGGCCGAACTGGCCCGGCTGTTCAACGGCGAGTTCCTGACCTCACCCGTCGCCCTGGAGACGGTCCGGATGTCGGGGTGGCGGCGCTCGGCGTTCTTCGACGCGACCGGACTGCCCTGGGTGCCACCGAGCCCGAACATGCCGACGCCGGACACCGCGCTCGTCTACTCCGGCACCTGCCTCTTCGAGGGGACCAACCTGTCCGAGGGGCGGGGCACCACCCGCCCCTTCGAACTCCTCGGTGCCGAGGGGATCGACCGCCGGTGGGCGGAGGCGGCGAACGCGCTGGGCCTGCCCGGGGTCCGGTTCCGGGAGGCGTACTTCGCGCCGACGTTCTCCAAGTTCCAGGGCAGGACGGTGGGCGGGGTGCAGCTGCACGTCCACGACCGGGTCTCCTTCGACCCGGTACGGACCGGGATCGGGCTCCTGGTCACGGCCCGGAGCTCCTGGCCCGGCTTCGCCTGGCGGGCGGACCACTGGATCGACAAGCTGACCGGTTCGACCCGGGTACGGACACTGATCGACGCCGGCGCGGGCGTCGACGAGACCGTGGGGGCGTGGCAGGCGGACCTGGCGGCCTTCCGGGCGGTGCGGGAGGAGTACCTGCTCTACCGCTGAGAGGAGTACCTGCTCTACCGCTGAGGCGGCGGGCGACCGGGCGAGGGCTCTCCGGTCGCCCGAGGTGGCGGGAGATTCGGGGGCAGGTGGAGAGTCGGCGGGGGTTGTCCCCCCGGTCGACCGGGGTGCGGGCGGGATGTCCCCCGGGCGTCCCGCCGACCACGCTGGCCCCATGAACCTCTCCTTACGCCGCCGCCTGCCCCTCGTCGGACTCCTGCTCGCCGCCTGCCTCGGCACCCTGGCGCCCACCGCCGGCGCCGCCACCGCCCCGGCCGCGCCCGACCCCGCGCGCGAACTCGCCCGTACCGCAGAGCCCTTGACCGACCTGCGCCCGCTCGACCGGATGATCGGCTCGGCCAAGGTCGTCGGGATCGGCGAGGCCACCCACAGCTCGGCCGAGTTCTTCACCGCCAAGCACCGGATCTTCGAACACCTCGTGGAGCGACGGGGCTTCACCACCTTCGCCCTGGAGACCAGCTGGTCCACCGGACTGCTCGTGGACGAATGGGTGACCACCGGCCGCGGGGACATCCGGAAGATCATGCGGGACGAGTTCCAGGAGTCGTACCGACTCTGGAACACCGAGGAGTACCTCGACCTCTTCCGCTGGATGCGGCGGCACAACGAGCTCCACCCCGGGCACCGGGTCCGCTTCATGGGCAACGACCTCGGCTACGCGGGCGGGAACGTCTTCGACGAGGTCACCTCGTACGTGGCCCGCGTCCACCCGGCGCTCCTCCCCCGCTTCCAGGAGCTGTACCGGGCCTCGCGCCCCACGGGTGGGGTGGAGGCGTGGATGAGGGCGTACATGACCAGGCCGCGGGCCGAACGGCAGCGGATGGCCGCCGAGGTGAACACCGCCCTCGCCCTCCTGGAGCGTCAGAGCCCCGGGAAGGACGCACGCGCCCGTGAGGCCGCCGCGTGGGCCGTCCAGCACGCTCGGGCCATCGCCCAGGTCGGCACGGAGTACGCGCACGACCTCCTGACGGACGCGGGGGTCGCCGCGGCGATGCTCTACCGGGACCGGGTCATGGCCGAGAACACCGTGTGGTGGCAGCGGCGGACCGGCGACCGGATCCTGCTCTCCGCGCACAACGGGCACGTGGGGTACGAGACCACGAAGCCGGACCAGTACCCGCGGCTCCAGGGCGCGTTCCTCCGGGACGCCCTCGGGCGGGACTACGTGAGCGTCGGGGCCTCCTTCGGGCAGGGCTCCTTCAACGCCCACGACACCGAGGCCCCGGGCGAGCCGCTGCGGTCCTTCACCGTCGGCACGCTCGGCCCCGACAGCAACGCCCACACCCTCGACCGGGTCGCGCCCGACGCCTTCTACCTGGACCTGCGGCGCACGACACCGGCGGCGCGGGCCTGGCTGGGCAGCCACCGGCCGAGCCGCGTCGTCGGGACCGCGTACCCCTGGCCCGGCGCCGTCGCTCCGGTCCGCCTCGCCACGGCGTACGACCTCCTCATCCACTTCCCCCGGATCACGGCGGCACGGCTGCGCTGACCGGGGCGTCACCGGTCCCGGCCGAACTCCGGCCACGGCCACGCGCGGGCGTACCGGCCCCGGATGGGCCGTCAGGTGCTGGTCAGGGGCCTGCCCGGCCTCGGCGGACGCATGGGCGGGGCAGGGTCACAGGGGCCCCTTCCGCGCCATTGATGGATGTCTTCCGTATGCCGATGGAACACGACGGCGCGCTCGTTCGTCCCTCTGATACCACGGAAGGACCAGCGACGGAGGTGGCGGGAGATGGCCGGTTTCCGGAGTCTCGCGAGACAGGTGCGCGATCCGGAGTGCGACACGGCGCTGCGCAGGTACTCGCTGCGCAAGTGCCTGGAGCGGTTCGCGCCGTACGGGCACCGGGCGACGTGGGACCACCTGTGCCGCCGGCACAGGTTCGGACCCGAGGACCGGGAGCTCGACCCCGGGCGGCTGATCGCCGCGCTCGACGAGCTGGAGGAGGCGCGGGCCCTGTGGCTCGCGTACGAGGAGAGGTTCGCCGCCCGGCGGCGGCGGGAGAAGCACGAGGGCCTGCGCCGGCCCGGGGCGCTCGACGACTGGCACCGGCGGGTCTGGGGCGGCAACGGCGTGGTCCGGTGCGGCGATCCCGCGGTGCATCCGTCGGACCCGCTGCCGGAGGTGCTGCGGCGGCTGATCACGGCTCTGGAGGGTGGACCCGGTGAGGGGTGCCCGGTGTGCGCCGGGCCGCACATCGAATGGGCCGGCCCTGGCGACACGTTCGCACCGGCGTCGGGGCCGGTCTGCGGGGACTGCGGGGTGGGCGTACCACGTGCGGTGCTGACCTCGGGGGCGCTGGCCCGCGCCCGCGGGGAGCGCCCCCGGTCGCTGGCGTCGGCCGCGTGAGCGCCGGGGGGCGCCAGACGCTCCCCGCGCCCCCACCGGTGGCGCCCGGCCGGTGTCGCCCCGCCGGGTCACCCTCGGCCGTGACGCTCCGTCGGCGGCGTCCGCCCTCAGGAGGCGGGCGTGCCGTCCGCGCCGGGTCGGCGGACCGGCAGCAGGCGGGAGCCCACCATCCGTTCGCCGACGATGTCGTCCGGGTTGGACAGGACGCAGGTCTCCAGCGAGAGGCAGCCGCAGCCGATGCAGTCCGTCAGGTGGTCGCGGAGCCGGCCGAGCTGTTTGATGCGCTCGTCGAGTTCGGTGCGCCAGGCGGCCGAGAGCCTCGCCCAGTCGTCGTTCGTGGGGGTCCGCTCCTCGGGGAGCTGCGCGAGCGCCTCGCGGATGGTGGCCAGCGGGATCCCGACCCGCTGTGCGGCGCGCACGAAGGCGACCCGGCGCAGGGTGTCACGGCCGTAGCGGCGCTGGTTGCCGCTGGTGCGGCGGCTGCTGATGAGCCCCTTCGCCTCGTAGAAGTGGAGGGCGGAGACGGCGGCCCCGCTACGGGCGGAGAGCTGGCCGACGGTGAGTTCGTGGATTTTCTCTGGAATCTGCGGCACCCGGCGACCCTACTGGTCCGTGGACGATGCACCTTCGGGTCCGTTGACAGCGCACCCCTCATCCCCACATGCTGAGCAAGCGCTTAGATACCGACCGTTGGGTATGCCGTACCCCACGGGGTACGCCGTACCAGAAGGGATCAGGAACATGGCCGAGCCGAGGATCTTCACCTCCGCCGACGAGCTGCGTGCGGGGGTCGGCGAGCAGCTGGGGCACAGCGACTGGCTGGAGGTCGACCAGAAGCGGATCGACCTCTTCGCGGAGGCGACCGGGGACCACCAGTGGATCCACGTGGACCCGGAGCGCGCCGCCTCGGGCCCGTTCGGCACGACGATCGCGCACGGCTATCTGACGCTGTCGCTGCTGCCCGCCCTCGTCCCGCAGGTCCTGCGGGTCGAGGGCATGAAGATGGGCATCAACTACGGCACGGAGAAGGTGCGTTTCCCCGCTCCCGTGCCGGTCGGCTCGCGGCTGCGCGCCACGGCCGTCCTGACGAAGGTGGAGGAGGCGGGCGGCGGCGTGCAGGTGACGGCGGCGGTGACCGTGGAGCGCGAGGACTCCGAGAAGCCGGTCTGCGTCGCCGAGTCGGTCTCCCGCTACTACTTCTGAGCGCCGACCATCCTGAGCACGAGGTCGGCGTAGAGCGCGCCGACCTCGTCGGGTGTCCGGCGGCCCTGGGTGTTGAACCAGCGCGAGACGTCGATGCAGAGGGAGAGCACGGCGACCGTCGTTCCGGTCACGTCGGGGACGTCGAACTCGCCCGCCGCCACGCCCTCGTTGATGATGCGGCGCACCACCGCGTCGGACTCGCGGCGCAGTTCGACGATTTCGGCGCGGTGCTCGGGGCCCAGGGCGTCGAGTTCGTACTGGACGACCCTGGCCGTCGTGTGGCGTTCCGCGTGCCAGCGGACGAAGGAGCGGACGGCGTCGGCGAGGCGCTCGGCGGCCGTGCCGTCGGCGTCGGCGGAGGCCGTGAGGATGTCCAGGGCCCGGTCGTGCCCGATCCGGCTGATCCGGTGGAGCAGTTCTTCCTTGGTCTTGTAGTGGATGTAGAGCGCGGCCGGGCTCATCCCGGCCCGGCCGGCGATGTCCCGGGTGGTGGTGGCGTGGTAGCCCCGCTCGGCGAACGCCTCGACGGCGGCCACCAGCAGCCGCCGGGCAGCCTCGGGCGTGACCTCGCCCCAGGGCACGTCCTCGACCCCGGGGGTCTCCTCCGCCGCGCTCATCCCGCACTCCTTCTCGACCCCGTCAGAACGAACACCATACAACGAGGGTGAGCAAGCGCTTAGAGGGCGACGGGGGAGATCAGCGGCCGCGGCGCGGGGCTCCGACGGCTCAGAGCTTCTGGAAGGGGTCGTGCTCGGCGAGGAGCTTCTCGAGGCGGGCCTGGTCGACCCGGCTGACGATCTGCCCGGCCTCCTGGCGGTCACGGACGACCTTCGCCAGTGTGAAGGCCGAGGTCGTGAGGTAGAGGACCGAGACGGCGAGGAAGGCCCGCACCCAGGCGCTCGCCTCCAACTGGAAGATCCCGACGGCCACGGCGGCGAGGGCGATCCCGAAGGAGAGGACGGCCTGCGTGTAGTAGGCGGCGGTGTTCTGCTGCTTGACGGGTGTGTCGCTCATGCCGGACAGCATGGGCCGGATGTGGCGGGTGCCACATCCGTCCGCGTACTCAGCGACGTACTCAGAAGCGGTCCCCAGGGGAGGCGGAGGCCGGGCCGGGGGTCAGAAGGCCGACACCCCCGTCAGTGCCCGTCCGATGATCAGCTTCTGGATCTGGGTCGTGCCCTCGTACAGGGTCATCACCCGCGCGTCGCGGACCAGCTTGCCCACCGGGTACTCGTCGATGTAGCCGTAGCCACCGAAGACCTGGAGGGCGTTGTTCGCGGCGCGGACGGCGGCCTCGGAGGCGTACAGCTTCGCCTTGGAGGCGGCGGTCGCGAAGTCCTGGCCCCGGTCGACGAGGTCGGCGACCCGCCAGGTGAGCAGCCGGGCGGCGTCCACGTCGACGGCGATGTCGCTGATCAGCTCCTGCACGAGCTGGTAGGAGGCGATGGGCTTTCCGAACTGCTCGCGCTCCCCCGCGTACCGCAGGGCGGCGTCCAGGGCGGCCTGCGCGATACCGACGCAGCCAGCGGCGACCGACATGCGCCCCTTGGCGAGGGCGGACATGGCGACGGTGAAACCCTTGCCCTCGGGGCCGAGCATCGCGTCGGCCGGGACGCGGACGCCCTCCAGGACGAGTTCGGCGGTGGCCTGGCCGCGCAGGCCGAGCTTGCCGTGGACGGGGCGGCGGGTGAGGCCGGGGGCGTCGGCGGGGACGAGGAACGCGGAGACGCCCTTGTGGCCGGGGGCATCGCCGGTGCGGGCGAAGAGCAGCACGACGTCGGCCCAGGTGCCGTTGGTGATGAACATCTTGGTGCCGTCGAGGACGTAGTCGTCCCCGTCCCGTACGGCCCTGGTGGCGAGGTTCCCGGCGTCGGACCCGGTGCCGGGTTCGGTGAGGCCGAAGCAGCCGAGTGCCTCCCCGGAGGCGAGCCGGGGCAGCCAGGCCCGCTTCTGCTCCTCGCTGCCCCAGGAGGCGATCGTCTTGGCGACCAGGCCGAGGGAGACGGAGACGATGCCGCGCACGGAGGAGTCGCCGCGCCCGAGCTCCTCGGTCACGAGGCAGTACGCGAGGTGGTCGCCGCCCGACCCGCCGTACTCCTCCGGGACGGTGAGCCCGAGGAAGCCGACGGCGCCGAGCTTCTTGACGATCGCCCGGTCGACCTCCTCGGCGCGGTCCCACGCCGCGGCGTGCGGGGTCACCTCGCGCGCGACGAAGTCCTCGGCGAGCCGTCGTACGGCCTCCTGCTCCTCGCTCAGCGCCAGATCCACCGTGCACCCCTCACTCGGGCCGCCGCCCGGCTCGTTAATTACCACTGCTAGTTTTTTCTGCGCGGGCCTACTATGTGCGCCATGGCCCGACCGCGCAAGCCCCTGCTCAGCCGAGACCGCATCGTGGAGACGGCGGGCGCCCTCGTGGACGCGGAGGGCCTCGGCGCGCTCTCCACGCGCCGGCTCGCGGCCGAACTCGGAGTGAGCGGGCCCTCGCTGTACAACCACTTCCGCACGAAGGACGAGATCCTCGACGCCGTCGCCGACGCGGTGAGCGCGAAGATCGACCTGTCGATGTTCACGGAGACGGACGGCCGCGACTGGGTGACGGCGCTGCGGGACTGGGCCGTGTCCTACCGAGCCGCCCTCGCCGACCACCCGCACATCGTCCCGGTCCTCGCCCAGGGCCCCGGCCGCCGCCCGGCCGGTCTGCGCGTCGCGGACGCCGTCTTCGGCGCGATGGTCCGGGCGGGCTGGCCCCCGGCCCAGGCCACCTCCATCGGCGCACTGATGCGGTACTTCATCACCGGCTCCGCGCTCGGCTCCTTCGCCCGTGGCTTCGTCGACGACGAGTCGGCCTACGACCCGGCCGACTACCCCCACCTCGGCCAGGCCCACCTCCTCGCGGAGCACCGCCAGAAGGTCGACGAGGGCGCATTCGACACGGGCCTGCGGGCCCTGCTCGACGGGTTGCGGCTCCAGTACGACACCCTCGGCGGGCGATCCGGGAACTCCTTCGGCGCTTCGGCCACGACCGAAGCGTGAGTGCGGGAGGCTGGCCCCATGGCAGCCAGTGACCTCGCCGCGCTCGCGGCGCTCCTCGCGGACGAGACCCGCGCCGCGTTCCTGCTCGCCCTGCTCGACGGAAGGGCCTGGACAGCCGGTGAGCTCGCCCGGCACGCGGGCGTGGCCCCGTCCACCACGAGCGAGCACCTCGGCAAGCTCGTCTCCGGCGGGGTGCTCGCGGAGGAACGGCAGGGACGCCACCGGTACGTGCGCCTCGCCGACCCCGGGATCGCGCACCTCGTCGAGGACCTGGCCGCCCGCTCCGAACCGGCGGTGGCCGCGCCGCCCCGCTCGCTGGGGGCCGCGAGCGCCGGGCGGGCGATGGCCCGGGGGCGGACCTGCTACGACCACCTCGCGGGGCGGCTCGGCATCGTCGTGACGGAGGCGATGACCGTGCGCGGTCTGCTGCGCCAGGACACCGGGTTCGCGCTCACGGACCGGGGCCTGGCCTGGTTCGACGAGCTGGGCGTCCCCCTCGTACGCCGGGGGCGGCGGCCCGTCGCGCGCGGCTGCCTCGACTGGACCGAGCGGAAGCCGCACCTCGCCGGGGTCGCGGGCGCCGCGCTGTGCGGGCACGCGCTGGACGCCGGATGGTGCGTACGGATCGGCTCCGAGCGGGCCGTGAAAGTCACCGAGGCGGGCGAGAGCGCGCTGTACGCGTCCCTTGGCATCGCTCCGACGGACCTGCGGTGATACCGCTACGAGCCCGGAGCGCACCGGGTCGGGGGCGCGGTGGTGGCGCCGGGCCGGACGCGAACGGCGGGCGCCGATCCACCGCCCGGTGATCTTGCGGTGAGCGCCGAAGGGTCCGCGTTCTACGGTCGGGGCATGCAGAAGCAATCCTCGCGGCTCGCCTTCGCCGCCGCCGGTGTCACCGTGGTCCTCTGGGCCTCCGCCTTCGTCTCCATCCGCAGCGCCGGGGAGGCGTACTCCCCAGGCGCTCTGGCGCTCGGGCGGCTGCTCGCGGGAACGCTGGTCCTCGTGGCCGTCCTCCTGGTCCGGCGTGAAGGGCTGCCGCCCCGGGCGGCCTGGCCGGGGATCGTGGTCTCGGGCCTGCTCTGGTTCGGGGTGTACATGGTGGTGCTCAACTGGGGCGAGCAGGAGGTCGACGCGGGCACGGCCGCGATGGTGGTGAACGTCGGGCCGATCCTGATCGCGCTGCTCGGCGCCCGGTTCCTCCAGGAGTCGCTGCCGCCGCGGCTGCTCGCGGGCATGGCGGTGTCCTTCGCGGGGGCGGTGACCGTGGGCCTGTCGATGTCCGCCGGGTCCGGCGGGCACACGTCGGTACTGGGGGTGCTGCTCTGCCTGCTGGCGGCGATGGCGTACGCGGGCGGGGTCGTGGCCCAGAAGCCGGCGCTCGCGCACGGCAGCGCGCTCCAGGTGACGACCTTCGGGTGCCTGGTGGGAGCGACGGCCTGCCTGCCGTTCGCCGGGCAGCTGGTCGAGGAGGCGGCCCGCGCCCCGCTGTCGGCGACCCTCAACATGGTCTATCTGGGCGTCTTCCCGACCGCGCTCGCGTTCACGACCTGGGCCTACGCCCTGGCGCGTACGACCGCCGGACGGATGGGCGCGACGACGTACGCCGTGCCCGCTCTCGTCGTCGTCATGGCGTGGGTGTTCCTGGGTGAGCTGCCGGGTCTGCTCACTCTCGCCGGCGGTGCGCTGTGCCTGGCGGGCGTGGCCGTTTCCCGATCACGCCCGCGGGCTTCGATCGCCTCCGGAACGGCTGGATCCACCTGACAGGCCGTACCTCCTGTTCCGGTCACTTCGCGGACGGAAGACGGGGGATCGGTGCCCGCGACCTGGAGTGGAGATGCCCGTCAAGCCCCAGTTTCGGCCCGTGCGACGGCGAGGTACGTTTCGCCGCCTCTCGGCCGGATAGTTTCGAGTCGGTCACAGACATGGGCCGGAACATATCGGTCCGGCACCTACGCGCATCGACGGGGGAACTCATGGCGATTCAACAGCGGGCGGAACGGACGAGACAGGAAATCCTGTCGGCAGCCGCGAGGGTGTTCGACGGGCTCGGATACGAGCGGGCCTCCCTGGCCCGGATAGCCGGGGAGGCCCGGGTCACCACCGGGGCCCTCGTCTTCCACTTCGCGACGAAGGCGGATCTGGCGACGGCGGTCCGCGGGCGGGCCCGCGCGGTCACCCGGATCACGGTCGAGTCGGCCTGCCTGTCCACGGAGGGCGTGGGCGGCACCGCGATCGACAAGCTGGTGATCGCCACCCACGCGCTGATCCGGCTCTTCGAGACGGATCCGATGGCACGGGCCGGCGAACGCCTCGCACGGGAACTGCAGTTAACCGGACCGGGGTTATCCGAGGACTGCCCCTGGCGGCGGGAGGTGGCCCGTCTGGCCCGCTTCGCCGCGGCCGAGAAGGCCCTGCGCCCCGGCGTGGACGCGGCGGCGGTCGCGGCGCTGATCGGCTACGTGATCACCGGGGTCGAGCTGGAGATGCGCGGCCCCGGCACCCCGACGGAAGAGACCTGGTCCTCGGACGAGGGCTTCCGGAGCGCCGAGACCGGCGCGTTGCACGTCCCGGCCGAGCAACGACTCAGCCGCATCTGGAAGTTGATTCTGCCGGGCCTGGTCCACCCGGCCACCGGCCCGCAATCCCCCTAGGACCTGCCTTCCGCGGTTCACGACGGGGACGCGGTCCCGAACCGGACCCTCCTCACTCCCCCGACCGCAGCAGCTGGCGGGCGAAGAGCGCCAGGGACCGGCCGATGCGCTCGGTGGACAGGCCCAGCTCGCGCCGCTGGAACTGGAAGAGCTCGGGCGACAGCGGGCCGAGCGCGATGTCGATCAGCGGGTCCGGGTCCTCGACCCCGTGGTCGACGAGCAGGGTACGGACGTGGACGCGCCAGAAGCCGTAGGCGCCCGTCCGGAACCGCGCGGGCCCGGTCTCCGCCCCCAGCGCCAGCGGCAGGTGCCGTTCGAGCAGGTCGAGCATCGCCAGGTAGAACGCGGCGAGCCGCTCCCCCGCGGGGGCACCGGGCCCCAGCGGCGGGGGCCCGTAGATCAGCTGCCCCTGGAGGCGGCGCTCGTGCTCGTCGAGCAGCGCGACGGCGACCGACGACGGATCGGGGAAGCTCCGGTACAGCGTGGCGCGGCCGACCCCGGCCGCCTTGGCGATCTTGTCCATGGTGACCGACCGGGGGTCCTGCTCGGCGAAGAGCTGCTCGGCCGCGGCCAGGATCTGGGCCCGGTTGCGTTCCGCGTCCGCGCGCCGGCGCGGGGCGACCGGCTGTTCGTCGACCGCCTGAAGATCGCCAAGGAGCCCGCCGACCCGGTGCACGGAGGCGGCTCCACGACCGCGCTGCTCGTCGTCGCTCATGGCCCAGACCTTACTTCCCCCGGAGCTAAGTGGACACCTTGTCCGCTTGATGGCTGTCATGGCATGCTAAGCGGACTCAGTGTCCACTTACCCCGCTCGCCATCCCGCCCCAGGGAGATCAAGATGCACACCGCGCTCCTCGCCGCGGCCCTGCTGGTCGGTTGCCTCCTGGCCGTCCAGGCCTCGGTGAACCTCCAGCTCAACTCCGCCGTCGGCACCCCCTACGGCGCCTCGACCATCCAGCTCGGCGTCGCCACCGGTCTGCTGACCGTCCTCGCGGTGGCGGCCGGAGCCCTCGGCGCCCTCGGCAAACTGCCCGACGTCGAGGCCTGGCAGCTCCTGGGCGGCCTCGCGAGTCCGCTCTACATCACCAGCGGCATCCTGCTCTTCCCGCGACTCGGAGCCCTCGCCGCGGTCGGGCTCTTCGTCACGGGCCAGATGTTCGCCTCGCTCGCGCTCGACCTCTTCGGTCTGCTCGGCCTCGAACAGAAGGACCTCAGCGCCGGGATCGTCATCGGCGCCGTGGCCGTGCTCGCCGGCATCGTCGTGATCATCCGGGGCATGAAGGCCGCCGCTCCTCCCGGCGCCCCCAGGATGTCGAGCGCCGGCCGCGTCGGCTGGCTCGTCCTCGGTGTCGTCGCCGGCGCCGTGCTGCCCGTGCAGGGCGCGGTCAACGCACAGCTGCGCGCCCAGCTCAAGGAGCCCATCACCGTCGCCGTGATCAGCTTCGCCGTGGCGACCTTCACCATCGCCGTCGTCCTGCTCGTGCTCTACGCGACCCGCCGCACCCCCAAGCCCAAGATCGCGCCGCTGAAGAGGATGCCCTGGTGGGGTTGGCTCGGTGGCGCCTGCGCCGCCGCCTACGTCACCGGGACCTTCCTGCTCATCCCCTCCATCGGGGCGGCCGTGACCATCGCGCTCACCGTGACGGGCCAGCAGCTCACCTCGGCGCTGATCGACCACAAGGGCCTGTTCAAGCTCCCCCAGCGCTCCCTCACGAAGCCGCGCGCCCTGGGCCTCGTCCTGCTGATCGCCGGCTCCCTGACCATCCAGCTCGTCTGACCGGGGCCGCCCGTCCCGGGTCCCGCCCGGGGGCCACGGCCCGCTCGGTGCGTCATGAAAGGTGCGACATGAAACCGTCCTACACCGCCGGGCCGGACATCCACGTCCTCCCCTCGGCGCTACCCATACCGGGCCTCGGCGACCAGCCGGTGAACGCCTTCCTCGTACGGTCCGGCCAGCCGCTCCTCGTGGACACCGGCATGCCCGTGGACCGGCAGGGCTTCCTGGACTCCCTCTGGTCGCTGATCGAGCCCGCCGACCTGCGCTGGGTCGTCGTCACCCACGACGACCGCGACCACACCGGAGCCCTCGCGGACATCCTGGCGGCCGCGCCGCACGCGAAGGTCCTCGCCAACGCGATATCGGTGACGCGAATATCCGAAGAGTTCAGCATTCCGCAGGACCGGGTGGTGACCGCGAACCCGGGAAGCCGGGTGAAAATCGGAGACCGTGAGCTGAGTTTTCACCGGCCGCCCACGTTCGATTCACCCGGAACCCTCGCCGTGTTCGACCACTCCGATGGAACGCTCTACAGCTCCGACAGCTTCGGCACCGTCGTCGAGGAAATACGCCAGGACTTCGCCGACCTTTCCGAGGAGGAATTCTTCCACGGATTCGACGTCCTGAACCGGGCGATAGCGCCGTGGACCGCGCTGGTCGACGAGAGGAAGTTCCTCCGGCCGGTGCGCGAGCTGGCCGCCCTGCGCCCCGCCCGGCTGCTCAGCGCCCACGGGCCGACCGTCCGCGAGGACTCCGTGCCCCGGCTCTTCCGGGCGATGGCCCGCATCCCCTCCCTGCCCGCCTGGCTGCCCGGCGCCGACCTCGACATCGAGGCGGCGCTCGACGCCATCGAGTCCCCCGCCGGCTGAGCCCGCTCCGCCGGCGCACGAACCGAGGAGAACCATGCCCGACCCGACCACCGCCGACCTGACCCCGCCGCGCGGAGTCGTCACCGTCTTCTCCGACATCTGGTGTTCCTTCGCGCACATCGCCGTGCACCGGCTGCACGCCACCCGGGCCCGGCTCGGCCTGGAGGAGCAGGTCGCCTTCGACCTGCGCGCGTTCCCCCTCGAACTGCTCAACGACGCTCCGAGCCCTCGACCGGGCACGGACAGCGAGGTCGCCCGGATGGCCAGCCTGGAGCCGTCCGCCGGCTGGCAGCTGTGGCAGGCCAAGGACTGGCTCTACCCCTCCACGACCCTGCCCGCCCTCGAGGCCGTGCTCGCCGCCAAGGAGCAGAGCCTGAACGCCTCCGAGCAGCTCGACCTCGGGCTGCGCCGGGCCTTCTGGGCCGAGTCGCGCTGCATCAGCCACCGCAAGGTGATCCTGGACGTGGCCGCCGACACCGGCGCGGTCGACGTCGACGCCCTCACCGAGGCGCTGGACGACGGGCGCGCGCGCCGGGCCCTTGCGGACCAGGCCGCGCAGTCCAGGACCGACCGGATCAACTGCAGCCCCCATCTGTTCCTGCCCGACGGCTCCGACGAGGCCAACCCCGGCATCGAGGTGGGCTGGGAGGGCTCGTACGGCATCGGCTGGCCGGTGATCCACTCGGACGACCCGAAGGTATACGAGGACATCCTGCTGCGGGCCGCCACTGAATAGCTGAAAGGCCGCCACAGGCGACATAACAAGCCGGAGAAAGCGGGAACGACGGTCAGGCATTCCTTTCGAGGAATGCCCGACCGTCGTTCCTTTTTTTCGCCAGGAGAACATCGCGGTGATTATTAATTGCGTGACCCGGCTGTTATTCGCAAGGCCGGTCGAAGCTCCTACAGTCGTTCACGCCGCCGGAATTCCGGACGGAGATTCGTATCGACAGCGGGAGTTCTCATGTCGTTGACCGACAAGGCAGACGTCAGCACGTTCGTCGACCTCACCCAGCACGAGATCGAAGCCCTGAAGACCCGGTTCAACCTGGCCGACGCGCATACCCACCAGCGTCAGTCCGCGTCCCAGGAGCGAATCGTCTCGCGGCTCCCCGAGCTCTGGCACGAGTCCGAGTCGAAGCAGCAGGCGCACTTCGAGCGGCAGTTCCTCGACGCCTTCTTCCGGCTGCACCAGCAGCCCACCGCCCGTGCGATGGACCGCACGCTCCTTTCCTACTCCGCCAGCGTGTCGACCATGGTCGCCGGCATGTTCCTGAAGCAGCGCGGCAAGTCGGTGCAGCTGGTGGAGCCCTGCTTCGACAACCTGGTCGACCTGCTGCGCAACATGCAGGTGCCGATCTCCCCGCTCGCCGAGTCGGCGCTGCACGACAAGGACGCCATCTACGAGCGGCTCGTCGAGCAGGTCGACGCGGACGCGATCTACCTCGTCGACCCAAACAACCCCACCGGTTTCACGTTGCTCGCGGAGAAGCTGGAGGGATTCCGCGAGGTGGTCCGCTACTGCGTGGACCACGACAAGGTCCTGGTGATGGACTTCTGCTTCGCCTCCTTCGCGCTCTGCGACGAGGGCATCGGCCGGGTCGACATCTACCAGCTCCTGGAGGAGTCGGGCGTCACGTACATGGTCATGGAGGACACCGGCAAGACGTGGCCGATCCAGGACGCCAAGTGCGCCATGATCACCGCCAGCCGGGACATCCAGGAGGAGGTCTACAACCTCCACACCAGCGTCCTGCTGAACGTCTCGCCCTTCGTCCTCAACATGGTCACCCAGTACGTCGAGGACTCCATCTCCGACGGCTTCGCCTCCGTCCGCGACATCATCCGCACCAACGGCGAAGCCGCCCGCGCCGCCCTCAGCGGCACCATCCTGGAGTTCCAGGAGCCGGTCGTGGGCACCAGCGTCGCCTGGTTCCGCATCAAGCCGGAAGACCTGACCGCCACCCGGCTCCAGGCCGTCCTCTTCGACGAGGAGGTGTACGTCCTGCCGGGGACCTTCTTCTACTGGAACACCAAGGAGAAGGGCGAACGCTTCATCCGTCTCGCCCTGGCCCGCGAGCCCGAGGTGTTCGCCGGCGCGATGGAGCGGATGCGGAAGGTGCTCGAGCGCTATGCGGTCTGACGCGCGGCCGGTGGTGTTCGTCGACGCCACCCTCTTCATGGGCATGCACAGCAAGGACGACGCCGTCCGCCTGGCCGCCAAGGCCTTCTTCGCGGGCCGGCTGGCCGCGGGGGACGCCGGCGGGGTCGTCATGAGCTGGGAACAGGTCGGCCGCTGCGACGACCTGGTGTGGGGCTACGAGCGAGGGGTGCAGGACGAGTACTACCCCTTCATGGACGTCCTCCACACCGACCTGGCCATCGAGCGCGCCGGCTACACCGAGGACGACATCCGCCGGGCCTGCACCACACCGGCGTTCGACGGCCTCCCCACGCACGAGCGGCTGCTGCTCGCCCAGGTCGTCGGCCGCGGGGGCGTCCTGCACACCGCGAGCCCCCGTCTGACGGGGAAGGCCGACCTGCCCGTCGTACCGATCGTGCCGGACGGTTCACACGGCACGGTCGCGGAAGCGTCGTTCCCCCCGTACCTGGAAGACCTCTACCAGCGGTCGCTGGTGCTGACGGTCGTCTCCGAAAACCTCTGAAGACATTCCGAAGGGCACCCTTCTCATGCCTGACACCTACTCCGGGACCGTCGTCCCGCTGATCACTCCCCTCGACGAGCACGGAACCGTCGACGAGCAGAGCGTCGCCCGCCTCCTGGACCACGTCCGGTCCGAGGTCAGCGGCCTCATGCCGGCCCTGACCTCCGGTGAGGGCTGGAAGCTCGACGCCCGCCAGTGGCAGGACATCGTCACGTACACCGTCAAGCACGCCGACGGCCTGCCCGTGCTCGCCGGCATCCAGCTCCCCGACACCGCCGCGGTGATCGACCGGGCCCGTACGGCCGCCGAGATCGGCGCCGACGCGGTCGTCGTCACCACGCCGTTCGGCGCCGACGTGACGCAGGACCAGATCGTCGCGCACTACCGGGCCATCCGCGCGGCCCTCGACATCCCGATCTTCCTCTACAACGAGGAGGCGCTGTCGGGCAACCGGATCGAGTTCGACACCCTCCTGTGGATCTGCGAGATCCCCGGGATCGTCGGCATCAAGGAGTCCAGCGGCGACGCCGCCTTCACCCGGAAGATGGCCGAGGCCGGCACCGGCATCCCCGTCTTCGAGGGCTGGGAGAACCTGCTCGTCGACGCCCGGGGCATCCAGGGCTTCATCGGCCCGCTGGCCAACCTCGAACCGGCCCTGTGCAACGCGATGCTGGTCGACCCGACCCCCGACCGCCAGGCGGAGATCAACACCGTCTGCGAGCGGTACGGAGTCTTCCGCGACGACTGGTACCGCTGGGTCAAGAAGGAACTGCACCAGCGGGGCGTCATCTCCTCCCCCACCACCCACGAGGAGGCGACGGCGGCATGAACACGCCCTCGTCCCACCTGTCCGTCCCGGTGGCCGCGCACTCGATCGCGGCCCCGGCCGCGACCTCCCAGCGCGAACTGCACAGCCTCTACCGGCGGGTCCCCAACCTCGGCGACTACGGGTCGATGACCGCGATCGAGGAGCGGTGGATCCTGCCCAAGGCACGGGCGTACGAGGCCTCGGCGCCCTCCTTCGGCTCGGCCGGCGAGCTGCTCCAGGCGCTCAAGCAGTTCCTCGCGGAGGAGGAGGCCGCGCTGCCGGAGAGCGCGACCTTCCTCGCCGAGCACGCCACGCTCGACCAGTTCAAGGTCGTGGTACGGCAGTTCGCCCTCGACGGTCTCACCGAGTCCGAGTCGCTGCTGCCGGTGGTGCCCCGGCTGCCGTACCGCTCGGCGATGGCGGTCTTCCGGGTCCTCATCGACGAACTCGGCTGCGGCAACGAGGAGAAGGCACACTCCCAGCTCTACCGCGACCTGCTCACCGAGCTCGGCATGAGCCTGCGGCTCGACGACTACCTCGACGAGACGGTCCCGGAGTGCTTCGCGTACGTCAACATGTTCCACTGGCTGGCGAGCCGGGCGCCCTCGCCCCAGTACTTCCTGGGGGCGTACGCCTACTTCGAGACCAGTGTGCTGTACGCCTTCCAGAGCTTCGCGCGGGCGGCGCGGCGGCTCGGGGTCGTCCACGACGCCTACTACACCGAGCACCTCTACATCGACTCGTACCACAGCAACCACATGCGTACGGCGATCCGGTCGCTGGAGGAGCCGGACCTGGCGAAGATCTGGGCGGGGGTCAGACTGGCCTCCGACATCGTCGGCGCGGCCACGGAGGCGGCCGTCGCACGGGCGCGGGAGACCGTCGCATGACGACCGTGCCCGCCGCGCGGCGGAGCTCCGACGAACCCACCGTCCGCCAGGTGACCGAGGACCTGGTCCTGGTCGAGGTCGCCGGCCGCAAGGTCCTCGCGGCCGCGGTCTGCCCGCACCGCGGGGGCCGGCTCAAGTACGGCCGGGTCGACGGGAACAGGCTGCGGATCACCTGCCCCCTGCACCACACGACCTTCGACCTGACGAGCGGCGAGCGCACGTCGGGTGCGGTGTGCGCGGCCCTGCGCGTGGTCGACGTCCTGCCGGGCGAGTCCGCGGCGCCGGTCGCGGCCGGGGACGGGCAGGGCGCGGCCGGGGGCGATATGCCGTCCGAGCGTGGCAAGGCGGCCGAGACCGGGTTGCCCTCCGGCCAGGGTGGCACGGCCGGGAGCGACCGGCCCTCCGGGCAGGGCGGCGCGGGCGGGGGCGCCTCATGACCACCACACCGACCGGGGCGGCGCCCATCGTGGTGCCGCCCCGTGCGGGGACCGACCACGACGGCATCGCGCCGGTGCCCGAGGCCGAACGCACCTCGACACCGGGCGACTTCGGCTGGATCTGGCCCTCCGCGCAGTTCTCGTTCGGCACGGTCGTCCTCGGCGCGCTGCCCGTCGTCTTCGGCCTGGGCTGGTGGGCCTCGGCGAGCGCCATCGCGGTGGGCGTCGCCGTCGGCACGGTGCTCCTCGCGCCGCTGGCCCGGTTCGGCGTCCGTACCGGCACCAACGACCCCGTGGCGAGCGGCGCGCACTTCGGCGTACGAGGCCGGGTCGTCGGCAACACCCTCACGGTCGTGACCGCGCTCGGGTTCTTCGCGATCGCCGTGTGGACGGGCGGCACCGCCGTCATGGTCGCCGGCCACCGGCTCCTCGGCACCCCCACGGGCCCCGGCGCCCTGACCGCCGCGATGTTCGTGACGGCGGCCGCGGTCGCGCTGGTCGCCGTGCGCGGCCACCAGACCCTGGTCCGCACCTACAAGGTGACCGCGGTCACCGGGGGCGTGGTCCTCCTCGGCACCGTGCTCGTCCTCGCCCCGGACTTCGACGCGGGCTACGCCGGCGGGACGCTCGCCCTCGACAGCGCCTTCCACACCTGGCTGCTCGCGGCGACCGCCTCCGCCACCGTGCCCTTGTCGTACGCCACCTTCCAGGGCGACTACACCCGCTTCATGCCCTCCGCCACGCCCACCGGCCGGGTGGTGCGGGCCAGCGGGATCTCCATGTTCCTCAGCAGTATCGTCGCGCTCCTCACCGGCGCGTATGTGACGACCCTCTTCCCCGTGCCCGACGAACCGTGGCTCCAGGGTCTGACGGACGCGGTGCCGGGCTGGTTCGCGGTGGCGGTCGTGGTCTTCGGCTTCGCGGGCACCCTGCCGCAGGCGGGACTGTGTCTGTACGCGGCCGGGCTCTCCGCCAACTCGGTGTTCTGGCGCTCCTCACGGGCCGCCGTGACCACCGTGGTCGCGCTGCTCGCGGCGGCGGTGCTGTACCTCGGCGCGGTGGTGTACGACGCCATGGACGCGATGTCGGCGTTCGTGACACTGCTGCTCACGGTCGTCGCCCCGTGGGCGGCGGTGCTCTCCGTCGGGTACGTGCTCCACCGGGGCCGGTACGACGCGGAGGCGCTGCGCACCTTCACCACGGGCGGGGGCGGGCGGTACTGGTACACGGGCGGGGTCAACGCGCGGGCCGCGGCGGCCTTCGCGGCCGGTTCCGTCGTCGGTGTGCTGTGGGTCAACAACCCCCTGTACACCGGCCCGTTGACCGGGCTCACGGGTGGGGTCGACCTGAGTCTGCCGGCCTCCTTCGTGGTCGCGGCCGCGTTGTACGGGGCCCTGTGCCGCGTATGGCCGGAACCGCTGCTCCCGCCCACCGGCGGCCGTTGATCCCGCTTCCCGGGGCCGTGGCTTCACCCGCCGACGGCCGTCGGTCCCGCTCACCGACGGCCGTCGATCCCGCTCACTCACCGAGGTGGCTCATTCATGTCCATGTTCCGACTCGTGGTCCGGACGGTCGTCGAGGAGGCGGAAGGCGTCCGGGGCCTGCTTCTCGCCGACCCCGCGGGAGCCGAACTGGCCCCGTGGGAGCCGGGGGCGCACCTGGAGGTGACCCTGCCGTCGGGGGCTGTCCGGCACTACTCCCTGTGCGGTGATCCAGCCGACCGGAGCGTGTACCGGCTCGGGGTGCTGCGGGAACCCGTGGGCCGGGGCGGATCGGAGGAGGTCCACCGCGCCGTCGGGGAGGGCACGCTCCTCGGGGTGCGGGGCCCGTTCAACCGTTTCCCGCTGGTGCCCGCCGAGCGCTATCTGTTCGTGGCGGGCGGCATCGGCATCACCCCGCTGCTGCCGATGCTCCGTTCCCTGCGGCCCGGGACGTGGTCCCTGCTGTACGGGGGCCGGAGCCTGGCGTCGATGGCGTACCGCGAGGAGCTCGCTGGGCTCCCCGGGGTCACGCTCGTCCCGCAGGACACGGCGGGGCTCCCCGACCTGGACACCGCCCTCGGGGAGCTGGACCCGTCGACGGCCGTGTACTGCTGCGGCCCCGAGGGGCTGCTGCGGGCGGTGGAGGAGCGGTGGCGCGGGCCGCTGCACACGGAGCGGTTCGGGGCGGCTCCCTCCGACGGGGCCGCCGCGTCGGACGGCTTCGAGGTGGAGTTGCGCCGAAGCGGCCGGACCGTGCGCGTGGAGCCCGGCGGGACCCTGCTCGACGCCGTGCGCGAGGTCGTGCCGGGGGTGGCGTACTCCTGCGAGGAGGGCTGGTGCGGCACCTGTGAGACGAAGGTGCTCGCGGGGACGCCCGAGCACCACGACTCCGTCCTGGGCGAGGAGGAGAAGGCGTCGGGGACGACCATGATGATCTGCGTGGGCCGCGCGCGCGGCGCCCGCCTCGTCCTGGACCTGTGAGACGCGGAGGCCCGTACCGGCATGGGGCCGGTACGGGCTTCCGCGTCTGCTCACGCCCTGGTCACACCGCGCTCAGAAGATCACCAGGGCCCGGCCGCCCTTGCCCGCGATCATGTTGTCGAAGGCACCCGGGATGCCGTCCAGGGTGATCCGCTCGGTCACGAGCGCACCGAGGTCGAACCGGCCCGCCCTGATGTGCTCGGCGAGGACCGGCAGGTCCACGGCCGGGTTCGAGTTGCCGTAGACGCAGCCCGCGAGGGTGCGGCCCCAGTGGAAGATCTCCAGGGCGTTGAAGGTGACCTGCTGGTCCTTGCCGCCGATGCCGACGACGGTGGTGCGGCCGCCGCGCCGGGTGGACTCCCAGGCGGTACGGATGGTGACGGCGCGGCCCACGCATTCGACGGCCACGTCGACACCCTGGCCCCCGGTCAGTTTCCGGATCTCCCGGGGGGTGGTCTCGGAGGCCACCACGTACTCGGTGGCTCCCGCCGCCCTCGCGAGGGCCTCCTTCTCCGGGGAGACGTCGACGGCGACGATCGTGGACGCGCCGGCGATGCGGGCGGCCTGGAGGGCGGAGAGACCCACCCCGCCGACACCGAAGACCGCGACGGACTCGCCGGCGCGGACCCGCGCGGAGTGGTGGACCGCACCCCAGCCGGTGAGGACGGCGCAGCCGAGCAGGGCCGCGTCGGTCAGTGGGATCCCGTCGGGGGCGGGCAGGACGCAGTTCGCTGCCACGACCGTCTCCTCGGCGAAGGCGGCGACGTTGAGACCGGGGTGGAGTTCCGTGCCGTCCTGGGTGCGGGCGTGGACGTTCGCGGCGCCGGCCAGGGCGCTGGCACAGAGCCAGATCTCCCCGAGCGAACAGGGGTGACAGGTCCCGCAGGAGGGGGCCCAGTTGAGGACCACGTCGTCGCCGGGGGCGATGTGGGCGACCCCCTCGCCGACGGAGACGACGGTGCCCGCGCCCTCGTGGCCGAGGACGGCGGGGACCGGCAGGCGCATGGTGCCGTCGGAGAGGGACAGGTCGGAGTGGCAGACGCCGGCGGCGGCGAGCCGGATGCGGACCTGGCCGGGGCCGGGCTCGGGGAGCTCGATGTCGGTGATCTCCAGCGGAGAGCCGACGGCGGGCAGGACTGCGGCGCGGATCACGCTTTTTGCTCCTTCTGCGCTCGGAACGGGCGGACGGGTCGGACGGGTCGGGCGGGTCTGGCGGGTCTGGCGGTCTGGCGGGTCGGGCGGTGGGAAGGACGGGAAGACCCGGAGATACGGAAGGCCCCGAGAGACGGAAGCCCGGATGGGCATCGGAAGTGCCCGAGCGGTCCGGGTCGCCCCGTCAGAACTGGAGGGACTTGGTCTGGAGGTATTCGCTGAGGCCGTGCGCGCCGAGTTCCCGGCCGACGCCCGACTGCTTGTACCCGCCGAAGGGGGCCAGCGGGTTGAACCGGCCGCCGTTGATGTCGACCTGGCCGGTCTCCATGCGCCGGGCGAAGGCGACGGCCTCCTCGGGCTCGCCCCAGACGGCTCCGGCGAGACCGTAGACGGTGCCGTTGGCGATGGCCAGGGCGTCGGCCTCGTCCTCGTACCGGAGGAGCGAGACGACCGGACCGAAGATCTCCTCCTGGGCGATCGTCATCTCCGGGGTGACGTCGGCGAAGACGGTCGGGGAGACGTAGTAGCCGGTCTCGCGCGGGGCCTCGGGGCCGCCGGCGACGAGTCGGGCGCCCTCCTCGATCCCCTTCTCGATGTAGCCGCGGACGCGTTGCTGCTGCTTGGCGTTGACGAGGGGGCCGACGCGCTCGCCGGGCACGTACTTGGCGACGGCCTCCGCGGCGAGCGCCACCGCCTCCTCGTAGCGGTCGGCGGGGATCAGCATCCGGGTCCAGGCACTGCACGTCTGGCCGGAGTTGGACATGACGTTGGCGATGCCGACCGCGACGGCCTTGGGGAGGTCGGCGCTCGGCAGAATCACGTTGGCGGACTTGCCGCCGAGTTCCAGGGCGACGCGCTTGACGGCGCCGCCCGCGAGCGCGCCGATGCCGCGGCCGACGGCGGTGGAGCCGGTGAAGGAGACGAGGTCCACGTCCGGGTGCTCGGCCAGGGCCTGCCCGGCGACCGGGCCGAGCCCCGTGACCAGGTTGAACACACCGGCGGGCAGGCCCGCCTCGTGGACGGCCTCGGCGAAGAGCTGCGCGACGAGCGGGGTGTCCTCCGCGGGCTTGAGGACGGTGGTGCAGCCGGCGGCGAGAGCCGGGGCGACCTTGGCGACGATCTGGTGGAGCGGGTAGTTCCAGGGGGTGATCGCGGCGACGACACCGACCGGCTCGGAGAGGACGGTCGAGTTGCCGACCTTCTCCTCGAAGGGGTGGGTGGCGGCCAGTTCGGCGTACGAGCCGGCCACGGCGATCGGCAGTCCCGCGTGGACGGCGGCGGCGAGCTGCGGCGGGGCGCCGAGTTCGGCGGTGACGGTGGCGGCGATCTCCTCCGCGCGGGCGGCCAGCGCGTCGCGCAGCGCGGCGATACGGGCGCCCCGCTCGGCGGGTGGGGTCGCGGCCCAGCCGGGCAGCGCGGCGCGGGCGGCGCGTACGGCGGCGTCGACGTCCTCGGCCGTACCGGCCGGGACATGGCCGATGACCTGCTCGTCCGCCGGGTTGATGACGGCGATGGTGTCGGAGCCTGACGCGGGGCGCCACTCCCCGCCGATGTACATAGCGTCGTGCGCGTCGTGGGCCTTCATGCGCTTCCCTCTCCTCACCCGGCCGCCGGTGCGGCGGCGTCGACCCAAACTAGCGCTGTTAGTTTTTTGGCGCCAGGGCTCCGGGACGTGCCCCCGGTCTCAGTACCGGACCGATCGTGCCGCCCCGCGGGGGCCCTGTCCACGGCGGAACCGGACGGCCGCGGAGGTCGGGAACCGGCGCGGGACCCCTGGACAGGGCCGGAGACACGCCGCCGCGCCCGGTGGACGCCCGCCGGGACGGGCGGGCCCACCGGGCGCGGCGGGGGGGAGGGCGAGGCGGGGACCCGGGTCTTCGCGTCCTCGGGTCCCCGGGTCCCCGGGTCCTCAGATCTTCTGGGCGATGTCGGTGAGGTGCGCGAAGACGACGATGTTCGCCTCGTAGCCCTTGGTGCGGTCGAAGTCTCCGCCGCAGGTCAGCAGCCGCAGTTCGGGCCGCCCGGTGGAGCCGTACACCTCTTTGTCGGGGAACTCGGCCTTGGTGTACGTACGGACGCGGTCGACCGTGAAGACGGCGACCCTGCCGTCGGCGCGGGCGACCCGGATGGTGTTGCCGGGGCTGAGCGCGTTGAGGTTCAGGAAGACGGCCGGCCCGGTGCGGGTGTCGCGGTGGCCGACGACGACGGCGGTCCCCCGCTCGCCCGGCGTGGCGCCCTTCGCGTACCAGCCGACGACCCGGGGGTTCTCGACCGGCGGTGTGGCGAGTCGTCCCGTGGCGTCGAGCCCCAGATCGATGAAGGGTGCCTCGATGGTGATGGCCGGCACCGCGAGGGTGGTCGGACGCGACCGGGCCAGTGGCGCGGGCGGGGCCGCGGGGCGGGCCGGGGGCGTGACCTTCGGCCGGGACCGGGGCGCGGCCTGCGCCGGAACCCCGGTCCGCGGCTTGGGATCCTGGGCCGCGGGGGGTCCGGCCGTCGCGGCCGCCCCGGCCCCGCCGGGGGCGGCGGGGCCGGCGGCGAGCGCCGGCCCGGCCGGTTCCTCGTCACCGGCCCACCAGACGCCTCCGGTCACCAGGACCACGGTGACGGTCACGGTCCTGGCGAGCCGGAACAGGCGCCGGCGCCTGCGCGTGAGGCGGGACGACCTACGCGGCGCCATCGTTGCGGCGGCGCGAGCGGCGGATCAGGACCAGACCCGCCGTGCCGGCGAGGCCGGCGGCGACGGCCGCCCCGACGCCGAAGCCGGAGGAGTCCTCGGCGGCGATCTGCGCGCTGCCGCCGCCGCCCGCGCCGACCGGGCCGTGCGGGGGCTTGTGGTGGCCGTTGCCGCCGTTGTGGTGGCCGCCGTTGTTCCCGTTCGGCGGGTTGGTGAAGTGGTCGCAGTCGACCTTGAAGACCTTGCTCTTCTTGGCCCCCTGCTGGCCCGTCCAGGTCCACTCGACCTTGTACATGCCGTCGGGGAGTTCGATGTCGGGGGTGTAGCCGTTGCCCGCCGGGTCGACGGTGATCGCGCCGACCCTGACCGCGCCGCCCTTCGGAGGCTGCGGCGAGATGGTCCAGTTGAGCAGCTGGAGGCCGTCGAAGCCGAGCGCGGACATGTAGAACGTGCAGACCTTGGGCTCGTTGCGCTGGTCGGCCTCCGGTGTGCGGGGCGGCTCGTCGGGACGCCCGGCGTGGTGGATCTTGACGTCGCCGTTGTCACCGGGGGCGGCGAAGGCGGCGGGTGCGCCCGCGAAGGCGATACCACTGAGGGTGAGAGCGGCTGCGGCGGCACTCAGGGGCCGGGCGAGGCGAACGGACATGCGGATTCCTCCGGGATGATGTCGTCGGATATCAACCGATAGTCTGACTATCAGTCATGACGCCGACACAGAGGGTGGCGACATGCGCGTCGCCACCCTCTGTCCCCCGTCCAGCCCAGAGGGGCCCGCGGCTCGGCCCGGTGACGGGCCCGGAGGGGCCCGCGGCTCGGCCCGGTGACGGGCCCGGAGGGGCCCGCGGCTCGGCCCCGCGCCGACCTGGAGGAGCCTGTGGCGCGGCGCGTTACGGCCTGGATGAACCAGCGGCTCGGCCGTGGCGCTCAGATGATCCCGAAGAGGACTCCCGCCGCGAGCACGACCAAGGACGTCAGCGCGGCCCACTTCACCGTGAACCGGGTGTGGTCACCGAACTCCACCTTCGCCATGCCGACCAGGACGTAGACGGCCGGCACCAGCGGGCTCGACATGTGCAGGGCCTGACCGACCAGCGAGGCCCGCGCGATCTCCAGGGGCGACACCCCGTGGGCGGCTCCCGCCTCGGCGAGGACCGGCAGGACGCCGAAGTAGAAGCCGTCGTTCGACATGAAGTAGGTGAGTGGCAGGCTGAGCACACCGGTGACCACGGCCATGTGCGGGCCCATGCCCTCGGGGATCGCGCCGACGAGCCAGTCGGCCATGTGCTCGACCATGCCCGTACCGGTCAGCACCCCGGTGAAGACGGCCGCGGCGAAGACCATGCCGGAGACGTTGAGGACGTTGTCGGCGTGGGCGGCGATACGTGCCTTCTGCTCCGCCATCTTCGGGTAGTTGACGGTGAGCGCGAGCGCGGCGCCGAGGAGGAACAGCACCGGGATCGGCAGCACTTCGAGGATCATCGCGGCCAGCAGCACGAGCGTCAGGCCGGCGTTGAACCAGTACAGCCGGGGGCGGAGCGTCGCGCGGTGGGGATCGAGCCCCTGGAAGTCACCGCCCGGTCCCGCGTCCGCTTCCGGTTCCGCTCCCGTGTCAGTGCCGGAGCCGGTGGTCTTGTCCGGGGCGCCGGTGGGGGCGCCGGCCGAGGTGACGGCCGCCGTGGCGTCCGCGCCGCTGCCCGTCCCGACAAGCACGGTCTCACTCTCGGTCTCGCTCTCGGTCTCGCTCTCCGGCACGAGGGCCTCGTCGAGCGTGAGGTAGCCGAGGCGTGCGCGTTCGCGGCGCCCCAGGACGTACGCGAGGACGAAGACGAAGAGCAGGCCCATGCCGAGGGCGGGGATCATCGGTACGAACACGTCGGCGGCGTCCAGCTTCAGCGCGGTCGCGGCGCGGGCCGTGGGGCCGCCCCAGGGCAGGGTGTTCATGACCCCGTTGGCGGTGGCGGCCACACCCGTCATGACCACGAGGCTCATGCCGAGCCGCTTGTAGAGCGGATACATCGCCGAGACGGTGATCATGAAGGTGGTGGAGCCGTCGCCGTCCAGCGAGACGATCGCGGCGAGCACCGCCGTACCCACGACGATCCGGACGGGATCGGCCTTGCAGAAGCGCAGGATGCCCCGGACGATCGGGTCGAAGAGGCCGACGTCGATCATGACGCCGAAGTAGACGATGGCGAACATCAGCATCGCGGCCGTCGGTGCCAGCTTGCCGACGCCTTCGATGACGTAGTCGCCGAGCTGGGGCCCCTGCCCGACCGCGACGCAGAAGAGCGCGGGGATCAGCACGAGCGCAGCGATCGGCGACATCTTTTTCGTCATGATCAGGACCAGGAAGGTCGCGATCATGGCGAAGCCGAGGACGGTCAGCATGGAGGGCACCTCACGTTCACCGTTGAACTGCCGCCGAGCGGCGGTCCGGATGACGCTAGGTGCCCTCTCCAGCCGTTAACAAGACGTTGACGCGTGAGCAATACGAGCAAAACCCCAGGTCAACGTAGGCGCCCTGGGACATGGGTCACGGCAGGGGGGACACCTCGACGGGGAAGCCGTTCAACACGGCGGTACCCGACAGCGGGTCGAGCCGGGATCCGTCGAGCAGCTGGTTGACGTTGACGCCGGGGCGCGCGGACGCCACGGACAGCCGGGTACCCGGCCGGTCGTGGCCCCAGCCGTGCGGGAGGCTCACCACCCCCGGGCGTACCCCGTCGGTGACCTCGACCGGCACCTCGAGCTCGCCGCCCTCGCCCTTGACGCGCGCGAGTCCGCCGTCGGCCAGGCTCAACCGGTCCGCGTCCTCGGGGTGCACCTGGAGGGTGCAGCGGTTCGATCCGCCGGCGAGAGCGGGGGTGTTGTGGAGCCAGCTGTTGTTCGAGCGCAGGTGACGGCGCCCGACGAGCTGCAGGATGCCCGGGTCGGGTACGGCGTCCAGCGCGGCGCGCAGCCGGGGCAGGTCGGCGGCGACGGGTGCCGGGAACAGTTCGATCCGTCCGCTGCGGGTCTTGAGGAGCTGCGGGACGCGCGGCTTCAGCGGGCCGAGGTCGATGCCGTGCGGGTGGGCCTTCAGCTCGTCGAGGGTCAGCCCGTACGGGCCGAGGCGCAGCATCAGGTCGAGCCGGCGCTCGGGCCCGGTGTCCCCGGTGAGCCGGGCCGCGAACTCCTGGGGATCGGCGCCGTACGCCGGCGAGTGTTCCTGCGTCACGGCCTTGGCGAGGGTGGTGTCGATGGCGAGCTGGTCGACGGCGGAGGGCGGGGCGCCGTGCATTCCGGAGATCGCGAGGACCAGTCGCGCGTGGATCTCGCACTCGTCCATGCGGTCCGCTTCGAGGGGTATGGCGGCGGGGGTGAAGCGGGCCTGGTCGCGGACGGCGAACCCGTTGAAGGCGAAGTCGAAGTGGGCGCTGCGGGACGGGGGCGGCGGGGGCAGCAGGACGTCGGCGTGGCGGGTGGTCTCGTTGAGGTACGGGTCGACGGCGACCATGAGGTCCAGGGAGCCGAGGGCCGCGTCGAGGCGCTCCCCGTCGGGCGCGGAGAGGACGGGGTTGGCCGCGATCGTGATCACCGCGCGGATACGCCCGTCCCCCGGCGTCTCGATCTCCTCGGCGAGCGCGACCATCGGCAACTCGCCCTTGGCCTCGGGGTGGTGGGAGACCCGGCTGTGCCGGCGCCCGAGGGCGAACCCCCTGCCCGGTCCGGCGGGACGCGGGGCGGCCGCGGTGGCGGAGAGCGGGAAGAGGGCGCCGCCTGGACGGTCGAGGTTGCCGGTGAGGATGTTGAGGACGTCGACGAGCCAGTTGCCGAGGGTGCCGTAGGCCACGGTGGAGCTGCCCATCCGCCCGTAGACGGCGGCGGTGGGCGCGGCGGCGAGTTCCCTGGCGAGGGCGCGGATGGTGTCCGCGTCCACGTCGCAGGCGGCGGCGACCGCCTCGGGGGTGAACTCCTGTACGGCGGCGCGTACCTCGTCGACCCCCTCCACATGGGCGGCGAGCGGGCCGAGGTCGGTGAGGCCCTCCTCGAAGAGGGTGTGGACGAGGGCGGCGAGGAGGAGCGCGTCGGCGCCGGGGCGGATCGCGACGTGCCGGTCGGCAAGGCGTGCGGTGCGGGTCCGCCGGGGGTCGATGACGGTGAGGGTGCCGCCGCGCCTGCGCAGTGCCTTGAGCCTGCCGGGGAAGTCGGGGGCGGTGCACAGGCTTCCGTTGGAGTCCAGCGGGTTGGCTCCGAGGATCAACAGGTGATCGGTGTGGTCCAGGTCCGGCACGGGGACGGCGAAGGGGTCTCCGAACAGCAGGCCACTGGAGACGTGCTTGGGCATCTGGTCGAGCGTGGACGCCGTGAAGACGTTCCGGGTGCGCACCGCGCCGATCAGCAGGGGTGGGTAGAGGGCGCCGGCGATCGTGTGCACGTTGGGGTTGCCCAGGACGATACCCACGGCGTCCGGGCCGTACTCCTCGATGATCGGTCGGATTCCCGCGGCGATCGTGTCGAACGCCTCCTCCCAGGTCGCCTCCTGGAGTCGCCCGTCCTTGCGGACCAGGGGGGCGCGGAGCCGGTCGGGATCGGCGTCGACCTCGGGGAAGGCGGCGCCCTTGGGGCAGATGAAGCCTTGGCTGAAGATGTCGTCGCGGTCGCCGCGCGCCGCTGTGACGCGGGTCCCCTCGATCGTCAGGGTCAGTCCGCAGGTCGCTTCACAGAGGGGGCAGATGCGCGGGGCGGTGGGCATGGGGTCTCCCTGGAGCGGCGTCGGGGAGCCGAGCATACCGACCGGTTGGCACGTGCGGGAGGGGTCTGCGGGAGGTTACGAGAGCGAGGGCGCCAGATACGCGTGGAGCAGCTGGCGGGTCTCGTCGATCAGTGCGGGATCTCCGGCGGGGTCGGCGCGGAACGCGAGCCGGACGAGGGCGTCGGCGGCCTCGACGCCGACCAGGACCTTCCGTCGCAGGCCGTCGTCGGCGGCGCGGTTCAGGTGGGTGGCGAGGAGGGCGCAGAGCCGTTCGGCGACCTGTCGGTTGGGGTCCTCGGCGGCGCCCCGGCCCACGCCGTCGCTCGCGCCGACACCCTCACCTCCGCTCGCGCCTTCGTCTGCGGCTTCGCCCGCGCCGGGCTCCCCCGCGGCCTCGCTCTCCCCTGGTGCGCCCGCGGGCACCCCGAAGTCGACGAGGGCGAACCCCGGGACGGTCCGCTTCATCGCGATGAACTCGTCCAGGACGCCGTCGATGGCCCCGTACGCGTCGAGCACCGGCGCCTCGGCGAGACGGTCGGAGACCCGCCGGGCGTACTCGTCGAGGTTGCGGTGCGCGAGGGCGGCGACCATCGCCCGTTTGTTGCCGAAGAAGCGGTATACGGAGCCGATGGGGACTCCGGCGCGGCCGGCCACGGCGCGGGTGCTCAGCTGCTCGTACCCGGTCTCGTCGAGGAGTGCGGCGCAGGCGTCGAGGATCCGGGCGAGCCGCTCGGCGCTGCGCTGCTGGACCGGCGCGCGGCGGAGGACGGGAGGGGCCTGGGGGCGGGTCTGGGGCACGGGGACCATGATGCCGCTCCGGTCCGGGGTCGGGCGACGAAAGGGGCCGGGAGGTCCGCGGGTACGGGTCCGGCAGCCCGACTCCCGGTCGGGTCAGGCGATCAGCAGGCCGATGCCACCGAGGGTGTACGCGATCATCAGCGCGAACAAAGGGAGTTGGCCGGCGACGGCGCGATCGGGCGGGAAGAGGCGCACGGACCGGTCGTGGGCGGCGACGACACCGAGGACGTGCCCGGTGACGATCGCGGCGACCTGAAGCGTCGCGAGGCCCCCGGGATTGAGGAACGGGGCGGGCGCGAGGGCGTTGTCAGTACCCCCTGCCATGATGACCATACGTGGTCCTTCGGTGACGAAGAGCGAGAAGTAGTGGGCCACGAGGTAGCCGAGGGCGACGGGCAGGAGCGAGTGGGCGAAGGAGGTGAGCGGAGTGGTGAGGGTCGGGTTCATCAGGCGCAGGACGCCGGCGCAGAGCCCGTAACAGACCGCGGCGAGGGCGACGGTGGCGAGGAGCCCGAGCGTGGCGGTGGGCGTGGGGCCGAGGGAGGAGGTCTGGAGGGTGGTGATCCAGCGGGGATTGTCGGAGAGACCGTCGTAGGCGGTGGAGCCGAGGAGGACGCAGACGGTGGCGACGAGACCGGGGATCCGGGGGGTCGCGTCCAGACCGTGGAAGGGGGAGCGCAGGACCAGTCGGCCGTCGGCGCGGCGGCCGAGCGGTGAGAGCCGGGCGAGCAGGGAGGAGTAGACCTCGAAGGGGTCGGCGTGGGCGAACCACGGGTCGCCGTAGCGGGTGGCGCCGAGGAGATGCACGCCGGTGTGGACGGTCAGGGCGATGAGGAGGGTGGCGGAGGAGGTGTTGTCGGGGGCGACGAGTTCGAGCCAGGTGAAGAGGAGGAGGCCGGCGGCGGCCGGGCGGATGCCGAGTGCGGCGGGCAGGGGACGGGGGCTCCGCGGCGGGTGGAGGGCGAGCAGGGCGCGCAGGGGGTTGAGGAGGCGCCAGACGGGGCCGAGGAGGAGGGAGGCGGGGACGAGTCCGACCCAGAGCAGGACGTAGAGGGCTCCGGCCGCGGGGTTGCGGTCGGGGTCGTCGGGGCCGAGGAGGAGGTGCAGGAGGAAGACCAGGGCGGTGGCGGTACCGAGGAGTCGGAGCGCGGTCCGGGTGGCGGGGGCGTCGGCCATCCGCTGGAGGACGGCGGGCAGCGGGCGTCCGGCCAGGTCGCCGCGGAATCGGGAGGTGGACCAGAGCAGCCCCAGGGCGAGGAAGGAGACGAGGAGCGCGGCGAAGGCGCCCGCGTAGGCGTAGAAGGGAGAGAGGGGGAGGTCGTGGCGGGAGCCCACGCCGTGGGCGAGCGGAGGGCCTGGCGCGGCGGCGTGGAGATGGGCATGGGCGGCGAGGGCGTGGATACCGGTCACCGGACGACGAGTTGGGTCAGGAGGAGCCCGGACTCGTGGGTCTCCACCTCGAAGAGACCGGTGCGGTCCACGGTGAGGGCGAGAGTGGCGGGCGTCCCCGGCGACAGGGGCAGTTCGCGGTCGTAGCCGTGCACGTGGAGGGTGTCGGCGCGGTCGCTGGTGACCCGGAGGGTGAGTCGCTCACCCTTCTTCAACTCGATGCGGGAGGGGGGTGGTGAGACGGTCGTTCCGGTGACGGTGAGGATGACGGTCCGGCCGGGGTCGGGCGGGCGGAGGCCGGTCGGGCGGGCGCTGGCGGGCGGCGCGGGAGGGGCGGACGTGGACGGAGCGGGCGTCGACGGGGCTGACGCCGACGGAGCGGGCGCCGAGGTGGCCGAGGGGCGTCCGTCCAGGCGGACGGTGGTCTGGACGGGGGCGCCGGCGACGGCCCAGACCGTGTGGTCGTCCGCGTGGAGCCGGACGGTCAGGATGCGGGCACCCGCCGGTACGTACGCCCACGGGCCGTAAAGGCGGGCCGCCTCCCGGCCGTCGACCAGGAGACGGGCGTGGCCCCGGCCCGGGAGGGCCGCGCCGCCGGTGCTCTCGGGGGTGAAACGGAACCTCTCCACCATGAGGTGGACGTTCCAGCCGCCCTCGCTGTCGGGGCGGGCCTCGGCCCGGACGGTGGGCGCGTCCGCCGTCGGGAGTTCCCGGAGCCGGCGCCCGCCCTCGTCCCGGGCGGGCAGCAGGGTGCCGCTGCTCCCAGTGGCCTCCTGATGACTGGTACCTGGCTTGTGGTGCGTGGTGGCCCGCCCGCCGCAACCCGCGAGGGCCAGGACGGCTGCGAGGGCGGTTGGCAGCACCAGGAGCGCGGTGGTCCGGACAGCCCGGGGCGCCGGGGAGGGACTTGGTGTGGTCGCGTGCGGCCGCGTCACGCCGTCCCCTCCCCACGCGACTGGCCCTCGGCGCGCCCGGAACCGGTGCCGGGCGCGGCGCCTGCCCCGGGCGCGGCACCGGCGTCGCCATCGGGCCCGGCGTCGGCATCCCTCTCAGCACCGGCATCAGCCCCAGCCCCAACACCGGCCCTGGCCGCGGCATCCCCACCAGCACCGACACCACCCCCGGGCGCGGCATCCCCACCAACCCCGGCACCACCCCCGGGCGCGGCATCAGCACCGGCACCGGCATCAGCACCAGCCCCGGCACCGGCACCGGCACCGGCACCGGCACCCACGCTCCCGCCCCCTGCCCCGCGGCTGCCCGTCGCCACCACCGCCCACAGGACCCAGACGATGCCCAGCAGGAGGCGGAGCCAGGCGGGGCTGAGGGGGATGCCGGGGACCATGAGGATCGCCTTGTCGAAGGCGTCGAGGAGGGTGAGGGCGCCGAGGGCCACGGTGGTCCAGGCGAAGACGGGGCGGTCGGGACGCAGGGCGAGCCCGAGGAGGGTCCACCAGACGCCGGCGAGAAGGAGCGCGAGGGCCGGGACGGCGGTCGGGGTGAGGGCGAGCGTCGAGCCGGCGACGTCGAGGGCCAGGCCCGCGAGGCCGATGAGGGTGGCCGCGCCCGCGAGTCGGTCGGGGCGCAGTCGGCGCCACCAGAGGGCGAGGCCGACCAGGGCGAGGACAAGGGCGGTACCGAGGGCGAGTTGGGTCTCGACGCGGTGGATGCCGCGGGAGCCGTACCAGTCGCAGCCGACGGGAAGGCGGCGCGCCTGGACGTCGTAGTCGGCGCAGACGAGGAGCTGGGCGAGTTTGACGGGTTCTCCGATGAGCCGGCCGGTGTTCCCTGAGACCTCGCCGCGACGCGCCCCGCAGCCGGGCAGGGCGCCGGGTGAGGCGGCCCCGGTGTCGGTCTGCCAGCAGTTGCCGCCGCCCTGGCCGTCCCACCACACGTCGCTGCGGTTGGGTCGGGGGGTGCCGGCCCGGTCGACGCCGAGGTGGTTGCCGGCGTAGCGGTTGTGGTGGGAGGTGTCGGTCTGCTTGCCCCAGGCGGACTCGCCGCGGATGAAGGCGGGGACGGCGTTCAGGTAGAAGGCGGCGCGCTGGTGGCCGTAGACCCAGTTGTTCTCGTAGAGGTTCCAGTTGCCGCCGGCGGTGATGATGCCGGTGCCGGGGGGCATGGAGATCTGGGGGCAGACGACGCCCTGTTCGTAGCCGCGTTCGACGGGCGGTCGGGCGCAGGTGCCGTCGGCGACGTACGGGTAGTAGTTCTGGTTGTTGTCGTGGATCAGGTTCCGTTCGAATCTGGCGTGGTTCTGGGGCAGTCCGGGGTGGCCGGGGAAGGCGGAGTCCATGGAGGCGCCGCCCATGTTGTGGTCGAACTCGTTGTCGTGGACCCAGACGGAGTCGCCGGCGGTCCCGGAGTAGCCGACCATGTTGTGGTGGCTGCGGCAGCCGGTGATCTCGATGGAGTAGCGGGGGACGTCGTAACCGCGGCCGTCGTTGATGTTGGAGGCCGAGCCGGGGTAGATGCCGGAGTCGCCGTTGCCGTAGGACTCGCAGTTCTTGTAGAGGCCGTGGTCGGAGGCGAAGGTGAGGAAGCCGTACTCGTCGTTCCAGCGGGTGAGGACGTCGTCGATGACGAAGCCGTCGGCGGCGAGGACGTACAGCGAGTTGAACGTGGTGCGCTGAGCGGTGAAGTTGCGGAAGTAGACGCCGTCGGAGCCGTCGGCGCGCAGGGCGTTGAGCTTCTGGTACTTGGCGTCGATGACGACGTCGAGGCGGGAGGCTCCGGTGCCTTCGATCTGGAGGTTCTTCTTGCCGAGGATGGCGACGAGGTTCTGGTTGTGCGGGCACTGCCGTTGCTGCGCGTAGCTGAGGATCTGGTAGCCGAGCGCGGACGTGGGGGCCTCGAGGGTGGCACAGGCCCCGGTGGGCGGGGGCAGGGAGGGCTCTTCCTCGTAGAGGCCGGGGAGGACGGCGATGGTGAGGCCGGGGCGGTCGACGGCGTCGACGGCCTGTTGGAGGTGGCGGTGGCCGTCGTGGACGCAGCGCTCGAACAGGGCGAGGTTGCGGGCCTTGAGGGGGGCCGGGAAGCGGGAGATCCGGCGTTCGAACTCGGCCCGGTCGGTCTTGCAGACGACGAGGTCGGGTTCTCCGGTGCGGAGCTTCGGCACGCTGCCGGAGCCGTCGGGGAAGGTGACGGGTCGCTCCTCGTGGGCCTGGGCCCCGGGGGCTGCGAACAGGGCCGCGGCGAGCGCCGCGAGCACGACCGAGAGCGCGAGGACGAACCTTCGGGTCCAGGACATGCGCGTGAGAGTAGAGGATTGTTCATCTTTTTTGACCCCCTCGCGCCGAGATTGCCGACAGGGGGTCGCCGCCGAGGACGCCCGATGCCCGATGCCGTTGACGGGAGCCCTGCGGAATCCTACGGTCATCCATAGGATTCCCTTGTGGGCTCAGGACAGGAGCGGGCGATGACCACGGAGCAGGCCAGGAAGACGGCCGAGGCGCTCGGCTACAGCACCGGTTTCGGCAACGAGCACAGCTCGGAGGCGATCCCCGGCGCGCTGCCGCACGGCCGCAACTCGCCGCAGCGCGCCCCCCTCGGCCTCTACGCCGAGCAGCTGAGCGGCAGCGCCTTCACCGAGCCGCGGGCCCACAACCGCCGCTCGTGGCTCTACCGCATCCGCCCCTCGGCCGCTCACCCGCCGTTCACCCGGATCGACAACGGCGCGCTGCGCGGGGCCCCCTTCACCGAGACCGTGCCCGACCCCAACCGGCTGCGGTGGGACCCGCTGCCCGAGCCCGCGCCCGGCACCGACTGGCTGGCCGGTCTGTGGACCCTCGGCGGCAACGGCGACGCGACCCAGCGCGCCGGGATGGCCGTGCACCTGTACCACGCCAACGCCTCCATGGAGCGGGTCTTCGGCGACGCGGACGGGGAGCTGCTGATCGTCCCGGAGCACGGCGGCCTCCTCCTCCGTACCGAGCTGGGCCTGCTCGCCGTCCACCCCGGTGAGGTGGCGCTGGTCCCGCGCGGGGTCCGCTTCCGCGTGGAGCTCCTGGAAGAGACCGCCCGCGGGTACGTCTGCGAGAACTACGGGGCGCCGTTCCAGCTCCCGGACCTCGGCCCGATCGGCGCCAACGGTCTCGCCAACGCCCGGGACTTCCGGGCTCCGGTCGCCGCCTACGAGGACGTCGAGGGCCCGGTCGAGGTGGTCAACAAGTACTGCGGCAACCTGTGGTCGGCGACGTACGGCCACTCGCCGCTCGATGTCGTCGCCTGGCACGGCAACCACACCCCGTACGTCTACGACCTGCACCGTTTCAACGTCATCGGGACGATCTCCTACGACCACCCCGACCCGTCGATCTTCACCGTCCTCACCTCGCCCTCCGACACCCCGGGGCTCGCGAGCGTGGACTTCGTGGTCTTCGCCCCGCGCTGGCTGGTCGGCGAGGACACCTTCCGCCCGCCGTACTTCCACCGCAACGTGATGAGCGAGTACATGGGCCTGATCGAGGGGGCGTACGACGCCAAGACGGCCGGGAAGGGCGGCTTCGTGCCGGGCGGCGGCTCGCTGCACAACATGATGTCCGCGCACGGCCCCGACCGGGAGACCTTCGACAAGGCCAGCGCCGCCGAGCTGAGGCCGCAGCGGGTCGACGACGGCCTGGCCTTCATGTTCGAGACCCGCTGGCCGGTGACGGCGACCCCGCAGGCCGCGGAGGCCGACCATCTGCAGAGGGGGTACGACGACGTATGGCAGGGTCTTGAGCGCCACTTCCGGCCGTAGTGTCTGGGCCGTAAGCCCGTAGCCTTCGTACGGAGAACCCCGTGACCGCCTTCGCTCCCGACTCGCTGGTCCTGAACCGCAAGCTGCCGCTCTGGTATCAGGTCTCGCAGTCGCTGCGCGCCTCGATACTGGGCCGCACGCCCGACGCCTCGCTGCGGCTGCCCACCGAGGAGCAGCTCGCGGCCCACTACGGCGTGAGCGTGCTCACGATGCGCCAGGCTCTCAAGGAACTGGAGGAGGAGGGCCTGATCAGCCGGCACCGGCGGCGCGGCACCTTCATCGAGCCCGGCGCCCGGCGCTCCACCCCGCGCCGGCTGCTCGGCTCGATCGACGCGATCGTGGCCCAGCAGTCGGGTGAGCGGACGACGGTCCTCGGCCACGGCACCGAACCGGTGCCGGGCGAGCTGGCGGAGCACTTCCCGGACCTGACGGAGGTCGTGGCGTACCGGAGGCTGCGCCGCGACGGCGAGAGCGATGAGCCGACGAACTGGGCGGAGAACGCGGTACGCCCCGAGCTCGCCGCCGCGATCGACCCGGCCGATCTCGAGCGCTGGCCGATGACGAAGGTGCTGCGGGACGTCGTCGGGGTGCGGATCAGCCGCATCACGGACACGGTCGAGGCCCGTCTCGCCGATCCGGAGACGGCGGCGCTGCTCCAGGTCCCGCTGCTCTCGCCGATCCTCCACTACACCGGCGTGACCTACGACGAGTCCGGCAGGGTCGTCGACGTGGCGCGCATCCGCTACCGCGGCGACCGCTTCTCCTTCACGGTGACGGTGGAGGCGCAGTAGCCCGATGGGCGGCCGGAGCCTCACGGCGCTCGTTAGCATGCGTGGCGTGACGGAAGCCCCGGAGCGCACAACGACGCGAACGCAGGCGTGAACGACGGCGTCCCGAACGGCGACGGCGCGAACGGCGCCGTCCCGGACGACGACGACCTGCCCCTCCTCGACGACCTCATGCCGTGGTCCGTCGCGCCGCTGCGGTTCGGCCGTTCGTGGGTCGTGGCGCCGGACGCGCGGACGTTGCGGGCCCGCTGGGACCGGTTGGTGGGCGCCGAGGGAGCGGAGCGGGAGGCCCTGTTCCGGCCGAGTCGGGCGCGGACGCCCGCGAGCGCGGTGGCCGCGCTGCCGGGGCAGCGGACCTCGACCGTGCGCTGGGCCCGCGAGTCGGGGCCGTGCCCGGAGCCCGTACGGGTCGCGTGCGGTCCGTTCAACGAGCAGTGGCTGCTGCCGGACCACCGCCTGATCGACGCCGCCAGGCCCGAGCTGTGGCGGGTCGCAGGGGAGCCGCAGCTCTTCGCCGTCGAGCAGGGGTACGTGCCGGGCGCGGTGGGGCCCGCCGTCCTGGTGACGGCCGCGCTGCCCGAGGGCCGCTCCCCCGACGGGCGGCCGGGCCGTATCCGCCCGCTGTTCCGGCGCCCCGGGGGCCGGGAGCCCAATGTGGCGCCCGGCCTGCTCGCCTTCCTCGGGAAGCGATACGGGCACGGGGTCGACGCCCTGGAGTGGCTCGCGTGGACGGTGGCGGCGGCCCGGCCGTCCCCCGCCGGATGCCGGGTCCCCCTGCCCGCCGACCCCGAGGTCTGGGCGGCGGGCGTGGAGCTCGGGCGGGCCCTCCTGGACGTCCAGGCGCGGGGTGCCCTGAGCGGGACGAAGCCGCGCCTGCCGGGCGGGCGTCGCCCCTACGTGCGGGCGGGCGTCCCGGCGTGGCCGCGGACGATGACGTACGACGGCGGGGACGAGGCTCTGTGCCTGGACGAGGGCCGGATCTCGCCCGTACCGGAGGAGGCCTGGGACTTCCGTGTCGGCGGGGCACGGGTCCTCGAGCAGTGGTTCGCGCACCGGAGCGTACCGACGGAGCCGGGTTCCCTGGAGGCGATCGGGCCGGCGGCCTGGCCGCAGGAGTGGACCTCGGAACTGCTCGACCTGATCACAGTGCTCGCGCTGCTCGGAGCCCGGGAGCCGGAGCGGGCCGCCTTCGCGGCGGGGGCGGCCGGACGGGATGAGCTGCGGGCGGCGGGGGTACTCCCCCCGCCACCCGGGGCCCGTCGCCCCGCGTCCGTACTGGACCATCAGGAGGAGGGACCGGAGGGACAGTTCATGCTCCTGTGACCGGCGGCTCGAAGGAGTCGGGCAACCGGGCGATGCCGAGGCGAAGATCTCGTCCGGGTCGACGGGCGCGGAGGACTCGGCGAGCGGACGGGCGAGGTGCGGGTACGGGCCGGTCGCCACCTGTCCCGCGAGGCGGGCACCGCGCACCGCCTGCTCCCGCGCCTGCTCCTCTTCCTACTCAGGCTCCTGCTCCTCGGTCCAGGGCGGCGCCCGGGCCGTGACGCACGTCCCGGTGACAAGGTCCGCCCCGCAGGGTAGGCAGGGCTTCCATGAGCACTCAGCCACTCCCCCTCGAAGGGATCACGGTCGTCGCCGTCGAGCAGGCCGTCGCCGCCCCCTTCGCCACCCGGCAGCTCGCCGACCTCGGCGCCCGCGTCGTCAAGATCGAGCGCCCCGACGGCGGGGACTTCGCCCGGGGGTACGACACGGCCGCGCGGGGCCTCGCCTCCCACTTCGTGTGGTGCAACCGCGGCAAGGAGTCCGTGGCGGTCGACCTCAAGGACCCGCGCGGGCTCGGCCTCGTCCGGCGGATGGTGGCCGGAGCGGACGTCTTCGTACAGAACCTGGCCCAGGGAGCGGCGGCCCGGCTCGGCCTCGACGCCGCCACCCTGTGCGCCGCGCACCCGCGGCTGATCGCGGTGGACGTCTCGGGGTACGGCGCGCAGGGCCCGTACGCGCACAAGCGGGCGTACGACATGCTCGTCCAGTGCGAGGCGGGCCTGGTGTCGGTGACCGGCACCCCGGAGCAGCCGGTGAAGTCGGGGATCCCCGCGGCCGACATCGCGGCCGGGACGTACGTCTTCGCCGGTGTCCTGGCCGCGCTCGTACGGCGCGGGACGACCGGCCGGGGCGGTCCGGTGGAGGTCTCCCTGCTCGACTCGCTGGCCGAGTGGATGGGGCATCCGCTGCACCACGGGATGCACGGGGGCACGCCCCCGGCGCGAACGGGGCTCGCGCACGCGGTGATCGCGCCGTACGACGCCTATCCGACGGCGGACGGGAGCCTGGTCCTGCTCTCCGTGCAGAACGACAGGGAGTGGCGGCGGCTCGCCGAGCAGGTCATCGGCCGCCCGGAACTCGCCGACGCCCCGGCCTTCGCGACGAACACGGCGCGGGTGGCCGGGCGTGCGGCGACGGACGCGGTGGTGGCGGAGGCGCTCGCCCCGCTGACCGCGCCCGAGGCGCTGGCCCGGCTCGACGCGGCGGGCATCGCCTGCGCGCGGCTCAACTCGGTCGCGGAGCTCGCGGATCACCCCCAGCTGACGGCCCGTGACCGGTGGCGGGAGGTGGAGTCACCGGCCGGGCCGCTGCGCGCGCTGCTGCCGCCCATCGTCTTCCCGGACGCGCCGGAGCCGAGGATGGGCCGGATCCCGGCGCTCGGGCAGGACACGGACGAGGTGCTCGCGGGCCTCGGGGTGCCGGAGGCGGAGGTGAGGGAGCTGAGGAGCGCGGGGGTGATCGCCTGACACCGCACGAACGGGCCCGGCCGACGCGGGGCTGCCGCCGTGACCGCGGGACAGCCGTCGCGGCTGTGAGGTCGGCGGGCGGGGCTGAGGCCGGCCGACGGGGCTGCGGGACCGCCGCCGTGGCCGTGAGCCGGCCGGCGCGATACAGGCACGCCGTCCTGGCCATGAGGCCGGCCACCATGGCTACGGACCAGCCGTCCTGGGCGTGCCGCCGGACACCGCGACTACAGG
>NZ_JBEYCR010000013.1:78765-146956 GCF_040632845.1 Streptomyces sp. NPDC016459
CGGCCGTGCCGTCCTGGCCATGAGGCCGGCCACCATGGCTACGGACCAGCCGTCCTGGGCGTGCCGCCGGACACCGCGACTACAGGCCGTGCCGTCCTGGCCATGAGGCCGGCCACCATGGCTACGGACCAGCCGTCCTGGGCGTGCCGCCGGACACCGCGACTACAGGCCGTGCCGTCGTGGCCGCCAGGCCGGCCACCGCAACTACGAGCCCCGCCAGTCCTGACCGTGAGGCCGGCCCGGCGGGCCCGTCGGCCCGGTCGTCCGGGCTTTCGGATCGGCAGTCGGGCCTGTCGTACCCGCCTCCGGGTACGACTGAGCGCCGGACGGGTGGGGACACGTCCGGCGGTGGCGCAGTCGGAGTCGTACGGGCGACCGGGCGGCAGCGGGCGGGACCTCGGGGTGCGCGGCCCGGCACCCGACTCCTAGCGGCGCGTCCCGAAGAGGGAGCGGCGCAGTCGGCGGAGCGGGGCGAAGAGCGAGACCCGCGCACTGCGGCTGCGGTGACCGTGCACCGGCGCCTCGTGCGTACGCGTCGTCAGCTCCCGCATCAGCAGCGTCGCCTCGGCCGCCTCGCGCTGGGGCACGGCGGGACCGCCGAGCACCGCGAGATGACGGTCGAGCCGCGAACTCGTCGCGCCGCTCCCGCAGGTGATGGCAGGCACTCGCGGCCTGCTGCGCATTGCTATCTGTTCCATGTCACTCCCCACCCGTACAAGGGCACCCGACCCAGGGCAGGTTAACCCTATCGCCCCACTCTCACACCCGTGAATCCCGCCGACTGTCACCACGGCACTCGTACGAGGGTTGACGATCACTGTGCGAATACATCCGATTCCAGGGCGAGTTGGACAGCACTCGAACACCTGCCGAACCGTCACGAACCATCCTGCACTCCGGACCGCTCCCCGTCGGCATCCGGACCGGTGTGATCTCCGCCACCAAGATCGTCACACCGGTTCCGGTGACGGACCGGGGCCGGGACGACACCCCTCGGTTACCGTGGATCCATGACGGTGATCGCGGGTCGTTACCGGCTTCTGGACGTCCTCGCCGAGAGGGCGTCGGGCACCGTCTGGCGTGCCCTGGACGAGAAGGAGCGCCACGAGGTGGCCCTCAAGGAGTCCCGGGCCCCGGCGGGGCTCGGGGCCGACGAGGTGCCCCTCCTGCACGCGCGACGCGAGCGCGAGGCGCGGGCGGCCGCCCGGATCTCCCATCCCGCTGTCGTACGGGTCCTCGGAGTGGTCACCGAGGACGGCCGACCCTGGGTCGTGACGGAAATCGTCCGCGGCCTCACCCTCGCCGAGACGCTGGAGGCCGCCGGTCCGCTCCCCCCGCGCGAGGCCGCGCGCGTCGGCGCCGAGGTCCTCTCCGCGCTGCGGGCGGCACGGGAGGCGGGCGCCCCCCACCGGGGTGTGGAGCCGAGACACGTCCTGCTCGCGAACGACGGGCGCGTCCTGGTGACCGGCTTCGGTGCGGCGCCGGGGGACGACCCGGGGCAGGAGGCGGAGCTGAGGTCCCTGGGGGCGCTCCTCCACGCGGCGGCTTCGGCGCTGCCGTCGGCGGACGATCCGACCGGGGCGCTCCGCACCCTGATCGAGGGCCTTTGCCACCCGGACCCCGCCCACCCCCTGACGGTGACGCGGGCCGAGGAGGAGCTGCGGCGGTCGGCCGCGAGCGGGAGGCGACTCCCGCCGGCGGGGCTTTCCGTGCCGGCGGGCGGTGAGCCGGGCGGCGGAGGCGGGGAGGGAAGGGTGAGGGGAAAGGACGAGGAGGGCGGCGACGGGCGGAGCCGGGCGGGGCGTTCCGCCTCACCGCCGCGCGGGACCCACCTGCCGCACCGCACGGCAACGCCCTCCGGGGTACGTCCACCCCAGCCCACGGCGGCGACCCGGCGGCGCCACGTCATCCTCGCGGGGGCGGTCGGCGCCCTGCTGATCGCGGGAGCGCTGACGTATCACGCCGTACGGGACGACGGAGGAGGCACCGGGCCCGGTCCCGGCGGTGTCACGAGCACCGCTCCGACCGGTCCCGGCGCCACGGACGGCGCGGTGGGCGGCCGGGTTACACCGCGTTCCTGAAACTGGGCAGGTAACCGCCGGACTGGCCGGCCGCGGTCGGGTGGTAGGACTCCCCGATGTTGACCCAGTTGACGCTGTGCAGCCAGGCGGAGCCGGAGCAGATCTCGTGCCCGGTGAAGGCGGAGACGACGCTGGAGAACGAGTAGCCGTGGTCGGCGGCCCGCTTGGCGAGTGCGGCGTTGAGATGGTCGGAGGCTCCGTTGATGGCCCGGCGCTCGTTCTCGCTCAGGCCGGCGATGCAGTTGCCGCCGATCTGGTAGAAGCGCGGGTAGCCGAGGACGACGACGCGGGCGGCGGGGGCCTTGTTCCTGATGGCCGTGTAGACGGAGTCGAGCTTGCCGGGGAGGGTGGAGTCCACGTAGCTCTTGGCCTGATTCACGCGGTTGATGCAGGTGGCTTCGGACTGCAGCACACAGGTCGTCATGACGTCGGCGAAACCGGCGTCATTTCCCCCGATCGTGACGGAGACCAGGTCCGTGGCGGCGGAGAGGGGTCCGAGCTGATTGGCGGTCACATCACCCGTTCGGGCACCCGAGCAGGCGGTGAACGCGAAGGAGGACGGGGCGTTCGCGTTCTTCCACAGCACCGGATAGGCCTTCGTGGAGCGCTTGCAGTCGCCGCTCGCGCCGTCATAGCTCCCGGCGCCCACGCCGGAGGAGTACGAGTCCCCGAGCGCCACGTAGTCGAGTGCGGCGGTCTCGGCCGCCTGGGCCGCTCCCGCGCCGGTGAGAGCGAGTACGGCGCCGAGGAGGAGAGAGGACGAAAGGGCGGTGAATCGGGACAGTCTCATGGAACCTCCCTGTAGCAGGATCTCTGCGCTACCAGGTAGTAGCATCGGATCCGCCGCGCCGGAAGTGTTCATGTCAAAACTGGGGGTGAACATCATCCGATCCTCCGTCAGCGACCGTCGGGATTCAGCCAGGGTGGAACCGGAGCCTCCGGTCCCACCGAGCGAACACACGTGATCGAACGTGACCGCGACACGTTCACACAGCAATGCACAAAAGTGTGATCCTGTCTCAGGATTCCCTGCTTCCCCTTGGATTGATCGAATCCGATCGGGACGGTGGCGCTTCTGACCGGCGAAGCTTCGCCAAACTGCGGAAAAGCGGGCCGCAGATCCGGGACTTGCCATACAGTCCCATTCATCAATACCGTCGTACATCTCACCCGCACCGGTCCATCAAGCACAGCGGCTCAGGGGAGGGCTCTAGCGTCGCGACGGATCCGGAGTGGGGCGCGGTAGGGGGGTGCCGTGCTCGGTGTTCGAACGTGCGCCGAGTCGCGGGTACCGCGCGGCCAGACATGCCAACTCACCGATCTCGTACAGAGATCGTTTCTGTGCGGGCGAGGTGAGAACCCCCCTTTCGAACCGGACACACCATCGGACCGCCCAAGGGGTGGGCGGCCCACCGGACGAGAGGGAGACCAGAGCCATGAGCTCGTTCCTGCGCCCATCCATCACGGGCCACGAATTGACCGAGCCGCGTCGAATAGCCGCCGAGTACCGGGCCATCACCTCACATTTGGCGATCACTCCGCCGGTGAGTGTGGTCATTCCCGCGATGAACGAAGCCGAAAATCTTCCGTACGTCTTCAAGACGCTGCCGGAATGGATACACGAGGTCGTCCTCGTCGACGGAAACTCCACCGACAGAACGGTCGATGTCGCCCGTGAACTCTGGCCGGACGTCAAAGTCGTCAAGCAGGTCGGCAAGGGCAAGGGCGACGCCCTGATCAGCGGTTTCGCAGCCTGCACCGGCGACATCATCGTGATGGTCGACGCGGACGGCTCGGCCGACGGCCAGGAGATCGTCTCCTATGTCTCCGCCCTCGTCGGCGGCGCCGACTTCGCCAAGGGTTCCCGTTTCGCCAACGGCGGCGGCACGGACGACATGACGACCATTCGCAGACTCGGCAACTGGGCCCTCTGCAGCCTCGTCAACCGCAAGTTCGGCGCCCGGTACACCGACCTCTGCTACGGCTACAACGCCTTCTGGCGCCACTGCCTCGACAAGATCACCCTCGACTGCACCGGATTCGAGATCGAGACCCTGATCAACATCCGGGTCGTCAAGGCCGGTCTCAAGGTGCAGGAGGTGCCGAGTCACGAATACAACCGCATTCACGGCGTCAGCAACCTCAACGCCGTGCGCGACGGGATCCGCGTCCTGAAGGTCATCCTCAAGGAGAAGTCCCTCGCCAAGGCGGCCCGCCGCAGGCCCGCCCCCTTCTCGGTCAACATCCCCCGTGGAGAGGTGTCTTGAGCGACCGCACGTCCCCGCACGGCTTCTCGGTGGTGATCTGCGTCTACACGGAGGAGCGGTGGGAGGACATCCTCGCCGCCGTCGACTCCGTACGGAAGCAGTCGCAGCCGGCGCTGGAGACGCTGCTCGTGGTCGACCACAACGAGCGGCTCCTCTCCCGGCTGACCGAGGAGTACGCGGACCAGCGGCTCCACGAGGAAGTGCGGGTGCTCGCCAACGCGGGCCCCCGCGGCCTCTCCGCGGGCCGCAACACCGGAATCGCCGCCGCCAGGGGCGAGTTCGTGGCCTTTCTCGACGACGACGCGGTCGCCGAGCGGGACTGGCTCCACCACTTCGCCGCCGCCTACGACGACCCGCGCGTCATGGCCGTCGGCGGCCGGACCCTGCCCGCCTGGGCGTCCGGCCACCGCCCGGCCTGGTTCCCGGAGGAGTTCGACTGGGTCGTCGGCTGTACGTACCGGGGCCTGCCCCCGGGCCGGGTCCCCGTGCGCAACGTGCTCGGCGGCAACGCCTCCTTCCGCCGCACCGCCTTCGACGCGTCGGGCGGTTTCGCCACCGGTATCGGCCGCGACGGCGACCGCAGGCCCCTCGGGGGCGAGGAGACCGAGCTGTGCATCCGGCTCGCCAAGGCCCTGCCCGGGGCGATCCTCCTCATCGACGACCGGGCCGTCATCCACCACAAGGTGCCGGCCGTCCGCGAACGCTTCGCCTACTTCCGTACCCGGGTCTACGCCGAGGGGCTCTCCAAGGCACTCGTCGCGCGGAGCGTCGGTGCGCAGAAGGGCCTGGAGTCCGAGCGCCGTTACACGACGCGGGTGTTGCCCTCCGGGGTCCTGCGCGGACTGCGTGACGCGCTGTACGGCCGCTCCGGCGGCGCGGGCCGGGCCTGCGCGATCGTGACGGGCGTGGCCGTGGCGGCCGGGGGCTACGCCCTCGGCTCCCTCCGCGCGCGCAGGGGCGGGACGACCTTCTCGTGGGGACCGATCGAGGGGACCGGGGCTCCCGGCGCCGCACGCGCCGAGGCCGGCGCATCCGAAGGAGCGGCCTCGTGAACGACCCCACCGCCGTGCCGCACATCGGGAACGAATCCGCCGCCGTGCCGGTCGCCGTGAGCGGATCCGCCACCAGGCCGGACCTCGTGAACGACACCGCCGCCGTGCCGGTCCTCATGTACCACGCCGTCGACCCGGACCCCGCTCCCGCGACCCTGGGGCTCTCCGTCACCCCCGAGGCGTTCGCGGCGCAGATGGAGGTGGTCGCCGAGCGGGGGTTCACCCCGCTGACCACCGCCGGGCTCGCCACCGCCTGGCGCACCGGCGGTCCGCTGCCCGCCCGGCCGCTGCTCGTCACGTTCGACGACGGGTACGAGGGCGTGCACCGGTACGCATTGCCGGTGCTCGCCGAGCACTCCTTCGTGAGCACCGTCTTCGTCTCCACCGGCTGGCTGCCCGGCAGGCACACGACCGGGGGCGCGCTCGACGCCATGCTCGACTGGGCGCAGGTGCGGGAACTCGCCGACGCGGGAACGGAGATCGGCGGACACAGCCACACCCACCCGCAGCTGGACCAGCTCGACGCGCGGCGGCTCCGGTTCGAGACGCTGCGCTGCCGGGAGATCGTCGCCGAGGAACTCGGTTCCGCTCCGGTGTCGTTCGCCTACCCGTACGGCTACTCCAGCCGCCGGGTCCGCCGTACGGTCCGGGAGGCGGGTTTCACGCAGGCGCTCGCCGTCGGCAACGCCCTGGCACGGCGCCGGCAGGGGCCGTACGCGCTGGAGCGGGTCACCGTGCGCAGGTCGACGGACGTCGCGGAGTTCACCCGGCTCGTCGAGGGCCGGGCGATCGCCCGGAACTTCGCGGCCGACCGGGCCATGACGAAGGGGTACGCGCTGGCGCGGCGCGCCCGTGGCGCCGTGCGGGGCCACTGGATCTGACGTACCGCGGGCCGTCGCCCGGAGGGGTCGTCCTGGCCCGGATCGAGGTGGGGCCGCTGACCCGCGCGGAGTCGGTGGCCTGGCTCGGGCGCGAGGAGGACGTGCCGCGCGAGGGCGCGACGCTCGCGGAGCTGTTCGCCCTGCGCCGCGGCACGCCCCCGGCGGAGCTCCCGGAACCCCGCAACGCGGGGGCGGGCCTGTACCTGTAGGTCCTTCGTCTCGGTGTCAGCTGTCGTACGCGGCCCGGAGGGCCTCGCTCAGCGCCGCCTCCGCCGCCTCGCGGCTGAGGCCGAGGCGGCGCGCCTCCTCGGCGTACCGGGCGGCGGCGGTGGCGGCCAGGCGGGTCGCGGCGTCGCCCGCCGCGGCGACGAAGGTCCCGTGGCGACCGCGTGTCTCGATGACCCCGTCCGCCTCGAGCGCCTTGTACGCCTTGGCGACCGTGTTGGCGGCGAGGCCCAGCTGCTCCGCGAGCCCTCGTACCGTCGGCAGCTTGTATCCGACCGGCAGCCGGCCCGACCGGGCCCGTTCCGAGATCTGGGCACGCAGTTGTTCGTAGGGAGCGGTGGTGGATTCGTGGTCCACGACGATGGTGAGTGTCACGCCGCCGATTCTGCCCCCACCCCACCGGAAAAGGGGAGGCGGCGGTGAGCCCCCGACCCGTAGCGTGCGACCCCATGACAACGATCGTGCGTGATGTGCGGGCCGAGGACGCCGAGGGTTTCGCCCGGGTCCGGCGGGCCGCGCTCCCCTTCATGCTCGCGACCGCCGAGCAGCTCGTGTTCGACTGGGCGCGCGCCCACCCCGACAGCCACTACCGTCCGCTGGTCGCGGTGACCGAAGACGGCGGGATCGTCGGCACCGCGCAGGTGGGGATCGCCCACGAGGCGGCCGAGCCGGGCATCGGCTTCGTCAACGTGTACGTGGACCCGGCGCACCTCGGGCGCGGCGCGGGGACGCTGCTGCTGCGGGCCGCCGAGGAGCACCTGGCCGAGCGGGGCGCGCTCACCCTGTACAGCTGGGTCCTGGACGAGCCGGCGCACCGCGCGTGGGCCGTGCGGCGCGGCTACGCGCCGAGCCGTTCCGCGCACTTCCTGCGCCTCGACCTGGCCAGGGTCGAGCTGCCGCCGCTCCAGGCGCCGCCGGCCGGTGTCGAGCTGCTCACCGCCGAGGCCTTCGCGGCCGATCCGCGGCCGCTGTTCGAGCTGGACGCGGTGACGACGGCCGACGAACCGGGCGATGTGGGGACGCGGCTCGACGACTACGCGCACTGGCGGGCGACCACCTGGGAGCATCCTCTCTTCGACAGGGCGCTGACGACGGTCGCGGTGGTGGACGGCGTGCCGGCGGCGTTCAGCGCGGGCCAGACGGACGGTCTCGGCCGGTACGCCACGGGGATGACCGGTACGGCCCCGGCGTTTCGCGGGCGGGGGTTCGCCAAGCTCGCGAAGAACGCCTCGCTGCACCGGGCCCGCGCCGCCGGCTGCACGGAGGCGTTCACAGGGAACGACGCCGACAACGGGCCGATGCTGGCGATCAACAAGTGGTTCGGGTACGAGATCAGGGCGACGGAGGTACGGCATGTCCGGACGATCGGTTGAGGTCACCCTGACGAAGGCGGGCCGGACGAAGATCCGCTATCCGGCGGAGGTGCTCGCGGAGGACGGGGGCCGGCTCTCGGTGCGTGCTCCGTGGGCGGCGGAGGGCGTACGGGACTTCGGGTTCGTGCGGTTCGAGCCGGGCGATGTCTTCGTGGAGCACTACTGGCGGGACCGCTGGTTCACCGTCAAGGAGGTGTGGTCCGCCGACGGGGTCCTCAAGGGCTGGTACTGCGACATCACCCGGCCGGCCGTGATCGACGGTTCCGGGGTGGTGGTGGAGGACCTGGACCTGGACCTGTGGGTGTCGGCGGACGGCAGCGAGGTGCTGCGGCTCGACGAGGACGAGTTCGCGGCGAGCGGGCTCGCCGCCTCCGACCCGGAGGCGGCGGCGCGTGCCGTCGTCGCCCTGGACGAGCTGGAGGTGCTCGGCCGCGAGGGCCTGGTCGAGCTGCTGGGCCGGAGGTCTTCGTTCGGATCGGCCCGGCCGGATCCGCACGAGAGGTCCTAGTCACCCCTGGCGCATCACCGCAGTTCGACGGCCGATGTCGTGACGGCGAGGAAGTCGGGTGCGGGGAGGCCCGCCTTGCCGGTCGTCAGCTGCATGAGGGTGGCCTGTACCCGGGCCGCGCCGGGCCGGTAGGCGGGGTCCTTCACGACGGCGGTGTGGATCCACTCGTGGAGGTGCCCGTCACAGACGGCCCGGGTGCCGCCGATGCCGGCGGAGCTGTCGCCCTGGAAGAGGGTGGAGCCGACGAAGACGGGGCCGGCGGTGTCGTCGAGGCAGCGGTAGCTGCCGGAGAGGGTCACCGTGCTGTCGCCGCCGACGGTTCCGTAGCCGTGGACGGAGACGTCGTCGGTGCCTTCGGCGTGGGCGAGGGAGGCGGCGGCGGAGGCCAGCAGGACGCCTGTGGCGAGGGCGAGTCGGACGCGCATGAGCGGGGTCCTTTCGGGGTGGGGGGATGGTGCTGCCCGCCAGGGATACCCGATCCGGCCGCCGCCTGTCCGAAACTCACCCCATCGGCGGCGAGTTGAGGAGCTTTCGGCGGTGCATACGATCGTACGGTCCGCCCGCGCGGCGCTCCACGACGCCGCACCTCGGCCAAGCCGAGTTCCCCGGCGTTCCTGAGGCGGCTCTTTGCTCCGCCTTAATGCGGTCCTAAGAATCGTCCTCCTGCCTTCTCCACCGGCTTTTTCGCGGTCGGCGGCGGCTAGCTTGCTGGGCAACCCCCCACGCCCCACCCTCGTGAAGGAGCTGTCCCCCCATGACCTCTCGCCGCACCGCCGCAGCCGTCACCGCCGGCACCGTACTGGCCCTGTCCGGGCTCGCCGCCGGCCCCGCGTCCGCGCACGGGTCGATGACCGATCCGGTGAGCCGGGTCTCGGCCTGTTACGCGGAAGGGCCCGAGTCCCCGAGGTCGGAGGCGTGCAAGGCGGCGGTGGCGGCGAGCGGGGCGCAGGCGTTCTACGACTGGAACGCGGTGAACATCGCGAACGCCGCCGGGAAGCACCGGGAGCTGATCCCGGACGGCAAGCTGTGCAGCGCGGGCAACGACAAGTACCGGGGGCTCGACCTGGCGCGGGCCGACTGGCCGGCGAGCGGCATGAAGTCCGGTGCGCACAGCTTCCGTTACAAGGGCACCGCGCCGCACCGGGGCTCGTTCGAGCTGTACGTGACGAAGGACGGGTACGACCCGTCGAAGCCGCTGACGTGGTCGGACCTGGAGGAGCGGCCGTTCGCGACGGTGACGAACCCGCGGATGGAGAGCGGCGACTACGTCTTCGAGGGCACGGTGCCGAACAGGTCCGGCCGGCACCTGATCTACTCGATCTGGCAGCGCTCCGACTCCCCCGAGGCGTTCTACACCTGCTCGGACGTCGTGTTCGGGCAGGACAACGGGGGTACGGCCCCGGCGCCGACCGCCTCCGCGCCGAGTGACGAGCAGATCGAGGCGGGCCAGGACGAGTCCTCGGTCGAGCACGGCGGGCACGGGGACGCCGACCCCGCTACGGGCGCGGAGGAGACGGCGGCGGCACCGGCCGCGGGCGGCTCGGCCACGACGGCTCCCGCGCAGGGATCGGCGCAGGGATCCACGGAGGGGTCCACGGGCGGGGCGGCGCAGGAGTCCACGGAGGCGCCGGCGCAGGAGCCCGACGGGCCCGCCCCCGCCGCCGGTTCGGGCTCCGGTGAGCGGTTGGCCGAGACCGGTGGCGACGCCGCCACCCCGTATCTCGCGATCGGCGGCGCCGCCGTGCTCGCCGTGGGCGCGGCCGTCCTCTTCGGGACGACCCACCGTCGCCGGGCCTGAGGACCTGCCGGTCCGACGCGCGTCCGGAGCGGGCGCGCGTCCGCCCGGGCGGCACGAGGCTGCCCGGGCGGAGGTGCCTGCGGTGGGCCTCAGGTACTGTCCGCCGCGCCTGCCATCCTCGTATGACGGACCACCGCCGCGCCGGTCAGGAGGACCACGGCCACGGCGCTCAGCAGCGCCAGGGCCTTCGCCCAGGCGAAGGTGGTGCCGAGACTGCTGCTCAGCAGGTCGACGGTGCGGGCGCTCGCGACTCCGTGGAGCGCGATGACGACGATGGCGAGCCCCGCGACGGCGGCCCAGACGAGCAGGGTGTCCCGGGCGGCGAGCCACACCGCGCCCACCAGGCAGAGCACGGTGACGACCACGGACACGGTCTCCGCGTCGCCGCCGCCGGAGCGCAGACCCGCGAGGTCCGTCGGCACGTGGAGGAGGCCGCAGACGAACAGCGCGACCGCCGTCGGCCAGCGCAGCGCGGACCGCAGCGCCGGGGAGGTGCTGTGGCTGCCGGGCCCCGTGGCCAGCCCGCCGTCGAGGGTCGCCCTCGGCCGGTCGGCGGCGCCCTTGCCCCGCTTGGGGCCGGCGTCTCCACCGGTGTCGCCGTCCTGGCCCGGCCCGGCCTTCCGCTCTGCGGGCTGCCAGTCGCTGCTGTCGGTCCCGAGGATGCCGACGAGACGCACCACGTCCTCGATCGGCCGGCCGACCGCCGCGGCGCGGAGCGTGGTCTCGGCCTGGTGGAGGTCGTACCCCGAGGCGTTCAGGAGGGCGAGCAGCTGCCGTACCTCGTCCAGGGGGCGGGTGACGGCGGCCGCGCGGAGTGCCACGTCGGCGGGGCTGGACAGTTCGCCGGTCTCCTGGAGCCGGGCGACCAGTGCCGCGACCTCCGCCACGGGGCGCTCGGTCGCCGCGGTCCGCAGGAGCGTGTGAACGGCCTCGTCACCGGTCTCGTCCCTGCTCTGGGGCTCCTTGACCGGGGTCACCGGCTCGTCCTCGCCCTTCGACTCCCTGACCGGGACCACCGTCACGACCGGGACGGCCGGGGGCAGGGCCGGCCGGGTGGGGAGGGGTGGCGGGAAGAGCGTGGAGGCGGGGGGCGGAGTGGGAGTCAGGGTGGGGGGCGGAGTCGGGGTAGGGGTCGGGGTCGGGGTCGGGGTCGGGGTCGGGGAGACAGCCGAGTGGAGGGTCGGGCCGCGGGTGGGCCCTGCGGTCGGTTCTATCTCGTCTTCCGCCGGGTGGGCGGGGGGAAGGTCGGTGGTCATGTCACAGGCTCCGTTCGTGAACATTCCGCAGGCGTTCACTGAGGCTGTCTCGTGATGCGCCAGAAACGCACGCTTGACACCGATTAGCCCCCATCCGATGACGCTGCGCCATCAGTGGGCGGTCTTATGGAGCCGATGGGGTGACACAACTGCCGGGACGTGCCGTGACGGTGCGGCCGGGCCCCTCGCGGGGGTCCCGGCCGCACCGTCACGGTCAGCCGACCACCGAGAGGCAGGTGGTCGGGGTGGCGCGGGCCGGGTCGAGGGCGTTGGCTACCTCGTGGAAGGTGACCCGGTCCACCGTGCCGATCGCCACGTGCTCGGACAGATCGAGCGCGCACTTGTCCTGGATGAGGACGTTGGTGACGTTCGGGCCGGACAGGAACTGGGAGCGGTACGGGGTGACGACCTCGTCGTAGCGGGTCGCGATGACGTGGTAACGGACCCCGGGGACGGTGTCGCCGCCCTCGTTGAGCGCGGTGAGGAAGGGCGAGCCGGCGATCTGGTCGGCGAGGGCCGGGGTGGTGGCGCTGATCAGGTCCTCGGCGCCGGGGAAGTGCGGGAGCAATCTGGTGAGGCCGAGGAGGGTGGTGCCGTGGTTGTCGGGGGCGATCCCGACGAGCGCGTTCACCTCGTCGGCCCCGCCGAGGAACTTGAGGTACCAGCGGGGCATCATGCCGCCCTGGGAGTGTCCGACGAGGTCGACCTCGGGGGCGCCGGTGGCGGCGAGGACCCGGTCGACGTAGCTGTCGAGCTGTCCCGCGGACGTGGCGATGGGGCCGAGCCCGTGGAAGAACGGCACGTTCGGCAGTCGGCCGTAGTCCAGGGAGAAGACGCAGTACCCGCGGTTGACCAGGTACGGCGCGAGGACGAGCCAGTTGTCGACGGAGTTCCCGAAGGTGCCGTGGACGAGGACGACGGGGCGCGGGTGGGCGGCGGAGGGCTTGCAGGAGAAGTCGTTCCAGCCCCTGCTGGTGGTGGCGGTCTCGGCCTGGGCGGAGGCGGCGGTGGTCGGGGCGAGCGTGGCGGCGACGGTGAGGAGCAGGACGGACAGCGCTCTGGCGGCGTGCTTCCAGGGACTCCGGGGCAGCATCGGGCGATCTCCTTGCGGCTCAAGGGGAGAGTGGGGTGTGACGCCCTGCGGTCCGGACCACAAGTGGGGATGCGCTTCAGCCAAGCTACGCACGGGTAGCCTCGGCTGGGAAGTTACGCGTCGGTAAAAAGTGATCTGCCGTCAGAAAGACGTAGGTGTAGGGCAGTTAGGCCGCAAGGGAGCCCGGGAGGATCGCACGCGGGCCGAATCTCGCCCGTGCCCGGTCGGCCACCGCCTCGATCCGCCGGGCCTTCTCGTCCGTCGGGTCCAGGGACAGCTGGTGGGCGACCCCCTCGGCGTCCGTCAGCCCCTCGGCACGCAGGGCGATGCCCCGCACCCGGGCCCGCTGGAGACCGAAGGAGTCGTGGACGGCGTACGCGAGGGTGGCGAGGGCCGCCGAGTGGGCGCCGGGTTCGGGCAGGGTGCGGCTCCGGGTGGTGGTGGTCCGGTCGGCGTACCGCACGGTGACGGCGAGCGCGCGGCACACCTGCCCCTCGGTCCGCAGCCGGGTGCCCAGCTCCTCGGCGAGCGAGAGGAGGGCCCTGCGCTGTTCCGTCCGGTCGGTCTCGTCGCGCGGGAAGGCGCGTTCGGCCGCGACCGACCGGGAGGCCGCGTGCGGGACGACGGGGGTGCGGTCGATGCCCCGGGCCCGTTCCCACACCTCACGGCCGGCTTTCGCGCCGATGAGCCGCTGGAGCACGGGGAGCGGCGCGTCCGCGACGCGTCCGGCGGAGTCGAGCCCGTAGCCGCAGAGGGTACGCGCGGTGGTCCGGCCGACGCCGTCGAGCGCGACGACCGGCCGGTCGCGCAGGAAGGCGGCGGGGTCGTCGACGACGAGGGTGACACCGGGCCGGGCCTCACGGGCGGCCATCCGGGCCAGCATCGGGTTGGGCCCGGCGCCGATGACGCAGTCGACGCCGTACAGGGCGAGCGCCCTGACCCGGATCACGGAGGCGAGTTCGGCCGGGGTCCGGTCGAAGTAGCGCAGCGCGCCGCGCACGTCGGCGAGCGCCTCGCCGGGTGGGGTGGCCTCGACGGTCGGGGTGAACTCGCCCAGGAGGTCGATGAGTCGGGGGAAGAGGGCTTCCCCCGGTGGTTCGAGCCGGAACCGTACGCAGAGGATCATCCCGCGCTCCCCTGGCTGCTGTGCCACAGCTTCCTTCCGCTCGTGACGCCTTCGCCGGCCGGCTTGAGGTCGGCCCAGGGGTTCATCTCGTACCCGGTGGGCATCGTGATGCGGCGGCCGGAGTCGCCGCCCGCACCGGACGGCGCGGGTTCGGCGAGACGCTCCCCCACCGCGTGCAGACCGCCGGACGCCCGCAGTTCGACGAGTTCGGCGAGGTTCCAGGCGGCGGCGCCGACCACGCTGACGCTGCGGGGGCCGCGCCGCTGCACCACGCCCCGGACGAGGAGCAGCCAGGAGTGGAAGACGGTGTGGGCGCAGCGCTCGTGGGCGTCGTCGAAGAAGGCGAGGTCGACCAGGCCGGTGCCGTCGTCGAGGGTGGTGAAGATGATCCGCCGGCCGGAGCGGATCGGCGGGGTCTGGGTGGCGGCCTTGGCGCCCGCGACGAGGACGGTCCGGCCGTGCGGGGTCTCGCGGAGGCGCTGGGCGGAGACGACGCCGAGCTCTTCGAGGAAGGCGCGGTGGTCGCCCATGAGATGGCGGGAGGCGTCCATGCCGAGGATGCCGAGTTCGGCGCTGAGGCGTTCCGTCTCGTCGAGGTCGGGCAGGCCGACGGGGGCGGTCCTGCCGCCCTGGGCGAGGGGGAGCTGTCCGCCGTGGGAGGCGGCTCCCCGCTGGACGCGCCGGAGTTCGGTGAGGTGGAGGAGGAGGTCACGGCGGTTGGCGCCGAAGGCGTCGAGAGCGCCGACCTGGGCGAGTCGTTCGGCGACGGGGGTGCGGGGGCGGGCCCGTTCCCAGAAGTCGAGGAGGGAGGCGTAGGGCTGTCCGGCCTCGATGCGGGCGCTCTCGTTCTCTCCGATGCCGTGGACGTCGGTCAGGCCGAGCCGGAGTCCCCACCGCACCGGTGAATCAGACACCAGTTCGATACGATGAGCGACCGCCGACCGGTTCACGTCGAGCGGCAGCACCGGCACCCCGCGCCGCCGCGCGTCCGCGAGCAGCAGCCGCTTGGGATACATGCCGGGGTCATGGGTGAGCAGCCCGGCGTAGAAGGCGGCCGGGTGGTGCGCCTTGAGCCAGGCCGACTGGTACGTCGGCACGGCGAAGGCCACCGCGTGCGCCTTGCAGAAGCCGTACGAACCGAAGGCCTCCACGATCCCCCAGGTCCGGGCGACGACCTCGTCCGCGTATCCGCGCGCCGAGGCCTGCCGGGCGAACCAGAGCTTGATCCGGCCCTGCGACTCGGGGTCGGAGAGCCCGCGCCGCACCTGGTCGGCCTCGTCCCGGCGGCAGCCGGTCATGATCCGTACGATCTCGATGATCTGCTCGTGGAAGACGACCACGCCGTACGTGTCCTTCAGCGTCTCCTCCAGGTCGGGGTGCGGGTAGCGGGCGGGGGCGCGGCCGTGCCGGGCCTCCACGAAGGGGCGGACCATGTCGGCGGCGACGGGCCCCGGCCGGAAGAGCGAGATGTCGACGACGAGGTCGTGGAACGTGGCGGGCTGGAGCCGGCCGACCAGGTCGCGCTGGCCCGGCGACTCGATCTGGAAGCAGCCGAGGGTCTCGGTGGAGCGGATGAGCCGGTACGTCTCGGGGTCGCCCTCCGGGATCGCGTCGATGTCCGGCCGGGTGCCCGTGGCCCGCTCGACCTCGGCGACCGCGTGGGCCATCGCGGACTGCATCCGCACCCCGAGGACGTCCAGCTTGAGCAGCCCGAGGTCCTCCGCGTCCTCCTTGTCGAACTGGGACATGGGGAACCCTTCGCCGCTGGTGGGCACCACGGGGGTACGGGTGAGCAGCGAGGCGTCCGAGAGCAGCACCCCACAGGGGTGCATGGCGGTTCCGCGCGGCAGCGCGTCGAGCGCCTGGACCAGCTCCCAGAGCTTCCCGTACTTCCCCTTCTCCCCCGCGAGCGCGCGCAGCTCGGGCAGCTCGTCGAGGGCGACGAGCGCGTCCCGGGCGCGGATGTGCGGGAAGGCCTTGGCGATCCGGTCGATCTCGGCCGGATCCATGGAGAGGGCCGCGCCCACGTCCCGTACCGCGTGGCGGACCCGGTAGGTCTCGGGCATGGCGACGGTGGCGACGCGCGCGGTGCCGAAACGGTCGATGATCGCCCGGTACACCTCAAGACGGCGGGCGGACTCCACGTCGACGTCGATGTCGGGCAGGGCGGTGCGGCGCTTGGAGAGGAAGCGTTCCATCAGCAGGCCGTGCTCGACCGGGTCGGCGTGGGCGATGCCGAGGAGGTGGTTGACGAGGGAGCCGGCGCCGGAGCCGCGGGCGGCGACCCGGATGCCCATGCCCCGGACGTCGTCGACGACCTGGGCGACCGTCAGGAAGTAGGTGGCGAAGCCGTGGTGGGCGATGACGTCCAGCTCGCGGTGCATCCGGTCCCAGTAGTCGCGCCGCTTCTCGTACCCCTTCAGGACCATGCCGGCGGCGGCCCGGGAGGTGAGGACGCGCTGGGCGGTGCGGTGCTCCGCGCCGACGAGGTGCGGTTCGGGGAAGTGGGCGGAGCCCATGCCGAGGTCGTCCTCGGGGTCGACCAGGCAGGCGGCGGCGACCGCCGCGGTCCGGTCGAGGAGCCGGTCGGCGGTGTCCCTGCGGAAGCCGGCGGCCTCGACGATCCGCTCGGCGGCGGCCCGCATCCCGTCGGGTCCTTCGAGGCCCTTGAGCCACGCCTCGCCGCTGTCGAGTTCCTTGCGGGGGTCGATGGGGACCAGGCGGCGGGCGGAGTCGAGGACGTCGGCGACCTGGCCCTGGCCGGTGTCGGCGTAGCGGACGGCGTTGCCGATGACGGGCCGGACGCCCTGCTCGGCCGCGAAGCCGACGGTACGGGCGGCGAGCCGGAGGGAGCCGGAGCCCGCGCCGGTGCGGCCGTGGTCGACGGCCATGAGCCGCAGCGCGTCGCCGCACCGTTCGCGCCAGGGGGCGAGCAGCCGGGCGGCCCGGTCGGGGCGTCCGGCGGCGAGGGCGCGGCCGACGTCGGACGCGGGGCCGAGCAGGACGAACACGTCGTCGTCGCGCACGGCGGACCAGGGCAGCAGGGGCCGCTCCCCTCCGCCGGCGTGGGCGGCCGTGACCATCGCGCAGAGGGAGGCCCAGCCGGTGCGGGAGCGGGCGAGGAAGACGGCGCGGGGCGCGGACTCGTCGATGAAGGCCCCGCCCCGGACGGGCACCCGGCGGGCGGACGCGCGGTCGGCGGCGGGTCCGGGTCCGGGGGCGTCGGCGGACCCGGGGACGCCGGCCGCCTCGTACGCCAGGTCCACGCCGAACAGGGGGCGGATGCCCTCCTTCGCGCAGGCCTTGGCGAAGCGGACCGTGCCCGCGAGGGTGTCGCGGTCGGTCAGGGCGAGCGCGTCCATGCCGCGCTCGGCGGCGCGGGCGGCGAGCCGCTCGGGGTGCGAGGCGCCGTACCGGAGGGAGAAGCCCGACGCGGTGTGCAGATGCGTGAATCCCGGCATGGCGCACCTCCCGCACTCCCGCATTGATTCGTACGTACGTTCCCACCCCCTTGCTCTTCACCCTAACCCATTTCGAACGTCCGTACGATAAGCCGGGCGGGCCTGCCTCCCCTCAGCCATTCGGGCGCGGCCCACCTGCGGAAATATCCCCTGCCCCGGAGCGTGAGGGCATGAGCCTCGTCGACGAACTGAAAAGCGCCGTCACACCCCGAGCCGCCCTCCTGGTCGTCGGCGTCCTCGCCCTCCAGCTCCTGTTCATCGCCTCGTACGTCGGGGCGCTGCACCACCCCGAGCCGAGGGACGTGCCCTTCGGCGTCGTCGCGCCGCCCCAGGTCTCCGCCCAGCTCCTCGGCCGGCTGGAGAGCCTCCCCGGCGACCCGCTCGACCCCCGTACGGTCACCGACGAGGCCGAGGCACGGAAGCAGATCCTGGACCGGGACCTCGACGGCGCCCTGATCGTCGCCCCCCGCGGCCGCACCGACACCCTGCTCGTCGCATCCGGTGGCGGCACCGTGCTCTCCTCGGCCCTGGAGACGATCTTCACCCGGGTGGAGGGGGCCCAGCAGCGGACCGTGCGGACGGTCGACGTGGCCCCCGCCTCGCCGGGCGACTTCGACGGACTCTCCGCCTTCTACCTCGTCGTCGGCTGGTGCGTCGGCGGCTACATCTGCGCCGCGATCCTGGCGATCAGCGCGGGCTCCCGGCCCGCGAACCGCGAACGCGCGGTCATCCGGCTGGGCGTCCTCGCGCTCTACTCGGTCCTCGGCGGTCTCGGCGGCGCGGTCATCGTCGGCCCGATCCTGGACGCTCTGCCCGGCGGCGTCGCCGCCCTGTGGGGGCTCGGCACCCTGGTCGTCTTCGCCGTCGGCGCCGCCACCCTCGCCCTGCAGGCGGTCTTCGGGATCGTCGGCATCGGCCTGGCGATCCTGCTGATCGTGATCGCCGGCAACCCCAGCGCGGGCGGCGCCTTCCCGCTGCCGATGCTGCCCCCGTTCTGGAACGCGATCGGCCCCGCCCTGCCACCGGGCGCGGGCACCTGGGCGGCGCGCTCGATCGCGTACTTCAAGGGCAACGACATGACCGGCTCGATGCTGGTCCTGTCGGCCTGGGCGGTCGTCGGCGCGGCGATCACCCTGGTGATGTCCTCACTGAAGCGCGAACCCGAGTCGGAGCCGGTCTCCGCCGACGGCCCCGGGACGCCGGGGAGAGCCTGACCCGGTACCTGGCGAGGGCCTCGGGAACCGGCTGGGGGATCGTGGGGCGGACGGTTCGTCAGCAGTCGCAGCCACAGCCACAGTCGCCGCAGCAGCCCTCCCCCTCGCAGCAGGAGGAGCAGTTGCTGCAGCAGTCACAGCAGTCGCAGCAGTCGCCGGGGTCGCACTGCTTGCAGAGCCCGTCACGCCGCTGACGGCTCCAGGGGTCTTCGAAGCCCCCGCAGCACATCTGGCAGGTGCAGGCCAGACCCACCCAGAGGGCGCACCCGGCTATCAGCCCGCGCCGGTTCGGCGGTCCGGGCGGGAACGGCCCACCGGGCCCGCCCGGACCGCCGGGACCGGGGGCGTACGGCCCGCCCGGACCGCCCGGACCGCCGGGGCCAGGGGCGTACGGGTAACCGGGGCCGGGGCCGTCGGGGGCGTACGGGTTCCCCGGCACCGGTCCCTGGCCGTGGGCGGCTCCGTGGCCCTGCCCCGCCCCGGGGGTCACGTGCGAGCAGCTCGTCGTGCCGAAGGCGCGGTTCACCGAGGTGCGCAGTTCGTGGGCGAGGAGGACGTGGGCCAGCCTGCCGTCGGCGAACTCGGCGTCCCGCAGCGCGAGCCGGATGCCGTGGAGGGCGTCGTCGGCGAGCCTGCGGGCCTCCTCGCGGGAGGTGCCGGTCGCGGTGAGCGGGTTCCAGGCGCCGCTCGCCGCGTCGGCGGTCTGGTCCTCAACGGCGTCCAGGACGTGCGCGAGGCGGCCGAAGAGGCGGCCCGCCTCGGCGAGCGGCTTCGCGTTCCCCGGCCGTCCCGCGAGGACGGCGGTGTGGGCGAAGGCGGCCGCGGTCGCGGTCTCGGTCGGTTCGGTGACGGTGAGCAGGGAGGTGCCGGGGCCCGCGAGGTCCTCGATCCCGGTCTGGCGGTCGACGGCGTCGACGAGGACGGCCGTGTCGAAGCCGAGGGCATGGCCGGTCCTGGCGCCGGCCCTGTCCCAGGAGCGGGCGACCCGGCGGGCCGCGGCGGCGACGGGCCGCCGGGCCAACAGGCCGTCCCGGTCGGCGACGTGGTCCCGTACCTTCGCCGAGGCGAGAACGAGCGAGACGGCGGCGGCGAGGCGCGCGCCCTCACCCTGGGCGACGGGCGCGGTCCGCATCCCGCGCAGGGGGCAGGGGCCGGCGGTGCGCCGCCCGCCGGTCACGGCACCGGTCTGAGCCTCCGTCAGGACCGAGACGATGAGGCCGTCGTAGTTGGTGACGACCCGGGCGAACTGGCCGTGGTCGGCGCGAAGTGCCAGGCAGAGGCCGCAGAGATGGGCCATCCACTCGACTTTCAGGCCATCGGTGAGCCGATGGGCACAGGGCCTGACGATTCCGAACAAGTGACTCCCCCGAGAACGGTGCGCGGCCCGCCGAGCGGCCTCGCGGCATGGTGACGAGCGGGGGCGTTCACCCGTACGCGCCCATCGTCACCCTTCCGGCCAGACTTTCATATTTTCAGCTACATGGCCCTCCCTCACCCCCCGCATACCGCAAGATTCCTGACGAATCGCCAGCAAAGGCGCTCACGTTCTGCACCAGTACCGTCACGAATCCTCAGCGCGGCGCCCAACCGCTTGGCGCACGATCCGCATCATGGACGACGATAGGGATATGCGGAACCACAAGTGACCGCGCTGAAAGGAGGCGTCCATGGGATCGGTGCGCAAGGCAAGTGCCTGGCTGGGACTCGTCGAGGACAACGACGAGCGTTACTACGACGACGAGTACGCCGACGGTGCCGAGAACGGCGACGCCTGGGTGACGGACCCTCGGGTCCGGGTCGCCACGGACACCGCCGAGGACCGGGGCCGCCGGATCGCCACCGTCTCCCCGGACGGCTTCCGGGACGCCCGCGGCATCGGAGAGCTCTTCCGCGACGGGGTTCCGGTGATCGTGAACCTGACCGCGATGGAGCCGGGCGACGCCAAGCGCGTGGTCGACTTCGCCGCCGGCCTCGCCTTCGGTCTGCGCGGCTCGATCGAGCGCGTGGCGACGCGGGTCTTCCTGCTGACCCCGGCCGACACCCAGATCGTCACCGGTGACTCGGGCCGCCGCCGGCAGGACGGCTTCTTCAACCAGAGCTGAGCGGGTCCGCCGGCCCGGCCGGACACCACCCGGGCGACCGGGTCAGCGCGCCGGACGCCCCGATCCGGCGGGCTCGATCGCTTCCCGGGTCGCGGGCACCCGCGACACGGACGGCCGGGAGAGCCCGGAGGGCTCAGGACACGCGGCCACTTCCGGGGGCCCCGAGGACCCCACGGGGCCCGGACGCCCCGCCCGCTCCGGAAGAACCGGCACCGCCGCCGTCTCCGGAAGACCGAGCACCGACTGCTTCGCAAGACCCGGAACCGCCGTCTCCTCCGGATCGGCCGGGCAATCCATCACCCGGGGCAGGCGCCGCGCCATCGCCGCGCCGAGCAGCAGCAGCCCCGCGCTGACGAAGAGCGTGACGTGCAGCCCGTCCACGAAGGCGTGCCGGGCGGCCTGGTGCAGGGCGCCGCCGGCCGCGCCGCCCAGCTGGTCGGCGACCTGGTAGGCCTCCCCCAGCGAGTTCGCCGCGGCCGCGCTCGCCTCCGCGGGCACCCCGGGGACGGCGGCGAGCCCGGGGGCGTACGCCGCGTTCATCACACTGCCGAGCAGGGCGATGCCCATGCCCGCGCCGAGCTGGTACGAGGTCTCGCCGATCGCGGCCGCGCCGCCCGCGCTCCGCTGCGGCGCCTCGCTGAGCATCGACTCGTACGCCGAGAAGAGCGTGGTCTGCAGACCGAAGCCGAGCAGGACGAAGCCCGTCGTCAGCAGCAGCGGCCGGTCGTGCTGCCCCATGAAGGTGAGCAGCAGCACGGCGGCGGCGGTGAGCACGAAGCCCCATCCGACCATCCGGCGCGGCCCGACCCTGCGCAGGGTGTACGAGCCGGTGGCGCCCGCGGCCATGGCGGCGAAGGTGAGCGGAAGCAGCCGGAGCCCGGTCTCCAGGGGCGTGAGGCCGAGGACCAGCTGGAGGTACTGGACGGCGATCAGCTCGAGGCCGACCAGGGCCAGCATGGCGAGCACGATGCAGCCGACCGAGGCGGTGAAGGCCGCCCGGGAGAAGAGCCGCATGTCGATCAGGGGGTGCGGGCGCCGCTTCTGCCGCCGCACGAAGAGGACGAGGAGCGCTGCGCCGAGCAGCAGCGGCCCGGCTGTCGGCAGGGCGAGGAGCGGGTCGCCGGCCCCGGCGCGCTTGACGCCGAGGACGCAGCCGAGGACACCGGCGGCGGCCATGAGCGCGCCGAGGACGTCCCAGGGTCCGTCGGCGGCTCCCCGGGACTCGGGGAGGAGTCGTCGGCCGAGCGGCAGGATCAGTGCCATCAGCGGGATGTTGATGAGGAAGACGGAGCCCCACCAGTAGTGCTCGACGAGGAAGCCGCCGAGTACCGGTCCGGTGGCGGCGCCGACCGCGGCGACCGCGGTCCAGACGCCGATGGCGGTGGCGCGCTCCCGCCGGTCGGGGAAGACCGTCCGGAGAATGGAGAGCGTGGCGGGCATGATCATGGCGCCGCCGACGCCGAGCAGCGCGCGGGCCGCGATGAGGACCGAGGGTTCGGTGGCGAGCGCGGCGACCGCCGAGGCGATGCCGAACAGCGCGTAGCCGAGGAGGAGGACTCTCCGCCGTCCGACCCGGTCCCCGAGGGTGCCGAAGAGGATGAGGAGCGAGGCGCAGATCAGGGGATAGGCGTCGACGATCCAGAGGAGCGCCGTGGAGCTGGGGCGCAGGTCCTCGGTGAGCGAGGGGACGGCGACGTGGAGGATGGTCGCGTCGAGGGCGACCAGCAGGAGACTGATGCAGAGGACGAGGAGGACGACCCAGCGGTTGGCTCCGCCGCCGACGGCGGCACGCGGTGGTCCTTGGGCCGTGTTCGTCCGCGACATGTCCGTACCTCCCAGTGAAGCTCTCGCGCTCGGCGGGCCCCGACCAGGGCTTATGCCCCTGGAGCGGCCCGGCATCGACGGGCGAGTGAGCCGTCAGCGTACGCGAGTTCACGCCCCGAGCGCGTGGTGCAGCTCTCACACCGGCGGGCCCGCCGGTGTGGCGTACGCCACTCGGGGCGGCCCGTGCGTCGCATGCAATTCCGCACGGACGTCCGTTTGAAGCAATTCCCGCGCGTTCAAACACTCTTCCGGAATCACCCTTACGGCAATAGGGCGGAAGGTCATCTGATTTCCTGACGGACGACGGCAATAGGTCGGCCACTGAGACCTACTCCACATCACATCAACATCACGAAGGGAGCGGATCGACCGGGTCGGCTTCTCACTCCCTGTAACGTCGATTGGGTGCGTACCGACATCTTTGCCCGGCTGGACCGGGAGCCGGAACCGCCGAAGATAGAGGTCCCGCGGATGACCCGCACGCGTCTCGCCCTCTTCGGCGGGACGTCTGCGTTCTATCTCGCCATGGTCGTCGCCGTGCTGCTCTCGACGTGGCTGGTGACCCTCGACTGGAAGATCATGCTCTTCCGGCCCTACCAGCAGTGGCCGGAGATCCACGGCTTCCTCGACTACTACGTCGTCCTCGGCCAGCGCGGCCCCACGGCCGTCATGGTGGCGGCCTGGCTGGGCTGGCGCTCCTGGCGCCAGCACACCCTGCGGCCCCTGCTCTGCCTCGGCGCCGCCCTGCTGCTCCTCAACGTCTCGGTCGGCTCGGTCAAGCTGGGACTCGGCCGCCTCGGACCCCACTACGCGACCCAGGTCGGCTCCGCCGAGCTCTTCGCGGGGGGCGATATATTCCCCTCCGGTCACACCGCCAACGCGGTCGTGACCTGGGGCATCCTCGCCTATCTGGCGACCACCCCGCGGGCCAGACGCTATCTGTCGGCGCTCTCCGCGGTGGTCGCGCTCGGCGTCGGTCTCACCACCGTCTACCTGGGCACGCACTGGCTGAGCGACGTCCTCCTCGGCTGGGCGGCCGGGCTCCTCATCCTGCTCGCGCTCCCCTGGTGCGAGCCGGTCATCGCCGTGGCGGAGTCCTGGATCCTCGCCGTGCGTGACGGAGTACGGGAGCGGCTGCGGGACCGTCGCCGTCTGGTGCCCTCGCTGCCGGTGGCCTCCGGCGGCCCCCGCCCGGGGCTCTTCCCGGGAACCGAGGAACCGGTCAGGGAGACGGTGGGAGTGGCCGGCCACCGCACTCCCGCGACCGGCGGCTGACCCCCGCCCCTCCGGGCATGCGAAGGGCCCCGGCCGTCAGCGGCCGGGGCCCTTCGCATGTCTCTCAGCCGACCCAGCAGCGGGTGACCGTGCCGTCCTCGACCTCGAAGTTGAGGCGTCCGACCAGGTACTCCATCGTGATGATCGAGCCGGGCGGCAGAGACCTCACGGTGCTCCAGCCCCGCGTCTTCGCGAGCTGTGCGGCGCCTTCCGCGGCCAGGCCCACATAGGACTCGGGGGCGTCGCGGGGCGGTTCGGGAGTGCGCGATGTGGGTGCCATGCCCTCACGTTAGTCCCTTTGCGGTCACGCTTGTGTCACAAGTTCTCGACATATGTCCGCTGTACCCGCCACCGCGCGGAGGGATGCTTTCCAGCCGTTTCTCCAGCAATTCCGAAGAACTACCGGCAGTTCGCACGACGGACCCGGAAGCGGGAACGGAAGCATCGATAGCGGGGGCGCAATTCCCCCTTCCCCCGCGCCCGTCCGGAATTGCGCGGGCGACGCGCGGGCGGGGCGCTTCACTCATCCCTTACACAATGCTTACGGTCTCCGACCCTCGGTCTGCCGGTCGAGAGCGCGGGACAACAGGTCCCTGAGCGCCCGCACCCGGTCGACGAGCTCCGGCGGGTCCAGCACCTCGAACTCGAAGCCGATCATCGCCACGTGGATCACCATCACGTCGAGGCTGTGGGCGCCGGTCCGCAGCAGACAGGCGTGCTCCCCGTCCGCCGTGAGGACACCGTCCGCCGCGCCGACGACCGCGGCGGCCTCCGCGAGCGGCACATGCAGCCGGATCGTCGCCTCGGTCGCGTAGACGGCGGTGGACACGCCCTTCGCCACATAGGCGGCCAGGTCGTCGGCTGGCGGCTCGCGGGGAGGGAAGCGGGGCCCGTGCGGCGGTGTCGGCGTGATCCGGTCGGCCCGGAAGGTGCGCCAGTCGGCCCGGTCCACGTCCCAGCCGACCAGGTACCAGCGGCGCTCGCTGCACACCAGACGGTGCGGCTCGACGGTCCTGCGGGTGGCCGCCCCGCCGTGGTCGCGGTACTCGAAGCGCAGCCGCTCGGCGTCCCGGCAGGCGTTGGCGAGTTCGGTGAGCACCGCCGGGTCGATCCGCTCGCGCGGGGTGCGCAGCATCGGCACGGTGAAGTCGTTCAGGGCGCTCACCCGGCGTCGCAGCCGTCCGGGGAGCACCTGTTCCAGCTTGGCCAGAGCACGGACGGAGCTCTCGCCGATGCCCTCGACGCCCTGCCCGGCGGCGGCGCGCAGGCCGACCGCGACCGCCACGGCCTCCTCGTCGTCGAGGAGCAGCGGCGGCAGCTCGGCCCCGGCGCCCAGCTGGTAGCCGCCGCCGGTACCGGGGCTCGCGTTGACGGGGTATCCGAGTTCCCGCAGCCGGTCGACGTCCCTGCGTACGGTGCGGGGTGTGACCCCGAGCCGGTCGGCGAGGGCGGCGCCGGACCACTCGCGGTGGGCCTGGAGCAACGAGAGCAGACGCAAGAGCCGTGCGGAGGTCTCCAACATGGCGCCGAGTCTGCCAGCCCTCGCGGACGGCTTCTGTCCGCAAGGGCCGCCGGTCGTCAGCGGAAGCGGCGGACCAGCCGGCCGACCCGGGCCTTCAGCGTGTAGACCGCGTCGACGGCCCGGCCCACCCCGCGGTGGAGCGACGCCCTGCCCTCGGGGTGGGTCCGCCGGCTCGCGCCCCGCTCGACGAGTTCCGTCCAGAGCGTCTCGTGCCGGGCGGCGATGCGGGCCGGGTCGAAGCGCTCGGAGGCGGCGAGCGCCGCCCGTGCCGTCTTGGCGCGCAGCTCGTCGTCCTCGATCAGCCTGGACAGTGCCCGTGCGAACGCGGCCACGTCGTCGACCGGCACCAGGAACCCGTCGGTCCCGTCCTCGATGATCTCGCGGGGCCCGTGCGGGCAGTCGGTGGAGACGACCGGGAGCCCGCAGCGCATCGCCTCGACGATGGTCATGCCGAAGGACTCGCGCTGCGAGGTCACGGCGGCGATCGAGGCCTTGGCCAGCTCAGGTTCCAGCGGGGTCACCGAGCCCATGAGGAAGACCTGCTCGCCGAGCCCCCGGTCCTTGATCTGCCGGGTCAGCGGCCCCTTGAGGTCCTGGACCGCGTCGCCGGTGCCGTAGATCCGCAGCTTCCAGTCGGGGTGGTCGGCGGCCACCTCCGCGAAGGCGTCGATCAGCAGGTCGTACCGCTTGACGCGGGTCAGCCGGCCCGCGGCGACGACGGTCTTCGCCGCGGGGTCGGCAGGCGGCACGGACGGCGCGGGCACGCTGTTGGGCACGGCCTCGATCCGTACGCCGGGCAACCCCAGCTTCCGGTAGGCGCGGGCGTCCGCGTCGGTGACCGTCGTGACGGCGTCCAGGAGCGCGTACTCGTGGCCGATGTCCCGGCGCAGCCGGTAGCCGTGCCCGTCCAGGATCAGGTGCTCCTGGCCGACGAGGACCGGCCCCCGCCGGGCCTGCCGGGTGAGGTGCACGTTGAGTCCGGGGCGGGTGCCGACGAGGACGTCGGCCTCCACGCCCCGCAGGTGCTCCCCGATCCGGGCGTCGGTGAGGGCGCTGTACTGCTTCCAGCGTCCGTCGCCGCGCGGGAAGACCTCGGCGGGACGGTGCAGGTCGGGGTGGTCGCCGTCGTACCCGGGGCTGTCCTTGCGCAGGTCGACGAGGTGACGCAGGGTCACCCCCGACGGCAGTCCGAGAAGGGGTCGGTCACGGTGGCGGAACACCGAGACGATCTCGACCTCGTGACGTTCCGCCAGTTCCTCGGCGAGGGTGAACGTGGTCCGGATGGTGCCGCCGTAGTGGTAGCCGTTGTGGAGCAGAAAGGAAATACGCATCGCGCTGCCGGTTCCCCCCGGTCAGTTGATCGGTCGCTCGACTGTACTGCCGGTGACGGTCCGTCGTTCACGGGCGAGCTCTCTCCCGACCGGGGAGGGGCGGTGTCAGAGCGGATCGATCCGCAGCATGGTCCCGACGACGATCCGGTTCGGGTCGGCCCCGATCAGGCTCCGGTTCGCCGCGTACAGCGCCTGCCAGCCGCCCTTGATCCCGAAGCGGCGGGCGACGGCGCTGAGCGTGTCGCCGGCCTGGACGGTGTGGACGCGCCCGCTGAGTCCGTACCGCTTGGAGCAGACGGGCCAGGCTCCCCAGCCCTGGGTGCGCAGGACCTCCTCCGCGACGGTGATCTGCTCCGGGCGGGTCGCCAGGTCGGCGCGCGGGGCGTACTTCAGTCCGCCGTGCTCGACCCAGGTCGGATGCCAGAACTGGAGTCCGCCGTAGAAGCCGTTGCCCGTGTTGATGTGCCAGTCGCCGCTGCTCTCGCACTCGGCGACGCAGCCCCACGGCCACTGGTCCTTCGCGCAGGCGTAGGAGGGCACGGCCCCGTCCGCCCGCACCCCCGACACGTCCCGCAGCACGGCGGGCGCCTTCCGGGGCCCGCCCGCCACCTCCCGGGCCTGGGCGGGCGCGGGGGCCAGGGTCAGCAGCGCGGCCGCGGACGCCACCACGAGGGAACCGGTCGTCCAAAATCGGATCTTCGACATCGACGCAGGCTAGGCAGCGCTCCGGCGCTCCCGGTCCGTGCCGCGCGGAACACCGTTCACACCCCACCCGGTCGGAGTCACCCGCCCCACCGCACGCGCCACCGGCAAGTTGCCTCGCTTCCGCGCGTGACCCCGGCCGAGCCTGACCCGTTGAACTCGGCATGAGACGACCGGGGACGGCCCGGCGTCCGCCCGTACCGAGTCCAGGGAGCCCCCCGTGCCGCGCATGCTCGACGTCAGCGAGGACGTACGCGCCGAGATCGGCGACGAAGAAGCGGACCGGCTGCTCGCCGGCGACAACGCCCCGGGCAGCTACGACTGCACCTCCTGCCGCACCCCCGGGGACTCCGAGCAGGAGCGCACCAGCACGGTGCTGTTCGTCGGTGACGAGACCGCGGTCCTCGCGTTCGCCCACGCCACCTGCATCCCGTCGCAGGTCGTCCAGGTCGCCGAGGAGCAGCTGCAGGGCGCCGTCGCCTCCATCACGGCCGCCGACACCGCCGACGCGCTGTCCGTCGCCCACCCCGAACAGGCCGTGCTCGGTGTGACCAGCGGTCTCGTCCTGATCCAGGGCGAGCTGCACCCCGCGCTCGTCGTGGAGCCGACCGCCCCGGTGGCCCGTCCCGGTTCGGACGGTCTCACGGACGAGTTCCTGCCGCTCCTGGCCGAACAGGGCTTCCAGCAGGTCATGGACCTGAACGAGCGGCCCGCGGTGCTGCCGGGCTGGTCGGTCCTGGTCGCCATGGGCCAGCTGCACTCCGTCCTCCAGCCGGGACCCGGCGGCGCCGGTCAGGCCGCCTGGTGGCAGGCGCACCAGCCGCTCCAGGTCACCGAGGGCTGGCGCGCGGCGGCCAACAAGTCGCACACGGTGCTGGTCTTCGCCGCCCCCGTGGGTTCGATCGGCCAGCAGCCCCGCGAGGACCTGCTGCGGGACGCGCTGGAGAAGGCCGCGGCGAACGGGCGCCTGGTCGCCGCCGCGATGCCGCTGGCCGGTACCTGATGGACGACGGTCGCCCGGGCTTAGGGTGGACGCGGGTCCCCGGCGTACCGACGGGGCCGACGGGTTCCTCGGCGCGGGGAGTCCCCACCGTGCCCCGTCCCCGCCCGGCGCCCCATTCGGAGAGCCGCCCGCATCCGACGGGCGGCGGGGTCGTTGGCACCTACGTGCACCCATACGACCCCTTCCCCCAGCCGTATCCGAGTCAGATCCCCTCGATGCGCCCCGCGCAGGACGTCACGGCGGGCACTTCGCCCACACCGATCTACGACGCCCTGTACTCGGAGTACCGAAGGTCGTTCCGCACGCTGCCGGGCGACCGCAGCGGCGAGGAGGACGTGGCCTTCCGGGCCTTCGGCACGACGGTGAGCACGGGCGCCTACGGCCAGGGGCATCGCTACCCGGCGGCGTATCCGACGGCGTGGTCGGCGCAGCACCCCCCGACGCAGACACAGGTGGCGCTGCCGCCGGCGCCCCGCAGGGGCTTCTGAGAGTTTCCGAGGAGACGCAGCACCGGGGGACACGGCTGAGGGCCGGGGCGACCGCGCCCCGGCCCTCAGCCGTGTCCCGCCTCGCGGGTGCTACTTCTTGCGGCCGCGCTTCTCGCGCACCCGCACCGAGATGTGGATCGGCGTGCCCTCGAAGCCGAACTCCTCGCGGAGGCGGCGCTCGATGAAGCGGCGGTAGCCGGCCTCGAGGAAGCCCGACGCGAAGAGCACGAACCGGGGCGGCTTGGTGCCCGCCTGCGTACCGAAGAGGATGCGGGGCTGCTTGCCGCCGCGGATCGGGTGGGGATGGGCGGCGACGATCTCACCGAGGAAGGCGTTGAGCCGACCGGTGGGAACGCGGGTCTCCCAGCCGGCGAGGGCGGTCTCGATGGCCGGGACGAGCTTCTCCATGTGGCGGCCGGTCTTCGCGGAGACGTTGACCCGGGGCGCCCAGGCGACCTGCTGCATCTCGGTCTCGATCTCGCGCTCGAGGTAGTAGCGGCGCTCCTCGTCGAGCTCGTCCCACTTGTTGTAGGCGATGACGATGGCGCGGCCCGACTCGACCGCCATGGTGATGATGCGCTGGTCCTGGACCGAGATGTTGTCGGTGGTGTCGATGAGGATGACGGCCACCTCGGCCTTCTCGACGGCGGCGGCCGTCCGCAGCGAGGCGTAGTAGTCCGCGCCCTCCTGGAGGTGGACCTTCTTGCGGATACCGGCGGTGTCGACGAACTTCCACGTCACGCCGCCGAGCTCGATCAGCTCGTCGACCGGGTCACGGGTGGTGCCGGCCAGCTCGTTGACGACGACCCGGTCCTCGTTCGCCACCTTGTTGAGCAGCGAGGACTTGCCGACGTTCGGACGGCCGATGAGGGCGATGCGGCGCGGGCCGCCCACCGCGTTGCCGAAGCGCTGCTCGGGGGCCTCGGGCAGCTTCCGCAGGACCTCGTCGAGGAGGTCGCCGGTGCCGCGGCCGTGCAGCGAGGAGACGGGGAACGGCTCGCCGAGGCCCAGGGACCACAGCATCGTGGCGTCGGCCTCGCCGGACTGGCCGTCGACCTTGTTGGCGGCGAGGACGACCGGCTTGCCCGCGCGGCGGAGCAGCCGCACGACGGCCTCGTCGGTGTCCGTGGCGCCGACGGTGGCGTCCACGACGAAGAGACAGGCGTCGGCGGCCTCGATGGCGTACTCGGCCTGGGCGGCGACGGAGGCGTCGATGCCGAGGACGTCCTGCTCCCAGCCGCCGGTGTCGACGACCTTGAAGCGGCGCCCGGCCCATTCGGCCTCGTAGGTGACGCGGTCACGGGTGACGCCCGGCTTGTCCTCGACGACGGCCTCGCGGCGGCCGATGATGCGGTTCACCAGGGTCGACTTGCCGACGTTCGGCCGGCCGACGACGGCGAGGACGGGGAGCGGGCCGTGACCGGCCTCCTCGATCGCGCCCTCGATCTCTTCGGCGTCGAAGCCCTCTTCCGCGGCGAGCTCCATGAACTCCGCGTACTCGGCGTCGCCAAGTGCCCCGTGGTCGTGCTGGTCGTTCATGAAGTCCGTTCCTTGATCATTCGTGGTCGGTGGGTCCCCGGGCCGCGGGGCCCACTACTGAAAGTCTCGCTCAGCGCCCGGTGAGGCGCCTGGCGTTTTCCAGGTGCTCGGTGAGCTTCCCCTGGATCCGTACGGTTGCCTCGTCGAGCGCCTTGCGCGTGCGCGGGCCGGAGCCGCCCACCCGTCGCCCGTCGCCGCCCTTGTCCGAGCTTCGCGCCTCTTCCTGCGCCTCGAAGGCGTCGCCGAAGACGACGTCGACGCGGCCGCGCAGCGGAGGCAGTGCCTTGACCAGCCGGCCGCGGCGCTCGGTGCTTCCCAGGACGGCGACCGGGACGATCGGCGCGCCGCTGCGGACGGCGAAGTAGGCCAGGCCCGCGCGGAGCGAGGCGAAGTCGCCCTCGCCCCTGGTGCCCTCGGGGAAGATCCCGAGGACGCCGCCCTGCCGCAGGACGCCCAGGGCGTTGCCTATCGCGTGCCGGTCGGCGCCGTCGCGGTCGACCTTGACCTGCCCGATGCCCTCCAGGAAGGGCCCGAGGGGCCCGACGAAGGCTTCCTTCTTGATGAGGAAGTGCACGGGCCGCGGGGCGGTGCCCATGAGCATGGGGCCGTCGATGTTGTGCGCGTGGTTGACGGCGAGGATGACGGGGCCGGAGGCCGGTACCCGCCAGGCACCGAGGACGCGCGGCTTCCAGAAGCCGTACATCAGCCCGATGCCGATGCGCCGGCCGACGGCGGCGCCCCTCTCGGAGGGCGGGGTCACTCGACGGTCGCGCTCCGCCCCGACTCCGCCGCGGCCGAGCCCCCCTCGCTCGTTCCTCACTCGGGACCCTCGGCCTGCGCCGCGCCCCGGCTGCGCCGCTCGTCCACGAGGGTGACGACGCACTCGATGACCTGGTCGAGGGTGAGGTCCGTGGTGTCGACCTCGACGGCGTCGTCGGCCTTGGCGAGCGGGGAGGTCTTACGGCTGGAGTCGGCCGCGTCCCGCTTGATCAGGGCCTCCCTCGTGGCGTGCACGTCGACGCCCTTCAGCTCGCCGGAGCGGCGGGCCGCACGGGCCTCGGGCGAGGCGGTGAGGAAGATCTTCAGGTCCGCGTCCGGCAGGACGGTGGTGCCGATGTCCCGGCCCTCGACGACGATGCCGTGCTCGGCGCCCTTCGCGATGGTCCGCTGGAGCTCGGTGATGAGCGCCCGCACCTCGGGGACGGCGCTGACGGCGCTGACCTTGGAGGTGACCTCTTCGGTACGGATGGGGCCGGCGGCGTCCGCTCCGTCGACCGTGATGGTGGGGCGGCCCGGGTCGGTGCCGGAGACGATGACCGGCTTGGCGGCGGCGTTGGCGACCGCCTCCGCGTCGTGCACGTCGACGTCGTTGCTGATCATCCACCAGGTGATCGCCCGGTACTGGGCGCCGGTGTCCAGGTAGCTCAGCCCCAGCTTGGCGGCGACCGCCTTGGAGGTGCTGGACTTGCCCGTGCCGGAGGGCCCGTCAATGGCGACGATCACGGATTCCACGGTGGGAACACCTTCCTGGGTGAGGGGCGGGACCCGGCGGAGATGCGGGGGGCCATCACAAGGTTACCGAGTCCCCGGCACCCGTTCGGCCCAGCGCCCCGGCCCGAGCCCCGCACGGCAGCCGCCCCGGCGGGACGCACGCCCACGACGAGGCTTTCAGCCCGGCGGGACGCACGCCCACGGCGAAGCGCTCAGCCCGTGCGCAGGGACCAGCCCCGCTCCTGCAGCGCCCCGCCCAGAACCCCCGCCGCCGACGGTTCCACCATGAGCTGCACCAGTCCCGCCTGCTGCCCGGTCGCGTGCTCGATGCGCACGTCCTCGATGTTGACCCCGGCCCGTCCCGCGTCCGCGAAGATGCGGGCCAGCTCACCCGGCTTGTCGCTGATGAGGACGGCGACGGTCTCGTACACCGTGGGCGCGGCGCCGTGCTTACCGGGGACGCGGGAGCGCCCGGCGTTGCCCCGGCGCAGGACGTCCTCGACGCCCGAGGCCCCGTCCCGGCGCTCGTCCTCGTCGGCGGACTGCAGGGAGCGCAGGGCGCGCACGGTCTCGTCGAGGTCGGCGGCGACGCCGGAGAGGACGTCGGCGACGGGGCCGGGGTTGGCGGAGAGGATCTCGATCCACATGCGGGGGTCGGAGGCGGCGATCCGGGTCACGTCCCGGATGCCCTGCCCGCAGAGGCGTACGGCCGACTCGTCGGCCTCCTCAAGGCGCGCGGCGACCATGGAGGACACGAGCTGAGGGGTGTGGGAGACGAGGGCGACGGCCCGGTCGTGGGCGTCGGCGTCCATGACGACGGGGACGGCCCGGGAGAGCGCGACGAGTTCCAGGGCGAGGTTCAGGACCTCGGTGTCGGTGTCCCGGGTCGGGGTGAGGACCCAGGGCCGTCCCTCGAAGAGGTCGGCGGTCGCCGCGAGCGGGCCCGAGCGTTCCTTGCCGGACATCGGGTGCGTGCCGATGTACGTGGTGAGGTCGAGGCCCAGCGCCTCCAGCTCCCGCTTGGGGCCGCCCTTGACGCTGGCCACGTCCAGGTAGCCGCGGGCGAGACCGGCCGCCATCGCCTCGGCGAGGGTGCCGGCCACGTGCGCGGGGGGTACGGCGACGATCGCGAGGTCCACGGGGCCGTCGGGCGTCTCGTCGGTGCCGGCGCCGAGTGCGGCGGCCGTCCGGGCGCGCGCCGGGTCGTGGTCGCGCAGGTGGACGGTGACGCCCCGGGCCGCGAGGGCCAGCGCGGCGGAGGTGCCGATCAGTCCGGTTCCGATGACGAGCGCTGTTCTCACTGGGCGATGTCCTTGCGCAGGGCGGCCGCGGCGCCGAGGTAGACGTGGGCGATCCGGGACTTGGGCAGCTCGGTCTCGACGTGGGCGAGGAGCCGGACGACCCTCGGCATCGCCCCCTCGATGTCGAGCTCCTGGGCGCAGATCAGGGGGACGTCGACGATGCCGATGTCCCGGGCCGCGGCGGCCGGGAAGTCGCTGTGGAGGTCGGGCGTGGCCGTGAACCAGATGCTGATGAGGTCGTCGGCGGTGAGGTCGTTGCGCGCGAGGACGGCGGTGAGCAGTTCCTCGACCTGCTCGCGCATGTGTCCGGCCTCGTCCCGCTCCAGCTGGACGGCGCCTCGGACCGCTCGTACCGCCACGTCGTGCTCCTTCGCCTGCGTCAGTGCTCCGTTCAGCCTAGTCAGCGCCGGGGGCCGCGCGTCGCGGCGGCCCGCCCTCCGAGACGGGGGCCCGTCCCGGAACAGGCCCAATGTCACCCGGGCCGGGGTGTGCCGCCACTCGGCGCGGGGGTGGGGGCGGGGCCGCCGTGCGGGGGAGCCGGACGCCGGGTCCAGGCGTGTTGCGGGACCCGGGGGCGCCGCGCGGCCAAGCTGGCGGCATGACTTCACGCGCCACCCCTCGCCGTACCGTCCTGCTGGCCGCAGCGGCCCTGACGACGACGGGCTGCGGCTCGGACGACGGGGGTGACGGTGGTACGAGCACCAGCGCGCCGGCCACGCCGGGCGCCCCGGACACCACGTCTCCCCCGGCAGCGGCCTCCTCCTCCGCAGAGGCCTCCGCGACCGCCGCCGCCCCGCTGACCAGGACCGCCGAGATCCCGGTGGGCGGGGGCACGGTCTTCGCGAAGGAGAAGGTGGTCGTCACGCAGCCGGTGGCCGGGGAGTTCAAGGCGTTCTCCGCGGTCTGCACCCATCAGGGCTGCACGGTGAACAAGGTGGCGGACGGCACGATCGACTGCCCGTGCCACGGCTCGAAGTTCCGTGTCGCCGACGGCTCGGTGGCGAAGGGACCCGCCACCCGCCCGCTGCCGGCGGAACAGATCACCGTCTCGGGGGACGCGATCGTTCTCGCGTAGCCTGACGCGCATGACTCCGGACGAGCTGGTACGCGACCACACGATCTACTCCTGCGTCATGGGGTCGCGCGCGTTCGGTCTCGCGACCGAGGACAGCGACACGGACGTCCGGGGCGTCTATCTCGCCCCGACTCCGCTGTTCTGGCACTTCGAGAAGCCGCCCGCGCAGGTGGAGGGGCCTGCAGAGGAGCAGTTCAGCTGGGAGCTGGAACGATTCTGCGAGCTGGCCCTGCGCAACAATCCGAACGTCCTGGAGTGCCTCCACTCCCCCCTGGTCGAGCACGCCGACGACCTCGGCCGCGAGCTGCTCTCGCTGCGCGGGGCCTTCCTCTCCCGCCAGGCCCACCAGACCTTCGTGCGGTACGCGGACGGCCAGCGCCGCAAGCTCGACGCGGACGTCCGCCAGTACGGCCACCCGCGCTGGAAACACGCGATGCATCTGCTGCGCCTCCTGACCAGCTGCCGTGACCTGCTGCGCTCGGGCGAGCTGCGGATCGACGTCGGCGAGGACCGCGACCGGCTCCTCGCGGTCAAGCGCGGCGAGCTGACCTGGGCGGAGGTCGAGTCCTGGATGGACCGACTCCAGGGGGAGGCCGACCGCGCCCACGACACGACCCCGCTCCCGCCCGCACCGGACCACGCCCGCGTCCAGGACTTCCTGATCCGCGCCCGCCGCACCTCGGCTCTCACCACCGCCTGAGCACCTCGGCGCCCGGCGCCGAGGGAACTCCGGGGAGGGGTCGTCAGGGATCAGGCGTCCCAGAGCGCGCCGAGGGTCAGCAGGTCGCTCCGGTACTCGACGCGCTCCTCCCATTCCTTCGGCCAGGCGTCGGCGCCCAGGTGGGCTCCGGCGAAGGCGCCCGCGAGGGCGGCGATCGAGTCGGAGTCGCCTCGGGTGCAGGCGGCGCGGCGCAGGGCGGTGAGGGGCTCGCCGGGGAAGAGGAGGAAGCAGAGCAGCCCGGTCGCGAGGGCCTCCTCCGCGATCCAGCCGTCACCGGTGTACGTACAGGGGTCGAGCTCCGGGTCGGCGGTGCGCTGGACGGCGGCGAGGCGCTCCAGGATCGCCAGGCACTCGTCCCAGCCGCGCCGGATGAAGGAGAGGGCGGACGGGTCCTGGGAGCGGGTCCAGAGGTCGCCGAGCCAGTGCTCGTGGTAGCGGTCGCGGTTCTCGTACGCGTACGAGCGCAGCTGTCCGACCAGGCCGGCCGGGTCGACGCCCTGGGCGAGGAGGTACACCGCGCGGGCGGTGAGGTCGGAGGCGGCGAGCGCGGTGGGGTGACCGTGGGTCAGCCCCGACTGGAGCTGCGCGGCGCCCGCCCGCTGCTCCTCGCTGAGCCCGGGGACGAGCCCGACGGGGGCGACCCGCATGTTGGCGCCGCAGCCCTTGGAGTGGATCTGGCTGGCGTCCTGCCAGAGCCGGTCGCCGTCGAGGAGCCCGCAGGCGGTGAGGCAGGTGTTGCCGGGAGCACGGTTGTTCTCCGGGGAGTGGTACCAGTCGACGAACTCCTGCCGCACGGGCCCGGCGAGCCGCTCGGGTTCGAGCACTCCCCGGTCCATGGCGGTGCGGATGCCCCGGGCGAAGGCGAGGGCCATCTGGGTGTCGTCGGTGACGTACGCCGTGCCGCCGCTGACGGGCAGCGCCATCTCCCGCCAGGGTCCGGCCTTCGCGAGGATCGAGGGCACGTCGTTGAACTCGGTGGGGAAGCCCAGCGCGTCGCCGAGCGCCAGCCCGATCAGGGAGCCGGTGGCGGCCTGCTTGGTCGCGGTGCGTGCGAGGTTCACGCGGATCGTCCTTCCGGTCGCAGGAGGGGCGGGTGGAGGGCCGTGGCCTCGCCCGCCCGGTAGAGAGCGGCCGGTTTCCCCCGTCCGCCGGTGAGGCGCGGAGGTCCTTCCACGGCCTGGACGAAGCCGGGCGTGGTGAGGACCTTGCGCCGGAAGTTGGGGCGGTCGAGCTCGACGCCCCAGACCGTCTCGTAGACCTGCCGCAGCTCGCCGAGGGTGAACTCGGGCGGGCAGAAAGCGGTCGCGAGGCAGGTGTACTCCAGCTTGGCGCCGACCCGTTCCTGGGCGTCGGCGAGGATCCGGTCGTGGTCGAAGGCGAGACCCCCGACCGTGTCGTACGGCAGCCACCGCGCCTGGGCCGCGTCCCCGCCGCCACGGGGTTCGGGCGGGTCGGGTACGAGCGCGGTGAAGGCGACGGAGACGACCCGCATCCTCGGGTCGCGGTCCGGCTCGCTGTAGGTGCGGAGCTGTTCGAGGTGGAGCCCGGCGACGGTGGCCCCGGAGAGGCCGGTCTCCTCGACGAGTTCGCGGCGGGCGGCCCGCTCGGCGGACTCGGACGGGAGGACGAATCCGCCGGGGAGGGCCCAGGAGCCGGCGTACGGCTCCTGGCCGCGCTCGACGAGCAGGACGTGGAGCCGCCCCTCGCGGAGGGTGAGGACGGCGAGGTCGACGGTGACGGCGAACGGCTCGAAGGCGTACGGGTCGTACCCCACGGGCACCCGGCGGCCGGTCATCGGCGTTCCGGCAGGGGGTCGGCCAGGTGCCAGCCCTCCGCGAGCAGCGCGTCCACGGCGGCGACGGCGGCCGCGAGCCGCTCCTCGTGGGGTCCGCTGAGGACGGCGGTGCGGCGGCCGCTGTGGGCGAGCTGGGTGAGGAACCGGGCGGTCATCCAAGGCCGCAGGTGTTCCCCGTCGCGCAGTCCGTCGTCCTCGAAGTCGACACCCCGGTGGTCGGTGAGCAGCCAGAGGTGCTGCCGGCCGAGGGCGGCGATCTCGCCGGTGGCGGGGCTGGCGGTGCCCATGTACCGCTCGTGCCAGATGGTGGTGGCGAAGGCGTCGGTGTCGCAGAAGAGAACGGGCGAGCCGTCATGGGCCGCCTCCTCCTCCAGTTCGGCCTGGCGCTGGGCGATGACGGGGAAGTCGGCGGAGTGGAATTCGACGTCGGCCCAGGTCGCGTCCGGGCGTTCGGCGCGGAGTTCGGCGAGCTTGAGTTCGCTGTACTCGCGGCCGTACTCCGGTACGTACCGGGTGCGGGCCCAGACCCCGCCGCGCCGCCGGTAGTGGTCGGCCAGGGCGAGGGCCATGGTGGTGGTGCCGGTGGACTCGGCGCCGAGGACGACGACCCGCCGGGTGAGGGCCGCCCGTACCGGCGCTTCCAGGAAGTCCCAGCAGCCGGCGGGGTCCGCGCGGACGGCGGTGCCGGAGACGGGGAAGCGGGTGCGCCCGGGGTCGACGCAGACGGACTCGGCCCCGAAGCGGCGGGCGAGTTCCTCCCCGTACGGCTCCGAGGTGAAGACGGCGTCGACGGGCTCGCGCACGGCGTCCCGGAAGACCGCCATGTGGGCCTCCCACACCTCGGGGTCGTGGAGGTCGACGGGGATGTCGTCGACGGCGCCCACGACGAGGGCGTCGGGGTGGATCTCGCGCATCCAGGCGACCCGCTCGTCGAGGGGCACGGACTCGACGGAGGAGGCGCAGACGAGGACGGTGAGGCGCTCGCAGCGGTCCAGGGCGGTGCGGACGAGGTGGTGATGGCCCGCGTGCGGCGGATAGAACTTGCCGAGGACCAGGCCGTGTCCGTAGCGCTTCATGCCGTCGCCCCCGCCGGGACGCGGTCGCGCCGGTCGGTGAGGTCCCTGGTCCAGCCGCGCAGGCCGAGGACGCAGAGCGTCATGAAGCCGAGGTAGAGCAGGGAGGTCAGGTACAGCTCCTTGTGGGCGTACAGCGGTACGTAGACCACGTCGGCGGCGATCCACAGCCACCAGGACTCCAGGCGCTTGCGGCACTGGCCGTAGGTCGCCATGAGGGACAGCGCGGTCGTGACGGCGTCCCAGAAGGGGACGGTCGAGTCGGTGGCGCGGTCGAGCAGGAGGGTGAGGGCGAGGGTCCCCACCACCCCCGCCGTGAGCAGCCACGCCCTCCCGGTGCGCGTGGTGCGGCGCACCGGGAGGGCGTCGGAGCCTGGTCCACCCCCGTGGGTCCAGGTCCACCAGCCGTACACGGCGAGGGTGATGAAGACGATCTGGAGGCCGGCGTCGGCGTAGAGCCCCGCCTGCGTGAAGAGCAGGACGAAGAACAGGTTGTTGGCGATGCCGATGGGCCAGTTGGCGAGGTGCTGGCGGGCGACGAGCCAGACGCAGAGCGCTCCGCTGCCGAATCCGAGGACCTCGGTCCAGCTGACCGGGGTGTCGAGGACGGTGAAGAGCGGTTGCTGCAGGGGTTCGAGAATGCTTGCGAGGCTCACGCCCGCCTCCTTAAGAGTCATCTTGACTATAAAGGGGGTCGGGCCCCGGCCACAAGGCCGGTCCCGGAAGACGCAGACGCCCGTGACCGGCCCGGAACACGGAGAAGCCCGTGACCGCCGGGCGGTCACGGGCTTCTCCGACTGTGGGCGGGGCCCCTACATGCCGACTTCCTTCATCAGCATGCCGACCTCCGTGTTGGTGAGGCGGCGCAGCCAGCCCGACTTCTGGTCGCCCAGGGCGATCGGACCGAACGCGGTCCGGACCAGCTTCTCGACCGGGAAGCCCGCCTCGGCCAGCATGCGGCGCACGATGTGCTTGCGGCCCTCGTGCAGCGTGACCTCGACCAGGTAGTTCTTGCCGGTCTGCTCGACCACGCGGAAGTGGTCGGCCTTGGCGTAGCCGTCCTCCAGCTGGATGCCGTCCTTGAGCCGCTTGCCGACCTCGCGGGGCAGCGGGCCGGTGATGGCGGCCAGGTAGGTCTTCTTGACGCCGTACTTGGGGTGCGTGAGGCGGTGGGCCAGCTCACCGTGGTTGGTGAGCAGGATGATGCCCTCGGTCTCCGTGTCGAGCCGGCCGACGTGGAAGAGCCGGGTCTCACGGTTGTTGACGTAGTCGCCGAGGCACTGACGGCCGTCCGGGTCCTCCATGGTGGAGACGACGCCGGCGGGCTTGTTCAGCGCGAAGAACAGGTGCGACTGGGTGGCGACGGTCAGGCCGTCCACCTTGATCTCGTCCTTCTCCGGGTCGACGCGCTTGCCCTGCTCCAGGACGATCTCGCCGTTGACCTCGACGCGGGCCTGCTCGATGAGCTCCTCGCAGGCGCGCCGCGAGCCCATGCCGGCACGGGCGAGGACCTTCTGCAGCCGCTCGCCCTCCTGCTCGGCGCCGGGGAAGGTCTTCGGGGTCTTGATCTCCGGCCGGCCCTCGTACCGCTCCCGGTTGCGCTGCTCGATCTTGGCCTCGAGCTCGCGCGAACGGGCCGGGGCCTGCCGCTGCCCGTGCGGGCCGCGACGGGGCGGAGTGCCCTGGGGGGCCTTGGGGCCGCCCTTGGCGCCTCCGCGGGCCGCGGAGCCGCGGCCCTTCTTCGGAGCCTCGGCGGGCGGGCTCACGTCGTACGCGCGCTCCTCGGGGCGAGGCCTGCGCGGGCGCTGGTCGTCACGGCCACCGCCGCCACCGGCACCGCGGTAGCCACCGCCACCGCTGGAGCCACTGCCGCCGCTGGAGCCACTGCCGCCCCGGTAGGCACCACCGCCGCCGGAGCCGGAACCACTGCCGCCCCGGTAACCACCGCCACCGCTGCCGCCACTGGAGCCACTCCCGCCTCGGTAGCCACCGCCACCGCCGGAGCCGCCACCGCCCTGGTAGCCACCGCCACCGGAGCCGCTGCCGCCACCGGAGCTCCGGTAGCCGCCACCGGAGCCACTGCCGCCGCCGCTGCCACCGGAGCCGCGGTAGCCTCCGCCACCGCCGGCACCGCTGCCACCGCGGCCGCCACCGCTGCTGCCGCCGCGGCCGCCGCTGTTGCCACCACGGCTCCCGCCGTTGTTTCCGCTGCTGTTCCTGCCGCTGCTGCTTCGCATCAAACTTCCGTCTTGTCGTCGTCCTCACGACCCGGTGCATCCGGATCGAACGACGGAACACCCTCCAGAGAGTCCGGCTCGACCGCCTCCGCCTCGGGGAGGAAGGGCGCCAGCTCGGGGAGCTCGTCCAGGCCGCGCAGGCCCATCCGCTCCAGAAAGTAGTTCGTCGTCCTGTACAGGATCGCACCTGTTTCGGGTTCCGCGCCCGTCTCCTCCACCAGACCCCGCTGCAGGAGGGTCCGCATCACGCCGTCACAGTTCACTCCGCGGACCGCGGAGACCCGGGAACGGCTGACCGGCTGGCGGTACGCGACGACCGCGAGCGTCTCCAACGCGGCCTGGGTGAGCCGGGCCTGCTGCCCCTCCAGGACGAAGGCCTCGACGGCCGGGGCGTGCTCCGCGCGGGTGTAGTACCGCCAGCCCCCGGCCACCAGGCGCAGCTCGAAACCGCGGCCCTGGGCGGTGTACTCGTCGGCCAGCTCGCGCAGGGCGTCGGCCACCTCGCGGGGGGTGCGCTCCAGGACCTTGGCGAGGTGGGCCTCGGTGGCGGGCTCGTCGACGACCATGAGGACGGCTTCGAGGGCGGGCTTGAGGTCGCTCACGCGGCGGTCTCCTGGTCGAATTCGTCTGTCACGGCCCCGGACGGGTCCGCCTCCCCACCGGTCCAGGAGACCGTGAGGTCCTCGAGGGCGGTCTCCTGGTCGAGGGCGACGGCCTTCTCCCGGTAGAGCTCCAGGAGGGCCAGGAAGCGGGCGACGACGGTGAGGGTGTCGTCCCCCGCGTCCTCGATCAGCTCCCGGAAGAGCGCCGTCCCCCGCTCCCGCAGCAGCGCGACGACCACGGCGGCCTGCTCGCGGACGCTGACGAGCGGGGTGTGGATGTGGTCGACGTACACCTGGGGCTCGGCCTTCGGCTGCATGGCCTTGACGGCCAGCCTGGCGAAGCCCTCGGCGCCGATGGAGATGACGACCTCGGGAAGCAGCTCGGCGTGGTGCGGTTCGAGTCCGACGGTACGGGGGTGGCGGTGGCCCTCGGCCTCCCAGCGCTCCTCGAAGATCGCCGCGATGCGCTTGTACGCCCGGTACTGGAGGAGCCGGGCGAAGAGCAGGTCGCGGGCCTCCAGGAGCGCGAGGTCCGCCTCGTCCTCCACCTCGGCGGCGGGCAGCAGCCGGGCGGCCTTGAGGTCGAGCAGGGTGGCGGCGACGACGAGGAACTCGGTGGTCTGGTCGAGGTCCCCGTCGGGCCCGAGGGCCCGCAGGTGCGCCATGAACTCGTCGGTGACCCGGGAGAGGGCGACCTCGGTGACGTCGAGCTTGTGCCGGGTGATCAGTTGGAGCAGCAGATCGAAGGGCCCCTCGAAGTTCGAGAGCCGCACGGTGAACCGCCCGTCCCCGACCTCACCGCCCCCACCGGACTCCAAGGCCTCACCCGGATCCGCAGCCTCGCCCGGCTCCGCAGCCGGTACGGGCTCCGGCCCGCCCCCTCCGCGCCCCAGGACGCGGCGGCGGGGTGGGCGGGACGTTTCGTCGGAGACGTGGTGCATGGAGGTCCAGGGGGAGCGGGGAGCGTGGCAGCCCGCAGGCTACCGTCAGCGGCCCCGCAGGCGGCGGACGAGGATGCTCGCGTCGCCGCGGGACTCCAGGTCCGCCAGGACGACCGCGACGGCCTCCCGGACGATCCGGCCCCGGTCGACGGCGAGCCCGTGCTCGCCGCGCAGCACGAGCCGGGCGTGCTCCAGGTCCATCAGCTCCTCGGCGGAGACGTAGACCGTGATCTTCTCGTCGTGGCGCTCACGACCGCTGGGCCGCCGGTTCGGGGTGCGGCCGCCGCGCCGCCGCGCCGCCGGGGCGGGTACGGCGGCGGTCGGCGCGCCCTGGGAAGCGGCGCTCCCGGGCTCCGCCGTCCGGGCCCGCGGTTCCGCCGTCTCGGAGGCCGCCGCCGTGTGCTCGGCCGAGGCGGACCCGTCGGCGGCCGGGGCGCTCTCGCCGGCCGGTGCCGGGACGGCCCGGCGGGGTGCGGACGCCTGGAGCGCCGTCCCCCCGGTCGTACGGAAGAGTTCGTCGGCGCCGGGCAGGCTCACTCGGCGTGACACCGGGCGAGCACCTCCCTGGCGAGCTGGCGGTAGGCGGCGGCGCCCACGGAGTTGGAGGCGTACGTGGTGATGGGCTCACCGGCGACGGTGGTCTCCGGGAAGCGCACGGTCCGCCCGATGACCGTGTGGTAGACGTGGTCGTCGAAGGCCTCGACGACGCGCGCGAGGACCTCACGGCTGTGCACGGTCCGCGAGTCGTACATCGTGGCGAGGATGCCGTCGAGCTCGAGCTCGGGGTTGAGCCGCTCCTGGACCTTCTCGATGGTCTCGGTGAGCAGCGCCACTCCGCGCAGGGCGAAGAACTCGCACTCCAGCGGCACGATGACCTTGTGAGCCGCCGTCAGGGCGTTCACGGTCAGCAGGCCGAGCGAGGGCTGACAGTCGATCACGATGTAGTCGTAGTCGTTCATCAGCGGCTTCAGGGCGCGCTGGAGCGTGGACTCGCGCGCGACCTCGCTGACGAGCTGGACTTCGGCGGCCGAGAGGTCGATGTTGCTCGGCAGCAGGTCCATGTTGGGCACGGCGGTCTTGAGGAGCACCTCGTCCGCCGACATGCCCCGCTCCATGAGCAGGTTGTAGACGGTGAGGTCGAGCTCCATCGGGTTCACGCCGAGACCGACCGACAGGGCTCCCTGCGGGTCGAAGTCGACGAGCAGCACCCGTCGTCCGTACTCCGCGAGCGCGGCACCCAGGTTGATGGTCGACGTGGTCTTGCCGACGCCGCCCTTCTGGTTGCACATCGCGATGATCTTCGCGGGTCCGTGGTCGGTCAGCGGACCCGGGATCGGGAAGTACGGGAGCGGGCGTCCGGTGGGGCCGATCCGCTCGCGGCGCTGGCGGGCAGCGTCGGGTGCGAGGGTGGCCGCGTACTCCGGGTCGGGCTCGTACTCGGCGTCGGGGTCGTAGAAGTGCCCCTCGGGCACCTCGTCGTAGGCGGCGAAGTGGGTGGACTCTCGGCCCATCTCGTTGCCGGCCGTGGCGTTCACGTGTAGGCCGTCCATCGTCTTCATCGTGTGGGCTGTCGTCATGGGCTGGTGCGTCGCGAAGGTCCGCACCGCGACGGAGCCGATCGGAGCACCTGGCGCACCGCTCCCGGGAGTAATTGTCGACTCATTCACAAGTCGTCTTACCTCCTTGGATGTCACCAGGAACATTTATCGATAGGTCAGCGTGGCACCATGCCGACGGTTGGCGACTCTATGGCGTGTCACCGGTCCGCAGCAACACAATCCGCCGGACCCGGCCCGATGTGTCGGCAACCGAACACCTCTCTGTCAAGGGTGCGCAGGCATGCATCCACACGTTTCAGGGGTGTGCGAAACGGTTAAAGCATTACGTTCGCGGCGAGTTGACCGAACGTTTCGCCGGGTCCGGACACGCGTCCGGCCGGACCTTGTCGAACAAGGTCCGGCCGGTGCGCGGATTGACGGCACGCGTTGACGGGGGTGCCGAGGGGGTCAGCCCAGGAGGCTGCTCAGCTCGACGTGCTCGAGACCGTGAGCCTCGGCGACCTCCTTGTAAACCACCTTGCCGTCATGGGTGTTGAGACCCAGTCCCAGCGCGGCGTCGCGGCGCAGCGCCTCGACCCAGCCGTTGTTCGCCAGCGACACGATGTAGGGCAGCGTGGCGTTGGTGAGGGCGTAGGTGGAGGTGTTCGGGACGGCACCCGGCATGTTGGCGACGCAGTAGAAGACCGAGTTGTGGACCTGGAAGGTCGGCTCGGCGTGTGTGGTCGGGTGCGAGTCCTCGAAGCAGCCGCCCTGGTCGATCGCGATGTCGACAAGGACACTTCCGGGCTTCATCTTGGCGACGAGCTCGTTGGTGACCAGCTTCGGGGCCTTGGCGCCCGGGATGAGGACGGCGCCGATGACGAGGTCGGCCTCGACGACGGCCTTCTCCAGCTCGTAGGCGTTGGAGACGATCGTCTGCACCTGGGTGCCGAAGATCCTGTCGGCCTCGCGGAGCTTGTTGATGTCCTTGTCGAGCAGGGTCACGTGGAAGCCCATGCCGACGGCGATCTGGGTGGCGTTCCAGCCGGAGACGCCGCCGCCGATGACGACGGCCTTGCCGGCGTGGGTGCCGGGGACGCCGCCGGGGAGGACACCGCGGCCGCCGGCCGAGCGCATCAGGTGGTAGGCGCCGACCTGCGGGGCCAGGCGGCCCGCGACCTCGGACATCGGGGCGAGCAGCGGGAGCGCGCGGCCGGCGGTCTCGACGGTCTCGTACGCGATGGCGGTGGTGCCGGACGCCAGGAGCGCGTCCGTGCACTCCCGGGAAGCGGCGAGGTGCAGGTAGGTGAAGAGCGTCTGGTCCTTGCGGAGACGGTGGTACTCCTCCGCGATCGGCTCCTTGACCTTGAGCAGCAGGTCGGCGGTGGCCCAGACCTCGTCGGCGGTGGGGAGGATCCCGGCGCCGGCGGCGACGTACTCCTCGTCCGTGATCGAGGAGCCGACACCGGCGTTCTGCTCGATGAAGACCTGGTGGCCGTGGCGGACGAGCTCGTGGACACCGGCGGGGGTGATGGCCACGCGGAACTCGTTGTTCTTGACCTCGCGGGGGATGCCGACCTTCATCGTCGATCACGGTCCTTGAATCAGGGGGATATCTGGGGCACTGCGATACATACCCGGATGCACTGCGGCGCAGCGGGGCAGACCACGTTCGAACGCGGCGCACCCAGTCTAATGAAGGAGTTCTCCCTGTCTAGCCTTTCAAAGTACTAATCTTCGACGGACTCGCTGCGGATTTCGTAGGCGGATCTTGCTGTTTCCAGCAGTCTGTCGGAGGCGGCCCGGTGCAGCCTGGCCGCCGCCGGGTCCCCGAGCCGGTCGAGGGTGTCGGCGAGCCGCAGCTGCAGCGCGGCCTGGAGCCGGGTGTCCTGGGCGCGCCGGGCCCACTCCACCGCCTCCTCGCACGTCCGCAGGGACTCCTCGGGCCGTCCGGCGTACTCCTGGACCCGGGCCGCCTCGCTCAACGCCCGCGCGTATCCGGGGAGATCGGCGAGCCGTCGGTAGCCCGCGGCGGCGGCTCGCCAGTTCCGCAGGGCCTCGCCGTACCGGCCCGCGTAGGTCTGTACGGCGCCGAGGCGGCCGTAGAGCCGGGCCTGGTCGGCGCGCTCGTCCCGGGCGAGCCGCTGGGCGAGAGCCCGTCCGTACCAGTCACCGGCCCGCTGCCAGTCCCCGAGCTCCTGATACGAGCCACCTACGGATTCCATCGCGCGACCGGTCGCGTACGGATCATTTGCTGCGCGTCCGGCATCCAAAGCCAACCGATATCGCAGAAGTGCGTCCTTCGTCCTGCCGGTCTTGGCATCGAGATCGGCCAGGTTGAGCAGGGCGGCGGCCCGCTCCCGGTGCAGGCCGCGCCGCTCGGCCACGTCCAGGACGAGCTGGTGGAGGCCGTACAGCTCGGGCGCGGCCGTCTCGGCGCCCCGGTGCGCGGTGAGCGCCCTCACCAACGACGCGACGAGCCGCCGTGCCAGGGTGTCCAGCTCCCCGTCGGCGACGGCGAGCCGGGCGGAGGCGAGCAGGACGGGCTGCCGGGAGCGCAGCCAGAGGGCCGCGGCGGCCTCGTTCGGGAAGCGCAGGGCGCGCGGCAGGCCGGCCAGCTTCCGGCGCGCGGACGAGCCCTCGGGTTCGGTGACCGCACGGCAGGACTGGAGGAGCCGTACGGTCCGCTCCAGCATCCGGGCCCGCGCGAGCTGCACCTCGGCGGGCCGGTCGCCCTCCTCCAGGCGGGCGCGCAGCAGGGGCACGAGGTGGCCGGGAACCTCGTACTGCCCGTCCTCGCCGGCGGAGACGAGCCCCAGGGCGGCGAGGTCGGCGAGGGTGGTGGCGGCGGCCGAGACCGAGCAGCCGGCCAGCGCGGAGGCGGTGTGGGCGTCGGCCCGGCCCAGCGGAGCCAGGGACAGGTAGCGCAGTATCCGGGCGGCGGTAGCGGGCAGCGCCTCGTGGGCGAGCAGGAAGCTCCGGGTGATCGGGTCGCCGCCGAGCCCGCGCAGCCGCTTGGCGAGGTCGGCGACGGACGTCTCGGGGTGGGTGGAGAGCCAGGCGCCGACGAGGACGACCGCGCCGGGGAGTCCGCCGCACTCCTCGACGAGGGCCTCGGCGGCCTGGGGGTCGACGGTGACGCGTACGGAGCCGGTGAAGGCGGTGAGCAGGTCGATGGCCGACTTGGGGTCGAGCCCGCCGAGCGTGCAGGGCCGTACGTCGGCGATGCCGGTGAGCGGTCCCCTCGCGACGCCCACCACCAGGACGTCCGGGTTGTCGGGGATCAGCGGGTCCGCCTGTGCGGCGTCCACGGCGTCGTCGAGGAGCAGGACGGCCCGGCGGTCGCCGAGGGCGCCGCGGACGAGTTCGGTCAGCTCGTCCTCGGCCGCGCCGGGGGGTTCGGGGACAGCGAGTTCGGCGAGGAGTTCCTGGGCGACGCGGGCGGTGGGGACGGGTGCTCCGTCGGGCTCGGTGAGCCGGGCCCGGAAGATCCCGTCGGGGTAGCGGTCGGCGAGCCCGGCGGCCAGTTCCTCGGCGAGCGCGGTGCGTCCTGAGCCGGGCTTGCCCGCGATGAGCAGGACCCGGGCGCGGGGCGCCTTGCGGCCGGTGAGGGTGTCGAGGCCGGTCCGCTCGATGTCGGCGCGCAGCGCCTTCAACTCCCGCTGCCGGCCGAAGAACTGTCGGCTTCCGGCCGTCGCCACCGCCTGATCCGTCACGGGCCACGCTCCCGTCCACCTGCGCACGAGCCGATCCCGTGGGGGGCTCCGCACGGGCGATTCCGAGCGTAGTTCAGGGCACGGCACGGACCTGGTGGAGCAGGGCGGGCACGTCCCCCGATCGGATCAACAGATGGTCACATCAGTGCGCCCTTTGTGGCATGGGGCGCCGCCGAGGGCGGGCCGGGAGGTCCGGACGAGGGGCCGGGCCCGCCGGGCGGGGCTACGCCTCGAACGGGCGGGCCGGCCAGGGCGCTTCGGCCGGGCGGAGCGCGTCGAGACCCTCCCCCGCGCGGGCGGCCGCGAGCGACAGCACCCCCACCACCAGGCAGTTGTTGTGCAACTCGCCCGCGAGGACTCCGCGGACGAGGTCCGCGACCGGCACCCGCGCCAGTTCCATGTCGGCCTCCTCCTCCGCGACCTCGAAGCGCGCGCCCTCCGCCTCCGACAGGTCCCGCGCCAGGAAGATCCGTACCGCCTCGTCGCAGCCGCCGGGCGTCGTGTAGACGTCGGTCAGGACCCGCCAGTCCTCGGCCTTGACGTGCGCCTCCTCGTACAGCTCGCGCTGGGCCGCGTGCAGCGGGTTCTCGCCGGGCACGTCGAGGAGTCCCGCCGGGATCTCCCAGAGCTTCTGCCGCACCGGGTGCCGGTACTGCTTGAGCAGCAGGACCCGGTCCTCCTCGTCCAGGGCCAGGACGGCCACCGAGCCGGGATGGACCTGGTAGTCGCGGCGCGCGACCGTGCCGCCGGGCATGACCACGTCGTCCGTGCGGACACTCGTCTTGTTTCCCTGGAACGGGGTCGTCGTGGCGACGACCCGCCACTCCTCCGGGGTGTCCTGCAACTCCATGTGCGTCCTCCCACATACGAAAGCCGGGGCACGCGCCCCGATGAGGGACCCGTACCCCGGCAACGTTAACGCGCCGTACTACTTGGCCGTCTTGCGCTCCACGGCCGCCTTGACCAGGCCCGCGAACAGCGGGTGCGGCCGGGTCGGGCGGGAGCGGAGCTCCGGGTGCGCCTGGGTGGCGACCAGGTAGGGGTGGATCTCGCGCGGGTACTCGACGTACTCGACGAGCTTGTTGTCCGGGGAGGTGCCGGAGAAGACCAGACCGGCCTTCTTCTCCAGCTCCGCGCGGTAGGCGTTGTTCACCTCGTAGCGGTGACGGTGACGCTCGTCCACGTACGGCTGGTCGTCGTAGACCTCGCGGACGATCGAGCCCTCGGCGAGCTTCGCCGGGTACAGGCCCAGGCGCATCGTTCCGCCGAGGTCTCCGGCGCCCTCGACGTACGCGAGCTGCTCCTCCATCGTCGAGACGACGGGGTGCGCGGTGGCGGGGTCGAACTCGGTGGAGTTGGCCTCGGGGATGCCGGCCAGGTTCCGGGCCGCCTCGATGACGATGCACTGCAGGCCGAGGCAGATGCCGAGCAGCGGCACCTTGTTCTCGCGGGCGTACTGGATCGCGCCGACCTTGCCGCTCACACCGCGGTCGCCGAAGCCGCCGGGGATCAGGACCGCGTCGACGTCGCCGAGCTGCTTCTCGGCGCCGGCCGGGGTCTTGCACTCGTCGGAGGTGACCCACTTGACCTTGACGCGGGCCTTGTTGGCGAAGCCGCCGGCGCGCATGGCCTCGGTGACCGAGAGGTAGGCGTCGGGCAGGTCGATGTACTTGCCGACGAGCGCGACGGTGACCTCGTGCTCCGGGTTGTGGACGCGGTCCAGGAGGTCCTCCCAGACGGTCCAGTCCACGTCGCGGAAGGGCAGGTCGAGCTTGCGGACGACGTAGGCGTCCAGGCCCTCGGTGTGCAGCACCTTCGGGATGTCGTAGATCGACTTGGCGTCGATGGCCGCGACCACGGCGGCCTCGTCGACGTCGCACATCAGCGAGATCTTGCGCTTGATGGCGGTCGGGACGTCCCGGTCGGCGCGCAGCACGATCGCGTCCGGCTGGATACCGATGTTTCGCAGGGCGGCGACGGAGTGCTGGGTCGGCTTGGTCTTCAGCTCGCCGGAGGGGCCGATGTAGGGCAGCAGCGAGATGTGCACGACGAAGACGTTGTCGCGGCCGACCTCGTGGCGGACCTGGCGGACGGTCTCCAGGAACGGCAGGGACTCGATGTCGCCGACCGTGCCGCCGACCTCGGTGATGACGACGTCCACGTCGTCGGTCGCCATCCGGCGGATCCGGGACTTGATCTCGTTGGTGATGTGCGGGATGACCTGCACGGTGTCACCCAGGTACTCGCCGCGCCGCTCCTTGGCGATGACCTGCGAGTAGACCTGGCCGGTGGTGACGTTGGCCGAGCCGTCGAGGTCGACGTCGAGGAAGCGCTCGTAGTGGCCGATGTCCAGGTCGGTCTCGGCGCCGTCGTTGGTGACGAACACCTCACCGTGCTGGAACGGGTTCATCGTGCCGGGGTCGACGTTCAGGTACGGGTCGAGCTTCTGCATCGTGACCCGCAGGCCCCGGGCCTTGAGGAGCGCACCCAGGCTGGAGGCGGTCAGGCCCTTGCCGAGGGAGGACGCGACACCCCCGGTGACGAAGATGTGCTTGGTCGTCGTGGTTTTGGGCGGCATCGCCAAGAGGGGGCTCCCGTGGTCGCGTTCTGGAGGTGCGTACCGGCGTGCCCTCCGGAAGAATCGGGGGGTGCCGTCGCTGCGGTTTCGGGGTCCTCGGCTGTCGCCGTTTCCCACCGGTCCACGGGGTACCAGGGTATCAGCGACATCGGGAGACCGCTTCCGGCCACACGCGGCAGTCGGGTGCACACGGACGGCGACGCGCGGGCGGGACGAACCCTCCCGACGGAAAGGGGGACCCCTCTGATCAGGGACAAGTCGGACCACGCACGGCAGCAGGGCACGGGGAGCAGCGCGCATTCACCCGTTCGGAGTAGCGTCATCACCGGGGTGATCACCGGGTCACTAGGGTGCGACGTATCCTGCTCGGACATTGCCCGCCGAGCCGGCCGGCCAGCGGCACCACCCCGCCCGTCACCCGGACCAAGAGCTCGTCGAAGACCCCTTGACCGCTGACACACGCAGACCCGGCTGAAACACGGCCGGAGCATCTGAGCAAGCGCCCCGCGGGGCGAACGTGGCCGTTCGACTGGAGATAAGCACGTGGCCGGGCGCATCGAGGATTACGCACTCATCGGAGACATGCAGACCGCCGCGCTGGTCTGCCGCGACGGCAGCGTCGACTGGCTCTGTCTCCCCCGCTTCGACTCGCACGCGATCTTCGCCGGACTGCTCGGCACCGAGGAACACGGATTCTGGCGGGTGGGCCCCGCCGGGCCCGCCGACGCCGAACCGCCCGCGGCCGACCGGCGTCGCTACCTCGGCGACTCGCTCATCCTGGAGTCCGAGTGGGACACCCCGCGCGGAACGGTCCGGGTGACGGACTTCATGCCCCCGCGTGACGGCGCGCCGCAGCTCATCCGGATCGTGGAGGGCGTCTCCGGCCGGGTGCGGATGCGGTCGGCGCTGCGGATGCGGTTCAGCTACGGCCGGATCGTGCCGTGGGTCCACAAGGTCGGCGACCGCACCGTCGCCGTCGCGGGACCCGACTCGGTGTGGCTGGACGCGGACGCCGAGACCCACGGCAAGGACCTGACGACGTACTCCGAGTTCACCGTCAATCCCGGCGACCGGATCACGTTCACGATCTCCTGGCAGCCCTCCCACCGCGAGCCGCCGGCGCTGCCCGACCCCGAGGGCTCCCTGGAGGCGACCGCCGACTTCTGGCGCGAGTGGGTCGATCACTGCACGTACCACGGTCCCTACCGGGAGGCGGTGATCCGCTCCCTGATCACCCTGAAGGCGCTGACGTACGCGCCGACGGGCGGGATCGTGGCCGCGCCGACCACCTCGCTGCCCGAGGAGATCGGCGGCGTCCGCAACTGGGACTACCGCTACACCTGGCTGCGGGACGCGGCGATCACCCTCTCGTCGATGCTGCGCACCGGCTACCGCGAGGAGGCCCGTGCCTGGCGGGACTGGCTGCTCCGGGCGGTCGCCGGCGACCCGGAGAACCTCCAGATCATGTACGGCATCGCGGGCGAGCGCGAGCTCGGCGAGGCGGAGCTCGACTGGCTGCCGGGGTACGAGAACTCCGGCCCGGTCCGCGTCGGCAACGGCGCCGCCAACCAGCTCCAGCTGGACGTCTACGGCGAGGTCACCGAGGCCCTGCACCTCGCGCACATGACGGGGCTCTCCCGCAACGACTACGCCTCGCTCCTCCAGATCAAGCTGATCAACTACCTGGAGAAGCACTGGAACCAGCCCGACGAGGGCATCTGGGAGGTGCGCGGCCCGCGCCGCCACTTCGTCCACTCGAAGGTGATGGCCTGGGTGGCCGTCGACCGCACGATCAAGCTCATCGAGTCCGGTGACGCCGACGGACCCCTGGAGCGCTGGCACGCGCTGCGCGACGAGATCCACCGGGACGTCTGCGAGAAGGGCTACGACCAGGAGCGGAACACCTTCACGCAGTCGTACGGCTCCAAGGAGCTGGACGCCTCGCTGCTGCTGATCCCGCAGATGGGCTTCCTCCCGCCGGACGACAAGCGGGTCATCGGCACGATCGAGGCGATCCAGCGGGAGCTGTCCACCGAGGACGGGTTCGTCCTGCGCTACCCCACGGCCGGCGAGGAGGCCGGGGTCGACGGCCTGGAGGGCGACGAGGGCGCGTTCCTCGCGTGCTCCTTCTGGCTGGCGGACGACCTGGCGATGATCGGCAGGGTGGACGAGGCCCGCACCCTCTTCGAGAAGCTGCTCGGGCTCCGCAACGACCTGGGGCTGCTCGCCGAGGAGTGGGACCCGAGGCTCCAGCGGCAGGTCGGCAACTTCCCGCAGGCCTTCAGCCACGTGCCGCTGATCGACACGGCGCTGCGGCTGACGGCGAGCGGGGCGTACGGAGGCTGAGACTGACGGTGCGTCAGGTCCTTTGGGCCCGCAACCCGCAGGACGCCCGACCGCCGGGAGAGGGACTCGTGAGGGCCCCTCCCCCGGCGAGCGGGCGCACCGCCCGCCCGAGGATCACCTCAGCGCGTCGATCACCTCCCGCGCGGCCCGCTCGCCCTCGGTCGCCCCGCCTTCCATGAAGCCCTGGAAGTCGTACGAGCAGTGCTCGCCGCCGATGTGGACGTTGCCCTGGGCGGTGCCCTCGTAGCCCGCGTACCGGTGGAGGTAGCCGACGGGCCAGCAGGAGTACGCGCCGAGGGCGTACGGGTTCTTGTGCCAGGCCGACAGCTGGGCGCGGCCGGTGTACGCCCGGGAGGTGCCGGGGAAGAAGGCGTCGATGCCCGCCAGGTAGCGGGTGACGAGGTTCCGCACGTACGGGTCGGCCTCGGTGGAGAACGGCCCGGCCGGGTTCAGTGCCCGGGCCCGGCTGCCGCCGCCGTACTGGATGAGGATGCCGCCGGTGCCGCCTTGGATCTTGGTGGTGTCCCAGGTCTGCTGGACCTCCGTGTCGGTGAAGCAGTCGCCGGCGGAGACTCCGGGCCAGGCGCCCGTGCCCCGCCAGGGCCGGGTGCCGAACTGCATGTTGAGCTTGGTGCAGTGCCCCATCCGCGCGTCCCTCAGCAGGTTCCGCATGAGCGGGTCGAAGCCGGCGAGGGACAGGTCGAGTTGCTTGAGGATCGGCAGCGGGAGGCAGAGGACCGTGTGGTCGGCGGTGACGGTCCTGGTGGCACCGGCCTCGGTGAAGGTCAGCGTCTGGGTGCCGTCCGCGTTGGCCCGTACGGCGGTCAGGTACCAGCCCCGGCGCAGGGTGCCGGGGGCGAGCGCCCCGGCGATGGCGTTCGGGAGCCGGTCGTTGCCGCCGACGATGTGGTAGCGCTCGTTGGACAGGCCCCAGACGTTGAAGTTGCCGGGATTGGTCTGGTAGCCCATGAGCAGGACGAGGGCGAGCGAGGACTGTTCGGTGGTGTCGGCGCCGTACTCGACGTTGTAGGCGACGTCGATGAACTGGCCGAGCGGGGAGGCGTGGCCGCCGGGGACCCGGGTCTCGATCCACTCGTATATCGACATGTTGTCGAGTGCGGTGCCGGTGGGGGTGGTCTGGTTCCAGAGGACCTCCCCCGCCTCGGAGAGGTCGCGGCGCAGGGCCTGGTAGACCGCCTTGAAGTCCTCGTCGGCCTGGTGGCGCGGGTAGTAGGCGCCGTCGAACCAGAGGACCTCCTCGGCCCCGTTGGGGCCGCCGCCGAGGAAGTCCTCGACGTCGAGGCCGAAGCGGCGGCAGAGTTCCAGGATCTTCTTGTGGCTGGTGTCGATCAGCTCGCCGCCGATCTCTGAGGTCTGCCCGTACGCCCAGTGGGCGCGCTGCGTCCACATGCGGCCGCCGACCCTGGACGGTTCGGCCTCGTAGAGCACGGGGCTCAGTCCGGCGTCCTGGAGGGTGAGGGCGGCCGTGAGGCCGGAGATCCCGGCGCCGACGACGGCGACCCGGGCGGTGCTCCGGACGGGCGGGTCGGGCACGGCCGCGCGGGCGGGGACGGTGGTGCCCGCGCCGACGCCGACGGCGACACCGGCCGCGGCGGCGTACTTGAGGAGGGTCCGGCGCCCGGGGGCGTCGGCTCTCAGGCCTCTGAGCTCGTCGACGGGGACCTTCAGCCGTCGGGCGTCGGCGTGCTCGGCGGCGAGGTGCTGCAGGAGGTGCATCGGGTTGGTGCGGGCCATGGGGCGCTCCTGGAGGAAGAGGGGGATTCAGCGCGGGGAGAGGGGGGCGGGGGCGGATTCCGTACGGGGTTCGTCGGCGCGCTCGGTGGCGTCCTCCAGGACGATCCGGCCGATGATCTCGTACCGCTCGGGCCGCTTGGCCTTGAGGTAGAAACCGAGGCCGAGGCCGCCGAAGAAGACCAGACCGACGATCCAGGGGATCGCCTCGAAGAAGAGGGAGTCGGCCGCGAGACCGGCCGCGGTCTCCAGGTTGACGATCAGCAGGACGACGACGGCGATCATGCCGATGCCACCGAGGAGGGGGGCGGTCAGCGTCGTGAACCAGTGCCGGTCCTCGGGGTGGTTCTTGCGGAAGTAGCCGATGACCGCGAAGGAGCAGAGGGTCTGGACGATGAGGATCGCCATCGTGCCGAGGATCGCGAGCAGGGTGTAGAGGTGGATGTACGGGTCCTGGCCGGTGAGCCAGAAGGCGGCGACGAGGCCCACGGCGATCGCGCTCTGCACGTACGAGGCGATGTACGGCGAACCGTGCCTGGCGTGCGTCCGGCCGAGCGCCGGGTGGAGGAAGCCCTCGCGGCCGATGGCGTACAGATAGCGCGAGGCGCACTGGTGGAAGGCCATCCCGCAGGCGAAGGAGCCGGTGAGCAGCAGCCATTGGAAGGCGTCGACGGCCCAGGCGCCGATGAAGCTCTGGGTGGGAGCGAAGAACAGGTCGAGGGGCGAGGCGGAGGCGGACAGCTTCACCGATTCGGCGAGACCGTTGCCGGCGATCGTCATCCACGACACGTAGATGTAGAAGAGGCCGACGCCGATGACGGAGATCAGGGTGGCCCGCGGGATGACCTTCTTGGGGTTGCGCGACTCCTCTCCGTACATGGCGGTCGACTCGAAGCCGACCCAGGACCAGAAGGCGAAGAAGAGTCCGAGGCCGGCGGAGGAGCCGGTGAAGGCGTTCACCGGGTTGATCGGCTCGACCGGTATGCCCTCGGGGCCGCCGCCCGCGATCAGGACGGCGGTGGCGACCGCGAAGAGGACCGCGATCTCGGCCACGAGCATCACCCCGAGCGCCTTGGCGGTCAGGTTGATGTCGAAGTACGACAGGACGGCCGTCACGGCGAGCATGACGGCCGCGTACAGGATCCACGGCACGTCGACGCCGAGCTGGTCGGCGACCGTCGTCTTGGCGAAGTAGGCGAAGACGCCGACGATGGAGGCCTCGAAGACGACGTACGCGAGGACCGCGAGCATGCCGGACGCCATGCCGGCGATCCGGCCGAGGCCGTGCGAGATGTAGCCGTAGAAGGCGCCGGCGGCCGTGATCCGCTTGGCCATGGCGACGTAGCCGACCGAGAAGACGGTCAGGACGAGCGTCGCGAAGAGATAGCCGGCGGGTGCGCCGGTGCCGTTGCCGAAACCGACGGCGATGGGGAGGTTGCCGGTCATCGCGGTGATCGGGGCCGCGGTGGCCACGGCCATGAAGACGACGCCGACGAGCCCGACCGAATCGGCCTTCAGCCGGTGGACCTCTGGGGTGGAGTTCTCTGCCATGGCGCGAGAGCATCCTCGCGAGTGACGCAGGCCACAATCGACAGGGGGTCGCACAATTCAGGCCAGCGCACGACGAGTTGTCGCCCCGGTGTACGAAGTGTCCGCTCCCGTGACCGTGGGGTGATGTCGCGGAAACACCGACGCGGGTAGCGTCCGGCCCCATGGACAATCAGGGCGGGATCACCGTGCAGCGGGCGCTCGAGCTCCCTGGGCTGCGCGGCGGGCTCCCGGAGGTCGTCGCCGGCGCCGACCGGCTGCATCGCACGGTGCGCTGGGTGCACGCGGGCGAAGTGCCGAACATGGCGTCGCTGCTCAAGGGCGGCGAGCTGCTGCTCACGACGGGCCTCGGCCTGGGCACCCGCCCGGCCGAGCAACGCGCTTTCGTCCGCCGGCTCGCGGACCGGGGCATCGCGGCGCTCGTCGTCGAACTGGGCCCGCGCTTCGCACGCCTCCCGGCGACGATAGTGGAGACCGCGCGAGCTGCCGGGCTGCCGCTGGTGCAACTGCACCGCGAGGTGCCGTTCGTGGCCGTCACGGAGGAGATCCACACCGAGATCGTCAACGGCCACTACGCGCTCCAGCGACAGGCCGAGGAGGTCCACCGGCAGTGCACGGAGGCGCTGCTCGGCGGCGGCGGGGTCCCGCAGGTGCTGCGCATCCTCTCCGACTTCGCCGCCAACCCGGTCTTCCTGGAGACCGCCGACGGACAACTGCTCTACGCGGCGGGCACCGAGTCGGCGCCCGCCGACCCGCTCCAGGTGTGGGACGGGCTGCGCGGCCAGCGGGCCGCCCGCGAGTCCGGCCCGCCCACCGGCACGGTCCTGGTCGACGTGCCCGGCGGCGGGCCCGGCACGGGCTCGGTACGGGCCCGCCTCGTCCTCCTGTCGGTCTCCGGCCCCCTCTCCCCCGTGCACCGGATGGCGGCCGAGCGCGCGGCCGGCCTCCTCGCGGTCGTCCTCATGCAGGCGCGGCAGGAGGAGGAACTGGCCGCGCGCGGACGGGGCGACTTCCTCACCGACCTGGCCGAGGGCCGGATCACGGCCGAGGACGCCCCGGCGCAGGCCCGGGTCCTCGGCTTCAAGCCGGGCGACGGCCCGCTGCTGCCGGTGGTGATGCGGCTGGCCGCGGAACTCTCCCCCTCGGGCAACTGGGCGCTCCTGGCCCGCGCGGTCCTGGAGGAACTGGCCGCGGTCGGCGTCCCGGTCCTCCTGGGCGTCCGCCCGGTGGAGGGCCGGGTGCCGCTGCTCCTCGGCCTGCGCTCGGAGTCGGAGCGTACGGCTGTGGCGGACCGGGTCGCGGCGGCGCTGCGCGCGGGCGTGGAGCGGGCCGGCCTGGAACGCGCCGGGGTGCACCCGCCGGTCGTCGTGGTGGGCGTCGCGGGCAGCTGGGCGGCGGCGTCGGCGGGCCTGAGGCACGCCGCGGAGACGGCGACGGCGGCGCAGGGCCTGTCGGACCGCCCCTGGTACGACGCCCGGCGTCTGGACATCGACCTCCTCCTGTGGCGGCTGCACTTCCACGGGGACACGGTCCTCGCGGCGTTCGTGGACCGCGCGATCGGGCCCCTGCGGGACCACGACCGCACGTCCCGGCCCCCGCTGCTGCCGACGCTGGAGACGTATCTGGCGCACGCGGGCCGCAAGGCGGAGACGGCCAGGGAACTCCACCTCAACCGCCAGACCCTCTACAACCGCCTGGCCCGCATCTCCGAACTCCTGGGCACGGACCTGGACGACCCCCAGACGGTCCTGGCCCTCTCGCTGGCCCTGAGAGCCCGCCGCCACACGGCGTGACGCCACCGACGGCCAGTTGGTGGGGCGTCAGCGCCCCACCAACTCGTCGTACACGCTCAACACATGCGCCACCGTCTCGTCCTCCGTGGGCCACGACCCCGCCTGCACCCGTCCAGCCGCCGCCAGGTCCATCCGCCGGTCCACGTCCTCGAGCAGCCCCCGCACCGCCCCCGCGAGCGCCCCCGCGTCCCCGTAGGGAACCAACTCCGCGGCCTTCCCGACGAGTTCGGGCACCCCGCCGACCGCGGTGGCGACGAGCGGCACCCCGAGCCGCAGCGCCTCCTGCGCGAGCAGTGACCGGGCTTCCCACCGGGACGGAAGGACGGCGACGTCCGCCGCCGCGAGCAGCTCCGCGACGTCCTCGCGCCGCCCGATCAGCCGCACCGGCAGGTCCTCAGCCGCGATCCGCCGCTGCAGGGCGGCCCGTTCGCGTCCCTCGCCCGCGATCACGAGGAGCGGCTGCGGGTCGAGCTCCCGCCACTCCCGGGCCGCGTCGAGCAGCGTGCGGTAGCCCCGGCCCCGTTCGAGCGCGCCGACGGCCATCAGCAACGGCCGGTCGACGGCGCCCAGTTCGGCGCGGGCCTTGCCGTCGTGGAGGCAGACGGGTCCCCGCGCGGCCGGCACGGTGACGGGAGCGAGCCGGGCGTCGCGGGCCCCGCGCCGCCGGGCCCGGTCGACGAGCTCGGAGGAGGTGGCGAGGACGACGGCCGCGGCCCGTACGGTCCTTCGCTCCAGGAGCCGCAGCATCCCGCCGCGCGCCCCGTCGACGTGGATCCGGCTGTCCCAGGTCGTCACGAGCGGCGCACGAGCACCACCCGCGCCCCCAGCCCCGCCGCCGCCGGAGAGCGCGAGCGCGGCCCGTACGGACGCCGCCAGGCCGTGCGCGTGGACGACGTCGGCGCCGATACAGGCGGTGCGGAGCGCGCTGACCGTAGCGGGGTCACCGGGGCGCGGCAGGGGCACGAAGTGGGCGCCGGCCCCCCGGTAGTCGTAGACGCGGTCGAGTCCGGCGGGGGCGCACACGGTCACCCGCACGCCCCTCGCCACCAGCCCCGAGGCGAGTGATCGGACGTGAGCGCTGCTGCCCGCGCTGCCGCCGCCCAACACCTGGACCGTACGGAGCTGTGTCACGCGCCCAAGGATGCCAGTCCGTACCGCCGACCGTACGCACGTTCCGGCACCGAAATGGCGTCGTTCCACTGTACGGGAGGCGTACGCCTCCGGGACTCACTCCCCGGGTTCACTCACTCGGGTGAGCGCGCGAGCCCGGCCTCGCGCCCCCCGCGCAAGCCAGGTCTCGCCCCCCAGGTGGCGGCGATCAGCGCGGCCGCCCGAGCCGTCCCGGCGTGGTCGGTCCGGGTCCACCAGGTGCCCACGGGGGGACGCCGCAGCCCCTCGTACCCGCCCCGGCTCACCCGGTGGCGGTCCCGAGGGCGGTGCGGTGCCTCACGCGTCCGCCCGCGCCGCCGCCAGCAGCTCCTCGGCGTGGGCCCTCGCCGTCTCCGAGTCCTCCTGGCCCGCGAGCATCCGGGACAGCTCCCGCACCCGCTCCTCGCCCTCGAGGACGGTGACGCCCGACCGGGTCACGGAGCCGTCGTGGGTCTTCTCGACGAGCAGCTGCCGGTCGGCGAAGGCAGCGACCTGCGGGAGGTGGGTGACGACCACGACCTGTGCGGTCCTGGCGAGCTTCGCGAGGCGGCGGCCGATCTCGACGGCCGCCTTGCCGCCGACCCCGGCGTCGACCTCGTCGAAGAGGTACGTCGGCACCGGGTCCACCCCGGCGAAGACGACCTCGACCGCGAGCATCACCCGGGACAGCTCACCACCGGAGGCGCCCTTGGCGATGGGCCGCGGCGGGGCGCCGGGGTGCGGGGCGAGCAGCAGTTCGACCTCGTCGGCGCCGGACGGGCCGTACGCGACCCGGCGACCGCCGACCTCGACGCCCTCGGCGTCCTCGGTCTGGCGGATGTCGAAGGACACGCGCGCGTGGGGCATGGCGAGGGAGGCGAGTTCGGCCGTGACCGCGTCGGCGAACCGGTCGGCCGCTTCCGTACGGGCGTCGGTGAGCCGCTGCGCGAGCACCGAGAGCTCGTCGCGCAGCCGGTCCCGCTCGGCGGTGAGTTCCTCGAGGCGGTCGTCGTCGCCGTCCAGCTCCCCGAGCCGGCCGGCACTCTCCTCGGCCCAGGCGAGGACGGCCGCGATGTCCTCGCCGTACTTGCGGGTGAGCTGGGTGAGCGCCGCCCGCCGCTCCTCGACGGCGGCGAGGCGCAGCGGGTCGGCGTCCAGGTCGTCCGCGTAGCCGGCGAGTTCGGTGGCCACGTCACCGAGCAGGATGGAGATCTCCCCCATCCGGTCGGCGAGGGCCGCGAGCGCCGGATCGTGCGACCGTACGGCCTCCAGGGCCCGGCCAGCGCCCGCGACCAGGGTCGTGGCGTCGACGGACTCGGGGTCCTCGGGTACGCCCGCGAGGGCGGCGTGGGCGAGGGCGGCTGCGGAGGCGAGGGCCTCGGCGTGCCCGAGCCGCTCCGCCTCGGCGGCGAGTTCGGTGTCCTCCCCGGCGCGCGGCGCGACGGCCTCGATCTCGCCGAGCCCGAAGCGCAGCAGATCGGCCTCCTGGGCGCGCTCCCTGGCCCGGGTGGTGATCTCGTCCAGCTCTCCGGTGACGGCGCGCAGCCGCCGGTACGCCTCGGTGTAGGCGGTGAGCGGTCCGGAGACGGCGTCACCCGCGTACCGGTCGAGCGCGCCGCGCTGCCTGGCGGGCTTCAGCAGACCCTGCTGGTCGGTCTGGCCGTGGACGGCGACGAGTTCGTCGGCGAGTTCGGCGAGCAGCCCGACGGGCACGGAACGCCCGCCGAGGTGGGCCCGCGAGCGTCCCTCGGCCGACAGGGTCCGGCTGACGAGCAGGACACCTTCGTCGAGCTCCGCCCCGGCCTCCTCGGCGCGTACGGCGGCGGGCGAGCCCGGGGGCACGCTGATCCGTCCCTCGACGACGGCCGAGGCCGCGCCGATCCGCACCAGGGCCGCGTCGGCCCGTCCACCGAGCAGCAGCCCGAGGCTGGTCACCACCATCGTCTTGCCCGCGCCGGTCTCACCGGTCACCGCGGTGAAGCCGGGCGACAGCTCGACCACCGCGTCGTCGATGACCCCGAGCGACCGTATCCGCATCTCCTCCAGCACGCCCCAGACCATACGAGGTTTCCCTGCCGCGACGCGACATCGCCCCCGTCCCGTGACTCCCGGGCGCGCCGCTCGTTGCCGACGGCCCCCGGCAGGATCAGTGCGGCGCGCCGCGCCAGCCGGAGACGGGAAGGGCGAACTTGGCGACGAGCCGGTCCGTGAAGGAGGCGTGGTGGAGCCGGGCGAGCCGGACCGGTACCGCGCCCCGCCGCACCTCGACCCGCGCCCCCGCCGGGAGTTCCACCGTCCGCCGCCCGTCGCACCACAGCACGCCGTGCGGGGTGTGCGGCTCGACCTCGACGGCGAGCACCGACTCGGGCGTGGTGACCAGCGGCTTGGCGAAGAGGGCGTGGGCTCCGATCGGGACCATGAGCAGCGCCTCCACCTCCGGCCAGACGACCGGTCCTCCGGCCGAGAAGGCGTAGGCGGTGGATCCCGTCGGTGTCGCGCAGATCACCCCGTCGCAGCCGAATCCGGTCACCGGGCGCCCGTCGATCGCGAGGACGACCTCCAGCATCCGCTCCGGGGACACCTTCTGCACGGCGGCCTCGTTGAGCGCCCAGTCGCGGTACAGGACGTCGCCGTTCTCGTACACGACGACGTCGAGGGTCATCCGCTCCTCCACCTCGTACGCCCTCGTCACGACCCGGTCGACGACCTTGTCGAGGTCGTCGCGCTCGGCCTCGGCGAGGAAGCCGACCCGGCCCAGGTTGACGCCGAGCATCGGGACGCCGGAGGCGCGGGAGAACTCGGCGCCGCGCAGCAGGGTGCCGTCGCCGCCGAGGACGACGAGGAGTTCACATCCGTCGAGCGCGTCGGAGCAGGCCTCCGGCACCCTCTCGACGGACGGCGGCAGCGGCAGGTCCGCGGCCTCGGCCTCCAGGACCCGGACGCCGATGCCGCTGCGCAGGAGGCCGAGGACGACCAGCTCGGCGCTGCGGACGGCGGCCGGCCGGCCGGTGTGCGCGAGCAGGAAGACGGTACGTGGTGCGGTCTCTGGTGCTGCTGCCGTTGAGGTCAACGAGGTCCTTCCGCCACGGCGCGGTCGACATCCGCCGGATCCAGCGCGGGCGCCCCTGCCCGCAGCCACAGAAAGTACTCGACGTTGCCCGAGGGACCGGGCAGCGGGCTTGCGGTGACGCCCAGGACACCGAGCCCGAGTTCGGCGGCCCTACGGGCCACGTTCTTCACGGCGTCCGCGCGGAGTTCGGCGCTCCGGACGACGCCGCCGGTGCCGAGCCGCTCCTTGCCCACCTCGAACTGCGGCTTGACCATGAGGACGAGGTCGGCGCCGGGCCCCGTGCAGGCCGCGAGGGCCGGCAGGACGAGCCCGAGCGGGATGAAGGAGAGGTCGCCGACGACGAGGTCGACCGGGACGCCGTCGAGGGCGTCGAGCGTCAACTCGCGTACGTTCGTTCGGTCCTTCACGGTCACGCGTTCGTCGCTCTGCAGCGACCAGGCGAGCTGGCCGTAGCCGACGTCGACGGCGACGACATGGGCGGCGCCCGCGCGCAGCAGGACGTCGGTGAAGCCGCCGGTGGAGGCTCCGGCGTCCAGGGCGCGCCGGCCCTCGACCTTCAGCCCCTGGGGGACGAAGGCGGCGAAGGCACCGGCGAGCTTGTGGCCGCCGCGCGAGACGTAGTCGGGGTCGGAGTCGTCCTGGACGACGACGATGGCCGCCGCGGTCTCGACCTGGGTGGCGGGCTTGGTGGCGACGGTCTTGCCGACGGTCACCCGGCCCGCGGCGATCAGCTGGCTGGCGTGCTCGCGCGAGCGCGCGAGCTTGCGCCGGACCAGCTCGGCGTCGAGACGGCGGCGTGCCACTCCTGCCACGGTGGGTTCAGCTCCTGTTTTCGTACGGACGCGGGGTGGGGTGCGCGTCGAGCGAGGTCAGCTCGGCACGCAGTCCACGGTGTACATCCTCGTACACCTCCAGGTGTCCGTCCGCCGGGAGGTGGTCCACCTCGGCGAGACGCGCCAGGTGGGCGTCGACGCCCGGATGCCCGGTGACCTCCCGCTCGACCCCGAGGGGCGCGGGCGCGGCCGGCTCGTGGGCGTCCTGTGGAGCCACCACGTCCGCGGGCTCCGGTTCGGGCGTCACGTCGTTCATGGGCCCGACGCTACCGCGAACGCCTGGGGTACGGTCGACGGCGATGGCGACGATCACGGAGTGCCGCAGGGCACTGGACACACTCTCGGACAACCTCGCACGGTCGGAGGGCGACCTGCGCGGCGCAGCCGCGCTCGACCGCACCCTGAGCTGCCACGTCACGGACCTGGACACCACGTTCACGGGCCGTCTCGCGGACGGCCGCATCCGGGTCGAGGACACGCTCGCGGGCCCGCCGCCCGCCAAGGCGCAGATCCGGCTGGCGATGACCGGCGACGACCTGCTGGCGATGGTGGACGGCGGCCTGAACTTCGCGAAGGCCTGGGCCTCGGGCCGGGTCAGGCTGGAGGCCGGTTTCCGCGACCTGGTGCGGCTCCGCTCACTTCTGTAGCGCGGGCTCCGGGGACGCCACGGGCCGCGGGACGCGGGCCCTGCGCCCGGCCGGTACGACCAGCGGCGTCCCCGTCTCCGGGTCGTCGATGACCTGGCAGCGCAGCCCGAAGACCCGCTCCACCAGCTCGGCGGTCACGACCTCGGACGGGGCGCCCTCGGCGACCACCTCGCCGTCGCGGACGGCGATGAGATGGGTCGCGTACCGGGCCGCGTGGTTGAGGTCGTGCAGCACGGCGACGAGGGTCCGGCCCTGGTTCTCGTGCAGCTCTGCGCAGAGGTCGAGGACATCGATCTGGTGCTGGATGTCGAGATACGTCGTCGGCTCGTCGAGCAGCAGCAGCGGGGTCTGCTGGGCGAGCGCCATCGCGATCCACACGCGCTGGCGCTGACCGCCGGAGAGCTCGTCCACGTACCGCTCGGCCAGCTCCGCGACACCGGTCGCCTCCATGGACTCCCGCGTGACCCGCTCGTCCTCCGGCGACCACTGACGCAACAGCCCCTGGTGCGGGTAACGGCCCCGGGCGACCAGGTCGGCGACGGTGATGCCGTCGGGCGCCACGGAGGTCTGCGGCAGCAGGCCGAGGGTCCTGGCGACCTTCTTGGCGGGCAGGGCGTGGATCGACTGCCCGTCGAGCAGGACGCGCCCCTCACTGGGCTTCAGCATCCGGGAGAGGGCGCGGAGCAGGGTGGACTTGCCACAGGCGTTGGGCCCGACGATGACGGTGAAGGAGTTGTCGGGGATCTCGACGGACAGCCCGCGGGCGATGACCCGCTGCTCGTACGCCAGGGTGACCGATTCCGCGCTCAACCGCTGCTGTCGACCGTCCATGCCCGCGCTCCTGTACCCGCAACCCCGATGAAGTTAGGTAAGCCTACCCAATTTCACATCCCCAGCCGTCCGAGGGCCTTCTCCGCGTCCGGTACGCCACCGTCGCCGTCGGCCGCCGACCAGGCGGCCCCGCACAGGGCCCGTACCCCGTCCATCGGCCCCCCGGCACCACCGTCCGGCCCGTCGAGCACCAGCGCGCCCCCGCTCACCGACGCCCGCCAGTCCCCGCACACGAACCCGCCGTCCACGTCCGCGAGGACCTCGGGCTGCCCCTCCAACAGCCCTCGCAGGTCGCGGTCCACGTACGTCGGGCGGTGCTCCGGCACGGCCCTCAGCAGCTGCGCCACATCCGTCACCCCGGTGAGTACGAGCAGCGAGTCCACCCCGCCGTTGAACGCGCCCTCGATGTCCGTGTCCAGCCGGTCCCCGACGACCAACGGCCGCCGCGCACCCGTCCGCAGCACCGTCTCCCGGTGCATCGGCGGCAGCGGCTTCCCCGCGACCTTCGGCTCCGCCCGGCCGCCCGTGGCGATCCGTACGACCTCGACGGCCGCCCCGTTCCCCGGCCCGATCCCCCGCGCCCCGGGGATCGTCAGGTCCGTGTTCGACGCGTACCACGGCACCCCGCGCCCCACCGCGTACGCCGCCTCCGCGAACCGCGCCCACGGCATGTCGGGCCCCCCGTAGCCCTGCACGACCGCCACCGGCTCGTCGTCCGCCGACTCCACCGGCACCAGGCCCCGTTCGCGCAGCGCCACCCGCAGCCCCTCGCCGCCGATGACCAGCACCCGCGCCCCGGGCGGCACGTCGTCCGCGATCAGACGGGCCACCGCCTGCGCCGAGGTGATCACGTCCCCCGCCTCGGCCGGCACCCCGAGCTCCGTGAGGTGCTCCGCCACCCCGTCGGGCGTCCGCAGGGCGTTGTTGGTGACGTACGCCAGGTGCATCCCGCCGGCCCGTGCCGCCGCGAGTGCCTCCACCGCGTAAGGGACGGCCTCCCCACCCGCGTACACGACCCCGTCCAGGTCGAGGAGCGCCGTGTCGTACGCCTTGCTCAGCGGCACCGCACTGCCGTCGGGCCTCTTCCTGCCGGCACTCCGATGTCCCTGCCCGTCCCTCACCGTCACCGCGCACTCCTCGCATCTCCGGGTGGAAATTCCCCCGCTCCCCCGATCATCGCTCATGGCCACCGCCCACATACGATGACGAGATGAACACCTCAGGTCACGCGGCCGCCGACGTCCGCGACGACGCCGCCGGGCTGCGCCTGGCCCCGTTCCGCGGACTCCGCTACGTCCCCGAACGGGTCGGCAGCCTCGCCGCGGTGACGTCTCCGCCCTACGACGTCGTCGTACGACCTGACGGACTGCTCCATCTGGAGTCGGCCGACCCGCACAACATCGTCCGGCTGATCCTCCCCCAGGCCATCACCGCCGGCACCCGCCACCGCAAGGCCGCCGTCACCCTCGACCGCTGGCTCGCGGACGGCGTCCTCGCCCCGGACCCGGAGCCCGCGCTCTACGTCTACGAGCAGGACGGCGACGGCGTCCTCCAGCGCGGCGTCATCGGGGCCCTCGAACTCTCCACCCCCGCCGAGGGGGTCGTCCTCCCCCACGAGGACGTCATGCCGCACGTGGTCGAGGACCGGGCCGCCCTGATGCGGACCACGGCCGCCAACCTGGAGCCCCTGCTCCTCACGTACGTGGGCGGGCGCGAGGACGGCGCCGACGCGGTCATCGAGCGGACCGTACGACGGGAACCCCTGCTCTCCACCACCACGGAGGACGGCTTCCAGCACCGCCTCTGGTCGGTCACGGACCCCGACGACCTCGCCGCGGTGGCCGGCGAGCTCACCCGCCACCAGGCGCTCATCGCCGACGGCCACCACCGCTGGGCGACGTACCTCCGCCTCCGTGAGGAGCACCGCTCCCCCGGCCCGTGGAACTACGGCCTGGTCCTCCTCGTCGACACCGCGCGCTACCCCCTCCGGGTCCGCGCCATCCACCGTCTCCTCAACCGCCTGCCGCTGTCCGAGGCCCTCACGGCCCTCGACGGCCGCTTCCGGGTACGGCGGATCGACGGACCCCTGCCGACAGCCCTGGAGGCCCTCGCGACCGCCAGGGCGGGCGGCAACGCCTTCCTCCTCGCCGGTGACGGCGGCTTCCACCTCGTCGACCGGCCGGACCCCGCACTCCTCGACCGCACGATCCGCGCGGACCGCCCCCCGGCCTGGCGCACCCTGGACGCGACGGTCCTGCACTCCACCCTCCTGGAGCACGTCTGGCACATCCCGGACGCCGCCGAGGACATCAGCTACATCCACGACACGGAGGCCGCGGTCGCTCAGGCGGAACGCCGTGGCGGTACGGCTGTCCTCATGCACCCGGTCCGCGAGGAGGTCGTACGGGACCTCGCCCGCCAAGGCGTCACGATGCCCCGCAAGTCGACCTCGTTCGGCCCGAAGCCCGCGACGGGCCTGGTCCTGAGAAGCCTGGCGCTGGACTGAGGACCCCGGAAACGAAGAAGGGCGGCACCCGGTGGGTGCCGCCCTTCTCACACGTCAACCGTGTCAGCTCTTGTCGCCGACACTGTCGTCGCGGTCGTCACTGTCGTCCTCGTCGAGGTCGGCATCCTCGTCGTCATCCTCGGCGAGGACGACATCCGACTCGTCCTCGGACTCCTCCGACTCGTCGAACGCGTCCACGAACTCGACACCGTCCATCTCGGCCAACCGGTCCGAGGCATCCGTGGCCCCGTCCTTGTCGGCCTCCAGAGCCTTGCCGAACCACTCCCGCGCCTCGGCATCACGGCCGGCGGCGAGCAGCGCGTCCGCATAGGCGTAGCGCAGGCGCGCGGTCCACGGGTGAACGGCGCTGGAAGCGAGCTCGGGGCTCTGCAGCGTCACGATCGCCGCGTCGAGCTGCCCCAGGTCCCGGCGGGCCCCCGCGGCGACGAGCCGCATCTCGACCTGCCCGGCCTTGTCCAGCTTCTGCACCTCGGCCTCACCGGCCATGGCCAGCGCCCGCTCGGGACGACCGAGCCCGCGCTCGCAGTCCGCCATGACGGGCCACAGCTCGACACCACCGCTCATCCGGCGGGCGGCCCGGAACTCGGCCAGCGCCTCGGAGTACTTCTGCGTCGCGTACGCGGCGAAACCGGCGGCCTCGCGCACTGCGGCGACACGGGAGGCGAGCCGCAGGGCGACCCTGGAGTAGCCGTAGGCCCCCTCCGGGTCCTCGTCGATCAGCTGGGCGACCATGACGAGGTTGCGGGAGACATCCTCGGCCAACCCCTTGGGCAGGCTCATGAGCTCCTGGCGCACGTCCGGGTCGATCTCCTCACCGGTGACCTCCGGCGGGATCGGCAGCCGCTTGATCGGCGCGCGATCATTGCGCTCCCGGTCGTCACGACGGGCGTACCCACCCCGGTCGTCCCGTCCCCGGAACCCACCACGGTCGCCACCCCGGTCGTCCCGGCGGAAGCCCCCGCCGCGACTGTCGCCGCCCCGGTCGTCCCGACGGAACCCACCACCGCGGCTGTCGCCGCCCCGGTCGTCCCGGCGGAACGACGAGGGACGCTCGTCACGCCGGTCGTCGCGACGGAAACCGCCGCCACGGTTGTCATCTCGGCGGTCGTCACGGGGCGGGAAGGAGGGCCGGTCGTCCCGACGGAACGACGAAGGACGCTCATCACGCCGGTCATCGCGACGGAAACCGCCGCCACGGTTGTCGTCCCGGCGGTCGTCACGGGGCGGGAAGGAGGGCCGGTCGTCCCGACGGAACGACGAAGGACGCTCATCACGCCGGTCATCGCGACGGAAACCACCGCCACGGTTGTCATCTCGGCGGTCGTCACGGGGCGGGAAAGAGGGCCGGTCGTCCCGACGGAACGGAGGCCGCTCACCACGGTCGTCACGACGGAAACCGCCACCACGATTGTCACCACCACGGTTGTCATCGCGACGGAAACCACCGCCACGGCTGTCACCACCACGGTTGTCATCGCGACGGAAGCCACCGCCACGGTTGTCGTCCCGGCGGTCGTCACGGGGCGGGAAAGAGGGCCGGTCGTCCCGACGGAACGGAGGCCGCTCACCACGGTCGTCACGACGGAAACCGCCACCACGATTGTCACCACCACGGTTGTCATCGCGACGGAAACCACCGCCACGGCTGTCACCACCACGGCTGTCGTCGCGACGGAAACCACCGCCACGATTGTCACCACCGCGGTTGTCGCCGCCACGGTTGTCATCACGACGGAAACCACCACCGCCACGATTGTCACCACCGCGGCTGTCGTCACGACGGAAACCACCGCCACGGTTGTCGTCACGACGGTCGTCACGCGGCGGGAAGGAGGGCCGGTCGTCCCGACGGAACGGAGGCCGCTCACCACGGTCGTCACGACGGAAACCGCTCCCGCGGTTGTCGCCCCCGCGGTTGTCACCACCACGGTCATCACGACGGAAACCACCGCCACCGCGGTTGTCGCCACCGCGGTTGTCATCGCGACGGAAACCACCGCCACGGCTGTCGCCACCACTACGGTTGTCATCGCGACGGAAACCGCCACCACGGTTGTCACCACCGCGGCTGTCACTCCCGCGAGAGTCACCACCCCGGTTGTCGTCACGGCGGAAACCCCCGCCACGGTTGTCGGCGCCACGGTTGTCGCCACCGCCACGGTTGTCATCGCGGCGGAAGCCGCCGCCACCGCGGTTGTCGTCACGACGCGGCCCACGGAAGCCGCCTCGGTCGCCACCGGCATCGTCCCTGCGACGCGGTTCGCGCTCCGGACGGTCGTCGGGAGAGTTGGTGGACATCGGTGTGACTCCTGTCATCGGGTACTGCAGTCATTCTCGCGCAGCCGGCACTCAGCCGCGCATCGGAAAAATTCAAGCGAAAAACAAAAGGACCCTTGGTCCCAGCGTGAACGCTGGGACCAAGGGTCCTGAAGAATTGTTCGGCGGCGTCCTACTCTCCCACAGGGTCCCCCCTGCAGTACCATCGGCGCTGAAAGGCTTAGCTTCCGGGTTCGGAATGTAACCGGGC
>NZ_JBEYCR010000014.1:0-137106 GCF_040632845.1 Streptomyces sp. NPDC016459
GAAGCTAAGCCTTTCAGCGCCGATGGTACTGCAGGGGGGACCCTGTGGGAGAGTAGGACGCCGCCGAACAATCATTGTGGGAAAGCCCCGCACCTCATGGTGCGGGGCTTTTCTGCGTTCACAGCGCTTTTGGGGAGCGGGTTGGGGTCGGTTGTCCGACCGGGGTGCGACGGAGGAAAACGCCTTGTCAGGGGCGCGGGGACGTCGTCAGGATCGGCGGTATGGACTATGCGATTCGGACCATCCGTGCCCACGAGTGGGAGAAGGCCCGGGAGATCCGGTTGACGGCGCTGCGGGACCCCATCGCGCACCTCGCGTTCCTCGACACCTACGAGGCGGCGGTCGAACGGCCGGAGTCCTTCTGGCGGGAGCGGGCGGAGGGTGCGTCCGACGACGGGCCCGGCGGGATGCGCCAGTTCGTCGCCGAGGCGCCGGACGGGCGGTGGGCCGGCACGCTGACGGTGCTGGTGGAGCGGGCAGCCGTCGAGACGCTGCTGGGGGATGTGCCCGTGGCCGAGCAGACGCATGTCGTCGGGGTGTTCGTACGGGAGGAGGCGCGCGGCTCAGGGGTCATCGACGCGTTGTTCGAGGCGGCGGCGGAGTGGTCCTGGTCGCTGGTGGAGCCCCGGATCGAGCGGGCGCGGCTCTACGTGCACGCGGAGAACGTGCGGGCGCAGGCGGTGTACCGGCGGCTCGGGTACGCGGCGACCGGCGTGCGGGTCGCGCCGCATGAGGGTGAGGACGCGGTCGAGTGGGAGCACGAGCTGCTGCGGCCGGCCTCGGCCGCGGGTTCCGTCAGCGGCTGAGCGAAGTCTCCGGCCAGCGGGATCTGGCCTGTTCGGCCGAGCGCATCAGGGCCAGGGTCGGCATGCCCTGGTCGTGGCCGGTGGCGAGGAGCTGCGGGAGCTGGGGCAGCGGGGCCACGGCGGCGACGTCGTCGAGAACGAGCGTCAGTGGTGGGTCGAGCCGACCGTCGGATGACCGTGCGGCCATGCGGCGGCCGTGCTCGACCACGCTTGCGGCGAGCGCCGTCAGGAGCGGCATCGCGCCGGGGTGGGTGCGGGGATCCTCGATCGGTTCCCCCACCAGGTAGAGGCTGCCCCCTTCGGGGAGGAAAGATGCCAGCGCCAGCGAATCCGTTCGATTCGGTGTACAGGCCTCGCGGATGTGGATCGAGGACAGCGAGGCGAGGGTACGGGCCGTCAGTTCCTGTGCCAGGCGACGGCTTTCCGGGTGCGCCGTGAGTGCCGCTTCGAGGAGTCCCGCGTGGCCTGAGGCGGCCTTGGGGTGGCTGCGGAGGATCCGTACCGGTTCGTGGGCGCCACCGCCCTGGGCCCAGCGGTGGACCTGGCGGAAGGGGCGGCCGTCGACGGCGGCGGCGTGCAGCCAGCAGCGCAGGAGGGTTTCCGCGGTGTCGGCGGTGGCCGCGTCGAGGCGGGAGTGCGGGCGTACGGGGGCGAGCAGGGCGACGGCCCGTTCCGCGGCCACTGACGGGTCCTCGCAGTGCTCGGACGGTGACCAGTGGAGCCGGGCCGGGGTGTCGCAGAGGTGGCCGGGGTCGTGGACGAGGACCGGGCCGAGCTTGCCGCGCGCGTCCTTGGTGGCCGACCAGACGGCGGGGTCGGAGGTGACGACCAGGACGGGGCCCTCGGCGTCCTGGATCGCCTGGACGGCGGCGGGGTGGCGCGCGTCGGGGGGGCCGTAGAAGGTGCGGGTCGGCGCCGGGGCGGGGACCGGGATGGGGGCGGCGGTGGGGGCGGGGATGGTGGGGGGTGCGGCTGGGGTTGGTGTGGCGGGGGTGGTTGGTGTGGCCGGGGTCGGTGGGGTGGCCGGGGCGGGTACGACCGGGGCGGCCGGTGCGGGTGCTGCTGCCGGCGTGGGTTCGGTCGGTGCGGCGGGTGCCGGAGCTGTGGTCGCGGCCGGTTCCTGGCGGGCCGGAGCGGTGGGGAGGTGACCGTACGCTCCCGTCTTCCGGTTCGCCCTGACCGCTCGCCAGCGGGCCAGTGTGCCGAGTGCGAAGACAGCGAGGACGAGCAGGATCATCGCCTCGCCGATCAGCAGCCCCCAGAAGAGGCCGTACCCCGAGAGCTGGGCGGCCGGGGTGGTGGGCCAGGCCGCCGGGAGGTCGGTGGGGGCGGTCACCAGGGAGCGCAGGGCGGACGGCGTGCCCGTGAGGGTGATGCCGTCCGGCCAGGCGCCGTGGGAGAGGAGGGCGGCCAGGCCGGTCGCCGTCCACACCAGGACCGTGAGACAGAGGAGGAGGCCGAACAGGCTGAGCAGCAGCCCGTCGGAGACTCCCCCTCCCTTGTGTGCCGGCTGCATCTACGCCACCGTCGACTGGGACGTGCCGTTCAGCTGCTGCTCCACGAGGATCGCCCGCTGTTCCGTCTCCCACTCCAGTTCCGGGTCGACGGCCGAGGACTCGGTCATGGCGCGGTCCGTGTAGACCAGCGGGCGTTCCTTCTCGGTGATGAGGTGCTTGACCACCTGCACGTTGCCGTTGACGTCCCAGACCGCGATGCCGGGGGTGAGGGTCGGGATGATCTCGACCGCCCAGCGGGGCAGGCCGAGGACCCGGCCCGTATTGCGTGCCTCGTCGGCCTTCTGGGCGTAGATGGTCCGGGTGGAGGCCATCTTGAGGATCGCCGCGGCCTCCTTGGCGGCGGCTCCGTCGACGACGTCGGAGAGGTGGTGGACGACGGCGACGAAGGACAGGCCGAGGCGTCGGCCGAACTTGAGCAGCCGCTGGAACAGCTGCGCCACGAACGGGCTGTTGATGATGTGCCAGGCCTCCTCGACGAGGAAGATGCGCTTCTTCCGGTCGGGCCGGATCCAGGTGTGTTCCAGCCAGACGCCGACGATCGCCATGAGGATCGGCATGGCGATGGAGTTGCGGTCGATGTGGGAGAGGTCGAAGACGATCAGGGGCGCGTCGAGGTCGATGCCGACGGTCGTCGGGCCGTCGAACATGCCCCGCAGGTCGCCGTCGACGAGCCGGTCGAGGACGAGGGCGACGTCCAGGCCCCAGGCCCGTACATCGTCTATGTCGACGTTCATCGCCTCGGCCGAGCCGGCCTCCGGGTGGCGCAGGCGCTCGACGATGTCGGTGAGGATCGGCTGGCGGTCGGTGGTGTGCTCGATGACGTGGGCGTGGGCGACCTTGAGCGCGAAGCCGGCGCGCTCGTCGAGGCCGTGGCCCATCGCCACCTCGATGATCGTACGGAGCAGGGCGAGCTGCCCGGTCGTGGTGATCGACGGGTCGAGCGGGTTGAGGCGGATCCCCGAGTCGTTGGCGACCATCGGGTCCAGGCGGATGGGGGTTATCCCCAGCTCCTGGGCGATGAGGTTCCATTCGCCGACGCCGTCCTCGCCCTGGGCGTCGAGGACGACGACCTGCCGGTCGCGGAAGCGGAGCTGGCGGAGCACGTACGTCTTCTCCAGGGCCGACTTGCCGTTGCCGGACTCGCCGAGGACCAGCCAGTGCGGGGCGGGGAGCTGCTGCCCGTACAGCTGGAAGGGGTCGTAGATGTACCCCTTGCCGCTGTAGACCTCGCGGCCGATGATGACGCCGGAGTCGCCGAGGCCGGGGGCGGCGGTCGGCAGGTAGACGGCCTGGGCCTGTCCGGTGGAGGTGCGGACGGGCAGACGGGTCGTCTCCACCTTCCCGAAGAGGAAGGAGGTGAAGGCTTCGGTGAGGACGGACAGCGGATCTCGCATGGCTCTGTGCCCCTTCGGCCCTAGCGGCGGATGCCGGTCGCGAACGGCAGGGTGTTCACGAAGGCCCGGTGGTGCTCGCGGTCGCACCACTCCAACTTGAGGTAGGACTTGCCGGCGGAGGCCCGGATCGTGCGCTTGTCCCTGGCCAGGGCCTCGGGCGAGCGCGACGACACCGTGATGTACCCGACGAGGTTCACTCCGGCCGCTCCGCTGGCGAGGTCTTCACCCCGCTGGTCGAGCCGGCCGTGGGCGGCGATGTCGCGCGGGTCGACCGTGCGGTTCATCTTCGCGGCGCGGCTGGCGTCCGCCTCGTCATTGGTCTTCTCGGTGAGCATCCGCTCGATGGCGACCTCGGTCGGCTCCAGGTCCATGGTCACGGCGACCGTACGGATGACGTCGGGGGTGTGGACGAGGAGAGGGGCGAGGAAGTTGACGCCGACGGGGGTCATCGGCCACTCCTTCACCCAGGCCGTCGCGTGGCACCAGGGGGCGCGGGTGGAGGACTCCCGGGTCTTGGCCTGGAGGTACGTCGGTTCCATCGCGTCGAGTTCGGCGGGCCAAGCGTTTCGTTTCGTCATGGCCTGGATGTGGTCGATGGGGTGGTCCGGGTCGTACATGGAGTGCACGAGGGAGGCGAGCCGGGACTGGCCGAGGGGCTGGCGGACGCGGATGTCGGCCTCGGCGAGACGGGCGCAGATGTCGGTGAGCTCGCGGGCCATGACGACGGCGAGGCCGGCGTCCCGGTCGAGCTTGCGGGCGCCGGAGGTGTGCTTGGCGGCGTGGGCCATGGCGTTGGCCTCGGCGGCGAGTTCGCGCGTGTAGTGCATGCAGGCGACGAGGTAGGCGCGGTGCTGCTCGCTGGAGGTGGAGACCATCGACTGGAGCTGGTCGTACGACTCCATGAGCCACGTGGGCGCGTGCGGGTCGCCGCGCTGGCCGACGTCCTTGGCGTGGGCGTCGGGGTCGGCGGGGAGGGTACGGGCCAGCATCTGGAGGCGGGTGACGAAGCCGTCGCCGTTGGCCACGTGCTTCAGGAGGGTGCCGAAGCGGTCGACCAGGGCCTCCTGGTCCTCGCTGTCGCGCAGGCCGACGCCGGGGCCCTCGATCTCGATGGCGGCGGTGACCGTACGGCGGTCGGCGTGGAGGAGGACGGCGATCTCGTCGGGGCCGAAGGGGGCGGCGAGCCAGCCGACGCGGCCGATGCCGGGCGGTGGGCCGACCTCGACCTCGCGGCCGTCGAGGCGGGTGCCGGCCTCGGTGACGACGGAACGGTAGGCCGTGCCGCGCTTGAGCATCCGCTTGTAGCTGCGGTTGATCTCGTACCACTTGTAGAAGGTGCGGTGCCTGTACGGGAGGTAGACGGCGGCGATCGCGAGCATCGGCAGGCCGGCGAGGAGCGCGATCCGCAGGGGGAGGAGGGGGACGAGGAGTCCGCTCATCATGCCGAGGAAGGCGCCGACGATGATCAGGGCGATCTCGCCGGTCTCGCGGTTCTTGCCGACGATCGCGTTCGGCCGGGCACGGCCGACGAGATACGTACGGCGGGGCGCGACCGGCTGGGACTGGGTCGTCAACGCCCTGCACCTCCAGAGTTCTTGCGGTTGCTGTGCGGGGTGCCCGCGGTGGGGCTGCTGCTACGGGGCGGGGGCGGGGGAGTCGCGCCGCCTCCGCTGCCGCCGCGGCTGCTGTGGGCGGCCATGCCGCCGGACACCGGGTTGGCGGGGCGGGGGCCGGAGCCTTGGGAGGACTGGCCGCCGTCGCCGCGGGAGCTGTGTGTCTTGATGCCCTGGGAGACGAGGGAGGCGGGGGAGGAGATGACGGCGGCGGCCGCGTTCTCGCCGGCTCGGTGGAGGCGGTTGTTGCGTGAGGCGGCGATCTCGTCGCCGAAGCCGGGGACGAAGCGGTAGATCATCGCGGAGGCGAAGATCGCGAGCAGGATGATCGCGAGGCCGGAGACGACGGCGGAGAACGAGTCGGGGCCGGTGCCGGAGGAGAGGGCGCCCGCCAGGCCCAGGACGATCACGATGACCGGCTTGACCAGGATGATCGCGATCATGATGCCGGCCCAGCGGCGGACGTGGCCCCACATGTTCTTGTCGACGAGCCCGGAGTAGACGACGACACCGAGGAGGGCGCCGACGTACAGCATGACGGCGCGGAGGAACAGCTCCAGGTACAGGACGCCCGCGGCGAGGACCGTCACCAGGGACACGATGATCAGCATGATGGGGCCGCCACCGATGCTGTCGCCCTTCTGCAGGGCCTCCTTGAAGCTGCCGAAGAAGATGTCGGTCTGCTGGCCGGTGCCGGAGGCGATGACCTCGGTGACGGCGTCGGTGGCGTTGACGACGGTGTAGAGGATCAGGGGCGTGAAGGCGGAGGCGAGGACCGTCAGCCAGAGGAAACCGATGGCTTCGGAGAGCGCGGTGGTGAGGGGGACGCCGCGGATGGCGCGCTTGGCGACGGCGAGGAGCCAGAGGAGGAGGGTGAGGAAGGTGGAGGCGGCGAAGACGATCGCGTACCGGCCGAGGAACTCCATGTTCGTGAAGTCGACGTCGGCGGTCTCCTTGACGGCCTTGGAGAGGTAGTCGATGGTGGCGACGGCGGCGTCGGCGCATCCGCGGGAGAGGGCGGCGAGGGGGTCCAGGGCGGTGGTGGGGTCGTCGAGCCCGGGGCTCCCACCGGTGCGGCCGGGTTCGCCCTCGGAGCAGTACTCCTTGGCAGGGCCGATGAGCAGATCGCACGGATCGTTGCTCGCGCTCGGCGACGGAGTAGGGGTGGGTGCGGCGACGGCCCGGGATGCGAAAAGGAAGCCGGCTGTCTGCAGGACTGCGAGCGCCGCGACGAGTGATCGGGCGGGGCGAGGGCTACCGGGCATAGGTGAAGCCTCCGAACTCCTCTACGGCCTTGCTGATCTCGTCCGCGCTGGACGCGGCGATGTCGCCCGGGACGGGCGCCGGGCCGTCCTTCTGGCTGTCGTCGATGACCTTCCAGTCGTTGTCCGTCCACCGCAGGTCGAACGTCCACGTCTTCCACGTGGTGCTGACCGGGTCGGTGGAACCGGGCCCGGACATGCCGATCAGGCCCGTGTACCAGACGGAGACCTTGGCGGTATCGCCGCTGAAGCTCTCGACCTTGGTGCCGACAGGAATCGTGCGGGAGATGAAGGTGTTGCCCACAGGTGCTTCGCCGTTGGCGTCGAGGCCCATCTTCTTCAGGAACTCTGCCGAGTAGGCGGCGTCCTGGGGACCTCTCAGCTTTGCTGCGGCGTCCGGTGTGTAGACGGTGTCCACGATGCGGTGACGGCTTTCGAGCTTGAACATGCCGTCGGAGCCCAGTGCCACCGCGTAGTTCGACGCCGCGCTCTGTGCGCCCTGTTCGTCGTGGGCGTAGCCCGTGGGGATCGCGCCGAGCTTTCCCGTCACCGGTCTGACGCCCGTCGCCGCCGTGGGGTCGGCCGCCGTCGCGCCCTTGCGGGGTGAGTCGCCCGTCGTGTCCGTCGGGGCGCCGCCGCCCCTGTTGGCGAAGGCGATGGCCGCGAGGAGGAGGACCACCACGCCGACGACCGTGATGAGGGAGCGGGAGCTGCGGACGGGGCGCCGGGCGCCGCCGTAGACGTCGCCGCTGTTGCCTTCGGGCAGGCGGGTCCGGGTCTGGCCCGAGCCGCCCACGCCGCCGAAGCTGTCGTGCTCGTCACCGGGACTCATGCCGGTTACGCCCCCTCACTGGTTCGCGGTACGGGCAGTGCTGCAACGTGACTGGACATCAGGGAAAGCAATCTCGGGGTACGGAGTCCGACGGGAGGTCAGACGGCCATCCCGTACACGATCGTGAACAGCGTTCCCAGTGATCCGATGATGAAGACGCCGGTCAGACCGGCCACGATCAGACCCTTGCCCTGTTCCGCGCTGAACGTGTCGCGAAGGGCGGTCGCTCCGATGCGCTGCTTGGCCGCGCCCCAGATGGCGATGCCGAGGCAGAGCAGGATGGCCACGGCCATCACGACCTCGATCATGATCTTGGCTTCGGCGCCCAGGCTGCCGAAAGGCCCCCAGTTCGGGGCGATTCCACCGATGATGGTGGTGATGTCGCCCTTCTCTGCCGCCAGGTACATGTAACTCACCGCCCCTGTTGGGTAGTTAGTTGCCCCTGCCGGACGGCATGGGTCATCACCCTATCTTCGCTGATGAAACCGCCCGCGTGTGACGGCTTGACGGCTCTCTTTACCCGATCCCCGCACACTTGACCGATCTGACCGTCTTGACCTGCGGTGGTGTGGCCGGTTTCCCTGCAAAGAAGCGTATGGTCACTCTGTGTATCACGGAGAGTGACTCCGGGCAATGATTGTCGTTGTTGCACTCTTGGGGCCGCGTCGAGCCGGTGACGCCCCCACGGGGGTCCCCGCCGCCTAGACTGGTCGGCGGGGACGTACTGCCATGGGCCGAGGGGTGGTTGACGGTGCGTAGGGCTGGCAAGGCGTGGCTGGTGGCCGGGGGGGCTCTCGGGGTCTGCCTCGGCTTCGTCGCACTGCTCGTCGTCGGCACGTTCTCCGCCGCGGCCGGTCTGGTCGGCGGCGCCGGGGGCTCCAAGAACGGCACCGTGGCGTTGGCCAAGGGTTCGGTTCCCGCGCTCTACCAGGGACTTGTGCAGCGGTGGGGGAACCTCTGCCCGGCGATCAACCCGGCGCTGCTCGCCGCCCAGCTGTACCAGGAGAGCGGTTGGAACCCGCGGGCCGTGTCCCCGGCCGACGCCCGGGGCATCGCCCAGTTCATCCCCGGTACCTGGGCCGGTCACGGCGTCGACGGCGACGGGGACGGGGACCGGGACATCTGGGACCCCGCGGACGCGATCCCCTCGGCCGCCTCGTACGACTGCGAACTCGCCGGCTACGTGAGGAACGTGCCCGGCGACCCGACGAACAACATGCTGGCCGCGTACAACGCGGGCGCGTACCGGGTGATCAAGCACAGTGGCGTCCCGCCGTTCACCGAGACCCGGAACTACGTGCGCATCATCCGGTCCCTGGAGAAGAGCTTCGCGCGGCCGCAGGGCCGCGTCGAGCCGTCCCGGCAGGCGGCGGGTGCGATCCACTACGCGCAGCAGAAGCTCGGCACCCCGTACCTCTGGGGCGGTACGGGCACGGCGGCGCAGAATGGCCGGTTCGACTGCTCCGGGCTGACGCAGGCCGCGTACGAGAGCGTCGGCATCGACCTGCCGCGCGTGGCCAACGACCAGTACAACGCGGGGCCGCACCCGAGCAGGGACGAGCTGCTCCCGGGCGACCTCGTCTTCTTCTCCGACGACCTGACCAACTCCCGGGCCATCCGGCACGTCGGCATCTACGTCGGCGGGGGGTACATGATCGACGCGCCGCGCACCGGGGCGGTGATCCGCTTCGACCGGATCGACACCCCGGACTACTTCGGCGCGACCCGGGTCACCGCGGAGGGGGCGGCGGCGCTGCCGACCCATCTCCCGGGGGCCTGAGCGGACCAGACGGACCGTCGGGTCGTACCGGACATGGCTGGAACTCTCCGTCATGCGAGGGCCCTGAGCTGCGGTGCGTCGTCACTCTTCGATAACGTCATCATGATCCACCGGAGAGAGCGGAACGTGCGCCTCAGGCGGTTCGTTCCCCGATCCGACCGCTCATGACCACGGGGGTTGGAAACACCAGACACGAGAGCAAGGGGCCGCAGCAGATGGCTGTACTCGCATCGGACGGCTCGAACCCCGATGTCAGCCTGCTCTACGACATCAACGGGCTGGCCAAGGCCGCCCCGCCGTGGTTCGACCGCGTCATGGAGTTCGTCGGCGAGTACGGGATCATGCTCGCGATGGCCCTCGTCTGCCTGTGGTGCTGGTGGAGCGTCCGCCGCCGCGGCACCCTCGCCGACTCCGTCTCGGCCGTCGCCGGTCTCGTCTGGGCCCCGCTGGCCGCCGGCGTCGCCCTCCTGGTGAACATCCCCATCCGGGGCTTCGTCGAGCGCCCCCGCCCGTTCAAGGACCACCGGGGGCTCGACGTCCTCGTCGAGGGGAAGACCGACTTCTCCTTCGTCAGCGACCACGCGACGCTGGCGATGGCCCTCGCCGTCGGGGTCTTCGTCGCCCACCGCAGGTTCGGGTTCGCCGCCCTCGGCCTCGCGCTCGCCGAAGGCTTCGCACGGGTCTACATGGGCGTCCACTACCCGACCGACGTCATCGGCGGCTTCGCCCTCGGTACGGCGGCGGCACTGCTCCTCGCCCCGCTCGCCCTGGCCCTGCTCACCCCGCTGGTCTCGGCGGTCGCCCGCTCGGGCGTCGGCGCCCGGCTCGTCCGCTCCCGCCGGGCCGAGGGGCCGCGGCGCCCGGAGGCGGTCGGTGTCCCCGAGTCCCGGGTCGGCGGCCCGGCCCCCGAATCCGGCCGGAACGACCTCGCGGCCTGAGCCCGCGCAGCGAACCCCCGGACCGTCCCCGGGCCTGTCCGGAAAGACCCGCATGGCCGGCGGGCAGACGGCGCCGGTTCCCCGACCGTCCCTACGCCTCCGTGGCGGCTGTCGTACGGACGTGGTCCGCCGCGTCCGTACGGGCGCGGTCCCGGGACCGGCGAGCCGGGCCCGTCCAGCCGCAGCTGCACCGTGCCAGCGCGAACGAGCCGCGCTCCGTCGTCGTGGCGGTGTGGGGAGTGGCCTGCGCGTGCACACCACCACGGTACTGCGCGTGACGGCACGCGCTGACCGTCGTTATGCGGATCGGGTGCCCCGGGCCCGCGGGTGCCGGGAAGGGGCGGGACCCGGGCGGACAGCGGTGAGGCGTTGGGGGTTGGCAGGCGATGGTGGCGCAGCGGTACGGACGTCCGCACGGTCGCGCGAGCGGGGCGCTCGCCGTCACCGCCCTCCTGGTCGGCTCCCTCCTCACGACCGCGGGGGCCACGGGGTGCGCGGCCCCCGGGGACCCGAAGCCCGGGGTCGATCCGGCGCTCGCCGTACGGAACGCCGCCGACGTGCTGACGAAGGCCGGCACCGCGAAGGCGAGCACCTCCCTGGAGATGGCCACGGGCGGCACCCGGGTCACCATCAGGGGCGAGGGCGGCTACGACTTCCGGCGCCGCACCGGGCGGCTCCAGGTGGTGCTGCCGAAGGACCCGGCGGGAACGGGAGGGCACCAGCCGATCACCGAACTCCTCACCCCCGGCACCCTCCACATGAAGAACCGGGGCGCGGGGGTGCCCGCCGACAAGTGGGTCCGTGTCGACACCACCACCCTCGACGACGGCAACCTCGTCACGGGCGGGGCCACCGACCCCGGTGCCGCGGCGGAGCTGCTCCGGGGCGCCCTGAAGGTCACCTACCTCGGCGAGATCGAACTTGCAGGGGTGAAAGTCAGCCACTACCGGGGCGTCGCCGACCTGGCGCGGGCCGCCCGGGCCGCTTCGCCGCAGCTGCGCGGGGCGCTCACCGCGGCGGCGAAGGGCTTCGCCACGGACACGGTGCCCTTCGACGCGTACCTCGACGGGGAGGGGCGGCTGCGGAAGGTCCGCCACCAGTTCAGCTTCAGCAACCAGGGGCGGACGGTCGCGGTCGCGTCGACGACCCTGCTGTACGGCTTCGGTGTCCGCGTGGAGGTGACGCTGCCGGACCGGCGGGACATCTACGCCGGGAAGATCAAGGTCTGACCCGGCCAGGTGCCGGGCGGACCATCGGCAAATGGTCCGGACGTGTCATGCGCGGTCCGTCGCGCCGTCCCTACGCTGGGAGACCGCTGGGAGACCGACGCCGGCAGGAAGAGGTGGATGCGCGTGGCCCCGCCCGGTACAGCAATCGTGCCCGCAGACCCGGACTGCGTCGCCCTCGCCGAGATCGAACTGTGCGGCGAACTGATCATCGCCGCCTCGACCGCCGACGGGGAGCGGCTCAGCGCCGACCGGATCGACGAGGTGCTGCGGGTGGCGGCGGAGCGGGCCGTGAAGGCCCACTGACGGGACGGCCCGGCTCCCCCCTCCGTACGGCGGGCGTGGCGTCAGGTGCGGAGCATGCGGGCGATGGCCTTCGTGGCCTCCTCGACCTTGGCGTCGATGCCCTCGCCGGTCGCCGCCGCGTCGGCGACGCAGTGCCGCAGGTGCTCCTCCAGGAGCTGGAGCGCGAAGGACTGGAGCGCCTTCGTGGAGGCGGAGACCTGCGTGAGTATGTCGATGCAGTAGACGTCCTCGTCGACCATCCGCTGGAGGCCGCGGATCTGGCCCTCGATCCGGCGGAGCCGCTTGAGGTGCTCGTCCTTCTGCTTGTGGTAGCCGTGCACGCCGTGCTCGTGGTCGGCCGGCCCGACGGCCCCGACGGCCTCGGGGGTGACCTGGTCCGTCTCGGTGGTCGTCATCGCGTCCTCCCGTTGTCCATTAAAGGGGTGTATACCCCTCGTGGGTATATGGTACCGATCCTCGCCGGTCCGGGCGGGGGTCCGTGCAGTTCACTGTGCCCGATGGGCGACACTGAGAGGACGCCGGTTAGCCGTGGCCGGATGATGCGCCTAGCATCAGCCTGACCGAAACCCAGCACCCCGAGGACCTCACGTGCGATTTCGTCTGACCCCCAGGGAGACGAGCTTCTACGACATGTTCGCCGCCTCCGCGGACAACATCGTCACGGGCTCCAAGCTCCTGATGGAACTGCTCGGAGCGGAGCCTTCCGCCCGGGCCGAGATCGCGGAGCGGATGCGAGCAGCGGAGCACGCCGGCGACGACGCGACGCACGCGATCTTCCACCAGCTGAACTCCTCCTTCATCACACCCTTCGACCGCGAGGACATCTACAACCTCGCGTCGTCCCTCGACGACATCATGGACTTCATGGAGGAGGCCGTCGACCTGGTCGTCCTCTACAACGTCGAGGAACTCCCCCAGGGTGTCGAGCAGCAGATCGAGGTGCTGGCGCGGGCAGCGGAGCTGACCGCCGAGGCGATGCCGAACCTGCGGACGATGTCCAACCTCACCGAGTACTGGATCGAGGTCAACCGGCTGGAGAACCAGGCGGACCAGATCCACCGGAAGCTGCTCGCCCAGCTCTTCAACGGCAAGTACGACGCCATGGAGGTGCTCAAGCTCAAGCAGATCGTCGACGTGCTGGAAGAGGCGGCCGACGCGTTCGAGCACGTGGCCAACACGGTGGAGACCATCGCGGTCAAGGAGTCCTGAACTTCGTGGACACCTTCGCTCTGATCGTGACCATCGGTGTCGCGCTCGGCTTCACGTATACGAACGGCTTCCACGACTCCGCCAACGCCATCGCCACCTCGGTGTCGACGCGGGCGCTGACCCCCCGCGCCGCGCTGGCGATGGCGGCGGTCATGAACCTGGCCGGCGCCTTCATGGGCAGCGGGGTCGCCAAGACGGTCAGTGAGGGTCTGATCGAGACGCCGCACGGCGACAAGGGGATGGGCATCCTCTTCGCCGCGCTGGTCGGCGCGATCATCTGGAACCTGGTCACCTGGTACTTCGGTCTGCCGTCCTCCTCCTCCCACGCGCTGTTCGGCGGCATGGTGGGTGCGGCGCTCGCCGGTGGTACGGAGGTCATCTGGGGTGGAGTCCTCGACAAGGTCATCATCCCGATGTTCATCTCGCCGGTCGTCGGTCTCGTGGCCGGGTACCTGGTGATGTGCGCGATCATGTGGATGTTCCGCAAGGCCAACCCGCACAAGGCCAAGCGCGGCTTCCGGATCGCGCAGACGGTGTCGGCGGCCGGCATGGCGCTCGGTCACGGTCTGCAGGACGCGCAGAAGACGATGGGCATCGTGGTGATGGCCCTGGTCATCGCCGATGTCCAGCAGGCCGGCGACGACATCCCGGTGTGGGTGAAGGTCGCGTGCGCCGTGATGCTGTCGCTCGGTACGTACGCGGGTGGCTGGCGGATCATGCGGACGCTCGGCCGGAAGATCATCGAACTGGACCCGCCGCAGGGTTTCGCGGCGGAGACGACGGGGGCGTCGATCATGTTCGGCTCCGCCTTCCTCTTCCACGCGCCGATCTCGACGACCCATGTCATCACCTCCGCGATCATGGGCGTCGGCGCGACCAAGCGCGTCAACGCGGTGCGGTGGGGTGTCGCCAAGAACATCATCCTCGGCTGGTTCATCACGATGCCGGCGGCGGCGTTGGTCGCGGCGACGAGCTTCTACGTGGTGCAGCTGTTCTTCGGGTGACGGGTGGCGCCACCCGGTGATGCTGGGGGTCCGGGGGTTATCCCCCGGGGGCTGCAGTATCACGATGCCGACGGCGGCGTTGGTCGCGGCGACGAGCTTCTACGTGGTGCAGCTGTTCTTCGGGTGACCGCTGTCGTACGGAAACGGGCCCGGCTCCCTGGGGGGAGCCGGGCCCTTCGTCGTACGGTGGCACCGCCATGCAGCACCGTAGACGCTCTTGCCCCGCACGCGGTGAGCCTGGGCCGGGGGCGATTCGCTGCCCCGGTGGTGGGTTCACACGGGCTGGGCGTCTTATCCGAAGCGGCCCGAGATGTAGTCCTCGGTCGCCTGGACGCTCGGGTTGGAGAAGATGCGCTCGGTGTCGTCCAGCTCGATCAGCTTGCCGGGCTGGCCGACGGCCGCCAGGTTGAAGAAGGCCGTACGGTCCGAGACGCGGGCGGCCTGCTGCATGTTGTGCGTCACGATGACGATCGTGAAGCGTTCCTTCAGCTCGCCGATGAGGTCCTCGATCGCCAGCGTCGAGATCGGGTCGAGGGCCGAGCAGGGCTCGTCCATCAGCAGGACGTCGGGCTCGACCGCGATGGCGCGGGCGATGCACAGTCGCTGCTGCTGACCCCCGGAGAGGCCGGAGCCCGGCTTGTTGAGGCGGTCCTTGACCTCGTTCCAGAGGTTGGCGCCCTTGAGGGACTTCTCGACGATCTCGTTGAGCTGGGCCTTCCTGTAGCTGCCGTTGAGGCGCAGGCCCGCCGCCACGTTGTCGAAGATCGACATGGTGGGGAAGGGGTTGGGGCGCTGGAACACCATGCCGACCGTGCGGCGCACGGCGACCGGGTCGACGTGCGAGCCGTACAGGTTCTCGTCGTCCAGCATCACCTTGCCCTCGACGCGGCCGCCGGGGGTGACCTCGTGCATGCGGTTCAGGGTGCGCAGGAAGGTGGACTTGCCGCAGCCGGAGGGGCCGATGAAGGCCGTCACGGAGCGGGGCTCCACGGTCATGGAGATGTCGTCGATCGCCTTGTGGGCGCCGTAGTACGCGGAGAGGCCGCTGACGTCGATGCGCTTGGCCATGTGAATCACTTCCAATTGCCGCGGTCAGCGGCCGGTCTTGGGGGCCTTCCAGCGGGCGATGCCGCGGGCCACCAGGTTGAGGATCATGACGAAGGCGATCAGGACGAGCGCGGCGCCCCAGGCACGGGCCATGGCGGCGTCGGTGCCGACGGCGAACTGCTCGTACACGTAGAGCGGCAGGGAGGACTGCGCGCCTTCGAAGGGGTTCGGGTTGATGAGCTTCGTACCGAACACGAGGAGCAGGACCGGGGCCGTCTCACCGGTGATGCGGGCGACCGCGAGCATGACGCCCGTGGTGATGCCGCCGATCGCGGTGGGCAGGACCACCTTCAGGATGGTGCGCCACTTCGGGATGCCGAGGGCGAGGGAGGCCTCGCGGAGCTCGTTCGGGACGAGCTTGAGCATCTCCTCGGTGGAGCGGACCACGACCGGCATCATCAGGATGGACAGGGCCATCGCGCCGGCGAAACCGGAGGGGCCGAAGCCCAGCATCAGGTTCCAGGTGGCGAGGATGAAGAGGCCGGCGACGATCGACGGGATGCCCGTCATGACGTCGACGAAGAAGGTGACGGCCTGGGCGAGCTTCCCGCCGCCGTACTCGACGAGGTAGACGGCGGTGAGCAGACCGATGGGCGCGGCGATCACGGTCGCGATGCCGACCTGCTCGATGGTGCCGAGCAGCGCGTGGTAGACGCCGCCGCCGGCCTCGGCGTCGAGGACGCCGTTCATCGAGTGGCTCAGGAAGTAGCCGTCGAGGACGTCCATTCCCTTGCTGATCGTGACCCAGGCGAGGGAGAGCAGCGGGACGACGGCGAGGACGAAGCAGACCCAGACGACGCTGGTGGCGACGCGGTCCTTGGCCTGGCGGCTGCCCTCGACCTTGGTGGTCAGGGCGTAGGTGACGACGACGAAGAGCAGCGCGGCGATCATGCCCCACTGGACCTTGCTGTGCCAGCCGGCGCCGAGCCCGATGCCGATTCCTCCGGCGATCGAGCCGGCGGCGACGGCGGCCGGCGTCCAGCGCGGGAGCCGGGCGTGCGAGAGGGACCCGGGGCGGGAGGCCACGGCAACCGGACGATCCTGAACGGTGTGGCTCATGCCGCTGCCCCCGAGTACTCCTTGCGGCGGCCGATGATCCAGCGGGCGGCGCCGTTGACCAGCAGGGTGATGGCGAAGAGGACGAGACCGGAGGCGATCAGCGCGTCCCGCCCGAACTCGTTGGCCTCGTTGAACTTGGCGGCGATGTTCTGCGCGAAGGTGCCGCCGCCCGGGTCGAGCAGGTGTCCCGAGATGAGGAAGCTGGGGGAGAGGACCACGGCGACGGCCATGGTCTCGCCGAGCGCGCGGCCGAGGCCCAGCATGGAGGCGGAGATGATGCCGGAGCGGCCGAAGGGCAGCACCGAGATGCGGATGACCTCCCAGCGCGTGGCGCCGAGGGCAAGGGCGGCTTCCTCGTGCATCTTCGGGGACTGGAGGAAGACCTCACGGGTGACGTTGGTGATGATCGGCAGGATCATGATCGCCAGCAGGATGCCCACGGTGAACAGGTTGCGGGCGACGCCGTCGCTGGACTTGTCGAAGATGTACGTCCAGCCGAGGTACTGGTCGAGCCACTGGTTCAGGCCGTCCAGGTACGGGACGAGGAAGATCGCGCCCCAGAGGCCGTAGATGATGCTGGGCACGGCGGCGAGCAGGTCGACGACGTACGCGAGCGGCTTGGCCAGCCTGCGCGGCGCGTAGTGCGAGATGAAGAGGGCGATCCCGATCGCGACGGGCACGGCGATGAGCATCGCGATGATCGACGAGACGACCGTGCCGAAGGCGAGGACGGCGATGCCGAAGACCGGCGGGCTGCCCGCGGGGTTCCACTCGAAGGTGGTGAAGAAGTTGGTGCTGTCCTTGGAGATGGCGAGGACGGCGCGGTAGGTGAGGAAGCCGGCGATCGCGGCCATGATGACGAGGAGGGTGATGCCGGAGCCTCGGGACAGGCCGCTGAAGATGCGGTCCCCGGGCCGGGACGCGCCCTTGGCGCGCCGGCTCCTCTGTATGTCTGGTGTGGTGGTAGCCATCTGCTTCTCCGGTCTGCGGTGCCCCTACGGGTGCGGGGCTCCTGGCGGCGGTGCACCGGATGCCGGGCCGGCCCCCCAGGGGAGGGGCCGGGCCCGGCCGGGGGTCAGGACAGGGTGGGGACGATCGCGCGGACCTTCGCGGCGATCTCGGCCGGGAGCGGGGCGTAGCCGGCGTCGGTGAGGACCTTCTGGCCCTCCTCGCTCACGGTGTAGTTGAGGAATGCCTTGAGGGTCGGCAGGGTCTCCGCCTTGTTGCCCTTGTCGCAGGCGATCTCGTAGGTGACGAGGACGATCGGGTAGGCACCCTCGGCCTTCGTCGCGTAGTCGAGGGAGAGGGCGACGTCGTTGCCGGTGCCCTTGACCTTGGCGGCGGCGATGGCCTTGGAGGCGTTCTCCGAGGTGGCGGCGACCGGGGCGGCCGCGCCGGTGTTGATGCTGACGGTGGAGATCTTGTTCGAGGTGGCGTACGAGAGCTCGAAGTAGCCGATGGAGCCCTCGGCGTCCTTGACGGCGGTGGCGACGCCGGAGGACCCGTTGGCGGCCTGGCCGCCCTGGGCGGGCCACGACTTGGCCTTCGGGTCGTGCTTCCAGTCTGCCGCGGCGGCGGTGGAGAGGTACTTGCCGAGGTTCTGGGTGGTGCCCGACTCGTCCGAGCGGTGGAAGGCCTGGATGTTGCTGTCGGGAAGCTTGGCGCCCGGGTTCAGCTTGGCGATCGCCGGGTCGTTCCACTTGGTGATCTTGTTGTCGAAGATCTTGGCGATGGTGGAGGCGTCCAGGACGAGGTTGTCCACGCCCTCCAGCTTGTAGCCGATGGCGATGGGGCCGCCGACCATCGGGAGGTTGACACCCTTGCCGCCCTTGCAGATCTTCTGCGACTCGGCGACCTCTTCGTCCTTCAGGGCGGAGTCGGAGCCCGCGAAGGCGACCTGGCCCTGGTTGAACTTGGTGATGCCGCCACCGGAGCCGATGCCCTGGTAGTTGATCTCGACGCCCTCACAGGCGGCCTGGAAGTTCCTGACCCACAGGTCCATCGCGTTCTTCTGCGCGCTGGATCCGGCGGCGAGGAGCTGGCCCTTGGCGCCCTCGCACGCGATGCTCGACGCGGCGGCGGAGGACGTGGTGCCGTCCTGCTTGGCCGGGGTCTGCGCGTTGTTGTCCGAGCCACACGCCGAGAGGACGAGCGCACCGGAGACGACGAGGGCACCGATCGCGGAGGCGCGAAGCCCGTTCTTGCGCGAAAGCTTCACTTTCGGGTGTTCCTTCCAGAAGCCGCCTTGTCGCGGACCGAGTGTCCTGAACGTTCTACGGCGGCGTGTGTCGGTTGGCGGTGCGTCGCTGTGCTCCGAGCACCGTGTACGTCCGAAATTAGGCAGAACAGGTGAAGCCGTCGACCGAACAGGGTGAACGGGAAGTGAACCGTGCCGTAAGCCCGGGTGCGGAGTCCCTGGGCGGGAGTCGCCGCGCTGCCTCCCATGCCGTGCGTCAGTGGCGGGAAATCGCCACGGCCAGGCCCAGGAGCTCCCGGTCCCGGGGCATGGTGAGGCGGGCCCCGGCCGCGGCGGGAGGCAGCCAGAGCAGGGCGTCGACCTCCTTCGACGGGGCGAAGGTGCCGCCCAGGGCGCGGGCCGCCCAGTAGGTGACCTCCTTGGGTCGCCCGTCCACCGTGTAGTGGACCGTCGGCAGACGGGCGCCGAGCTCGCAGCGCTGCCCCGTCTCCTCGCGGACCTCCCGCAACGCGCACGCCTCCGCCGTCTCGCCGCGCTTCCGCTTGCCCTTCGGATGCGACCAGTCGTCGTACTTCGGCCGGTGGACGAGCGCGATCTCGATGCCATGGCCGGAAACCGCCGGGCGCCAGAGCACGCAGCCGGCGGCGAGGACCGGAGACCGGGTGCTCATGGGACCGGCGCCGTCGTTCTCCGCCAGGCGCGCTGGAACGCGAAGCGGGCCGCCTCGACCTCGTGGCGCTGGTCGGCGTGCAGGACACCCAGGGCGTACGCGGTGGCCGGGGCGATGCGCGGGGTGCGGGCGGCGGTGGCGGCGGCCGTCGCGGCCTCGGCGGCGTCGCGGTGCCGGTCCAGGGCGCGGGCCGCCTCGTACAGGACGGGGTCCGGTTCACCGCCGGTGTGCAGGGCCTCCGTGGCGTACCGGTGCAGGCGCAGCAGGAGCCGGGTCTGGTGCCAGGGCAGGTCCTGGCCCTCCCCGGCGGCGAGCCCGAGGGCGTCCGCGTTGTACGGGTGGGCCGCCCGCGTCAGGGGCAGGGCCGCCACCGCGTCCAGGAGGCGCCGCTCGGCGACCTCGGCGGGTCCGTCCAGGACCTCGACGGCGGGGGCCGTACCGACGGGGCCGAGCGGGACCTCGGACGCCAGGAGGGCGACGGCGTCGGCGACGGCGTGGAAGCGGGCCGAGCCGAGGGCCTGGAGGGACGCCGAGTGGGCGCGCGTACGGGCCAGGGTCAGCTGGCGTTCGAGGAGGGCGCCGGCCCGGGCGGCTCCCACGCTGAGCCCGGCCGCCTCCCCGCCCCGGGCGGCGGGCACGGGCCCGCCGCCGCCGTTCGTACCGATCGATCCGCTCGACAGGCGGGACAGGGCGTCCACCAGGCGGACGAGCCGGGAGGTGCAGGCGTGCTCGAGGGCCAGGGTGCCGGAAAGCCAGGCGAGCTCGGTGCGCAGCTGGTCCGCCCATGCCTGGTCGAGCAGCGGCCGGAACGTGTGGAGCGTGCCGCTGATCCGGCGGGCGGCGCCCCGCAGCGTACGGGCCGCCTCCTCCGCCCCCGCGGTGTCCGAGCCGCTCTCGGCGTGGAGCCGGAGGCCGCGGAGGAAGTCCGAGGCACGGGCGTGCAGGTAGGGGGCCAGCACCTCGCCCGCCGTCAGGTCCTGCGAGTGGTCAGGTTTGTGCACGCCGGCGCCTCCGCGCGTCGATGAGCATCTCCTGGACGTGCCGCAGCGGCCGTCCCTCGGCGTCGGTCGCGTGCCGCGTCCAGTTCCCGTCGGGGCCGAGGTGCCAGGAGGAGGTGGTGTCGGACATCCCGGTCTCCAGGAGCCGGTTGAGCGCCGCCCGGTGGGCCGGGTCCGAGACCCGTACGAGGGCCTCTATCCGCCGGTCCAGGTTGCGGTGCATCATGTCGGCGCTGCCGAACCACACCTCGGGTTCGCCGCCGTTGCCGAAGGCGAAGACCCGGGAGTGCTCCAGGAAGCGGCCGAGGATCGAGCGGACCCGGATGTTCTCCGAGAGGCCGGTGACCCCGGGGCGTACGGCGCAGATCCCGCGGACCCAGATGTCGACGCGGACGCCGGCCCGCGAGGCCTGGTAGCAGGCGTCGATGATCGCCTCGTCGACCAGGGAGTTGACCTTGATCCGTACGTACGCGGGACGGCCCGCGCGGTGGTGGACGATCTCCTTCATGATCCGGGAGACCAGACCGTCCCGCAGCGACTTCGGGGCCGTGAGCAGACGCCGGTACGTCTCGCGGCGGGAGTAGCCGGAGAGCCGGTTGAACAGGTCGGAGAGGTCCGCGCCGACCTGCGGATCGGCCGTGAGCAGCCCGAGGTCTTCGTACAGCCGGGCCGTCTTCGGGTGGTAGTTGCCGGTGCCGACGTGCGAGTAGCGGCGCAGCAGCTCGCCCTCCTGCCGGACGACCAGCGACAGCTTGCAGTGGGTCTTCAGGCCGACGAGGCCGTACACGACGTGGCAGCCGGCCTCCTCCAGCTTCCGCGCCCACTTGATGTTGGCCTGCTCGTCGAAGCGGGCCTTGATCTCGACGAGGACGAGGACCTGCTTGCCTGACTCGGCGGCGTCGATCAGGGCGTCCACTATCGGCGAGTCGCCCGAGGTCCGGTACAGCGTCTGCTTGATCGCCAGGACGTCCGGATCGGCGGCCGCCTGCTCAAGGAAGGCCTGCACGGACGTCGAGAACGAGTCGTACGGGTGGTGGAGCAGCACGTCCCGCTCGCGCAGCGCCGCGAACACGTCCGGTGCCGACGCCGACTCGACCTCGGCGAGGTCCCGGTGGGTGCCGGCGATGAACTTCGGGTACTTCAGCTCCAGCCGGTCCTGCCCGGCGATCCCGAAGAGCCCGGTCAGGTCCAGCGGACCGGGCAGCGGATAGACCTCGGCGTCGGAGACCTTCAGCTCGCGCACCAGCAGGTCCAGGACGTACGGGTCGATGGACTCCTCGACCTCCAGGCGCACCGGCGGGCCGAAGCGGCGCCGCATGAGCTCCTTCTCCAGGGCCTGGAGCAGGTTCTCGGTGTCGTCCTCCTCGACCTCCAGGTCCTCGTTCCTGGTCACCCGGAACATGTGGTGCGCCAGCACCTCCATGCCGGGGAACAGCTCCTCCAGGTGCGCCGCGATCACGTCCTCCAGGGGGACGTACCGCTGCGGGGACGCCTCCAGGAAACGCGTCAGGAGCGGCGGCACCTTCACGCGCGCGAAGTGGCGGTGGCCGCTGACCGGATTGCGTACGACCACGGCGAGGTTGAGGCTCAGGCCCGAGATGTACGGGAAGGGGTGCGCCGGGTCCACGGCCAGCGGGGTGAGGACCGGGAAGATCTGCTGCCGGAACAGCGTGAACAGCCGCGCCTGCTCCTTCTCCGTGAGCTCGGGCCAGCGGATCAGGTGGATGCCCTCGTCGGCCAGGGCCGGGGCCACGTCCTGCTGGAAGCACGCGGCGTGCCGGGCCATGAGCTCGCGCGACCGCGTCCAGATCAGGTCCAGCACCTCGCGGGGCTGCAGCCCGGAGGCGGAGCGGGTCGCGACGCCGGTGGCGATACGGCGCTTGAGGCCGGCGACCCGGACCATGAAGAACTCGTCCAGGTTCGAGGCGAAGATCGCGAGGAAGTTCGCTCGTTCGAGGAGGGGGGTCGTCGGGTCCTCGGCGAGTTCGAGGACGCGCTCGTTGAACGCGAGCCAGCTGCGCTCCCGGTCGAGGAAACGCCCCTGCGGCAGCTCGTCGCCGAGTGCGCCGTCGTCCTCGTACGTGTCGGGATCGGCGTCCAGGTCGGGGTCGAGATCGGTCACGACGGTGCCGTTGACCACCTGCGCGCGGTGGGCGGCTATGGAACCGACGGACGGCTGGGCGGACGACGGGCCGCCGGACGGGGCGGACTGCGTGGCGGAGGACTGGACCGGGACCTCGGCGGGCTGCTTGCTCATGACCCCATTCTTCCGCGCGAGGGGCTGCTCAGGCGCGTCGGAACGGACCGCGGGGGAGGGAAGTCTCCCCTTGGGGAGACCGGACACGGAGCGCTTCATTGCGTGAGCGTCGCAAGCGCGTCTGAATAACCGGTAACGGGGACGTGTCGTAGGGGAATCGGGGGCGGGGCCCTTGGTCAGGATCCCGCCCCCGATTCCCCCTTACGGGTGACGGACGCCGGGCTTCCTACGGGTGCCGGACGCGCAGCACGCGGAAGGCGGCGTAGACCGCGAGGGCGGCGAGGGCGAGGACGATGCCGGTCTCGATGAGCTGGGTGGGCCAGAAATGGGACGGGGGGTGGTAGTCGAGGTACTCGGCGGTGGCCTTCACGTCGGTGCGGCAGCCGGACGGGGGCGCGTCCGGCGGGCAGAACCAGCCGGACATGCGCTGCCCCGTGTCGGAGAGCAGCCCCTTCCCCATGATCAGGCCGTTGTCGGGCATGTGCAGGGTGGAGGCGTTCGGTACGGCAGGGCCGGTGATCGTCCGCACCGAGAGGAAGTCCCAGCGGTAGGCGCCGAGGACCAGCAGGACCAGGCCGACGATCCCCCCGGTCACGGCCATGGCCACGAGAGTACGCCGGACGAGCAGGCCGATGAGGGCGCCGACGGCCACAGCGAGCAGGGCGTAGGCGGTGAGGACGGTCCCGGTGATCTCGTACGCGCCGCGGTCCGCCCAGTGCAACTGGCTGCTGCCGCCGACGCGAACCCAGCCCATCCAGTAGACCCCCGTGAGCAGCCCGACGGTCGCGAGTGCCACGGCCACGGCCGTGAGCAGCTTCGAGCCGAGCCAGCGGACAGGGCTCACCGACTGGGTGAGCGACAGCTTGTACGTGCCCGACTCCAGCTCGCGGGCGATCAGCGGCCCCGCGACGAACGCGCCGACCAGCAGCGGGAGCAGGACCATGCCGAGGGAGAGGTACTCCATGGCCCAGCGGAGCATGCCGTAGCCGTCGTTGTCGGGCGCCACGTCTCGGTACCCGTCCTGCACGTACACGTCCGGGGTTCGCGCGTCCCAGATCCGCAGCCCTCCGATCAGCGCCAGGGCCGCGATCACCAGCGCGCCCGTCAGCCAGAGCGTCCTGCGGTACTGGCGGACCGTCACCCAGTAGGGGCCCTTCAGGGTGAGGGTGCTCATGCCGGGGCTCCTTCGGTGGTGCGGAGGTGGGCGAGGAGGAGGTCCTCCAGGGAGGGCTCCCGGGTTTGCCAGGGGCCGTCGACCGGGCCCTCGTGGCGTACCAGCGCGGTGAGTTGCCGGCCGGTCGTGCGGGACTCGACGACCGTGTGCGGGGCGAGGTCCGCGATCGGGCCGGTGAGCAGGGTGTGGGCGGCGAGGAGTTCGTCGACGGGTCCGTCGAGGCGGACCCGGCCGCCGTGGAGCAGGAGGAGGTGGTCGCAGGCGCCCTCCAGCTCGGTGAGGATGTGCGAGGACATGACGACGGTGGTGCCGTGTTCGGCGGCGTCGGCCATGAGCAGGCCCATCAGCTGGTGCCGGGCGAGCGGGTCGAGATCGGCCATCGGTTCGTCGAGGAGCAGCAGTTCGGGCCGCTTGCCGAGGGCGAGCGCGAGGGCGACGCGGGTGCGCTGGCCGCCGGAGAGGTCGCGTACGAGGGCGTCCGAGGAGAAGCCGCCGCCGTCGACGATCCGCTCGGCGAGGGCGGGGTCCCACCGGCCCGGGTTGAGCTCGCGGCCCATGCGCAGGGTGTCGGCGACGCTGAGCCGGGGGTGTAGTGGCTTGTCCTGGGCGACGTACGCGAGGTCTTCGCGCGCCGGGGCCGTGAGGGTGCCCTCGGTGGGGCGGAGGAGTCCGGCGGCGAGGGCGAGGAGGGTGGACTTGCCGGCGCCGTTGGGTCCGACGAGGGCGCAGATCCGGCCGGCGGGGAGGGTGAAGTCGCATTCCCGGAGGGCCCAGCCGCGGCCTTTTCGTCCCCCGTACCGTTTGCCGAGCAGGTCGGCCTCCAGCGCGATGCCGTCCTTGGTCATGCGTCGTCCCCCTCGAAGTGTTCCTTCAGTACGGAAGTGAAGAGCGCGGCCACGTCCTCGCGGTCCAGGCCCGACGCACGGGCCCGGCGGGTCCAGTCGGCGAGTTCGCCGCGCAGGGGCGAGTCGGCGGGGCCGGTGCCGAGGGTGGCGCGGACGAAGGTGCCGAGGCCGCGGCGGGCCTCGACGAGGCCTTCGCGTTCGAGCTCGCGGTAGGCCTTGAGGACCGTGTTGGGGTTGATGGCCGTCGCTTCGACGACCTCGCGTGCGGTGGGCAGTCGGTCGCCGGGCTCCAGGAGGCCCATGCGGAGGGCCTGTTTCGTCTGCTGGACGATCTGGAGGTAGGTGGCGACGCCACTGCGCCGGTCGATGCGGTACTCGACCACGATCTCTTCCACCACCCTTTCACTAATCAAGTAGTGAAAGGGTGGTGCAAAGAAGGGGGCGGTGTCAACCGCCCCCTTTCGTCCGCTCGTTCAGGACTCCGTGCGGTACATCAGGTCCACCTCGTGCGTGGTGAAGCCCAGCCCCTCGTACACCCGCACCGCCGCGGTGTTGTCCGCGTCCACGTACAGCATCGCCGTCGGCAGCCCCTGCGCCGCCAGGTGGCGCAGGCCGATCGCCGTGAGCGCCTTGCCGAGGCCGCCGCCCTGGGCGTCGGGCAGGATGCCGACGACGTACACCTCGCCGAGCTGCTCCTCGGCGTGGGTCTTCGTCCAGTGGTAGCCGATCAGCCGGCCGTCCTTCTCCGCGAGGAAGAAGCCCTTCGGGTCGAACCAGGGCTCGGCCGTCCGGTCGTCCAGGTCCCGCTGGGTGAGCGAGCCCTGTTCCGGGTGGTGGGCGAAGGCGGCGGCGTTGGCGGCGAGCCAGGCCGCGTCGTCCTGGCCGGGGGCGAACGTCCGGACGGTGACGCCCGCGGGCAGCACCGGTTCCGGGATGTCGAGCGGGACCAGCGAGCGGCGCAGCTGGCGCAGTTCGCGGAAGAGCGTCAGGCCGAGGACCTGGGCGAGGTGCCGGGCGGCGGACTTGCCGCCGTGCGCCCAGACGCGCAGCCGTTTGCCGGAGGCGGTGAGCAGGGCGGTGCCGAGGGCCCGGCCGTGGCCGCGGCCGCGGTGCGAGGGGTGGACGACCAGTTCGGCCGCGGGGGCCTCGATGGGGTCGGTCTCCTCCAGCTGGGCGTAGCCGTAGAGGCGCGGGCCGACGGTGAGCAGGAAGTGCCGCACGCCCTCGCGCCTGCCGTTCCGCAGGTAGAGCCGCCCCTGCTCGGACACGGCGTGCAGGCCGTCGGCGTCGTCGGCGGCCTCGAGCAGGTCCAGTACGTCCTGGATCTGCTCGGGCGTGAGCTCGTCATACGTGTGGATCTGCCGTCCGGGTTCGAGGGCCGGTGCCGCGTCGGAAGTCATGGGCACGAGCCTACGGCGACACTTCGTCAGCCAGAGGCAACTGTCTTGTAACCGGCCGACCCCTGTTGCGCTACGCGCGTTGACTCTAGGCTGCACGCGCAACAGGGAGTAGATCAAGGCCGCGAAACGGGGCAAGGGGACGAGTGGGAGAGATGGCAGCGACACCGAGGAAGAACAAGACGGGGCGGCGCGTTCTGGCCGTCGGGGCGGGGCTGGCGACCGTCGGGGCGCTCGTCGCGGCGATACCTTCGTCGGCCGGTGCCGCCGGGGACCGGTTCGACGCGGGGTACGGGAACGGCAAGGGCTGGGGCCGGATGGTCGACGTCCAGCTGCTGTCCTTCAACGACCTCCACGGCAACCTGGAGCCGCCGACCGGTTCGTCGGGCCGGGTCACGCACCGCAACGAGGACGGTACGACCCGGACCATCGAGGGCGTCGGCGGCGTCGAGTACCTCGCCACGCACCTTCGGCAGGCCCGGCAGGGCAACCCGTACTCCGTCACCGCGGCCGCGGGCGACATGATCGGCGCCTCGCCGCTGGTCTCCGGGCTGTTCCACGACGAGCCGACCATCGAGGCGCTGAACGGGCTGAAGCTCGACGTGAGCTCGGTCGGCAACCACGAGTTCGACGAGGGCGCGCGCGAGCTGGCCCGCATGCAGAACGGCGGCTGTCACCCGACGGAGGGCTGCTTCGAGGAGGGCAGGACCTTCAAGGGCGCGAACTTCCCCTACCTCGCGGCCAACGTGACGGACGAGAAGAGCGGCAGGCCGCTGCTCGACCCGTACTTCGTCTGGGAGCGCAACGGCGTCAAGATCGGCTTCATCGGCGTCACCCTCGAAGGCACGGCGAACATCGTGTCCGCCGAGGGCATCAAGGGCCTGAAGTTCGGCGACGAGGTCGAGACGATCAACAAGTACGCCAAGGTCCTTGAGCGCAAGGGCGTGAAGTCGATCGTCGCCCTGCTCCACGAGGGCGGTGCGCCGGCCTCGGGCGCGTACAACTACGACTGCGACAGCCCGGGTCCCGGCGACGGCATCTCCGGCCCGATCGTCGACATCGCCAAGAACGTCAGCCCGCAGGTCGACGCGCTGGTCACCGGCCACACCCACCAGGCGTACGCGTGCACCATCGCGGACCCCGCGGGCAAGCCGCGCACGGTCACGTCGGCGGCCTCCTTCGGCAGGCTCTACACCGACACGACGCTCACCTACGACCGTCGTACGAGGGACATCGTCCGCACCGCCGTCGCCTCGGCGAACCACGTCGTCACCCGTGACGTGGCCGCGGCCGACGACATGAGCAGGCTGATCAAGCGCTGGAAGGACCTGGCCGCGCCGATCGCCGGCCGTCCCGTCGGTCACATCGCCGCCGACATCGACAACCCCCTCGACGCGGGGGTGTACGAGAAGCCGCTGGGCAACCTGATCGCGGACGCGCAGCTGGAGGGCATGGCCCCGGCCGACAAGGGCGGCGCCCAGCTCGCCCTGATGAACCCGGGCGGTGTGCGCGCGCCGCTGGTCCACAAGGCGTCCGGCGCCGAGGGCGACGGGGTCGTGACCTACGGCGAGGCGTACACCGTCCAGCCGTTCACCAACATGATGACGGCGGTCGATCTGACCGGCGCCCAGCTCATCACCACGCTCCAGCAGCAGGTCAGCGGCGCCAACCTGGCGTCCCCGAAGATCCTCCAGGTGTCGAAGGGCTTCACGTACACCCTGGACATGACGAAGACCGGCGCCGACCGGATCGTGGTCGGCTCGGTGCGGCTGAACGGTGAGGCGATCGACCCGGCGAAGACCTACCGGGTCGCGATGAACGAGTTCCTGTCCGGTGGCGGTGACGGCTTCGCGGTCCTGAAGGAGCACAGGAACAAGCTGGTCGGGGCGTCGGACCTGGACCTGTTCACCGCCTACCTGGCGGCCCACTCCTCGGCGTCCGCGCCGCTGGCCCCGCCGACGACGGACCGCATCACGGTCGTCAAGTAGCCCTTCCGGGCCCCTGGGCGAGGGGGCGGCGGACCGTTTCGACGGGCCGCCGCCCCCTTTCGCGTACGTACGTGACGGCCTCTGGTGCGATTGTCGTGACCCTGTCATTATCCGCCCATGGAGCGACGACGCTTTCTCGTGGGGGCCCTCGCGGCCGGGGCCGGGGTCATGCTCGGGGCGCCCGCCGCCGCGGCCGTGGACGTACGCGCGTGGATGGGCGCCCACGGCGACGGGACCGCGCTCACGCGGCTCACCATCCCCGGCACGCACGACTCCGGAGCCCGGTTCGGCGGGCCCTGGTCCGAGTGCCAGAACACCACCGTCCGGCAGCAACTGGACAGCGGAATCCGGTTCCTGGACATCCGGTGCCGGGTCACCGGCGGGTCGTTCGCCATCCACCACGGCGCCTCCTACCAGAACATGATGTTCGGCGACGTCCTCGTCGCCTGCCGGGACTTCCTCACCGCCCACCCCACCGAGACCGTCCTCATGCGGCTGAAGCAGGAACACTCGGGGGAGTCCGACGCCACCTTCCGCGCGGTCTTCGACGACTACCTCGACGCACGCGGCTGGCGCTCCCTCTTCCGCATCGGGGACCGGCTGCCCCTCCTCGGCGAGGCCCGCGGCAGGGTCGTCCTGCTCGCCGACAACGGCGGCCTGCCGGGCCTGCGATGGGGCGACGGCTCCGTCTTCGCGATCCAGGACGACTGGAACGCCCTGCCCGACGTCAAGTACCCGAAGATCGAGAGCCACTTCCGCGCGGCCCACGAACAGCCCGGCAAGCTGTACGTGAACTTCGTCAGCACCTCCGCCTACCTGCCGCCCCGCTGGAACTCCGACCGGCTGAACCCCCGCGTCCACGGCTTCCTCGACGGGGCCTGGGCGGCCGGGAAGACCGGTCTCGGGATCGTCCCCCTGGACTACCCCAACACCCGGTCAGGCCTGGTCGACGCCCTGCTCCGGCACAACTGACCCCTCCGGCGGCGGCGTCGGCGCCCCCGGCAGCCGCACCGTCGCCACCGTGCCGCCGCCCTCCGCCGGGGTCAGCGTGACCGTGCCGCCCGCGTGGTGGACCGTACGCGCCACGATCGACAGGCCCAGGCCCGAGCCCGGCAGGCTGCGGGCCGAAGGGGAGCGCCAGAAGCGGTCGAAGACGTGCGGCAGCTCGTCCGGCGCGATGCCGGGGCCCTGGTCGCGGACGGTCAGCTCGCCCCGCATCAGGGTCACCCCGACCGTCCCGCGCGGCGGCGAGAACTTCACCGCGTTGTCCAGGACGTTCATCAGCGCCCGCTCCAGGGTGGCCGGCTCCGCCCGTACGTACCAGGGCGCCAGATCCGTGACGAAGGTCAGCTCGGGACCGCGCAGCCGTGCCCGGTCCAGCGCCGCCCGCAGGATCGTGTGCAGCGGAACCACCTCGAGACGCCCCTGCTGCGCCGCGTCCGGACGGGCCAGCTCCTGGAGGTCGCCGATCAGCGAGGCCAGCTCCGTCATCTGCGCCTTCACCGAGGCCATCAACGCCCGCCGGTCCTCCGGCGGGATCGCCCGGCCCGTCTCCTCGCTGCGCGCGAGCAGCTCGACGTTCGTACGCAGCGAGGTGAGCGGGGTGCGCAGCTCGTGGCCCGCGTCCGCGATCAGCTGCGCCTGCCGGTCCCGCGAGGTCGCGAGCGCCGCCGTCATCGCGTTGAACGAGCGGGACAGTCGGGCGATCTCGTCCTCGCCGTCCACCGGGATGCGCACGGTCAGGTCCTCGGTCGCGGCCACGTGCTCGACCGCGCCGGTCAGCCGGTTCACCGGTTCGAGCCCGGTCCTGGCCACCCACAGACCGGCCGCGCCCGCGCCGACGACCCCGATCCCGGAGACGAGCAGCAGCACCCAGCGCAGGGTCGACATCGAGTTGTCGATCTCGGCGAGCGGCCGGGCGACCGAGACGGCGAGCCCGATCGGACCCTCCTGCGGGTAGGTGTAGACCCGCATCTCCCGCCCGCCGTCGTCCTTCACCGTGTGCAGGACGTACTCCAACCGCCCCCGCGCCACCGCGAGATCGCCCTCCCCGGCCGGGATCGCGGACTTCCCCGAGGTGCACACCCCGCCGTCGGCGAGGATCACCTGGACCGTGTACGAGCCCGCCACCGGCGGCGGCGTACCGCCCTGGCGGCAGAGGGAAAGCAGGCTCTGCACCCCGGACGGGTCGAGCCGGGTGCTGCGCAGCGAGGAGTCCATCTCGGTCTCCAACTGCTCCCGCGTCACGAACCAGCAGGCCAGCGACACGGCCGCCACGGCGAGCGCCACCGCGACCGCCGTGAGCAGCGCGAGCCGGGAGCGCAGCGGGCGCGAACGGAACCAGGTCAGGGGACCCCTCACCCGCCGCTTCTCCGACCGCACGCCCGGCTCTGCCCCGGAACCGTTCACTCCCCGCCTCCTCCGCGCAGCGCGTACCCCACGCCCCGCACCGTGTGCACGAGACGCGGCTCGCCGCCCGCCTCCGTCTTGCGCCGCAGATACATCACGTACACGTCCAGCGAGTTCGAACTCGGCTCGAAGTCGAAGCCCCACACCGCCTTCAGGATCTGCTCCCGGGTCAGCACCTGTCGCGGGTGCGCCAGGAACATCTCGAGCAGCGTGAACTCGGTCCGCGTCAGCTCGACCGTCCGTCCGCCCCGGGTCACCTCGCGCGTGGCCAGGTCCATCCGCAGGTCCTCGAAGGCCAGCACGTCGGTGTCGGTGGCGGAGGCGGCCGTCGCCGAGGCGTACGAGCTGCGCCGGAGCAGCGCCCTGATCCGGGCGAACAGCTCGTCCAGCTCGAAGGGCTTCACCAGGTAGTCGTCCGCGCCCGCGTCGAGCCCGGTGACCCGGTCGCCGACGGTGTCGCGGGCGGTGAGCATCAGGATCGGGACGGTCGAGCCGGAGGCCCTGATCCGGCGGGCCGCCGTCAGCCCGTCCATGCGGGGCATCTGGACGTCGAGGACGACGAGATCGGGGGCGTACGCCTCCATCCGGGCGAGCGCGTCGAGGCCGTCGACGGCGTCCTGCGTGCCGTACCCCTCGAAGGCGAGGCTGCGGCGCAGGGCCTCCCGCACGGCGGGCTCGTCGTCGACGATGAGGATGCGCTCGGCTTCGTTCTGCTGTCCCGTCATGGCCTCAGCGTCGCACGACGTCCCTTCGCCGGTCAGTTGTCTCCGCCCGCGCGCAGGCTCTCCAGATCGGCCTTCACGGTCGAGATCGGGATCGCGAATCCGAGGCCCACGCTTCCCGCGGTGGAACCGTTCGCAGCACTGGGCGCGTACATGGCGGAATTGATTCCGATGATCTCGCCGTCCATATCGATCAGCGCACCACCGGAATTCCCCGGATTGAGCGAGGCGTCCGTCTGGATCGCCTTGTACGTCGTCTTCGACGAGCCGGTGTCGCCGTTGAACTGCTGCCCGCCGAACTCGAACGGCCAGCCCTGCCGGGGGTCGTACCGCTGCTCCTGCCGCTCGCCGCCGTCCTCGTCCTTGGCGACGGTCACGTCCCGGTCGAGGGCGGAGACGATGCCGCTGGTGACGGTCCCGGTCAGGCCCTCGGGGGAGCCGATCGCCACGACCTGGTCGCCGACCCGCACCGTGGAGGAGTCGCCGAGGGTGGCGGCCTTGAGGCCGGACGCGCCCTTCAGCTTGATGAGCGCCAGGTCCTTGTCGGGGTCCGTGCCGACGGTCTCGGCCGGGTAGCTCCTGCCGTCGCTGAGCCGCACGGTGATCTCGGACGCGCCGGAGATCACGTGGTTGTTGGTGACGATCTCGCCGCCGGAGGTGATGATCACACCCGAGCCGGTCGACTTCCCGGAGTTCGAGGCCGCGGAGATCTCGACGATGGAGGGGGAGACCGCGTCCGCGACGCCGGCGACCGTACCCGTGCTGCTCGCGGAGACGTTGGTGCCGCTCACCTTCGAGGAGGCGACGGCCGGGGCGTCGGAGGTCATCTGCTGGACGAGGGTCGCGGTACCGCCGCCGACCGCCGCGGCCGCGATGGCCACGGCCGCCATGAGACCGACACCCCGCCGGGCGCGACGGTGGGGTGTGGGAGCCGGGGCGGCCGGCGGGACCGGCGGGGGCGGCGGCAGGTGCCCGCCGGACGGCCAGACCGTGGGGCCGGGCTCGGTGACGATCGGCCGGGCCGGGTCGTACGCCCGCGCCGGGTCGTACTCCTGCCCCGGGTCGTACGGCGGCCTCGGGTCGTACGGCGGCCTCGGCGGCTGCGGCGGGTGGTACGGCTGCGGCGGCTGCTGCTCCTGGAAGTCCGTCATGGCTATGACTCTCGGAGCCGTACATGAGAGCCGTCTGAGGACCGCCTGAGAAGCCCGACAGAACCCCGTATGCCCCGAATAAGGAGCCCGCCCTGAGGGGCTGCGTCAGGGGCCCGCCGCTAGGGCTGCCGGTGGGGGGCTTCAGCCGTCGCAGCCGCAGGAGCGGCGGACCACCAGGGCCGAGGGGAAGAGCTTCACGCGCTCGCGGCGCGAGCCCGCCACCCGGAGCGCGTCGTCCAGGACCAGGTCCACCGCCGCACGTGCCATCGCCGGCCGGTCCGAGGAGACCGTGGTCAGCGGCGGGTCGGTGAGCGCCGCCTCCTTCACGTCGTCGAAGCCCGCGACCGCCAGCTCCGTGGGCACCTCGATGCGCAGCTCGCGCGCCGCCCTCAGCACACCGAAGGCCTGGTCGTCGGTGGAGCAGAAGATGGCCGGCGGCCTGTCCGGGCCCGCGAGCAGCTTGAGGGCCACCTGGTAGGCGTCGTAGCGGTTGTACGGGGCCTCGAAGAGCCGGCCCTCCGTCGAGCGGCCCGCCTCCAGCATGGCGCGCCGCCAGCCCTCGACGTGGTCGGCGACCGGGTCGCCGACGGCCGGGGTGTTCGGGATGCCGCCGAGGCACGCCACGTACGGGTGGCCGTGCTCCAGGAGGTGCCGGGTGGCGAGCTGGGCGCCGCCGATGTCGTCGGTCACGACGGCCACGTCGTCGATCGCCTCGGGCCGCTCGTGGAGGAGGACCACGCGCGCGTCCCAGGCCTCGATCTCGCTCGCGGCCTGCTCGCTCATGCCCTGGCTGACCAGGATCAGACCGGAGACCCGCATGCCGAGGAAGGCGCGCAGATAGTGGACCTCGCGCTCGGTCCGGTAGTCGGAGTTGCCGACCAGGACCATCTTCCCGCGCTCGGCGGCGGCCTGCTCGACCGCGTGCGCCATCTCCGCGAAGAACGGCTGGCGGGCGTCGGGGACGATCATGCCTATGAGGTCGGTGCGGCGGGACGCCATCGCCTGGGCGACCCGGTCGGGCCGGTAGCCCAGTTCCTTGATCGCGGCGAGGACACGCTCGCGCGTGGCCGGGGCGACCGGCCTGGGTCCGTTGTTGATGACGTAGCTCACGACCGCGGTCGAGGTACCTGCCAGTCGAGCTACGTCATCCCGCGTCACCTTGGCCACGCGCGGCAGTCTACGCGGGGTGACCTACCTACCGGCAGGTCGCACTGTGGCGTCCGCCACGTTCCTGTCCTCCGAGGGGGTGACGTCCGCCGTGGCGCCCTTGACGCGGGCGCTCGCGCGGGCCCCCTCCTCGGCGCGGGCGTCCTTGGCGCGCGCCTCCTCGGCCGCCCGCTCGACCTTCTCGGGGGTGACGAAGCGGTAGCCGACGTTACGGACGGTGCCGATCAGCGACTCGTGCTCGGGGCCCAGCTTGGCCCGCAGCCGCCGTACGTGGACGTCGACCGTCCGGGTGCCGCCGAAGTAGTCGTACCCCCACACCTCCTGGAGGAGCTGCGCGCGGGTGAAGACGCGGCCCGGATGCTGGGCCAGGTACTTGAGGAGCTCGAACTCCTTGAAGGTCAGGTCGAGGACCCGGCCCTTGAGCTTCGCGCTGTACGTCGCCTCGTCGACCGACAGGTCGCCGTTGCGGATCTCCATGGGGGAGTCGTCGGCGACGATCTGCTGGCGGCCCATCGCGAGCCGCAGGCGGGCCTCGACCTCGGCCGGGCCCGCGGTGTCGAGGAGGACGTCGTCGATGCCCCAGTCGGCGGTGACGGCCGCGAGGCCGCCCTCGGTGACGACGAGGATCAGCGGACAGCCGGGTCCGGTGGACCGCAGGAGCTGGCAGAGCGAACGCACCTGCGGGAGGTCCCGCCGGCCGTCGACGAGGATCACGTCCGCGCCGGGGGTGTCCACGAGGGCGGGGCCCTCGGCCGGGGCGACCCGGACGTTGTGCAGCAGCAGGCCGAGTGCGGGAAGCACCTCGGTCGACGGCTGGAGTGCGTTGGTGAGGAGCAGCAGTGAACTCATCGGACTCCTCCCACGAGCTTTCGGGTCCGCCCGTACGGTGCGGACCCCCATGCCATCGGTCGGTCGTGCTGCGTGCGCTCGCTCATAACGTAGGTTCCTCCTCGGTCCCTGCGAGGACGTGCACTGCTTCGTACATATCACTGCCTGCTCTCGCGCCATGAGAGCTTTTGTTCATCCGTCCGTAACAACGGTCGGAAAACGCAAAAGGACCCGGGGGCTGCGTCGCCCGGATCCTCTGCCCAGCAGAATAGCCCACATGCCTTCCGGAGGAGGGGACCGATTTCACATCGTGGATGTCTCCCTGATCACTTCCGGCTCCCGACCGGTCATGTTGCGTACGGATGACGCTGTCGGTGCGGGACGACGGCCGGCGCGTCCGGCTCGGGGGCCGGGCCACGCGCGCATAGCCCATCATGGGGAGCGGCGCGCACACGAACGAAGGGAGCGCCGCTATGGCAGCGGGAACCATCCGCTACTGGGCCGCGGCCAAGGCCGCCGCCGGAGTCGCGGAGGAGCCGTACACCGCGGAGCACCTCGCGGAGGCCCTCGACGCGGCCCGCGCGAAGCACCCGGGCGAGCTCGTCCAGGTCCTCCGGAGGTGCTCGTTCCTGGTCGACGGCGACCCCGTCGGGACCCGGAGCCATGAGACGGTACGGCTTGCCGAGGGCGGCACGGTCGAGGTGCTCCCCCCGTTCGCAGGAGGGTGATCCCCAGAGCAATGAGCAACGACCAGTATTACGGCGGTCAGCAGTACGACCCGTACGCGGACGGAGACCGGGGTCGCGGCGAGCAGCCGCCGCAGGACCCCGACGTCACGCAGACGTGGGAGGGCCAGACCTGGGACACCCAGTACCAGCCGGCCGTCTCCTACGACCAGGTCCGGGCCGCGAGGGCCGCCCAGGCGCAGGGACAGCCGCAGGCCCCGGTGACGTACGGGACGCAGGAGCCCTACGGGCAGCCGCCCGCGCAGTCGTACGAGCAGGAGCCCCACGCGCAGGCGCCCGCGCAGTCGCACCCGCAGGCGCCCGCGCAGTCGCAGCAGCCGTACGCGCAGGCGTACGAGCCGCCGCAGCAGCAGCCCTACGAGCCGTACCCGGCGTACGGGGGCCAGGTCGGGCACTACGCCGAACCGCAGGCCCCGCCGCAGGAGCACCAGGCCCAGGCCCAGGCACCGGCGCCCGCTCCGGCGCCCGGCCCGGCGGCGGGTGAGGCGGGTCCCGGCTGGTCCTCGCCCACGATCTCCGGCAGCACCCGGCTCACCGACGCGCAGCGCGCCCGCGCGGAGGGCCGTTCGCCCGTGATCGAGCCCGGGATGCGGCCCGCCGCGCTGACCGCCGTCCTCGGACTGCTGCTCGCCGGGGGCGCCTCCCTCGGCACGTACGGACTGCTCGTCCCGCTCGTCCTGCTCCAGGGCCTCACCGCCGCAGGCTGGTTCCGGCTCAACGGCATGTGGCCCGCCCGGCAGGGCATCGCCCTCGCCTTCGCGGGCGGCCTCGCCGCCGACGCGGTCCTGCTCGCCACCGGCCGGGAGCACGCGGCCGCCGCGATCCTCGGCACGCTCGGCGCCTGGGTGCTGCTCTGCCTCGTCCTCCAGCTGCGCAGCCACGCCGACCCGGACGAGCGCATGTACGGCCTGATGGCCACGGTCGCCTCGGCGGCGCTGACGGTCATCGCCACCGGGCACCTCGGCGCCGCGTCCGACGCGGTGGTCGTCGGCGGGATCGCGGTCGCCGCCGCCGTCCTGGCGCGCGCCCTCCCGCTGCCGGGCCCGGTGTCCCTGGTCGCCGCGCTGCTCGCCTCGGCGGGTGCCGGGATCGCGGCCGGCGGGTTCACGGACCTGGGCACCTCAGGGGCGCTCCTGGGCCTCGGGGCCGGAGTGTGCGCGCTCGTCGGCCTGCGGGTGGCCAGCTACGACTACCCGTCCCGCTTCGTCCACATGACGGCCGGGGTCGCGCTGCCGCTGACGGCGGCGGCGCCCGCCGTGTACCTGCTCGGCCGGGCCCTCACCTGACCCCTACGGCGCCCTGACCCGTCCCCGACCCCGCCCTGACCGGACCCTGATCCGAAAGCCGCGCGGGAACCAACCGGCCCCCCGACTCGTCGATCTTCGTGTCGGGGGGCCGGCACATATCCATTTCCAACGGGGGGACACTCAGCCCATGCGAGCACTGCGGATTCTGTTGGTCGTGGCCGTCGTGCTGGGCGGGGTCCTCGTCGGGATCGACCGGCTGGCCGTGGCGTACGCCGAGTCGGAGGCGTCGAGCCGGGTGAAGCTCTCGGCCGCCGAGAGCGAGTCGATCGATGTCGACATCAAGGGCTTCCCGTTCCTCACCCAGGTCGCGGACAAGCGGTTCGACGAGGTCGACGTGAAGGCGACGGGCGTGACGGCGACGGCGGGCAGCCGGCGGATCCGGGTCGGTGAGCTGACCGTGGCCCTGCGGGACGTCACCGTGACCGGCGACTGGGCGGGCGCGAGGGCGGGTTCCGCGAGCGGCACCGCCCTCATCTCGTACGCGGACCTCACCGCCGCCTCCGACCGGGAGGCCACGGTCGCCTACGGCGGCAACGGCAAGGTGAAGGTGACGGGCGGGGTGAAGGTCATGGGCCGCACCCTGACCCGCACGGTCCTGTCGACGGTGTCCGTGGTGAACGGCGACACCATCAAGGTCCGCGCCGACGAGGTGCCCGGCGAGGGCATCCCGGGCGTCGAGGACCTGGTGCGCGAGCGGACCGACTTCGAGCGGCCGATCGGGTTGATCGCCGGGATGAAGGTGGAGAAGGTCGAGCCGCGCCCGGACGGACTGGCCATCTCGGTGACCGGCAGGGACATAGTCCTGGCGGGCTGACGCCGCCCCTCCGTGAGCCCCGGCAGGCACGGGATGTGCGTCTGGACCGCTCACGGATCACATCCTGAGACGCGTCTGTCCGAACCGTAGAAACAAGGCCCTGGGCCAGGGCTCCCGGACGCCCGGAGCCTCACCGCGCTGTCATCACGTCTCGCATCTCGGACGATCGCGTCTCAAAATGCGACACGCCGGTGACACGGCCGCCTGTCCGTCCCTACGATCGAGGGCATGAAGCGACAGGCGGATCTCACGAAGCGGCGGGCAGTAGACCTGTGCCGCGTCGCCGCCATGCTCTGTCGCTCCGTCTGAGCGGGACTCACGACTCCCGTATTCCTCAGGCCCTCCCACCGAGGTCAGGGCCTCCCTGTGTAGCCGTACGCACGTCCGCTGTCCGTACGCACGCGACGACGCGTACCGCACCACACCCGCACCACACCGCCGCACACTGCCCCGGAGGAGAACAGCATGGCTCGCAGCGACGTCCTGGTCGACGCGGACTGGGTCGAGGCCAACCTCGACAACCCGCAGGTCGCCATCGTCGAGGTCGACGAGGACACTTCGGCCTACGAGAAGAACCACATCCGCAACGCCATCCGGATCGACTGGACCCAGGACCTTCAGGACCCGGTCCGCCGCGACTTCATCGACCAGGAGGGCTTCGAGAAGCTCCTCTCGGCCAAGGGCATCGGGAACGACACGACGGTCGTCCTCTACGGCGGCAACAACAACTGGTTCGCCTCCTACGCCTACTGGTACTTCAAGCTCTACGGCCACCAGGACGTGAAGCTCCTCGACGGCGGCCGCAAGAAGTGGGAGCTCGACTCCCGCGACCTCGTCGCCGAGGTGCCGGCCCGCCCGGCCACCGAGTACAAGGCCAAGCCGCAGGACAGCTCGATCCGTGCCTTCCGCGACGACGTCGTGGCCGCGATCGGCGCGCAGAACCTGGTCGACGTCCGCTCGCCCGACGAGTTCTCCGGCAAGCTGCTCGCCCCGGCCCACCTCCCGCAGGAGCAGTCGCAGCGCCCCGGCCACGTGCCGAGCGCCCGCAACATCCCGTGGTCGAAGAACGCCAACGACGACGGCACCTTCAAGTCGGACGACGAGCTCAAGGCCCTCTACGAGGACGAGCAGGTCGACCTGGCGAAGGACACCATCGCCTACTGCCGCATCGGTGAGCGCTCCGCGCTGACCTGGTTCGTGCTGCACGAGCTGCTCGGCGTCGAGAACGTCAAGAACTACGACGGCTCGTGGACCGAGTACGGCTCCCTCGTCGGCGTGCCGATCGAGCTCGGCGCCAACAAGTAATCCCCCGGACCCTCCCCTCCTCCGGCCCCCTCGACCCGTAAGGACAGAACGACATGTGTGGAGCGCAGCCCGGCGGCCCCGACGCCTCGACGATCAAGCCCGGTGAGACCACGATCCAGGGCTTCGTGACCAAGGACGGCCAGCCCGTCACCGGTTACGTCCGCCTCCTGGACTCGACCGGCGAGTTCACGGCCGAGGTCCCGACCTCCGCCACCGGCCAGTTCCGTTTCTACGCGGCCGAGGGCACGTGGACCGTCCGCGCCCTGGTGCCGGGCGGCACCGCCGACCGCCAGGTCGTGGCCCAGAAGGGTGGCCTCGCGGAGGTCGCCATCGCGGTGTGATCCCGCGACGCTGAACCGGCCGAAGGGCCGTGCCTCCTGGGGGGTTGGACGCCATTTCCAGGACCAGAGGCACGGCCCTTCGGTCTTTTTCCTTACGCGCGCCGGGCCTCCGGCCACCGAGACCGCCGGGCCGTCCGGTCGTACCCTGAAGGGGTGTACGCACGCCGCCGGCACGTCTACTTCTGGATGATGGGCGCCTGCCTGACCCTCTTCGTGGGCGCCTGGGCCGTCGTGCGGCTCTTCTCGATGCCGGTGGCCGTCGGCATGTGCGTGGTCGCCATGCTCATCCCCCCGGCAGCCGCGATGATCGCGAACCGTCGGGGCCCCGAGGACCGCTGGTGGGACGACCCCTCGGGGGACCCGAAGTCGGACGAGTGGTGGGACGAACTCGACGGGAAGCGGCGCCGGGAGCGCTGAGCGGGGCGCAGGGCTGGGGCGCGGGGGTGTCAGTACACGAGTGCCTGCGTCCCGTCCGTCATGGCCTCCTGGACGAAAACCTGGGCGCCGGCGATGCGGACGCCGTCCAGGACGTCCTTCTCCGTGATCTCGCGACGGGCCGCGCACTGTGTGCAGAGGGTGATCCGCCCGGCCGTCAGGATCGAGTCGATCAGATCCGGCAGCGGCGCCGCGTGCGGGAGGTCGAACTCGGCGGCCCGGCCCGGGAGGGCGAACCAGGCGGACTCGCCGGTCAGCCAGAGCGAGACCTCGACCCCGCTGGCGACGGCGACGGCGGCCACCGTGAAGGCCTGCGAGCAGCGTTCGGGGGCGTCGGCCCCTGCGGTCACCTTGATCACGAGCTTCTTCGCCATATACCGAACTGTAATGCGCGCCCCTGCAACCCCCTGCGCACCTCACGTGTCTGGTGGGTGCGCGGATGACGGAATCCGCGCTTCAGGTCTCGTGGGGGGACTCTTGAGCAACGAAGAAATCATGCGAAATCCGGAAACGGCACCGCCGCCGGAGCCGGATGCCGGGGCGGAAACCGCCCCTCCGGTCGCCTCGCAGCCGACCGCACCCGATGTGTCTCCGGACACACCATCGATCGCACGGCCGCGCCGCCGTGCCCTCCGCACGGTCGGCCTGATGGCCGTCGCGGCCGTCCTCGGCCTCGTCGGCGGCACCGCCGTCGGCTACGGCATCCAGGCCCAGCGCGAACCGACCGCCCTCCCGCCGCTGAACCAGCCGGACCTCGTCAATCCGAAGCCGCTCCCGAAGGGGCAGAAGGCGAAGCCGCTCCCGGCCTCGGAGGACCGGCAGGCGAAGGCGCAGGGCGACCTCCGGAAACTGCTGCTGCCGAAGCCCACCGGGGCGAAGAAGGACGAGTTCGTCGACGACGACGGCTGGATGCCGGTGTACGAGTTCGCCTCGCACTTCAACAAGCCGGGCGGCGCGCTCGACCACCAGCTTGATCTGGACATCCGCCGGGTCGCGGTCACGGCCTGGGCGACGGGCGAACACAAGCGGACCGAGATCCGACTGGTCCAGTACCGCGCGGGTGACGTCCTCGGAGCGCAGGAGTTCATCGAGGACCAGCAGGGTTACATGCCCGACGAGGACTTCGCCGACAACGAGGGCAAGGAGCTCAAGGGCTCGGCCAACGGCCGCTACTACGTCTTCCCCGTGCACCGGAAGGCGGGCTACCTGGACATGTACGAGGCCAGGGCCTACTTCCACCGCGGTGACATCGCCGTCGAGATCTTCGTCGTGGACACGAAGAAGATCGCCGAGACGTACATCCGTTCGCTGGCCGAGCGACAGCTGGGGCGCCTGTGAGTGAGGACCGGAACGACATGACCGACCCCGTGGCGGACAGGCCCCCAGTGCCGACGGAACCCGCGCAACCGACGGTGAGGAAGCGGGGAGCCCGCCGGGTCCTGCTCGGAGTCGTCCTGCCCTCCGTGATCGTCCTCGGCCTGATCGGCGGCGGCGTCGCGTACACCGCCGTCACCGTCTCCTCCGCCGATCGCACCGCGCCGACGGAGCTGTGGGCGCCGACGAAGAAGACCGCGCAGGACGAGGACCCGGCCGCCGCCCTGGCGCGCGGCAAGGCCGGTACCCCGCTGAGCAAGCTCCTGCTGCCGCTGCCGGAGGGGTACGAGTTCGGCCCTGACGAGGAGCTGTACGGGAACGACGGCGAGCTCGGCGCCGCGGAGGCCGCCGCGCTGATGAAGCAGGTGGGTGAGGGACTGTCCGGGAAGAAGCGCCGCGCCTTCGAGAAGGAGGTCGACAAGCTCGGCATCGCGGGCATCGGAGTCCGCTCCTTCGCCGACCGGGACAACGACGTCGTCGTCTCCGTCGAGATCGCGCGGATGAAGGACAAGAAGCAGATCAAGAACATCTACCGGCTGCGCAAGGAGGTCATGGACAGCCTGGAGTTCCCGAAGGGACCGAAGGTGAAGGACCACCGGAACACCGTCTGCTACACGGCGCCCGAGGACGATTCACTGGACAAGAAGGAGCGGACCAAGGCGCTGGAGGAGATGATCTGCCTCGCGTACGACTCCGAGGTACTCGTCACCGTCACGGCGGCGGGTGCCAGGCCGTTCGACACGACGCGGGTGGCGGACCTGCTGAAGAAGCAGCTCGACCACATCGAGTCCCCGGGGGAGTACGTATGACCGAGCAGACCCAGACCCAGACCCAGGCCGGGACCCAGGCCGAGGCCGGGACCCAGGCCGAGACCCAGGCTGAGACCCGGTCCGATCCTCAGGCGGAGGGTTCGGCGCCCGGCACCGACGCCCCGGTCGAGCCGAAGTCCGAAACCCCGGTCGAGCCGAAGTCCGACGCCCCGGTCGAGCTGAAGTCCGAAACCCCGGTCCGGCCGCAGCCCCAAACCCCGGTCGAGCCGAAGTCCGAGGCTCCGGCCCGGACCGCGCCCAGGAAGTCACGGCGCCCCCTGCTCCTGGGCATCGCCCGCTGGACCGCCGCCGTGCTCGTCTGCGGCGGTGTCGGTGCCGGTGCGGCGATGGGGATCACCGCCATGGAGCGCACCGAGGTGCCGGGGCTCGCGACCGAGGCCGACGGCCGCTGGGAGTACCCGAAGCTCGCCCTTCCGGCGCTGCCCCACGGCACCCCGCGCCCGTGGACCGACGGCAACACCGGCGAGGTCCACCACGCGGACCTGCGCGAGCTCCTGCTGCCCGCCCCGGCGGGTGCGACGGTCGACCCGAAGCTGAAGGGCGGCTGGGCAGGCCTCGACTCGTACCTGGCGCTGCTGCCCGAGAAGGACCGGGGCGACGTGAAGGAGTACATGACCGAGTCGGCGCTCCGGCACATCGCCGCCCGTGGCTGGACCACGCCGGACGGCACGACCACGCGGATCCACCTGCTGCGGTTCACGTCGGTGGCGTTCTCCGAGGCCTACAAGGACGTGGTGACCCGGGGGGTCTCGCAGAGCAGTGCGCTGCCTCTCGGGGTCGAGTCGGCGAAGATCGACATGTCCACGAACGGTGTCGAGGTGCCGTACCTCTCCGTCTACTCCTACGCGGAGGAGGAGCCGTACGGCCCCCAGCAGACCCGCTGGTCCTACATCCAGGCCGGTGACACCTTCGCCGTGGTCACCCAGACCCGCAAGGGCGGGACGCTGACCGTCCCCTTCCAGCAGACCGTCGCCCTCCAAGCGCAGCTGCTCGGCTAGCGGCGCCGCGCGAGACCCACCTCATCGAGTGGGCCGGACCCCCGACCATTAAGCTGGGGTCCGGCCCGTTCCGCCTTCACCGCTCAGTCGAGGAGCACCCTGTGATCATTTTCTTCGAAACTCTGCTGGTCCTGGTCGCCGTCGGCGTGATCGCCTTCACCGGACTCGCTGTGAAGAAGCTGTACCAGGGCCAGCGCTGACCACCTCTAGAGAACGCCAGAGTTGCTGATGATCGAGATCCCGTCCGACCTCAACCCGGACCTCGTCCCCCTCGCGTTCCTGCTGGGCACGTGGGAGGGCGCGGGTGTCTCCGACTTCCCCGGCGCCGAGAAGTGCAACTTCGGCCAGTCCGTGACGTTCAGCCACGACGGCCGGGACTTCCTCGAGTACTCGTCCCACTCCTGGGTCCTGGACAACGAGGGCAACAAGGTCCGCCCGCTGGAGAGCGAGAGCGGTTACTGGCGCATCGACAAGGACCGCAAGGTCGAGATCGTCATGGTCCGTGACCAGGGCATCGTCGAGATCTGGTACGGCGAGCTCGCCGACCAGAAGCCGCAGATCGACCTGGCGACGGACGCCGTCGCCCGGACCGCGGCCTCTGGCCCGTACTCCGGCGGCAAGCGTCTGTACGGCTACGTCAAGAGCGACCTCATGTGGGTGGGCGAGAAGGCGACCCCCGAGGTCCCGCTGCGGCCGTACATGTCGGCGCACCTGAAGAAGGTCGTGACGCCGGAGGAGGTCGCGGACATGGCCCGCAACCTCGGCGACCTGCCGGACGACGGCATCGCCTTCTTCCGCTAGAAGCCCCTCCGCCGGAAAGCCCCTCGCCAGAACACCTCCGCCGGAGGCCTGGGTCGGCGCGCCGCGCCCTCCTACACTGGAGGGCGTGGTGAGCACCGACTGGAAGAGCGACCTGCGGCAGCGCGGCTATCGGCTGACGCCGCAGCGTCAGCTTGTCCTGGAGGCCGTCGACGCGCTGGAACACGCGACGCCCGACGACATCCTCGTCGAGGTCCGCAGGACCGCGTCGGGGGTGAACATCTCCACCGTCTACCGGACCCTGGAGCTCCTGGAGGAGCTCGGGCTCGTGAGCCACGCCCATCTGGGGCACGGGGCCCCGACGTACCACCTCGCGGACCGGCACCACCATCTGCACCTGGTGTGCCGGGACTGCTCCGAGGTGATCGAGGCGGACGTCGAGGTGGCCGCCGAGTTCACGGGGAAGCTCCGCGAGACCTTCGGGTTCGAGACGGACATGAAGCACTTCGCCATCTTCGGGCGGTGTGGGGACTGCGCCAGGAAGGCCGCCGACGCGGAGTCGTAGGCTTGCCGTATGCAGCGACCTTCCACGACCAGCCCTCTGCTGTCCCTGCCCGGTGCCGTCGCCGCCGAAGGCCGCGACGAAGGTGTCGCCGCGCACTACGGCGACCTGTTCCGTGAGCAGCGCGCCCTCGCCGACGGCAAGGGTTTCGTCGACCTCTCGCACCGCGGTGTCGTCACCGTCACCGGGGACGACCGCCTGAGCTGGCTGCACCTCCTCCTCACCCAGCACATGACGGACCTGCCGCCCGGCAAGGCCACCGAGGCGCTCGTCCTCTCCGCGAACGGGCACATCGAGCACGCCCTGTACCTCGTCGACGACGGCGAGACGGTGTGGGCGCACGTCGAGCCGGGGACGCGGGCGGAGCTCGTCGCGTACCTGGAGTCGATGAGGTTCTTCTACCGGGTGGAGGTCGCCGACCGTACGGACGACATCGCCGTCGTCCACCTGCCGGCCGGTTCCATCGCCGAGGTGCCCGAGGGCGTCGCCGTACGGGAGACCCCGCACGGCCGCGACCTGTTCCTGCCCCGGGCCGACCTGCAGTCGTTCGCCGGTACGCACGGTCCGGTCGCCGGGATGCTCGCGTACGAGGCGCTGCGGGTCGAGGCGCACCGGCCGCGGCTCGGCTTCGAGACCGACCACCGGACGATCCCGCACGAGATCGGTCTCATCGGCAGCGCCGTGCACCTCCAGAAGGGCTGCTACCGGGGCCAGGAGACCGTCGCCCGGGTGCAGAACCTGGGGAAGCCGCCGCGCCGCCTGGTCTTCCTGCACCTGGACGGCAGCGAGGTGCTGCTGCCGGGGCACGGCGCCCCGGTCCGGCTGGCGGCCGACGGCGAGGATGGCCGGCAGCTCGGCTTCGTGACCAGCTCCGTCCGCCACCACGAACTGGGCCCGATCGCCCTGGCCCTGGTGAAGCGGAACGTGCCCGTGGACGCCCCGCTGATCGTCGGGACGACGGCGGCCGCCCAGGAGACCGTGGTCGAGCCGTAGCCCGTCGGCGGGTCAGACCTCCAGCAGCACCGTGAACGGGCCGTCGTTGGTGAGGGAGACCCGCATGGACGCGCCGAACCTGCCGGTCTCCACGTGGGCGCCCAGTTCCCGCAGCCGGGCCACGACCTCGTCGACGAGGGGTTCGGCGACGGGGCCGGGGGCCGCGGCGTTCCACGTGGGGCGGCGGCCCTTGCGGGCGTCGCCGTAGAGCGTGAACTGGGAGATCACGAGCAGTGGCGCGTTCACGTCCGAGCATGACCTCTCGTCGGTCAGTACCCGGACGGACCAGAGCTTTCTGGCCAATTGAGCGGCCTTCTCCGGGGTGTCGTCATGGGTCACCCCGACCAGGACGCACAGCCCCTCTCCGCTGATCTCACCGACGGTCTCCCCTGCGACGACGACGCTCGCGCCGTCGACCCTCTGCACCACTGCACGCATGCGTCCCAACCTACCGAGCCGCCCGCAGTCCGGCGGACGAGGGGCCGAACGGGTGCAGAGCGCCTGCACGCGCGCGTGCAGGAGTGGCACCATGCCTGTCAGGCGGTGCGGCTCCGCACCGGTCGAGGGGACGATTCTCATGAGTGCACCTGGCACCGGACCGACACCGTCCGGTCCCGTACCGCTGATCCGCTCCGCAAGCAGGGGCGGTGGGCCGGGCGGAGGCCCGGCTTCGCGGCCGCCCGTGCAACGGTCCGCCGAGGCCGCACTGCCGGACCGGCCGCAGCCGGACCTCGGCGCACTCCGGCTGCCGGAGCTGCGGACGCTGCGGCGGGACGCGCAGAGCGACGAGGCCGACCTGAGCTACGTACGGCGGATGCTCCAGGGGCGGATCGACATCCTGCGGGCCGAGCTGGCGCGGCGGACCGATCCGGAGACCCCGGTCCTCGACCGGCTCTCCGAGATCCTCGCCGACGTGCCCTCCCGGCATCGCAGTTCGGCCCGGCACGTGACGCTGTCGACGCCGAGGAGCGAGGAGTACCGGCGGCTCGCGGCCGAGATGCTCTCGGAGGTCGAGCTGTCGGACCTGACGGCCCGGACGGACGACGAGCTGCATACGGCGATGGGGCGGCTCGCGGGGTACGAGCAGCAGGTCTCCCGGCGCAGGCAGCACCTCCAGCGGACCGCCGACGACTGCAGCGCGGAGATCGCCCGCCGCTACCGGGAGGGCGAGGCGCAGGTCGACGACCTGCTGGCGTGACGCGGTAGGGCCGGGGGCGGGTTTCGGGACGGGCTTGGGGACGGGCTTGGGGGCGGGCCCCCGGCCGGGCTGCGGGAAGGTCGCGAGGGGGCCCCGTTTGAAGGCCGCGGGAAACTCGCGTGCGGGTGCCTCGGGGGCGTGCGTAGGGTCGGAGGATGAGTGTCGACGTACGCGCGGTGACGGAGTCCGAGTTCCCCGACTGGCAGCGCGCCCTGCGCACCGGGTTCCTCCGCCCGCCCGTCGTGTCCGCCGAGGAGGTCGCCGACCGGCTGGCGCACGTCGACCTCGCGCGGACCCTCGGCGCCTTCGACCGCGGCCGGGTCGTCGCCACCTTCCGCTCCTTCCGGCAGGAGGTCAGCACGGTCGGCGGAGGCAGCCTCACCGCCGACGCGATCAGCCAGGTCACCGTCTCCCCGACGCATCGCAGGCGCGGGCTCCTCAGCCGGATGATGACCGCCGACCTGGCCGCCGCGAAGGACCGGGGCGACGCGATCGCCACCCTGATCGCCGCCGAGTACCCGATCTACGGGCGGTACGGCTTCGGCGTGGCGAGCTGGGCCACCGAGTGGAGCGTGGACGTGCGCAGGGCAGGGCTCGACCCGCGCCGCTCGGGCCGCCCGGAGGACGGCGGCCGGATCGACCTGACCGACGCCGACGAGATCCGCGAGGTCGGCCCCGAGGTGCACCGCCGTCTCGCCGGCGTCCGCGCCGGGGTCACCCACCGCAGCACACGCGACTGGGCGGTCGGCACCGGCCTCGGGGTGGACAGCGAGCCGTGGCGGGAGCCGTACTACGCGCTGTACCGCGCGGAGTCCGGCGAGGTCGAGGGGTTCGTGGCCTACACGGCCGACGACAAGTGGGGCGACGCCAAGCAGCCGCTGAACACCGCGACCGTACGGGACCTGATCGCCGTCACCCCGGCCGCCGAGCGCGCCCTCTGGCACTTCCTGTGCTCCGTCGACTGGGTCGGTACGGTCCGTTCCGGCTACCGTGCGCCCGACGACCCGCTGCCGCTGCTGCTGCCGGACCCGCGCGCCGCGAGGACGCTGACGTACGCGGACATGTTGTGGGTGCGGGTCCTGGACGTGGTCCGGGTCCTGGAGAGCCGGACGTACCCGGTGACCGACGGCCTCGTGCTCGATCTGCGGGACGGGGACGGGCTCGCCGGCGGGCGCTACCGGCTCGACGCCTCCCCGGACGGCGCCACCGCCGCCCGTACCACCCAGTCGCCAGATCTCGCGCTCGGCATCGCCGAGTTGAGCACGCTCGCCTTCGGTGACGAGTCGGCGGTACGGCTCTGCCGGCTCGGGCGCGTCGAGGAGCTGACGGCGGGCGCGGCCACCCGCGCCGAGCTGCTGTTCCGTACGCCGCTGCGGCCGTTCTCGCCCGACATCTTCTGACGTCCCTCGGGACCGGGCGTCAACGGGTCCGTACGCGGAAGAGGAACCCGGAGGCCGCGACCGCGACCGTAAGGAGGGCCGCGCACCAGCTCAGGGCGATCCAGGGGGAGTTCCCGACCGGCTGGTCGAGCAGCAGCCCGCGCATGGACTCGATCAGCGGGGTCACCGGCTGGTGCTCGGCGAAGCCGTGCAGCCAGCTCGGCATGGTGTCGATCGGTACGAACGCGCTGCTCGGGTACGGCAGGAACATCATGAAGAAGATGACCGCTCCGGCCGCCTCCGCCGTCCTGGTGAGCAGGCCGAGGGCCGCCGACAGCCAGGAGACGGCGGTGATGTAGGCGAGCAGCAGTCCGATCGCCGCGAGCCAGCCGCCCGCCGTGGCGGCGGGGCGGAAGCCGATGAGGAAGGCGACGCCGAGGACGAGGGCGGTCGAGAGCGCGTTGCGGGTGAGGGCGGCGGCCACATGCCCGGCGAGGAACGGCGTCCCGCCGATGTCGAGCGTACGGAAACGGTCGACGACCCCGAGCCGCATGTCCTCGGTGACGGAGACGGCGGTGCCCGCCGCGCCGAATCCGGCGCAGAGGACGAGGACGCCGGGGACGACGTAGGTGACGTAGCGGGTGCCGGTGTCGATGGCTCCGCCGAAGAAGTAGACGAAGACCAGCATCAGCATGATCGGCATCATCAACGAGGTGATGATGGCGTCGATGTTGCGGCGGTGGAGCCGGATGTCGCGCCCGGTGAGGGTGCTCGCGGCGGTGAGACCGCGGGTGAGGTGACGTGCGGTGCCGCCGGCGGGGCCGTACGAGCCGGAGGCCGGCATCGTGTGGTCAGGCATGGCTGAGTTCCTTGTCGGCGGTGAGGGTCATGAAGACGTCGTCGAGCGTGGCCGAGTGCAGCGTGAAGCGGGCGATGTCGCGGCGCTCGGGGTCGAGGTCGTCGAGCAGCGCTCGTACGTGGGCGGCGCTGCCGTCGGTGGGGACGCCGAGGGTGCGGGTCCCGGGGTCGCGGGTCGCCGCGGGGTCCGTGAGGGGGACTCGGGCGGTGAGGCGCAGGTAGCTCTCGTGGTCGTACGCGACGAGGTCGAGCCGGTGGGCGGCGTAACGGGCCTTCAGCTCGGCGGGCGTGCCCTCGGCGAGCGCGCGGCCCTTGCCCAGGACGGTGATCCGGTCGGCGAGGCGGTCGGCCTCCTCCAGGTACTGGGTGGTCAGGAAGACCGTCGTACCGCTGTCGGAGAGCTCTTTGACCGCCTGCCAGAGTTCCTGGCGGCTGCGCGGGTCGAGCCCGGTGGTCGGTTCGTCGAGGAACATCACCCGGGTCGCGCCGGGGTCGCGGACGAGACCGGCGGCGAGATCGAGGCGCCGGCGCATACCGCCCGAGTACGTTCTGGTCAGGCGGCCGCCGGCCTCGGTGAGGTCGAAGCGTTCGAGGAGTTCGGCGGCGCGGCGGGTGGCGGCCGGGCGGGAGAGGCCGGAGAGCCGGGCCACCGTCCACAGGTTCTCGGCGCCGGTCTGGGCTTCGTCGACGGCGGCGAACTGTCCGGTGAGGCTGATCGCGCGGCGGACCCGGGAGCGTGCGCCGACGACGTCGTGCCCGGCCACGCGCGCGTGGCCGGCGTCGGGCGGGGTCAGTGTGGCGAGGATGCGGACGGCGGTGGTCTTGCCCGCGCCGTTGGGCCCGAGGAGGGCGAAGACGGTGCCGGAGGTGACGTGGAGGTCGAGGGCGTCGAGGACGCGGACGTCCCGGTAGGACTTGGTCAGGCCGGTGGCTTCGATGGCCGGAGGCATGAGTGTGCTCCCTGGGCTCGTGGGGCGGGGTGCGAGGGGGCGGGCTCGCACGGGGTGCGGCACGCGTGCGGGGTGGGACGCGACGCATGAGACGTGCGGGTCTTTACTGCGTATGACATACGCGTCACTGTGTAAGGGTTACGCATTACTAGGATGGACGTCAAGCGTGTGAGGTGGCCGGGAGGCGGCGGGTTATGGCGGACGGCGAGGGCGGCAGGGGTCGCGGCGGCGGCGACGGCGGTCGGGGTGGCGCCGGCGGGATGTTTCTGCCGCCGAGCATCGAGGCCGCCTGGGGGCTGCGCGAACGCCCGTCGAAGGGGCCCAAGCCGGGCCTGACCCTGGACCGGATCGTCGAAGCGGCCGTCGCGCTCGCCGCCGCCGAAGGCCTCGGCGCCGTCTCCATGGGCCGCGTCGCCAAGGAGCTCGGCGTCTCGACGATGTCGCTCTACCGGTACGTCTCCGCCAAGAGCGAGCTGTACGTCCTCATGCAGGAGGCCGCCGTCGGCGCCCCGCCCGCGCTCTTCCCGCCCGGTACCGGCTGGCGCGAGGCCCTGGAGGCCTGGGCTTGGGCGCTGCGCGAGGTCTATCACCGCCACCTCTGGATGCTGCGGCTCCCCGTGTCGGGCCCGCCCGCGACCCCGAACCTGGTCGCCTGGTGGGAGCGGGCCCTCGTCGCTCTCGCGGGCACGGGTCTCGACGCGGGCGCCAAGATCTCGGTGACCATGCTGCTCGGCGGCTTCGTCCGGAACGACGCCCTGGTCATGGCCGACCTCGGCAGCGTCATCGCCGGGGGCGACGCGAGCCCGGAGGAGGTCCTCTCCCGGTACGCCCGCACCCTGCGGCGGCTGGCCGACCCGGAGCGGTATCCGGAGGTGGCGCGGTTGCTGGACTCGGGTGTGATGGACCTGCCCGACGAGCCGGAGGCGGAGTTCCGCTTCGGGCTCGCCCGGACCCTGGACGGGGTCGCGGTGCTCGTGGAGGGGCGCGCCTCCTGACGTCGCGCGGCCTGCCGCAGCCGGGCGCGCGGCCGGGTCCCCGTACGACGCGGTGAGTCCGGCGGCAGAGCGGGTCGGCGACGGGATCGATCGGCTCCCGGGGCGCGCGTTCTCGCCGCGAGAGCCGATCGGTCCCGCCGCCGCTTCAGGGGCCTACTCCTTCGCGGGTGGCGCTCCTCAGTGGGTGATCAGTGCCTTCGCGGGCTCCGGCAGTTCCGGTGCTCGTGTCGGGCCGGTCGGGCGGCGGAGGACGGTGAAGGCGACGGCGAAGGCGGCGACGAGGAGGCCGGCGCCGACGCCGAAGGCCAGGCGGTATCCGCCGGTCAGGGCCTCCGCGGCGGGCCGCCCGGCCGCGGTGAGGGACTCGGTCCGGGTGGCGGCGAGGGTGGAGAGGACGGCGACGCCCAGGCCCATGCCGATCTGCTGGGTGGTGTTGAAGAGGCCGGAGGCGAGGCCCGCGTCCGCCTCCTCGGCCCCCGACATGGCGAGCGAGGTGAGGGCGGGGAGCGCCAGGCCGAAGCCCGCGGCGAGCAGCATCACGGGGAGCAGGTCGGTGACGTACGAGGCGTGGACGGGGACGCGGGTCAGCAGGCCGAGGACGCCGACGAGCAGGACGAGGCCGGTGAGCAGGACGTTCCGCTCGCCGAAGCGGGCGATCAGGCGGGCCGAGACGCCGAGCGAGACGGCTCCGATGATGGCGGCGGCGGGCAGCATCGCGAGCCCGGTCTCGGCGGCTCCGTATCCGAGGACCTTCTGCAGGTAGAGGGCGACGAGGATCTGGAAGGAGAAGAGCGCGGCGACCATCAGCATCTGGACGGCGTTGGCGCCGGAGACGTTGCGGGAGCGGAGGATCCGCAGGGGCATGAGCGGGTGCGCGGTCTTGGCCTGACGGAGGAGGAACCCGGCCAGGAGGGCGAGCGCGAGGGCCCCGAGGCCGAGGGTGTGCGCCGAACCGGCCCCGTACTCCTCGATCTTGACGACCGCGTAGATCCCGGTCATGAGCCCGGTGGTGACGAGGGCCGCGCCGATGACGTCGGCGCCCGCCTTCAGCCCCAGACCCCGGTCGGAGGGGAGGGCACGGAGGGCGACGAGGAGGGTGGCGATGCCGATGGGCAGGTTGATGAAGAAGATCCAGTTCCAGGTGAGGGCGTCGGTGAGGACACCGCCGAGGACCTGCCCGAGGGAGGCGCCGGCGGCGCCGGTGAAGCTGAACACGGCGATGGCGCGGGCCCGTTCGCGGGGCACGGTGAAGAGGGTGATGAGGATGCCGAGGCCGACGGCCGAGGACATCGCGCTGCCGACGCCCTGGAGGAAGCGGGCGGCGATGAGGACGCCGGGGGAGGTGGCGACTCCGGCGAGCAGGGAGGCGGCGGTGAAGACCCCGGTGCCCGCGAGGAACATCCGCTTGCGGCCGATCAGGTCGCCGAGGCGGCCGGCGAGGAGGAGGAGCGAGCCGAAGGCGATGAGGTAGGCGTTGACGACCCAGCTGAGGCCGACGGGGGTGAACCCGAGGTCACTCTGGATGGCGGGCATCGCGACGGTGACGATGCTGCCGTCGAGGACCGTCATGAGCATGCCGGTGGCGAGGACGCCGAGAGCGAGCTGGGGGGCGAGGGGGCGGGAAGTGGCGCGAGAGGCGGGGCGGGGCGCGGACATGAGGGTCACTCCTGTTCGAGGGGGCAGCAGGAAAGACACTAGCAGATGGTTTTGTTGCAGACTATTTTTTACGGAACGAAGGGCGGGGACGGACCGAGGCGGCCCGGCTCGGCGGCGAGGCGCGAGGGGAGCGCCCCGGAGGGGGTCGGCCATACTGTGCGACGGCATTCCAACGGGGGCGTGCCGCAAGGGGCTTGGGGGTGGACGGCGTGGGCGTGGACCTGCCGGAGCGCATCGGTGACTACGTCGTGGAGCGTGAGCTGGGTGCGGGCGGCATGGGCACGGTGTACCTGGCGCGGTCCCGGGGCGGACGTACCGTGGCCGTGAAGGTGGCCCGCCCCGAGCTGGCCGTGGACCCGCATTTCCGCGCCCGGTTCCGTGCCGAGGTCGACGCGGCCCGCAGGGTCGGAGGGTTCCATACGGCACAGGTCGTCGACGCCGACCCGGACGCGGCGGCGCCCTGGCTTGCGACCGCGTACATCGCGGGGCCGACGCTGTCCGGGCTGGTCGCGCGCCGGGGGCCGATGGCCGAGGCCCCGCTGCGGCAGCTCGGTGCGGCGCTGGCGGAAGCGCTCCAGGCCATCCACGCCTGCGGCCTGATCCACCGGGACCTCAAGCCGGGCAACATCATCATGGCCGACGACGGTCCGCGAGTGCTGGACTTCGGCATCGCCCGGGCGCTGGAGTCGACCCGGCTGACCTCCACGGGAGCGGCCTTCGGTACGCCGGGCTTCCTGGCTCCCGAGCAGGCGCAGGGACTCGAGGTCGGCGGGCCCGCCGATGTGTTCGCGCTGGGTGCGGTGCTGGTCGCGGCGGCCGGTGGCCAGGCGTTCGGGGAGGGCTCCCCGATGGCGCTGATGTACCGGGCGGTGCACGAGCCGCCGGACCTGTCCGCCCTGCCCCGGGCGATGCGGCCGGTGGTCGCCGCCTGTCTGGCCAAGGACCCGGCGAGCAGGCCGACGCCCCGGGGGCTGCTGGACGTGTTCGCGCCGGACGCGGCGGCGGGCAGGGTTCCGGACGCGATTGTGGATCCGGCCGCACATCCGCCGACGCTGCCTGTCGCCCAGGCCGTGTCACCCGCCCCTGCCGGGCCGACGCCGACCGCCGGGTCGGCCGCCGCGCCGATCGACCGGGACACCGCCGGCGTCGAGACCGTCGCCGCCGTGCCGTCCGCCGGGTCTCGGCCCGTGGGCGCGCCGCCGGAGAGGAGCCGCGCGGGAACCCTCGCCGCGGGCGTGGCCGGAGCCCTGATCGTGCTCGGGGGTGCGGGCTACGGCATCTACGCGTCGGCGGGCTCGGGCTCGGGCTCGGGCTCGGACGAATCCTTCCCCAAGGCCACGCACGAGCTCGTCATTGCCGAGTCGATAGTGGGGGGCGCGTACGGATGGGACATCGAGTACCGCCTTCCTCCGGTCCCGCAACCGGACAGCGAGAGCCAGAGGGATTCCACGCACTTCACCGCCGACTACACCGTCACCAACACCGCCCACGACACGCCTCCCCTGTTCCGGACGGTGGAGGTGTACGGCTCTTCCGGTCGGTACAAGGACCCGGAGGGGGATCGGGACGCCCTGATCAGGGCCATGACGGTGACGGGCAACGAGACCGTCGTCGAACCGCCCAGAACGATCCGCGTCCCCGGCTCGGACGTCGAGTTCCGCTGTACGACGGTGGAGCAGGAGACCGTGTGCGGCTGGGGTGACGCCAACACCACCGTCGCGGTCGCGTTCACCCCGAGCAGCGCACTCGAACTGGCGGCGGCGACGACCGCCCGGATACGCGACGACCTGCGCAGGCCGATCGCGACCTCGGGGACGTCGACAGGGACGCCCTCGGGGACCCCCTAGCCGCGCTGCCGCGCCCGGCGGGTCGTCCTCGGGCCCTCGACGGGGGTCTCCAGATGCCCGGTGACCAGCTGGTTCAGGGCGCGCAGGAGGACGGTCCGCTCGGTGTCCGGGAGGGAGGAGAGGGCTCCCTGATGGACGCCGTCGACGATCTTCTGGCTCTCCCGGGCGACCTTCGCCCCCGCCTCGGTCACGGCGATGATCCGCGCCCGACGGTCGATGCTCGACGGCCTGCGCTCGGCGAGCCCGGCCTTCTCCAGGGCGTCGACGGTGACCACCATGGTCGTCTTGTCCATGTCGCCGATCTCCGCGAGCTGCGCCTGGGTGCGCTCCTCCTCCAGGGCGTGGACGAGGACACAGTGCATCCGGGGGGTGAGCCCGATCGCACCGAGCTCGGCGGCCATCCGGGTCCGCAGGACGTGACTGGTGTGGTCGAGGAGGTAGGAGAGGTCGGGCTCGGTGCGGGTGGGCGCCATGGCAGTCATACCGGCCAGGATAACGAAAATCGATCCGTCACGGATTATCGGGAAGCGGATGGTTGGGTGGGTGCGACGGATCCCGAGCGCGGGCTCACGGAGCCGGACTACGAGGCGCTCGCCGCCTGGGCGGGGTGAGAAGCGCCTCCCGTGGTGGGAGCGTCACAGGCCCCGGGTGCCGTCGATCCGTTCGCGGAGGAGGTCCGCGTGGCCGTTGTGGCGGGCGTACTCCTCGATCATGTGGATCAGGACCCAGCGGAGGGACACCGTGCCACGCCAGCCGTCGTGGCCCGAGACGTCGAGGTCCGGGGCCTCGGTCGTGAAGCGGTCGGCGAAGTCCACCGCCGTACGCCAGGCCTCCCAGGCGGCCCCGATGTTCGCGGGGTCCGGTGCGGCGCCGTCGAAGTCGCCGTCCGGGTCATCGGCGGAGGACCAGAGCGGACCGGCGTCGTCCCGGCCGGCCAGGACCTGCCCGAACCAGCGGCGTTCGACGTCGGTGAGGTGCCGGATCAGGCCGAGCAGCGACAAGGTGGACGGCTCGACCGCCCGCCGGCCCAACTCCGCCGCCCGCGCCCCCTCCAGGCCGCGCACTTCAGGACCAGGGTCGCGCGCTGGTCCGCCAGGCACCCGACGAGCATCTCCCGCTCGTCCCCGGTCGCGGACCCGGAGAAACGCCGCCGACCCGCCGCACCACCCGTCTCGTCGAGCACCTCCGCGCGCCGCCCGCCCGCCGTAGCGCCCGTCTCGTCGAGCACCTCCGCGCGCCGCCGGGGGCTCACCGCGTCCGCCCCTCCGGCCTCGTCGGCCGAGGCCGGCGCGGGTACGCGTACCGCCGCGCCGCCCTTCTCCGTGTACGGCATGTCCTTGTCCCGCCCTGCGCGTTCCACCGGCATGTGTGGCCTCCCCGTCGGCGTCGGCCCCATGCTGGCACGGCGCGGCAGGGCCTCAGGGAGGGGCGACTCCTGCAAGCGGCTGCTTGCAATAGTTAGCAAAGGCTGGCATGGTCGGGGCATGGCATCGCTCAACGTCGGCAATCTCGGTGAGTACCTCCGTGAGCAGCGGAGGACCGCACAGTTGTCCCTGCGGCAGCTCGCCGACGCCGCCGGGGTGTCGAATCCGTACCTGAGTCAGATCGAGCGCGGGCTGCGGAAGCCGAGCGCCGAGGTGTTGCAGCAGGTCGCGAAGGCCCTGCGGATCTCCGCCGAGACGCTCTACGTACGGGCCGGGATCCTCGACGAGAAGGAGCGGGACGAGCTGGAGACGCGCGCCGTCATCCTGGCCGATCCCTCGATCAACGAGCGGCAGAAGCAGGTGCTGCTCCAGATCTACGACTCCTTCCGCAAGGAGAACGCCGCCGAGGCAGCCGCCGCAGCACACGCTGCCGCGACAACCGACGCGGAGGCCGCCGCAGCACACGCCGCTGCCGCCGCAGCAGCCGACGCCCACGCCGACGAGGCCCCCGGGCCGGCCGCCGACGCGGCCCCCGGGTCGTCCACCGACGCGCCCGATGCCGAAACGCCCCTGAAGTAGCTCGCCCGTACGTCATATCCGGGAGGACCACCAGCATGCCCATCATCGACGAACTGCGTACCCCTCTCTACTTCGCCGCCGGCACCGCCGACCTCGCCGTGCAGCAGGCCAAGAAGGTCCCCGGCCTGATCGAGCAGATCGCCGCCGAGGCCCCCGCCCGGATCGAGGCCGTACGGAAGACCGATCCCAAGGTCGTGCAGGAGAAGGTGGCCGCCCAGGCCAAGGAGGCCCAGGCCACCGTGCAGTCGAGGTTCGCCGATGTCGTCGGCGGTCTCGACACCGACCTCAAGAAGCTCGGTGAGACGGCCCAGGACCTCGCCATGCGCGGCGTCGGCGTCGCCGCCGAGTACGCGGTCAAGGCCCGGGAGAGGTACGAGGAGGTCGCCGCCCACGGCGAGGAGGCCGTCAAGGCCTGGCGGGGCGGGGTCGCCGAGGAGATCGTCGAGATCGCCGTCGTCGTCGAGCCGGACGAGAAGGCCGACGAGGACAGGGCCGGGGACAGGGCCGACGCGTCGGTCGCGGACGCCGCCGACACCGACACCGACTCGGCCTCGAAGGCGACCGTCAGGAAGCCCGCCACCCGTAAGGCCTCCGCCAAGAAGGCGCCCGTCGCCGCCGACGAGAAGTAGGACCGGGCACTGATACGGGTATCCAAGGCGTCGGAGCGGGTACCTTGACCGCGAGGCGCTCTTCCCCTCTTCTCTAGGCGGTGCTCAGCATGTTGCGCGCGGGATTCGACTCCCTTCTCTCCCTGGTGGTCTTTCTCCTCTTCACCGGCTTCGCCGTCGCCGCGCTCGTCTTCGCCGCCATGGCGCGCGAGGACGCGTACCGCGCCGCCGAGAAGCAGACGAAGAGGTTCTGGCTGATCATCCTGGGCATCAACCTCGTCGTGAACCTGCTGCTGCCGATGCTGTTCCTGCAGATCGCCGGCGTGATCGCCGCCATCGTCTTCATGGTGGACGTACGCCCCGCGCTCGCGCAGGTCTCCGGCGGAGGCCGCGGCGGCCGCCGCGGCGGCGGCTCCAGCAGCGACGGACCGTACGGCCCGTACAACGGCGGTCGGTAGCGACCACGGAAGTCCAGCGGAAAACGCAGGTGCGGGGCCCGGGGCTATCCCCGGGTCCTGTCCCGTTCCAGGGCCAGGACCGCGACGTCGTCCGTCAGCTCGCCGCCGTTCAGCGACCGGACCTCCGTGACCGCCGCCTCCAGGAGCTCCTCGCCCCGCAGGCCCGCGGCAAGCTGCCGGTTGATCATCCCGACCATCCCGTCCTGACCGAGGCGCGGCGAGCCGGGCCCCGCCGAGCGGCCCTCGATCAGACCGTCCGTATACATGAGCAGGCTCCACGCCCCGCCCAGCTCGACCTGCCGCCGTGGCCAGCGGGCGCGCGGCAGCAGACCGAGGGCCGGGCCGCCGTCCTCGTACGGGAGCAGTCGTGCCGCCCGTCCCTGCCGGGCGATCAGGGGCGACGGGTGGCCGGCCAGGCACATGCCGGCCCGGCGTCCGTCGGGCGCGATGTCGACGGTGCAGAGGGTCGCGAAGATCTCGTCGCTCTCCCGCTCGTGCTCCAGGACCTGCTGCATCGTCGAGAGCAGCTCGTCCCCGCACAGCCCCGCGAAGGTCAGGGCCCGCCACGCGATGCGCAGCTCGACGCCGAGGGCGGCCTCGTCGGGGCCGTGTCCGCAGACGTCGCCGATCATGGCGTGGACGGTGCCGTCGGGCGTACGCACCGTGTCGTAGAAGTCGCCGCCGAGCAGGGCGCGGGAGCGGCCGGGCCGGTAGTGCGCCGCGAACCGCAGGTCGGAGCCCTCCAGGAGGGGCGTGGGGAGCAGTCCGCGCTCCAGGCGGGCGTTCTCCTGGGCCCGCAGCCGCGACTCGGCCAGCTTCACCTGGACGGCGTCGGCCCGCTTGCGTTCCACGGCGTACCGGATGGCCCGGCTGAGCAGCCGCCCGTCGAGTTCCTCGCGGAAGAGGTGGTCCTGGGCCCCGACCCGTACCGCTTCGGCCGCCAGCTCCGCGTCGGCGGACGCCGCGAGGGCGAGGACGGCGTGGCGCGGGGCGAGGCGCAGGATGTGCCGGAGCGGGGCGAGCGGGTCGTCGCCCGCGGCGGCGCGGGGGCCGGGCAGGGAGAGGTCGACGAGGACGCAGTGGACGTCGTCGGTGAGGAGCCGCTCGGCCTCGGTGAGGTTGCGGGCGGTACGGATGCGGACCCGGGTGCCGAAGGCGTCGGCCGCGTCGAGGAGCCGGGGTACGGCGAGGGCACCCGCCGGGTCGTCCTCGACGACCAGGAGAGTGAGATCGGTGCGGTCGGTACCTGTGACTGTGCCTGTCATAGCGGTGGCGTCCATGGGGGTGGCCTCGCCGGGTCCCGCAGCTGCAGAGACGACTCTCTGACGCGGTAGCGATACGGGCATCGGTCCGGTCTTCCTTCTCTCCCCCCGAGGGTGCGCGGGGCGCCGGGTGGCGTCCCGCCCGTCCCGGACCCTAGCGGTAGGGCGGTGCGCAGCGGAATGGTGGTCAGGGGGAGAGCGACCGTGGCGGGATTGGCATATGCCGCGGAAGGGGAGGTACTTGCCGCCGTACGCCGTGCGGGAGGGCGTCGGCGGCAATGAGAAAGGTCACGCGGGGGGTGGCGGTCCGCCGTCCGGAGGGCCACGGGGGTCGCCTCCGGGCGCCACGCCCTTGCCTCCAGGCGTCACGCGGTCGCGTTGGGGCGCCGCATGGTCGCCCCCCGGTCGCCACGCGGTCGCCTCGGGGTGCCACACGGTTGCCACGCGGTCGCCTGGGGCGCCGCACGGTCACCCCGGGTCGCCCCGGGTCGCAGGCGCCGGTCCGCTTCGGTTCAGGCCGGGCGTACGACTCCCAAGATCTCCATCGAGCCCGCTCCCGCCAGCGTCACGTCCCGTCCCGGGCGGGGGGCGTGCACCATCGTGCCGTTCCCGACGTACATCCCGATGTGGCTCGCGTCCGCGAAGTAGACGATCAGGTCACCCGGCTGCATGTCCTCGACGGCCACGCGCGGCAGCAGGCGCCACTGCTCCTGCGAGGTGCGCGGGATCGGCCGGCCGGCCGCGCCCCAGGCGCTCTGGGTCAGCCCCGAGCAGTCGTACGACCCCGGTCCCTCCGCCCCCCACACGTACGGCTTGCCGATCTGGGCCGTCGCGAACGCGATCGCCTTCGCGGCGTCCGGCGTCGCGTCGGCCGTCAGGCCGGTGAGGACACCGGTGCCGAGCCAGGTCGTCTGGGCCCGCTGCCGCTCCTGCTCCTCGAGGCGCCGCAGCCGCACCCGCTCCTCGGCGGCGAGTTCTGACTCCAGCTTCTTCGCGGCGGCGATCTTCTCGTCGATCTGCTTCTTCGCCTGGGCCTGCCGGATGCGGTGGGCCTCCAGCTTGGTCCAGTTGGCGCCCGCGTCCTCGGCGTAGACGTCCAACTGGGCCTGGGTGCGGTTCATCTCGCCGAGGAGGTCGGTGGTGGCCTTCGCTCCGGCCTTGAGCCGTCCCGCCGCGTCGAGGAAGAGCTGCGGGTCGTCGGTGAGGACGAGCTGCGCGCCGTCGGGAAGCCCGCCGTTGCGGTACTGGGCACGGGCGGAGGCGCCGGCCCTGGCCTTGAGCGCCTCGATCTTCGCGCGGCCCTCCACGATCATCCGGGCGACCCGGACGATCTCGGCGGACTGCTCCTCGGTCTTCTCCTCCGCGAGGTTGTACGCGTCGGTGGCGACGGCGGCCTGCCGGTACAGGGCGTCGATCTCCTGGCGTACCTGCTCCAGGCTCTTCTTCGGCGGCGGAGGAGGGAGGGGAGCGGCGGCGGCCTGGAGGGTCAGTGCGGGAGAGGCCAGCACGGTCAAGGCGCAGATCATGGTGATCGCGGCGGTGGCGTGGCGGCGTCGGTTCACTGGCTACCCCTTTTGGACGGCCACATCTGATTTACCGTCAGTAACGTGATGTCAACGATGGCGATAGTGCCATGTGAGACCGGAAAGTAACAGGGGAAACCGGGGCCCGTCGGGCCTCCTCCCCCTCCTTGGGACGGGTGAGGCGGGCGGGGCGTTCCCGGTGGAACGGAAATTCAGCGGGAGTTGGGGAAAGGCTCCCGGAACCGCGTCACCCCGTGCCCTTGGTCACCCGATCCGCCGGCCCTCACTCCCGCGGCGCCAGCGCCTCCCACCGCACCGTCACCTCGCCCTGGCGCCACCGCCGGGGACCGTCCGTCAGCGGCCAGTCCGCCGCCAGGTCGCGGACGGAGCGGATCCACCGCTGCCGCGCGCCGAGCGAGCCGTACGGGGCGGCCGCCGCCCACGCCCGGTCGAAGTCCCGCAGGAACGCGTGCACCGGCTCGCCCGGCACGTTGCGGTGGATCAGTGCCTTCGGCAGGCGCTCCGCCAGGTCCGACGGGCGGTCCAGCGAACCGAGCCGGGTCGCGAAGGTCACCGTGCGCGGCCCGCTCCGGTCGAGCGCCACCCACACGTGCCGGCGGCCGATCTCGTCGCAGGTGCCCTCCACGAGCAGCCCGCCGGGCGCCAGCCGCTCGCACAGCCGCCGCCACACGGCCGCGACCTGCTCCTCGTCGTACTGGCGCAGCACGTTCGCCACCCGGATCAGGGACGCGCGGCCGGGCACCGGCACCTCGAAGCCGCCGTGCAGGAAGGAGAGGCCCTCGTGCTCGTACGGCTTCGCGGCCTCGACGCGGGCGGGTTCGATCTCGATGCCGTACAGGCGGGTGCGGGGGTCGGCGGTGCGCAGCCGGGCGAGGAGTTCGACGGCGGTCCAGGGGGCGGCCCCGTACCCGAGGTCCACGGCGACGGGCGGTTCGGGGGAGCGGCGCAGGGCGGGTCCGTGGACGGCGGCGATCCAGCGGTCCATGCGGCGCAGCCGGTTGGGGTTGGTGGTCCCACGGGTCGGGGTGCCGACGGGGCGGGTGGTGCGCGGGGCCATGTCATGAGCGTAGAGGAGGCCGCGGGGGCGCCGACGGGGAGGCCGGGGCCCGGAGCGGCCGGTCCTGCGCACGGGCGCCGACCGGGAGGCCGGGGCCCGGGGTGCCCCTGCGCGAGGGCGCCGACCGCGGGGCTGGGCGTGGGGGGGGCGCCCACTGCGAGGCCAGTCCTGGGGCGGCCGCCCCCTGCCCCGCGGTCGCCCGGCCCCGAGCCCCCCGCCGGTAATGACTTGGCAAAGCGCCCCACCCACCGGAAATGAAAGGTGCCATTCCGGTGTTGTGGCGGCTGAAGGACGGACCGCGCCCTCCGGCGTGCCATGCCCGACCCAGGCCCCCCAGCGGAAGGACCGCCGACGTGAGCCAGTACGTGTCCCGGTTCGCCGGTACCCGGCACCGGCACCCGGCACCATCCAGGCTCCGGCTCCCCGGCCGGAACCGGACCCCCCGCCGCGTGGCCATGCTCAGCGTCCACACGTCCCCGCTGCACCAGCCGGGCACCGGGGACGCGGGCGGCATGAACGTCTACATCGTCGAACTGGCGAAACGTCTCGCCGCCATCGACATCGAGGTGGAGATCTTCACCCGGGCCACGACGGGCGGTCTCCCCCCGGTCGTGGAGCTGACCCCCGGCGTGCTCGTACGGCACGTGGACGCCGGCCCGTACGAGGGTCTGGCCAAGGAGGAGCTGCCGGCCCAGCTCTGCGCCTTCACGCACGGCGTGATGCGGGCGTGGGCGGGCCACCGTCCGGGCCACTACGACCTCGTCCACTCCCACTACTGGCTCTCCGGACACGTCGGCTGGCTCGCCGCCGAGCGCTGGGGCGTGCCGCTCGTCCACGCCATGCACACCATGGCGAAGGTCAAGAACGCGGCGCTCGCCGAGGGCGACACGCCCGAGCCCGCGGCCCGGGTGATCGGCGAGACGCAGATCGTCTCCGCGGCCGACCGGCTGATCGCGAACACGGCCGAGGAGGCCGACGAGCTGGCCCGGTTCTACGAGGCCGACCCCGGCAAGATCGCGGTTGTGCACCCCGGCGTCAACCTCGACCACTTCCGTCCCGCCGACGGTCGCGCCGCCGCCCGGGCCCGGCTCGGGCTGCCGCAGGACGCCTTCATCCCGGTCTTCGCCGGCCGCATACAGCCGCTGAAGGCCCCGGACATCCTGCTGCGGGCCGCCGCGGTGCTCCTGGAACAGGACCCCTCGCTGCGCTCGCGCATGATCGTGCCGGTGGTCGGCGGGCCGAGCGGCAGCGGCCTCGCGAAGCCGGAGGGGCTGCACAAGCTGGCCGCGCGGCTCGGCATCGCGGACCTCGTGCGCTTCCACCCGCCGGTGGGCCAGGACCGGCTCGCCGACTGGTTCCGCGCGGCGAGCGTCCTCGTCATGCCCTCGTACAGCGAGTCCTTCGGCCTGGTGGCGATCGAGGCGCAGGCGGCCGGCACCCCGGTCGTCGCGGCGGCGGTCGGCGGCCTGCCCGTCGCCGTACGGGACGACGTGACCGGTTTCCTCGTGCGGGGGCACGATCCGGCGGACTACGCCCGCGCGCTGGGCCGGTTCGTGGCGGACCCGTCCCTGTCCGACCGGATGGGCGCGGCGGCGGCCCGGCACGCCGGCTCCTTCGGCTGGGACACGGCCGCGTCGGGGACGGCGGACGTGTACACGGCGGCCATGCACGACCATCGGCTGCGCGAGAACCGCCGTCGCGTACGCTCCCCCCATGGCTGAGGCTGAAGACGTCCGGCGGATCGTCGAGGACACGTTCAAGGACGCGGAACTGGAGTGGGAGTCCCCGGAACCGGGCTCGTACGTGGTCAAACTCCCCGGCACACGCAAACTGTTCACGACGCTGTCGCTGCGCGCGGGCCGTCACTCGCTCTCGCTCAACGCCTTCGTCATCCGCCACCCCGACGAGAACGAGGCGGGCGTCCACCGCTGGCTCCTCGAACGCAACCTCAAGCTGTACGGGGTGAGTTACGCGGTCGACGGCCTCGGTGACGTCTATCTGGCCGGCAAGCTGCCGCTGTCCGCCGTCACTCCCGAGGAACTGGACCGGCTGCTCGGCTCGGTCCTCGAAGCCGCGGACGGCGACTTCAACACGCTCCTGGAGCTCGGGTTCGCGTCGGCGATCCGCCGCGAGTACGAGTGGCGGGTCTCGCGCGGCGAGTCGACCCGGAACCTCGACGCGTTCAGGAACCTGACGCGGAAGTCCGACGGCGACGGGCCGACTGACTGATCACGCCGTACCCGTACGAGGCGCGGCGGGAGTTCAGGCGTTGACGGTGTCCTGGTCCTTCGGGGTGACGGTGGGAGCGGCCACCGCCGGGTCGATGTCGTCCGCCTTGTCCGCGCCGTAGGAGTCGTCGGCGGCGTGGTCGTCGTCCGTGAGAGCGGTGCGCAGGCGGGTGAGGTAGCCGACGGCGGCGAGGACGCCGATCGCGGCCGTCGCCGCCCACAGGACGCCTGGGCCGGGGCCGTCGACGATCGCACCGGCCGCGATGGGGGCGACGAAACCGGCGACGGCCCAGGACATGCCCATCACGCCCTGGTAGCGGCCCCGCGCGTGCTCGGGGGCGAGGCGCGCGGTGGCGGCGGCGTTCGTCGGGACGTGGATCATCTCGCCGACGGTCCAGACGACCACGGTCACGGCGAAGGCCACGGAGGAGCCGGCGAGGGCGGTGGCGCCGGTGCCGACGGCGAACAGGAGAGAGGAGAGGCTCAGCAGGAGGACCGGTGAGTGCTTCTCGGTCAGCCTGTTGACGAGCAGCTGGAAGCCGACGATCACGATGCCGTTGACGGCGATGACGACGCCGTAGGAGGAGGGGGAGAGGCCCTGGCCCGCCATGGTGAGGGGCAGGCCGATCCAGGGGGCGGTGAAGACGACGCAGACCAGCAGGTTGAGCAGGACGAGGGTGCGGAAAGGGGCGTCGCGCAGCACGGTGAACATGCTGACCTCGGCCTCGACGACCGGCTCGCCCGCCGTGTCGACGCGCGCCTCGGGCCGGGTCTCGGGGAGCCGCAGGAAGACGATGACGGCGCACAGCACGGTGGCGACGGCGTCGACGACGAAGAGGGTGCGGTAGCCGAGGAAGATCGCGGCGCCGCCGCCGATGGAGGCGATGGCGAAGCCGAGGTTGAGGGCCCAGTAGTTGAGGGCGTAGGCCCTGCGCACGTCGTGGGCGGGGACCATGTCGGCGATGGTGGCGTTGATGGAGGGGCGGACGGCCTGCATGGCGACGCCCATGAGGAGGACGACGACGGCGATGGCCCAGGCGCTGGTGACGACGGCGAGGGCGGCGGCGCAGGCGGCGGCGCCGAGGTGCATGGTGACCATGGTGGGGCGCCGGCCCCAGCGGTCGGTGAGCGCGCCGCCCAGCGGCGAACCGGCGACGCCGCCGAGGCCGTGGAGGGCGACGACGAGCCCGGCGAACCAGGCGGAGTGCCCGAGCTCCACCGTCAGGTAGAGCGAGAGGAACGTGAGGACGAAAGCACCGGTCCTGTTGACCAGGGTCGACAGCCAGAGCCACCAGAAGCCCTGGGGGAGTCCGGAGACCGTCGCCCGCGCCGATCGTCTGAGCGAGTCGATGGACATGTGAGGCCGCCCCCTGCTGTACGTAAGCCCTGCTTCTGGCTTCCGTAACTTACGTATCTCACCCGTCGGACGCCAGCCAATTGACGACGCGCGTCAATCGTCAGAGGTCGATTAGGCTCGTACGCATGGCCGACGCACCGTACAAGCTGATCCTCCTCCGCCACGGCGAGAGCGAGTGGAACGAGAAGAATCTGTTCACCGGTTGGGTGGACGTGAACCTCACCGCCAAGGGCGAGAAGGAGGCGACGCGCGGCGGCGAGCTGCTCAAGGACGCCGGCCTGCTGCCCGACGTGCTCCACACCTCCCTCCAGAAGCGCGCCATCCGCACGGCACAGCTCGCGCTGGAGTCCGCGGACCGCCACTGGATCCCGGTCCACCGCTCCTGGCGCCTCAACGAGCGCCACTACGGCGCCCTCCAGGGCAAGGACAAGGCGCAGACGCTCGCCGAGTTCGGCGAGGAGCAGTTCATGCTGTGGCGCCGCTCGTACGACACCCCGCCGCCGGTCCTGTCCGACGACAACGAGTACTCGCAGGCGCGCGACGCCCGTTACGCGACGATCCCGCCGGAGCTGCGCCCGCGGACCGAGTGCCTCAAGGACGTCGTCGAGCGGATGCTCCCCTACTGGTACGACGCCATCGTCCCGGACCTCCTCACCGGCCGCACGGTCCTGGTCGCCGCCCACGGCAACAGCCTCCGTGCCCTGGTCAAGCACCTCGACGGCGTCTCGGACGCGGCCATCGCGGGCCTCAACATCCCGACGGGCATCCCCCTGTCCTACGAGCTCGACGAGAACTTCAAGCCGCTCAACCCGGGCGGCACCTACCTCGACCCGGACGCGGCCGCCGCGGCCATCGAGGCCGTGAAGAACCAGGGCAAGAAGTAACCCTGACGCACCCTCAAGGCCCCTGCCCGCGGAAGTTCACGCCGGTGGGGGCCTTGTGCCGTGCCGGGGCAGCCCCCGGGCCCGGGTCCGACAATCCGCCGCGGCCATCCCGTGGAGGCGTTACCGTCCAGGCCATGAGCACCCCCCACAGCACCTCGCTGCGCCTGGAGCGGGTCACCCCCGCCAACGTCGACGCCGCCGTCGCCCTGCGCGTCCACCCCCACCAGGAGCGCAACGTCGCCCCCGTCGTGCGGTCCCTCGCCCAGGCGTACGCCTTCGGGGAGGGCGCCTGGCCGCGCCTCGTCTTCGACGGCGACACGCTCGTCGGCTTCCTGATGGCCTTCATCGACCTCCCCTGGGACGAGGAGAAGGACCCCGCCGACCGCCGCAGCGGACTCTGGCGCCTCAACATCTCCGCCGACGCCCAGGGCAAGGGGTACGGCCGGTTCGCCGTCGACTCCGTACGCGACGAGCTCCGGCGGCGCGGAACACCGCAGATGTACGTGACGTGGGAGCCGGGCGAGAACGGCCCCGGCGCCTTCTACCGCCGACTCGGCTTCCGTACGACCGGCGAGGTCAGCGGCGGCGAGACCGTCGGCGTACTCGACGTCTGAGACGCAGGGGGAAGCGGGGGGAAGCAGGGGGAGTGGGGGCGGGGTGCGGAACCGTCCGCGCCCCGCCCCCTCGCCGTCAGCCCGTGAAGCCCCCGCACTGGCAGGGCGCGCCCGACTGGCAGCCGCAACCGCAGCCCGAACCGCAGCCGCAGGCGCCGAGCAGCGGCAGGAACACCGCCTCGCGCGGGGCCTCCGCGTCGGAGTCGGTCGTCGTCATCGGGGATTCGGCCATGGGGTCCCTCTCTTTCGAGGCGTGCGTCGCCTCCCCCCATTGCATGCCCAGTCGGACCGGCGCATCAACGGCGCATCGGCGCCCGCGCCGCCCGACCGGCCCGCGCCAGGACCTACGCGCCCTCCACCGGCGCGTCCGACGCCTGCAGCTCGTCCGCGTGCTCACCCGTCACCAGGTACACGACCCGCTTCGCCACCGACACCGCGTGGTCGGCGAACCGCTCGTAGTACCGGCCGAGCAGCGTCACGTCCACCGCCGTCTCGATGCCGTGCTTCCACCGGTCGTCGATCAGGTGCTGGAACAGCGTCCGGTGCAGCAGGTCCATCTCGTCGTCGTCCTGCTCCAGCTGGAGCGCCAGGTCGACGTCCTTCGTGATGATGACCTCCGCCGCCTTCGCCATCAGGCGCTGCGCCAGCTGCCCCATCTCCAGGATGGTCGCGTGCAGGTCACGCGGCACCGCGAAGTCCGGGAACCGCAGCCGCGCCAGCTTCGCCACGTGCTGCGCCAGGTCACCCGAGCGCTCCAGGTCGGCGCTCATCCGCAGCGAGGTCACCACTATCCGCAGATCCGTCGCGACCGGCTGCTGCCGCGCGAGCAGCGCGATCGCGCGTGCCTCCAGGTCGTGCTGCAGGTCGTCGACCTTCTGGTCCGCCGCGATCACGCTCTCCGCGAGCTTCAGATCCGCGTCGAGCATCGCCGTCGTGGCGCGCCCGACGGCCGACCCGACAAGTCGGGCCATCTCGACCAGGCTCTCGCCGATCGAGTCCAGTTCCTCGTGGTACGCGTCCCGCATGGGCTGTCCCTCTCTACGCAAAGCTCCGGGGTCCGGGTGGGGCTCGGAACCCCCACGCTCCCACGTTCGGCCCCCTACGCGTCCGGTTCCACCCCCACACATGAACCGGCACTTTCCCCCAGGTGAACTCTGGGCTACACGCGCCACCGTCCGGTCCGGGGCAAATGAACCGGCCCCGTCTACACAGTGAACTCTGAGCGACGAGTGTTCGAGTAGCCACTCGGACGGCTGGGAGAGTGTCCCTCCGCCCGCATAACCTGGTTGGCATGGACGTGAACGCGGCAGTCGCCGCATTGGCCGCGATCGCCGGAGTGTGCACCGGCGTGATCGCCATGCTGGCGTTCCGCTGGAGCGAGCGCGACCAGGCCAGGCCCACCCGTACCTCCCTGCACACCGACGCCGTGCTCCCGCCCGGCGTCGACACCGTGCTGTCCGTGCTGCGCTCCTCCGCGGTCGTCCTCGACGAGAGCGACTCCGTGGTGAAGGCCAGCTCGGCGGCGTACGCCCTCGGCCTGGTCCGGGGCGGCAAGCTGGCCATCGAGCCCATGCTCAACATGGCCCGCGACACGCGCCGGGACGGGGAGATACGCCAGGTCGAGCTGGACCTGGCGCGGCGCGGCAGCGGGCGCGGAGAGGCCCTCGCCGTCTCCGCCCGGGTCGCCCCGCTGGGCTCACGGCTGGTGCTGCTCCTGGTCGAGGACCTCACCGAGGCCCGCCGTATCGAGGCGGTACGACGGGACTTCGTCGCCAATGTGAGCCATGAGCTCAAGACCCCCACGGGCGCGCTCTCCCTGCTCTCCGAGGCGGTCATGGACGCATCGGACGACCCCGAGGCGGTCACCCGCTTCGCCGGCCGGATGCAGATAGAGGCGACCCGCCTCACCAACCTCGTACAGGAGCTGATCGACCTCTCCCGCGTGCAGAACGACGACCCGCTCGAAGACTCCGAGCCGGTGTCCGTGGACGAACTCGTCGCCGAGGCGATCGACCGCTCCCGGCACACCGCCTCCACCAAGCAGATCACCATGGTCTCCGGCGGCGCCGCCGACCTGCACGTCTGGGGCAGCCGCGGCCAGCTCGCCGCCGCCCTCGGCAACCTCGTGGAGAACGCCGTCAACTACTCACCGGCCCGGACGAGGGTGGGCATCGCCGCCCGCACCATCGCGGCGCCCGGCGGCGACCTGATCGAGATAGCCGTGACCGACCAGGGCATCGGCATCTCCGAGAAGGACCGCGAGCGGATCTTCGAGCGCTTCTACCGGGTCGACCCGGCCCGCTCCCGTGCCACCGGCGGTACGGGACTCGGTCTGGCCATCGTCAAGCACGTGGCCGCCTCCCACGGCGGGGAGGTCACCGTCTGGAGCACCGAGGGTCAGGGCTCCACCTTCACCCTGCGGCTGCCGGAGGCGGGCACCGTACGGGCCCGCCGGCCCGTCTCGTCCTCCACCCCTGATCTCATGACCGAACCGCTTCCTGCCCCGGAGGTCCTTCCGTGACCCGAGTGCTCGTCGTCGAGGATGAGGAATCCTTCAGCGACGCCCTGTCCTACATGCTTCGCAAGGAAGGCTTCGAGGTCGCCGTGGCGGCGACCGGGCCCGACGGTCTCGACGAGTTCGAGCGCAACGGGGCCGATCTGGTACTCCTCGACCTGATGCTCCCGGGGCTGCCCGGCACCGAGGTGTGCCGACAGCTGCGCGGCCGCTCGAACGTCCCGGTGATCATGGTGACCGCCAAGGACAGCGAGATCGACAAGGTCGTCGGGCTGGAGATAGGAGCCGACGACTACGTCACGAAGCCCTTCTCCTCGCGGGAGCTGGTCGCCCGCATCCGCGCGGTCCTGCGCCGCCGGGGGGAGCCGGAGGAGGTCACCCCCGCGGCCCTGGAGGCCGGCCCGGTCCGCATGGACGTCGACCGCCACGTGGTGACGGTCGCGGGCGGCAAGGTCGACCTGCCGCTGAAGGAGTTCGACCTCCTGGAGATGCTCCTGCGCAACGCGGGCCGCGTGCTGACCCGTATGCAGCTCATCGACCGGGTGTGGGGCGCGGACTACGTCGGCGACACCAAGACCCTCGACGTCCACGTCAAGCGCCTCCGCGCCAAGATCGAACCGGACCCGGGCGCCCCGCGCTACCTGGTCACGGTCCGAGGCCTGGGCTACAAGTTCGAGCCGTAGCCCCGCCCGGCCCCGGGGAGCCGGACGGAGTCCGGCACAGCGTCCCGAAGCCCGGGAGGCCCTCCGGGGCCGAGCGGCGCGAGGGGCGCACGCGGGGGAGGGGCTCGAACCGGACCCGGGCGCCCCGCGCTACCTGGTCACGGTCCGAGGCCTGAGCTACAAGTTCGAGCCGTAGACCCCGCCCGGCCCCGAAGGGCCGTGAACCACGCCCGGCCCTCAGGGGTCGCGGCCCCGCCCGGCCCCCCAGGGGACGGACGGGTCGGTGTACGTGTGAAGGGGCGCCCCCGGCCGGGGGGCGCCCCTTCACACGTGCCTGGCGGTGTCAGTGGCCGGAGCCCGTGGACTCCTCGCCGTGCTCGGCGCCGTGCTCGGCCTCGCCCGAGGGCGTCGCGGAGGCGCTGGGCGTGGTGCCCGGCGGGGCCGGGACGATGGACGGGCCGAAGTCCTTGAAGTAGCTCGACGCCGGGACGACGAAGGCGTTCATGCCGACGTCGCCGGTCTTGCTCAGCTTGAAGACGACCTTCTGGGCGTCGCCCTTGCGGGCGGCCTCGGAGCCGTTCTCGATGGTGGCGGTGGCGTTGCCCGCGCCGCCGATCACGACGGAACCGCCGGCCGGGACGGTGATCGGGCCGGTGCCCGCGGCCGCCTTCAGCTTCACCGTGGCGTTGCTGCCCGGGAGGCTGATGGCGTCGAGGGTCTGGGACGCGTCCCCGTTGTTGAAGACGGTGGCCGAGACGACGGCCGGGCCCTTGACACCCGCCTCGGGCTGGGTGATCACGAGCGCGTTCTGGATCTTGACGTCGTCCACGGTGACGGCGGGGTTGTCCGGCCGGACGCCGAGCGTCTGTGCGTCGTTGCCCGCCCCACAGGCGGAGAGCGTGGCGATGGAGAACACGATGGCGGTGGCGGCGAGGGCGCCGCGTCGAAGGCTGCGGCTCACGGCGGCGGCATCTCCTAGGACGTACGGACAGGCTTGAGGACAGGGCTTACGGACGAGCTGACGGACCGGCTGTGGAGCTGAGAGCCGACTAAAGGTGCGTCAGCGCGCTTAGGTTACCGAGCCCCACTCTCCGTCCCGCACCCGACCCGCCCCTAACCGCCCCCAACCGCCCCCGGGGTGTCGCCGCGGGGCGGCCGAGGACCCCCGGACGCCGGGCCGGACGCCGACCCGCCCGCGTCGGAAGTCGGCCGGTGTGGCCGGATCACGACCCACTGACCCGTTGTTCACATAACCGCCTTGATCAATTCGGCGGCGACCCCGCATTCCCCGGGCCGTACCTCCGGAAAATCCCGCTCCCGCGTCCACTGATCAATTACGGAATCACCCCGTGATGCGTCCGTACGGGTGGACGATCCTCGAACGGAGTAGGTGAAGAAGCCCTCTCTGAACCCGACAAATCGGGACATTGAGCCTCCTCGGCAGGGCGCCCGGTAGGTGTAACGTGCGGGTTTCTCTGCGTCCGCGCAGCCGCTCCGACCTGCGAATACCGCCTTCCGGAAGCCCTCCGCAGCACGTTCGTGGCGCCGTTGTCAAGCCCCGAGATATGCCCTGACCTGCGAAAACGCCATTCAGAAGAAGCTGAATCCGTGTTACTCTGGATAGCCACGGAAGGGGTACCTGTCACATGACGTTCAAGGTTGGCGACACCGTGGTCTATCCCCATCACGGGGCCGCGCTGATCGAGGCCATCGAAACTCGCCAGATCAAAGGCGTGGACAAGACCTACTTGGTGCTCAAGGTCGCGCAGGGCGACCTGACGGTTCGCGTGCCGGCGGACAATGCGGAGTTCGTCGGTGTTCGCGACGTTGTCGGTCAGGACGGGCTGGACCGGGTCTTCGAGGTGCTGCGCGCGCCGTACGCCGAAGAGCCGACGAACTGGTCCCGTCGCTACAAGGCAAACCTCGAGAAGCTCGCCTCCGGCGATGTCATCAAGGTCGCCGAAGTAGTCCGCGACCTGTGGCGGCGCGAGCGCGAGCGGGGTCTCTCCGCAGGCGAGAAGCGCATGCTCGCCAAGGCTCGGCAGATCCTGGTCAGCGAGCTGGCGCTCGCGGAGAACACGAACGAGGACAAGGCCGAGGCTCTCCTCGACGAGGTCCTCGCGTCCTGAGCGTGCTCTGACGACATTCGAGCGCGTATCCAAGTGAAGCGATGCCGCGGTGCCCGTTGGCGTGCTGTGATCCACACAGTGCTGCCGTCGGGCCCTGCGGCATGTTCGCGTACGCATGCGGGCATCACCGTATGCGGAGCACACGCCCACCGCCGGGAAAGAACCCGCACCCCACTGTGCCGTCCGAACCCCAGTGCTCGGGCGGCACGCCTCGACCGTCGTCACGGAAAGGGCCCGGTCAAGGCGGAGCGTCCGGCACGGTGAGGCCATACCCATGTCGGCCGCGGAAACAAACCTGCCGGAGTGCAACCGATGTCAGACGAAGCGCGTCCTTCTCGTACCGCCGTGGTGATCCCGGCGGCCGGCCGGGGCGTACGCCTCGGGCCGGGCGCCCCCAAGGCGCTGCGCACGCTGAGCGGCACCCCCATGCTCATCCACGCCGTCCGTGCGATGGCCGCCTCCCGCGCGGTCTCGCTCGTCGTCGTGGTCGCACCCCCCGAGGGCGCCGCCGAGGTCAAGAACCTCCTCGATGCCCACGCGCTCCCCGAGCGGACCGACTACCTCGTCGTGCCCGGCGGTGAGACCCGCCAGGAGTCCGTACGGCGCGGGCTCGACGCGCTCCCCGAGGGCGTCACCACCGTCCTCGTCCACGACGCGGCCCGCCCGCTCGTCCCCGTGGACACCGTGGACGCCGTCATCGAGGCCGTACGGGACGGGGCCGTCGCCGTCGTGCCCGCCCTGCCCGTCTCCGACACCGTCAAGGAGGTCGAACCGGCCGAGAAGCCGGGCGACCCCGAGCAGGTCGTCGCCACCCCGGTCCGGGCCCGGCTCCGCGCCGTCCAGACCCCGCAGGGCTTCGACCACGACACCCTGGTCCACGCCCACGCCACCGTCGCCCTCGCGGGTGAGGGCGCCACCGACGACGCCGGCATGGTCGAGCGGCTCGGCGCGCCCGTCGTCGTCGTGCCCGGTCACGAAGAGGCCTTCAAGGTGACCCGCCCCCTCGACCTCGTGCTCGCCGAGGCCGTACTCGCCCGCAGGAGGGCCAACGATGGCTTCTGAGCCGACCACGCCGCCGACCCTGCCGCTGACCCCGCCGCCGACCACGCCGCCGCTCGTCCCCCGTACCGGCATCGGCACCGACGTCCACGCCTTCGAGCAGGGCCGCGAACTGTGGTGCGCGGGTCTGCTGTGGGAGGACTCCGAGGGGTACGGCCTCGCCGGGCACTCCGACGGTGACGTCGCCGCCCACGCCGCCTGCGACGCGCTCTTCTCCGCCGCCGGGATCGGCGACCTCGGCGCCCACTTCGGCACCTCGCGCCCCGAGTGGTCCGGCGCCTCCGGCGTCACCCTCCTCGCCGAGGCCGCCCGGATCGTCCGCGCCGAGGGGTACGAGATCGGGAACATCGCCGTCCAGGTCGTCGGCGTCCGCCCCAAGGTCGGCAAGCGGCGCGACGAGGCACAGAAGGCGCTGAGCGAGGCGGCCGGAGCACCGGTCTCCGTCTCCGGCACCACCACGGACGGGCTCGGCCTCACGGGTCGCGCCGAGGGCCTCGCGGCGCTCGCGACCGCCCTCGTCTACCCCGTATCGCGACAGGGCCGGTGAAAAACGTCGTGGGAGACGGGCGACAGGTATCGGGGCACTACCACACGCCCACTACCCTGGAGTGGTGACTATTCGCCTGTACGACACCAGCGCCCGGCAGATCCGTGACTTCATCCCGCTCACGCCGGGCTGCGTCTCGATCTACCTCTGTGGCGCCACCGTCCAGGCGGCCCCGCACATCGGCCACATCCGGTCGGGGCTGAACTTCGACATCATGCGCCGCTGGTTCGCGTACCGCGGCTACGACGTCACGTTCATCCGCAACGTCACCGACATCGACGACAAGATCATCACCAAGGGCGCGGACCAGGGCCGCCCCTGGTGGTCCATCGGCTACGAGAACGAGCGCGCGTTCAACTCGGGTTACGACGCGCTCGGTTGCCTCCCGCCGACGTACGAGCCCCGGGCCACCGGGCACGTCCCCGAGATGATCGAGATGATGCGCGGCCTCATCGAGCGCGGTCACGCCTACGAGGCCGACGGCAGCGTCTACTTCGACGTGCGGTCCTTCCCGGGCTACCTGGAGCTGTCCAACCAGGACATCGACGACCTCCGCCAGCCCTCCGAGGACGGCATCACGGGCAAGCGCGACCCCCGCGACTTCGCCATGTGGAAGGCGACCAAGCCGGGCGAGCCCGACTGGGAGACCCCGTGGGGCCGGGGCCGCCCCGGCTGGCACCTGGAGTGCTCGGCCATGGCCCACAAGTACCTGGGCTCCGCCTTCGACATCCACGGCGGCGGCCTCGACCTGATCTTCCCCCACCACGAGAACGAGATCGCCCAGGCCAAGGCCTTCGGCGACGACTTCGCCTCGTACTGGGTGCACAACGCCTGGGTCACCATGAGCGGCGAGAAGATGTCGAAGTCGCTCGGCAACAGCGTGCTGGTGTCCGAGATGGTGAAGAACTGGCGGCCCATCGTCCTCCGCTACTACCTGGGCACCCCGCACTACCGCTCGATGATCGAGTACAGCGAGGAGTCCCTGCGCGAGGCCGAGTCGGCGTTCGCCCGTATCGAGGGCTTCGTCCAGCGCGCCACCGAGAAGGCGGGGACGAGCGTCGCCCCCGCCGCCGAGGTGCCGCCGGCCTTCGCCGAGGCCATGGACGACGACCTGGGCGTGCCGCACGCGCTCGCGATCATCCACACCACCGTCCGCCAGGGCAACAGCGCCCTCGCCGCGGACGACAAGGACGAGGCCATCGCCCGCCTCGCCGAGGTCCGGGCCATGCTCGGCGTCCTCGGCCTCGATCCTCTCGACCCGCACTGGGCCGAGGAGACCGGTGGCGGCGAAGAGCTCCACGGCGTCGTCGACACCCTCGTACGCCTCGTGCTCCAGCAGCGCGAGTCGGCCCGCGAGCGCAAGGACTGGGCGACCGCGGACGCGATCCGCGATCAACTGGGCCAGTCCGGCCTCGCCATCGAGGACAGCCCCGACGGCCCCCGCTGGACGCTGGGCAACCGTTAGAAGAAGTGCCGCTCGGACCCCCGGGCGGCACACTTCAGTTACAGACCTTGTACGTGGGCCGCATACGCCTCCGTACGCAATACCGAGGATGAGAGTAGTCATGGCCGGGAACAGCCAGCGCAGGAACCGTCGCACGTCCAACAAGAAGGGTGCGACGATCGGCAGCGGTGGCCAGCGGCGCAAGGGCCTCGAAGGCAAGGGCCCGACGCCCAAGGCCGAGGCCCGCAAGGGCCACAAGGCCTTCCGCGTCACCAACGCGATGGCCCGGAACACGGCCAAGCGCAAGCCCGTCGCCCGCCGCGGCGGGAAGGGCCTGTCCGAGATGGTCGTCGGCCGCAACCCGGTCTTCGAGGCCCTGCGCGACGGCGTGCCGGCCTCGACGCTGTACGTGCAGCAGTTCATCGACAACGACGAGCGCGTGCGCGAGGCCCTGAACCTCGCCACCGGCCGCGGCAACATCAACATCATGGAGGCGCCGCGCCCCGAGCTCGACCGGATGACGAACAACCTGAACCACCAGGGCCTCGTCCTCCAGGTCCCGCCGTACGAGTACGCGCACCCCGAGGACCTCGCCGCGACGGCCTACGACCACCACGAGGAGCCGCTGATCGTGGCCCTCGACGGCATCACCGACCCGCGGAACCTCGGCGCCGTCGTCCGCTCCGTCGCGGCCTTCGGCGGCCACGGCGTGGTCGTCCCCGAGCGCCGCGCCGCCGGTATGACCGCCGGTGCCTGGAAGACCTCGGCCGGCACCGCCGCCCGTACCCCGGTCGCCCGCGCCACCAACCTGACGCGCTGCCTCGAGGCGTACCAGAAGGCCGGTCTCGCGGTCGTCGGCCTCGCCGCCGACGGCGACCACGAGGTCCACGAGCTCGAAGCGCTGTCCGGCCCGGTCGTCATCGTCGTCGGCTCCGAGGGCAAGGGTCTCTCCCGGCTCGTCGGCGAGACCTGCGACTTCCTCGTCCGCATCCCGATGCCGGGCGGCGCCGAGTCGCTCAACGCCGGTGTCGCCGCCGGTGTCGTCCTCTACGAGGCGGCCCGCCGCCGTATGGCGTAACACCCGGGAGTGACACCCCGCGCACCACCCCGGCCCCGGCCGTGGCGTTGATCTTGACGGGTCTCGGACATTTGCGAGCCGTCAAGGCAGTGTCCTAAACCCAGATCACTCGGTTAGATGAGTGTGGACACCAGAACGCCCCGGCCGGGGTTCGACGATCAGCCCGCGCTGAGCATGGTCAAGGTGGATTCCGATCCCGCCCAGGTGATCGTGAACCACGCCAGCTTCCGTGTGCGGCTCGCGCCGGCTCCGCAGCCGAAGTTCGGCGCCGGCGCCCGTACCGCCGCCCTGTCCGGGGCCGCGGCCGGAGCGGGCGGACCGCGCCGTCGTCCCGTCGTATGGACCGGAAAGTCCTCACCGGGCGCGACCGGCCTCCTCCAGGCCGTCCGCGAGTCCTCCGTCTCCACCCTGGAGCCGGGCATCGGCCACCCGGGCCGGCCCGGTCTCGAGGCGGGCGTCACCCAGGCCATCCCGCGCATCGACGACACCAGGCCCACCCCCGTGGTGCCCCCCGCCGCCGGACCTCTGCTGCCGCCGATGCGCCGCGCCGAGGGCGCGTACGACGAGCTGTACGACCTCCGGTCCGAGCCCGAGGGCCCCGGAGCGTACGAGGGCGAGGACGCGCACGGCCGGCCCGCGCAGCGCCACGGCCAGGACAGCGTCCGGCACGCCTACTACCCGGGCCGCCGGATGAACCTCGGCGTCGTCCTCCTCCCGCTCCGCGTCTTCCTCGGCTTCATCTCGATCTACGCGGGCATGGGCAAGCTCTGCGACCCCGTCTACTTCGACGGCGGCGAGCGCGGCTCCATGGTGAAGTGGCTCAACTCCCTCCACCCCTGGGCCCTCGCCGAACCCCTCCGCGACTTCGCCCTCCAGCACCCCGTCGGCGCCGGACTCACCGTCGCCTTCCTCCAGGTCGTCGTCGGCGTCCTCACCGTCCTCGGCCTCTGGCAGCGCGTCGCCGCCGTCGTCGGCGCCCTGCTCTCCGCCGCGCTGCTCCTGACCGTCAGCTGGAAGACCGTCCCGGTCTACGACTCCGCCGACATCATCTACCTGGCCGCCTGGTCCCCGCTGATCATCGCCGGAGCCCCCGTCTACTCCCTCGACGGCCGCCTCGCCGGAGAGGCCTGGCGCACCCTCGGCCCCCGTGCCGACCTCTGGGACCTCCGCCGCCGCGTCATGCGCCGCAGCATCCTCGTCGCCTCCGTCGTCGTCGGTCTCACCCTCCTCGTCGGCTCCGTCCTCGGCGGCGCCGTCCGCTCCACCGAGATGGTCACCGTCCCGGGCCCCAACGACGACCCGATCAACCACCTCCCCGGCCGGCCGCTCCCCGCCGAGCCGACGCGCCGCGCCCCCTCCAAGGCCGCGCCCACCGAGCCCGCGCCCTCCGCGACCGGCGAGGCCCCGGCGGAGCGCGAGGAGACGCAGGAGGCGACCCGGCCCACCGAGCCGACCCGCGAGTCCACCCGGACCCGCGAGCAGCGCCCGACCGCCACGCAGGGCAGCGGCAGCACCGGCGGCGGCAGCAGCCGTACGCCCACGCGGTCCAGGCCGGAGCCCCCGCCGACCACCAGCGACACGCCGACCACCACCGGCGGTACGACGGGCGGCGGTTCCACGGGCGGCTCGACCGGCTCGACCGGCTCGACCGGGACCCCGTCCGAGAGCGGCTCGACGACGGGCGGCGCGAGGAACCCGATCGGTGGCCTGCTGGGCTGAGAGCCCGTACGGACGAACAACGGAAGGGCGGCACCGCAGGGATGCGGTGCCGCCCTTCCGTTGTGCCTGGCACCGCACGGAGCGGTGCCGCCCTTCCGGCGTGCCTGGACCCTGTGGTGTGGGCCCTCAACCCCGCTGCGCGGCGAGCTCCTTGGCGGCCTCGGTGAGGTCCTTGGCGGTGTCGATGGCCCTCCAGTACGCGCCCTGGGGCAGCGGGAAGCCCGCCAGGCGCCGCTCGCGGGCGAGCCGGGGGAACGTGGTGCGCTCGTGGTCGCCCAGGTCCGGGAGGAGCTCCGTGAAGGCGGCGGAGAAGACGTACACGCCGGCGTTGATGAGGAACGGCGACGGCGGCGACTCGACGAAGTCGGTGATGTGCCCGAAGGTGTCGGTCTCGACGGCGCCCCACGGGATGCGGGGGCGGGCCAGGGCGAGCGTGGCGAGGGCGTCGCGCTCCGTGTGGAAGGCGGCCATCTCGCGCAGGGAGAAACGGGTCCAGATGTCGCCGTTGGTGGCGTACCAGGGCTGGTCCGGCGCGGGCAGACGCGCGGCGGCGTGCTTGAGACCGCCACCGCGGCCCAGGGGCTCGGTCTCCACGACCGTCGTCACCCTGAGGGGCAGGTCGGCACTCTCCAGCCACTCCTGGAGCACCTCGGCCAGATGGCCACAGGAGACGACGGCGTCGGTCACGCCCTCGGCCGCGAGCCAGGAAAGCTGATGGCCGATGATCGGGGTCCCGGTGCCCGGGATCTCGACCATCGGCTTGGGGCGGTCGTCGGTGTACGGGCGGAGCCGTGAGCCCTGGCCGCCCGCCAGGACCACGGCCTGCGTCGGAGAGGTGTTGTGCATACGGGGAACGATAGGCGCCCCGTACGGCCGACTGCCGGACGCGCGACGGTGCCTCAGCTCGCGCGCATCACGCCGGTGGCGTACGAGGTGTCACAGACCGGCCGGGAGAAGGACTGGGCGCGGTGCGGGCCGTACCGCTCGACGGCGGCGCGGCCCAGGGCGCGGGCGATGGACATGCAGTGCTTGGCGAGGGAGGGCCGGTTCTCCACCTCACGCTGGAGGTGGGTGAGAGCCGTGCCGGGATCCTTCTCCTGGAGCTCGGCGAGGAGCTGGTCACGCAGGACGTCCTGCGGGGCGCGGGACTTGGCGGGGACGGAGACCTCCGAGGAGGAGGCCGTGAGCTGGGTACCGGCGTCCTGGCCGGCCCACGGAACGGCGGATACCGCGAGCGTTCCCGAGAGCACCAGGACGACGGGCAGGACGAGGGCGAGAGAGCGGCCGATTCGGCGGGCAGTGTGCGTCACGCACGAGAGCGTAGCGGTCGGTAGTGAAATGGCGACATTTAGTCACTCTCGCGGGGGATGGTTCGAGGCGGCTTTTCGAATTCCGTGTTGACGCGGGAGGTGGGTGTGGGCCCTGAATGCCGGGGTTTCACGGGTTAAACCACCACTTAGACCAACGGCCCCGCATCTGCAAGAGACGCGGGGCCGAGGAGAGGTCGTGGGCGAGCCGACCGATCGGAGGTGCGGTCGGGGTCGAGCGACCGGTCCCGAGGACAGGTCGGGGTCGAGCCGACCGAGTGCGGTCAGTCGCTGAGGCGCGCGCCCGTGGAGGTCGAGAAGACGTGGAGCTCGGAGGCGCGCGGCACGACGTGCAGCGTGGTGCCCTTGGCGGGGACGTCACGGCCGCCGACGCGGACGACCAGGTCCTTGTCCTCGCCGTCGACGCGGGTGGAGCCGTACACGAAGCCGTCGGAGCCGAGCTCCTCGACGACGTTGACGATGACGGCGAGGCCGTCCTTGCTCGTCGGGCCCGACACGTCGAAGTGCTCGGGGCGGACGCCGACGGTGACGGTGGTGTCGCCCTTGGCGGACGCCGCGGCGATCGCGTCGCGGGAGACGGGGACGATGCTGTTGCCGAACTTCACGCCGCCGTCGACGATCGGGACCTCGATCAGGTTCATGGCGGGGGAGCCGATGAAGCCGGCGACGAAGAGGTTGGCGGGCTTGTCGTACATGTTGCGCGGGGAGTCGACCTGCTGGAGCAGACCGTCCTTGAGGACGGCGACGCGGTCGCCCATCGTGAGGGCCTCGGTCTGGTCGTGGGTGACGTAGACCGTGGTGATGCCGAGACGGCGCTGGAGGCCGGCGATCTGCGTACGGGTCGAGACACGGAGCTTGGCGTCGAGGTTCGACAGCGGCTCGTCCATGAGGAAGACCTGCGGCTCACGCACGATGGCACGGCCCATGGCGACACGCTGACGCTGACCACCGGAGAGCGCCTTCGGCTTCCGGTCCAGGTACTCGGTGAGGTCGAGGATCTTCGCGGCCTCTTCGACCTTGGCGCGGATCTCGGCCTTGTTGACGCCGGCGATCTTGAGCGCGAAGCCCATGTTGTCGGCGACGCTCATGTGCGGGTACAGCGCGTAGTTCTGGAACACCATGGCGATGTCCCGGTCCTTGGGCGGCAGGTGCGTGACGTCGCGGTCCCCGATGCGGATGGAACCGGCGTTGACGTCCTCGAGACCCGCGAGCATGCGCAGGGAGGTCGACTTGCCACAGCCGGAGGGCCCGACGAGGACGAGGAACTCGCCGTCGGCGATCTCGATGTCGAGCTGGTCGACGGAGGGCTTGGTGGCACCGGGGTACACCCGGGTCGCCTTGTCGAAAGTGACGGAAGCCATGGTGATGTGTCCCTTCACCGGCAGGAACGTGCCGGACGATCCGAGTAAAGGAAGGATGGAGGTCTAGTCCACCAGGGTGAACTCCAGGCGACGCTACCTGGCGAACCGGGATCTGTCAGCAGTCCGAAGCGTGCGAGATTTCCGACCGCCTCCCGGACGAGGTTGGATACACTGCACTCGCTGCCTCCTTAGCTCAGCTGGCCAGAGCACCGCTCTTGTAAAGCGGGGGTCGTCGGTTCGAACCCGACAGGGGGCTCACGGCAAAGGGCCAGCGCAGGGGGATGATTTCCCGGCGCTGGCCCTTTCGCATGATCACGGCCGTGCCACCTACGTGCCAGAAGGCGGCGGATCGCTGTCCTTCCGGGCTTGGCGGATCAGCCCTCCGAGCTTCCCCCGCGATGTGCTGATCACGGTCGCTCGTCATGTGCTGATAGATCAGCGCGGCCCGGGTCGTGCTGTGTCCCGTCCGCGTCATCAGCTCACGCGTGCTGGCCCCGGCGATGGACGCCAGGGTGTTCCCGGTGTGCCGGAGGTCGTGGAAGTGCACGTCACCGGAGACGCCAGCCTTGGTGCGGGCGGCGGTCCAGTCGTCCCGGAAGTTGCTCCGCCGAAGGAGGCCGCCGCGGGGCCCCGGAAGAGGTGGCCGTTCTGCCCGGCCCCGGCGAAGTGCTCCAGGGCGTGGCCGCAGGGAGCTGTTACAGGTTTCTCTACCTCATCAAGGCACCCCACTCCGCGCGCGGCGGGTGGCCTCTTGCGCATGGCCGGCCGACTGCCGGGCCGGAGTAGGGCCGGGCGCCGTACCCGCGCCGTCACGGATGACGAGAGCGTGAGGCGACCGCACCACCGGGAACGGGCGGGCGGGGAGCGGCCGCTGCCGCGAAGTGGTGCCGGCCGGTATGGTCGCTCCGCGTCGGTGCCGGTATCACCGTGGCGAAGGAGCGTGTCGTTGGGACGCCCCTCTTAGGATCGGGTGCCATGGCGAGCCCCTTGGCACCCGACGATCATCTTGGCGATCGGGAGGCTTTCAGCGCCTTCCTAGTCCGTCTTCGCGAAGACCACGCCGCCAATAGTCAGCAGTGGGAGAACGCAACGCTGGAAGGGTTCTTGGAGGCCCTGCAAGCCTGGACCGATGCCTCCCCGGAGTGGTACCGAAACTTCGGTCATGATCTGCCCCGCGAAGGTGACTGGACGTTCTTCGCTCGTGCCCTGACTGCCGCTCGAATCTACGAGTAGCCCTCATGGGCCAGTGCCCCTGGCGTGCCCGATCGAGCGGGGAGTATCAGGGGACAACGGTCAGTCGCGGGCACCAAACAACACGACGGCCCCTGACCGATTTACCTGGTCAGGGGCCGTCGTCCTGCGGTGGGTGTGGGGTTTGAACCCACGGTGACATCGCTGCCACGACGGTTTTCAAGACCGTGGGCAGCAGGGGCAGCACTGGGCCCTCTGTCCCCGCTGCTTGCGGCTCTAAGCTGGCCGTCAGGCACCAAGTGCAGCTTGGTGGGCCGCGGGGGGAGAGCCTTGTCAACATCATTCGCGATAGTGCTTCTGCCACTGATTGTGGTCGTCGGTGGGGTCTGGCTCACGGGAGTTGTGCTCGGCATCCACGCTCTGCTTCTCGGACGCCTGCCAGGCCGACGGCTGCCAAGGTACGTCCGGCAACCAAGACTCTGGGGAACCGGTGCGGTGCTCGTCTCGTGCATGGGGTTCGGCAGCGCAACGCTGTTCGTGGTCGGGCTCGGTTTGGTCGCCTTGGGCCACACGATGAAGTCCGTGTCCTGATCGACTCGTCACAACATTCCGTGCCGCAACCGTGCCAGGTTGAGCGGGGAACACGGGGAATCGGGGCACGAAGCGGGCGACATGGCCGCACTGCACCAAGCCAGCGAACCCGCAGCTCAGGCCCATGATGGCCCACCCCGTCGCCCCGCATGAGGTGTGGCTTGAGATCCCCCGCGGCATCGCCCCCGACCTGGCCCTTGTTCCTGCGCGGGCGGCGTCCAGGTACAGCGCGAGCCCTTCCGTGGCCGTGCCGGGCGGCTGAGGCGTCGGACGGGGTCCTCGGCTCCGGCGTTCTTGTGTCCCGGGCCGCCCTTGTCCGGGACACTTGGGCGTTACGGGGTGTACCGGTGGTGTGGGGTGTTCTGCGGGAGGGGTGGGGCTGATGGTGCGGCGGTCCGGGGGGCTGATCGGCGTGTGGGCCGAGCAGCAGCGGGTGGCGCAGCGGCAGCGGGAGGGGCAGCATCAGGCGGTGCTGCGGCAGCAGCGGGACGCCGAGCGGGCCCAGCGGGCGTACGAGCGGGACGTCGCCCGGATGCAGCGGGAGCAGCGGGCCGCCTACCGGCAGCAGCGGGACGCGGACGCGCTGCGGCGGACCCGGGAGGTGGAGGAGCGCGTCGCCCTGCTGGAGGGTCTGCTCGCCGCCGGATGCCGGGCGCCCGCGTTCTCCGTGGGGTCGCTGCGGCGCGACGAGGCCGTCGAGCCGTTCTCGCCGGGGCCCCTCGGGGAGCCCGTCGCCCTGCCCGACCAGCGGTTCTACCAGCCCGAGAGCGCCTGGACCGCCTCCGGGCGGGCCCAGGCCGAGCGGGACGCGCGCGCCCGGTTCGAGCGGGACTGGTACGCGGCGCAGGCCGCCGAGGCCCGGCGGGTGGAGCAACTGGCCGCGTACCGGAGGGAGTACGAGAGCTGGGCCGCCGCCCGGCTCGCCGAGATACGTGCGCACAACAGTGGTGTCGCCGGGACCGAGGCGGCGTTGCGCGCCGGTGAGGCCGAGACCGTCGTGGAGTTCTTCTCCGCCGTGCTCTTCTCCTCCGCCGGCTGGCCCGAGGGCTTTCCCAGGGAGGTGTCCGCCGCCTACGCGCGCGGCGGCCGGAAGCTGGTGCTGGACTGGGACCTGCCCGGGTACGACGTCGTTCCCGAGGCCAAGGGCGTGAAGTACCTGCCCGGCACCGACCAGGAGAAGGAGGTGCCCAGGCCGGTCACCCAGCGGCGCGCCCTCTACCGGGACGTGATCGCGCAGAGCGTGCTGCTCGCCGTGCGCGAGCTGTTCGCCGCCGACCGGTTCGGCGCCCTGGAGACCGTCGTCATCAACGGGTACGTCGGCGGGGTCGATCCCGCCACCGGGCTCGCGGGGAGGGTCTGCGTCGCCTCCGTCGCCGTCGAGCGGAACGTCTTCGACCGCCTGAACCTGGAGTTCGTCGCGGCCGTGGAGTGCCTGACCGGGGCCCTCGGCGGGCGGCTGGCCACCAAGCCCGACGAGCGGGCCTCCGTCGCACCCCTGCTCACCCCCGACCAGGTCGGGCCGGACGTCGTCGTCCAGGGGGACGGCGAGGAACCCGACCTCCTCGCCATGGACCCCATCGCCTTCGAGGGGCTCGTCGCCCAGCTCTTCCGGGCCCGAGGGCTCCAAGCCGTCACCACCCGCCGCTCCAACGACGGCGGTGTGGACGTCGAGGCCCTCGACCCCGACCCCATCAGCGGCGGTTCCATCGTCGTCCAGGTGAAGCGGTACCGGAACACCGTCCCCCCGTCCGCCGTACGCGATCTGTACGGGACCGTGCAGGGTGCCGGGGCGAACAAGGGCGTCCTCGTGACCACCTCCAAGTTCGGCCCCGGCTCGTACACCTTCGCCAACGGCAAGCCCCTGACCCTCATCGCGGGGACCGAGCTCGTCGACCTGCTCCATCAGCACGGGCTCCGGGGGCGGTTGGGGCCGGGGGCCCCGGCCGTCGCCGCCGTGGACGCGCCCGTCGAGGCCGACGCCGACTTCAATCTGCTCGGGATGGTGTGGGCCGGCTCGGCGGCGCTCGACGTCTGCGCGCTGGTCTGCTCCGGCAACCAGGTCCTCGGCGACGAGTGGTTCGTCTTCTTCAACAACCCGTCCACGCCCGACGGTTCCGTCGCGATGACCTCCGCTGTGCCCGGCGACCGGGCCGCCGTACGCGTCGGCTTCGACGCGCTGCCGACGCGGGCCGACCGGCTCGTGCTCGTGGCCGCCGTCGACCCCGAGGTGAACCCCGAGGCTGACCTCGGGGGGTTCACCGATGCCGGCATCCGGCTCCGCGACGACTCCGGGACCGAGCTCGACCAGCTCGTCGTCTCCGACGGGCGCCCCGGCGAGACGGCACTCGTCCTCGGCTCGTTCCGGCGTCGCGCCGGCGGCGACTGGGACTTCGTCCTCGGGGGGAAGGGGTACCGGGGCGGCCTCGAGGAGCTCGTGGGGGACTTCGGCATCCAGGTGGAATGAGGGCCCCGGGGAGCGTGCGGCGGATGCCGGGCGGGGGCCCCACCCGGCATCCGTGCCTCTCCCCGACCCCGCCCCCTCAGCGCCTGCTCAGTGGGTGGGGGCCCCACCCGGCATCCGTGCCTCTCCCTGACCCCGCCCCTCAGCGCCCGCTCAGGCGGTTCGCCACCGCCGCCACCCGGTCCGTCGCCGCCGTGTTCCCCGTGGCCTCGCGGTGGTCCGCGCCCCGGAAGGCCGCGTACATCGTCTGGACTCCGAGCCAGCGCAGGGGCTCCGGTTCCCACTTGCGGACCTTGTGGTTCACCCAGGGCAGGGCCGTCAGGTCCGTGGGGCCCGACTGGCCCGAGTCCTCCTTGATGAGGTCGCGGAGGGTGCGGGCCGCGAGGTTGGCCGTGGCGACGCCCGAGCCGACGTAGCCGCCCGCCCAGCCGAGGCCCGTGGAGCGGTCGAGGGTGACCGTGGCGCACCAGTCGCGCGGGACGCCGAGCACTCCGGACCAGGCGTGGTCGATCCGTACCCCCGCCAGCTGGGGGAAGAGGCGGACCAGGATGTCGCGGAGGGCCTCGATCGTCTGCGGCTGGGTGCGGCCGTCGTTGTCCGTCTTCGAGCCGAAGCGGTACGGGACGCCCCGGCCGCCCAGCGCGATGCGGCCGTCGGCGGTGCGCTGGGCGTACACGTAGGCGTGGGCCATGTCGCCGAGGGTCTCGCGGCCCTTCCAGCCGACGGACTCCCACTGGGCGTCGTCGAGGGGCTCGGTGGCGATCATCGAGGAGTTCATGGGGAGCCAGGTGCGACGCTGGCCGGCCAGGGTGGCGGTGAAGCCCTCGGTGCAGCGCAGGACGTACGGGGCGCGAACCGTGCCGTACGGGGTGACCGCGTGCTTCGGCTTGATCTCGGTGACGGGGGTCGACTCGTGGATCACGACGCCCAGGGCCTCGACCGCGGCCGCGAGGCCCTTCACGAGCTTCACGGGGTGCAGTCGGGCTCCGTGCGGGGTCCAGGACGAGCCGACGGCGCCGGTGACGCGGATCCGGGCGGCGGTCTCGCGGGCCCCGTACAGGGCGCGGTCGGTCTCGCCGAAGGCGGCCTCCGCGGCGTGGAACGCCTTGAGGCGGGCGAGCTGGGCGGGGGAGAGGGCCACCTCCAGGACGCCGCCGCGGTGCTGGTCGGCCTCGATCTTCTCGGCCTCGCAGACGTCGAGGACCTCCGTCACGGTGGCGTTCATGGCCTGCTGGAGGCGGACGGCCGCGTCGTGGCCGTGCAGCTTCGCGTAGCGGTCGCGGCCGGCGATGCCGTTGTACAGCCAGCCGCCGTTGCGTCCGGAGGCTCCGTACCCGCAGAACTTCGCTTCGAGGACGGTGATGTTGAGGAAGGGGACGGCCTTCTTCAGGTAGTAGGCGGTCCACAGACCTGTGTAGCCGCCGCCGACGATGCAGACGTCGGCCGTGGTGTCGCCGGGGAGCGGTTCGCGGGGAGCGGGGGTGCCGTCCTGCGCGTACCAGAACGAGATGCCGCCGTTGACCGTACTCATGTGTATCCCTCTTCCGGGTGCGTGGGCGGGAGGTTACCCGGGGCCTCGGTCCCCTGGACACGGGCCCTCTGCGGCGTCTTCCCGAGGGCGCCCGGCCCGGGTTCGACGGTGCCCGTCCCGCGCGTGAGCGGTGCGGATTCCGTCGCGTCCGCCCTGCGGATCTCGTACGGAACTCGGCGCTCCGGAAGGCGGGTGCCCAGGGTTCGAGGATGATTCGCGTTCCTGACGGACTGGCGGCGTCGCAGGCGAAGTGCAACGGGGAGGCCGGGCGGGCGTTCGTCGCCGGGCTGCCCGCCCTCGCCGAGGAGTTCACCGGCCGGTGGGGACTGCGGGTCACGGGACTCTCGATGTACGGGGTGGCCTCCCTCGTCCTGCCCGTCGAGCGGCTCGCGGACGGCACGCGCGCGGCGCTGAAGATGCAGCTCCTCGACGAGGAGACGGAGGGCGAGCCGGTCGGCCTGCGCATCTGGGACGGTCGCGGTGGCGTGGGCGATGACCGTCGCGCGGATTCCGTTCGCCGCGAGGGCCTCGACCAGGGCACCCTGGGGCGCATGATCCGTACCGCCACGCCCGCCGACGTCCCCGTCATCCATGCCATGATCCGCGACCTCGCGGAGTACGAGAAGGCCCTCCACGAGGTCCGTACGACCCCCGAGCAGCTCCACGAGGCACTCTTCGGCGCCCGGCCCGCAGCCTTCGCCCACGTCGCGGAGACGGACGCCGGGGACGTGGTCGGCTTCGCGCTCTGGTTCCTCAACTTCTCGACCTGGCGCGGAGTCCACGGCATCTACCTGGAGGACCTGTACGTCCGCCCGGAGGCCCGTGGCGGCGGCCACGGCAAGGCGCTGCTGCGCGAACTGGCCCGGATCTGCGTGGAGCGCGGGTACGAGCGCCTGGAATGGTCCGTACTCGACTGGAACAAGCCCTCGATCGACTTCTACGAGTCCCTCGGCGCCCGTCCGCAGGACGAGTGGACGGTCTACCGGCTGACGGACGGGGCACTGGCCGGGCTCGGTGGGCCGGGGGTGTAGGAAAGGGGGCATGGATACGGACATCGAGCAGCGCTTCCAGCGGATCACGGCCTTCATCGAGGCGCGGTTGACCCCGCTCTTCGATCCCGCGAACGGGAGCGACCACGGGTTCGGGATGGACGACACGTCCCGGGCCCTGCGCGCCACGCGCTACACCGTGCAGGCCGCGGCGGCCGTCGGCGGGCTCGTGGAGAAGCGGGAGTCGGCGGAGCTGCGGCCCGTGGTGGACCAGGCCCTCGAGCAGAACTGGGACGTGCTGCGTTCCATCGCCCGGATGTGGGAGGACCACCCCGACTTCAAGAAGGAGTTCAAGGCCCACTCCTGGGACGTCGTCGGGGTCTGACCCTCGGGGCGTGACGGCGGACCCGGACCGGGGCCGCCGGCCATGCCCTACGGCACCAGGACCACCTTGCCCGTCGTGCCCCTGGTCTCCAGGGCGCGGTGGGCGCCCGCCGCGTCCGCGAGCGGGAAGCGGTGGACCGCCGGCCGGAGGGTGCCGGTGGTCGCCGCGTCGAGGGCGGCGAGTTCGAGGTTGCGGACGTCTCCGCCCGCCTTCTGGATCATGACGGGGCCGAGGACGGAGTCCGAGGTGATGCCGCGCGCGGCGAGTTCCTCCGGCGTGAAGGTGAGCGCCTCGCCGTCGTGGAGTCCGGCGCCGGACCAGCCGAAGACGACGTGTTGTCCGCCCGGGCCGAGGAGGTCGACGGCGGCGCGGCCGGTGTCGCCGCCGACCGAGTCGTAGACGACGGTGGCGGTTCGGTCGCCTAGGTACGCGCGGACCTTCTCCGGCCAGTCCGGCTCCTTGTAGTCGACGGCCAGGTCGGCGCCGTTCTCCTGGACGAGGGCGACCTTCGCGGGGCCGCCGGCGAGTCCGATGACGGTGGCGCCGGCGTTCTTGGCGTACTGGACGAGCAGGGTGCCGATGCCGCCGGCGGCGGCGGGCACGACGGCCACCGACTCGGGGCCGAGTTCGGTGAACTGCAGGATGCCCAGGGTGGTGCGGCCGGTACCGATCATGGCGACGGCCTCCGCCTCGCCGAGGTGGTCGGGCAGGGCGTGGAGGCGGGCGGTGTCGGTCACGGCGAGTTCGGCGTACCCGCCGGGGTTCATGCCGAGGTGGGCGACGACCCGCCGGCCCAGCCAGGCCGGGTCGGTGCCCTCGCCCAGGGCGTCGACGGTGCCCGCGACCTCGCGGCCGGGAATGGTGGTCAGGGTGGCGGGCGCCGGGAACGGGCCCGCCATCCCCTCGCGGAGCGCGGTGTCGAGGAGGTGCACACCGGCCGCGGCGACCCGGATGCGGACCTGACCGGGGCCCGGCACGGGGTCGGGCGTCTCCTCGTACGTGAGGTTCTCGGCGGGGCCGAAGGCGTGGAGGCGGACGGCGTGCATGGCGGTTCCCCTGTCGTCGTACGGATGGGTGTGCGGGTGTCGTGCGGTGCCGACAGGGCAAGCCTCCGACCTCAAGCTTGCTTGAGGTCAAGGGGGCAGGGAGGGGGGCAAGGGGTCAAGGGGTCAACGGGTTCCTGGGCTTCATGGGCTTCGAGGTGGTCGGCGAGTACGGCCGAGGTCACGCGTGCCTCACGGCCAGGTGGTCCGCGCGCAGGGCCAGGGACACGGCCTCGACCGCGCTCGTGAACGACACCTCCGACAGCACACCCGGCGCCGCCACCTGGTCCCCCACCAGGTACACGCCGTCGCCCCGGTCGACGGCCGGCCGGTCGCGCCAGGTCGTGCCGGGACGGTCGACCGCCCCCGTACGCCCCTGGGAGACCGACTCCCGCCGCCACACCGTCCGTTCGCGCCAGTCGGGGAAGCCCAGGTCGAGGAGGCGTTCCCCGTGGGCGACGCCGTCCGCCCTGGTCGCGCCGGGTCCGATGGGGAACTGGGCCTGGATCAGCTGCTGTCCGGCCGGGGCGAGGGACGGGTCCTGGGCGGTGAACCGTTCGATCCAGCCGGGCGCGTCCAGGTCGGAGATCACGAACGGGTCCCCCTTCCGGCCGTGCAGCGCCAGGTCGACGAGGACGGTACGGCCGCTCTCCCAGGTCAGCGACGGGTCGCGGAGGAACCGGGCGGCGGCGGGCAGGGAGGTGGCGACGATCACCGGTCCGCCGCCGCCCGCAAGGCCATCGAGGCTCTCGACGCGCGCGGACGTCTCGATCCGTACGCCCATCTCCCGCGCGCGCGTGACCATCCGCCCGATCAGCTCGCCCCAGCCGCCCCGCATGTAGTGCGCCTCGGGCGGGACGGCGGCGGCCCGGTGCAGCCGCTCCTGGACGAAGCGAGCGGAGAGTGCGCCGGGGTCGTGGTGGAAGAGCGCGACCCCGGCGTACGCGGCCGCCTCGCGCGCCGCCCGTTCGCCCGCGAGCCCCCGGGCCCAGGTGTGGAAGTCGAGGTCCACGGGGGCTTTGCCGGCGGTACGGAGGGACTGCCGCAGCAGGCCGAGCGGCGGGGTGCGGCGCAGGGCGCCGGCGCGGTGGAAGCGGAACCGGAGGCCCTCGGCGGCCGGCAGCGGCGCGAGCGGGCCGAGGAGGGCCCGCTGCCCGAGCCAGGTCCAGTGCGGGCCGCCCTCGTACAGCGCGTGCGGGCCCTCGTTGGTGCGGTACGGGCCCTCGGCCGTACGGGCCCGGCCGCCGGGGTTCCGGTGCGCCTCGTACAGGGTCACCCTGGTGCCGGCCTCGGCGGCGGTGATGGCCGCGGTCAGTCCGGCGAAGCCGCCGCCGATGATAGTGAGCTTCCGCATGTCCGTCTCCCTCGTGTCGGGCTGGTGACCGGTCCTGACCGGAGGACGGGGGGCGGGGGCGCGTTCGTGACATCGGGGGCGTTGTCAGTGGCGTACATCACCATGGGGTCATGGCGACGACTCGGAAGAAGAAGGCGGCGGTGGCGGGGGCCCGGCGGCCGGAGGTGCGGCTTCCTCCCCTGGAGGCGTACGAGGGCGGTCTCGCGCCGGACGGGGACTACGACGGCCTCGAACTGGCAGGGCTCGATCTCGCGGGGCAGTCGGGGGAGGGCGCGCGGTTCCTGGACTGCGCGCTGCGCGAGTGCGGGCTCGACGAGACCCGCCTGACGGGGGCCCGGTTCCTCGACTCGGTGCTGACCGGCGTACGCGGGGTGGGGACGGTCCTGGCCGCGGCGCAGTTGCGGGACGTGGAGGTGGTGGACGCGCGGCTCGGCGGGGTGCAGCTGCACGGGGCGGTGCTGGAGAGAGTCGTGGTGCGGGGAGGGAAGAGCGACTACCTGAACCTGCGGGGGGCGAAGCTGAAGGACGTCGTCTTCGAGGGCTGTGTGCTGAGCGAGCTCGACTTCGGGGGCGCGGTGCTTGAGCGGGTGGAGTTCGTGGACTGCGTGCTCACAGGTGTGGACTTCAGCGGGGCCCGGCTCACGGACGTGGACCTGAGAGGGGTCCAGCGCCTGGAGATCGAGCGGGGGGTGGAGTCGCTCGCGGGCGCGGTGATCTCGACGGCCCAGCTCCTCGACCTGGCGCCGGTGCTCGCGGCGCGGCTGGGGGTGCGGGTGGAGGGGTGAGGCCCGGGGGATCGCCGTAGCGCGTTGTCCGGCGGCACGCCCTACGGCAGGCGGGGGAAGCGGGCCTGCAAGGACCAGATGGCCGGGTTGTCGGCCAGGCCCTCGTGCATGTCGGTGAGGTCGGCGATCAGGTCGTGCAGGAAGTCACGGGCCTCGCGGCGCAGGAGGGAGTGGCCGAAGGTGAGGGGCGGCTCGTCCCCCGGCATCCAGTCGGCCTCGACGTCCACCCAGCCGAAGCGGCGCTCGAAGAGCATCCGGTCGGAGGACTCTGTGAAGTCGAGCTCCGCGTACTGCTGCCGGGCGGAGCGGTTGCCGCGCGGGTCCTGGTCGAGCTGCTCGACGATGTCGCACAGCGCCCACGCGAAGTCGAGCACCGGAACCCATCCCCAGGCTGTGGAGATCTCCCGGTCCGCCTTGGTGTCGGCGAGGTACACGTCCCCGCAGAACAGGTCGTGGCGCAGCGCGTGGACGTCCGCGTGGCGGTAGTCGGTCTGCGGCGGGTCGGGGAAGCGACGCGAGAGGGAGTAGCCGATGTCGAGCACGGGACCGATGGTGTCACGGTGCCGGGCCGGCGGAGACGCCGGAGGCGGCCACCGCCACGGCACGGGCGCCCGGCGCCGTGGCGGTGGCGGTGACGGGGCCTGTGGGGGATGGCCGTGGCGGTGGCCCTTGCGGGGGGTGTGGCGGTGGCCGTGACGCGGCCTGTGGCGGTGACGGGGGCCGGTGGCGGGGGCCGTGACGGGCTCGTGGTGGCGGCGGCGGCGGTGGCCGTGACGGGCTTGTGACGGCGGCTCTGGGCGCGGGCCGCCGCCGGGAGGTGTGACGGACGGTGTTCAGCGGCGGCCGTGGGTCGCCCGGGCCAGGCGGGGGCCCAGCCAGCGCTTGAGGCGGCGCAGCGGTTCCAGTTGTTCGGCGGCCCGGTCGATGCGGTAGTACAGCTGCGGCGGCACGTGGGGGAGGAGGGGCGAGTGGCGCTGGCCGAGGAGGGCGAACATCCTGGCCGGCTCCAGGCGCATGTAGCGGGGGAGGTTCTCGTACCACTGGGCGCTGTAGCGGGCCGCGCTCTGGGCGGAGACGAGTTCGGCGCGGCGCCGCTTCCCGTACAGGGTGAGGGCCGTGTCGAGGTCCGTCGAGGAGCGCAGGGCGTCCGCGAGGGCGAGCGCGTCCTCCAGGGCCAGGGTCGTGCCCGCGCCGATCGAGTAGTGGGTGGTGTGGGCGGCGTCGCCGAGGAGGACCAGGTTGCCGCGGTGCCACACCCGGTTGGTGAGGGTGCGGAAGGTGAGCCACTGGGCGGCGTCGTCGGCCCGGTCGCGGCCGATCAGCTCTTGCCCGTCGAGGAGGTCGTGGAAGAGCTTCTCCAGGAAGCGCAGGCTGTCGGTCTCGCCGCGCGTGTCGAGGCCGAGGCCCGTCCACGTCTCGGGGGAGCACTCGACGACGCAGGTGGAGCGCTCGCCGCTGAAGCCGTAGGCGTAGCACCAGATCCAGCCGTGCGCGGTCTCCTTGAACGCGAAGCTGAAGGAGTCGAAGACCTTGGTGGTGCCGAGCCAGATGTACTGGTTGCGACCGCTCACGACCTCGCTGCCGAAGTGGCCGGCGTGCGCCTCGCGGAGCACGCTCTTCACCCCGTCGGCGGCCACGACCAGATCCGCGTCGGCCAGTTCGGGCGCGTCCGCGCCGGAGATGTCGTGCTCGAACTCGACCCGTACGCCGAGTTCCCCGGCCCGGTCGGCGAGCAGCGCCAGCATCCGCCGCCGTCCGATGCCGAAGCCGGCGTCGCCGCGGTGGACGGTCCGCTCGTCGCGCACGATGGCGACCCCGTCGTTCCAGGTCACGGAGGCCTCCGCGACGGCCGCCGCGGACTCGGGGTCACCCGCGCGCAGCTTGTCGAGGAGCCCGGCCCAGTACGTGACGCCCCAGCCGTACGTGGAACCCGCCGGGTTCCGTTCGTACACGGTGATGTCGTGGGCCGGGTCCTGCCGCTTCAGGAGGATCGAGAGATAGAGGCCGGCGGGTCCGCCGCCGACGATCGCGAGCTTCACTTGCGCTCCCACTGGCTGACTGGCTGACCGTCTCGGGACACGTGCCATGACACCGTGCGGTCGGATCGTGACGCACGGTAGCAGCGGGGCGGCCCCGAGGGCGGCAGGCGCCATGGGCGGGTCCTTACGGCAGGCGCCGGGGTGGATGGCTGCCGACCGCGCCCCTACGGCAGGCGCCGGGGTGGGGTGGCTGCGGGGGCGGGGCCCTGCCTACGGCAGCAGGCGCCGCGGGCGGGTGGCTGCCGACCGCGCCCCTACGGCACCCGCCGCCCGTGGGTGGCTGCGCGGGTGGGGCCCTACGGGAGCAGGCGTCGTTCCTTCGCCACCGCTACCGCGCCCGCGCGCGTGTCGACGCCGAGCTTCGCGTAGATGCGGCCGAGGTGCGTCTTGACCGTCGCCTCGCTGATGAACAGGGCCCGAGCGATCTCCCGGTTGCCGAGGCCCCGCCCGAGCTGGCCGAGGATGTCCCGCTCCCGGTCCGTGAGACTCGGCCCCGCCGCGCCCCGCATCCGGTCCATGACCCGGCTCGCGACCGGCGGGGACAGGGCGGTGCGGCCCTGGGCGGCCGCGTGGATGGCGGCGAACAGTTCCTCCGGCCGCTCGGCCTTCAGGAGGTAGCCGGTGGCGCCCGCCTCGATCGCGCGGGTGATGTCGGCGTCCGTGTCGTACGTGGTGAGGACGAGGACGTGGACGCCCGTGGGCGCGATCCGGCGGGTCGCCTCCACACCGTCGATGCCCGCGCCCAGCTGGAGGTCCATCAGGACGACGTCGGGCGCCAACTTCGCCGCCATGGCGACGGCCTCCTCGCCGCTGCCCGCCTCGCCGACGACCTCGATGTCCGGGGTGCTGCCGAGCAGCGCGAGCAGCCCGGCGCGGACGACGACGTGGTCGTCGCAGAGGAGGATCCGTACGGACATCACGACTCCAGGGAGAGCGGGATCGCGGCCGAGAGCACGGTGCCCTCGCCGGGGGTGGACTCGACCGTCAGGGTGCCGCCGAGCTGCCGGGCCCGTACGCGCATCGCGGGCAGTCCGTGGCCGCGCACTCCGCCCGGCTTCTCGACGGGGTCGAAGCCACGGCCGTCGTCGGCGATGTCCAGGACCACCTGGTCGTCCAGGTACGTCAGGGTCAGGGCGGCGGAGTCGGCGTCCGCGTGCTCGCGGATGTTGGCGAGGGCGCCCTGCGCGATCCGCAGCAGCGCCGACTGCACCCGCTCGGGCAGTGGTACGGCCGCCCCGTCCACCCGGAAGGCCGCCGACTCGCGGGCGGCCAGAGCGCGCAGTGCCTCTTCGAGGCCACCGCCCTCGGCGAGGTCGGCGGGCGCGAGGTCGTGCACGAAGCGGCGGGCCTCGGCCAGGTTGCGTTCGGCGATCGACTCGGCGGTACGGACGTGGCGGCGGGCCGTCGCCGGGTCGCCGTCCCAGGTGCGGTCGGCCGCCTGGAGCAGCATCTGCTGGCTCGACAGGCCCTGGGCCAGGCTGTCGTGGATCTCCATGGACAGCCGCTGGCGCTCCGCGAGGGTGCCCTCGCGGCGCTCGATCGCGGCCAACTCCCGCCGGGTGCGGATCAGGTCGTGGATCAGGGCCCGCTGACGCGCCGCCTGCCGGTCGGAGTACACGAAGACCCCCGTGGCGATGGCGGCGACGGCCGGCGGCGCGACGATCAGGTTCGGGTCCCAGCCACCGTGCGCGAGCTGCACCTGCGCGAACACCACGAACACGGTGAGCAGCGCGACCAGGCCGAGCGCGGCGCGGGCAGGGAGGGTGCGAAGCCCCGTGTAGAAGAGCGGCACCGCGCACCAGGCGAAGCTGGGCGCCAGGACGACGAGCAGGATCCAGACCGCGACGACCGTGCCCAGCCAGGCGATCCGACGGGGCGCGGCGCGGGTGCCGACGACGGGGCCGAGGAGGTAGAGGGAGGCGAGGGCGCCGGAGAGGGCGACGATCCAGGGGCTGCGGTCCTCCCAGGGGTGGCGCAGCAGGAAGCGGGCGAGCGAGGCGCCGAGGAGCAGGAAGAAGGCGATGTGCATGACCCGCGCCAGCCAGGGGGCGTCGGGGTCCCGGTCGGTCTCCGTGGGGAGGTCGGTCTCGGCGGGATTCGTCGGGCGTGTCACGTTCCCACCTTCCACTGCCTTGACCTGGGGGTATCTGTCCATCCTGGCCCGGGGTGACCACAGCGGCATCAGCCGATCGGCTGACCCGCCCGTCCTCCAGTGTGCGTGAGGAGGGCAGCCGGTCCGTGGACCGGACGGCCCGGGGCGCGGCCACAGGATGGATTGCAGAGCGAACGAGGCGGACGTCCAGCCCGTCCCGCCCGCCTCACTTCACCCCGCCCCGCCCCACCCCGCTTCACCTCACCTCACGGAGTTCCCCATGAAGAAGATCCTCTTCGGAGCCACCGCCGCCGCAGTCCTCGCCGCCGGCACCTTCGGCGTGGTCTCCGCGAACGCCTCCGCCCCGGCCGCCGCCCCCGCCGCCGAGGTCCGGGCCGACGCCGGAAACGACAACCTCCAGCAGTCGACGCACCTGACGATCGAGGCCGCCACGATGGCCGCCCAGGCGACGCTCGACGCCGCCGAGAAGGAGAACCAGCGCGTCTCCGTCGCCGTCGTCGACCGCAACGGCAACACCATCGTCACCCTGCGCGGCGACGGCGCCGGCCCGCAGTCCTACGAGTCCGCCGAGAAGAAGGCGTACACCGCCGTCTCCTGGAACGCGCCCACCTCCGTCCTCGCCGGCCGCCTCGCCCAGGCACCGAACCTGAAGGACATCCCCGGCACCCTCTTCCTCGCCGGGGGCGCCCCGGTCACCGCCAAGGGCGCCCCCATCGCCGGCATCGGTGTCGCCGGCGCCCCCTCCGGCGACCTCGACGAGAAGTTCGCCAAGGCCGGCGTCGCGGCCCTCGGCAAGTAGGCGCGCAGAGCCGGCGTCGCGCGGCTCTCGGCCGGTGAGCCCGCAGAGGAGCTGTCGCGGTCCTCGGCGGGTGAGCGCGCAGAGCCGGCGTCGCGGCCCTCCGCGAGTGAGCGTCCGAGGTCGACAGGGCACGTCGTATCCGTCCTGCTTAGGATCGGTACGTGAACCTCCGCCGGACCCGGGCGGCCACGGCTCTCGCCGCCGCCCTCACCGCTCTCGCGCTCCTCGCGGGCGGCTGCACCGCGGCCCTCGGTGGCGTCCGGGGGACCCCCGGGGCCGCCGGGCTGCGCGACCCGTACTTCCCGAAGCTCGGCAACGGCGGCTACGACGTGCGGCAGTACGCCCTGACCCTCGCCTACGACCCCCGCACCGGGCAGCTCGACGGCACCGCCGAGATCACCGCCCGCGCCGGCCAGGACCTCAGTGCCTTCAACCTCGACCTGGCCGGTCTCACGGTCGGCCGGGCGACCGTCGACGGCGAGCCCGCCGCGGTCAACCGGGCCGGGAACGAGCTGACGCTCCGGCCGCGCGAGGAGATCCGCGAGGGCGCTGAGTTCCGCACGACCGTCACGTACGCGGGCGTGCCCGAGGCGGTCACCGACGCGGACGGCACCCGGGAAGGCTGGCTGCGCACCGACGACGGGGCGATCGCGGTCGGCCAGCCGGTGGGCTCGATGACCTGGTTCCCCGGCAATCACCATCCCTCGGACAAGGCCGGGTACGAGATCACCCTGACCGTCCCGGCCGGTGTCGAAGCCGTCTCCAACGGCGTCAGGACCGCCCGCCGGACGGCACCGGACGGCCGCGTCACCACCGTGTGGCAGGCGTCCGAACCGATGGCGAGCTATCTGGCGACGGTTGCCGTCGGCCGGTTCCGTACGGAGACGGCGACCGCCCTCGGCTCCGTACCCGTCCTGACCGCCGTCGATCCGGTGGTCGCCAGCGCCGCGCTCCTCGACGAGATCCCGAAGATCCTCGACCGGCAGACCCGGCGCTTCGGCCCGTACCCCTTCTCGGCCGCCGGGGCGATCGTCACCGAGGACGGCACCCTCGGCTACGCCCTGGAGACCCAGACCCGGCCCGTCTTCCCCGCGGCCTCCTTCGACCGGACGACCCTCGTCCACGAACTGGCCCACCAGTGGTTCGGCAACTCCGTGTCGCCCGCGACCTGGCGGGACCTGTGGCTGAACGAGGGTTTCGCGACGTACGCGGAATGGCTGTACGCGGAGGAGTACGGGCACGTCCCCGCCCGGACCAGCTTCGCCCGCGCGTTCGCCAAGGAGATCAACTGGACCTTCCCGCCGGCCGATCCGCCCGCCCCGGAGAACCTGTTCGACCCGCCCGTGTACCAGCGGGGCGCGATGGTCCTCCACAAGCTGCGCGAGACGGTGGGGGACGAGGTCTTCGACGAGATCCTGCGCGGCTGGCCCGCGAAGTACCGTCACGCCAACGCCTCCACGGCCGACTTCACGGCCTACGCGGAGGGCGTCGCCGGACGGGACCTCGACGGTCTGTGGAAGGTGTGGCTGTACGGCGACGGGAAGCCGGACCGGCCGTGAGGGCCCCGACGGTCACGCGGGGCGGGCAGGGCCCCGGCCGGAGAATCCCGGCGGGGGCCCTGCCCGTGTCGGCGACGGTGACGGCAGCCGTGACGGCGTCGTGTCAGCAGTCGCTGCGGCAGCCGTGTCGGCTGCCCGTGGTGCGTGCTGGGTCAGAGGTTGACGCCGAAGTCGCGGGCGATGCCCTCGAGGCCCGAGGCGTAGCCCTGGCCGACCGCGCGGAACTTCCACTCGGCGCCGTTGCGGTAGAGCTCGCCGAAGACCATGGCGGTCTCGACGGCGGCGTCCTCGGAGAGGTCGTAGCGGGCGATCTCGCCGCCGCCGGCCTGGTTGAGGATGCGGATGTACGCGTTCCGCACCTGGCCGAAGTTCTGCGAGCGGTTCACCGCGTCGTAGATGGAGACCGGGAAGACGATCTTGTCGACGTTCGGCGGGAGGGCCGCGAGGTTGACGTTGATCTGCTCGTCGTCGCCGCCGCCCTCGCCGGTGCGGTTGTCACCGGTGTGGACGATGGTCTGGTCCGGCGTCGACTTGTTGTTGAAGAACACGAAGTGCGCGTCGGAGGCGACCTTCCCGGCGGCGTCCACTCCGATCGCGGAGGCGTCGAGGTCGAAGTCGGTGCCGGTGGTCGTACGGACGTCCCAGCCGAGGCCCACGGTGACAGCGGTGAGGCCGGGGGCCTCCTTGGTCAGAGAGACGTTGCCGCCCTTGGACAGGCTCACAGCCATGGAAAGTCCCTTTCATCGTGATGTCTTCGCCTGGAGGAACGCGTGCGCGCCCCCGGCGGTTCCCGGAAGCCGTCCGGCGAAAACAGGATGACTCCGATGGCCCCCTGCGGGGAACATGGGGGGCATGTCCGGTCCGTATCCCATCCGCGGCTCCGTCTCGCTCCCCGAGGCCGAGCTCCAGTGGCGTTTCTCGCGTTCGTCGGGGCCGGGCGGACAGCACGTCAACACCAGCGACTCCCAGGTCGAGCTCCGCTTCGACCTGGCGGCCACCGCGTCGCTGCCCGAGGTGTGGAAGGCCCGCGCCCTGGAGCGTCTGGCCACCCGCCTGGTCAACGGGGTGGTGACGGTCCGCGCCTCGGAGCACCGCTCCCAGTGGCGCAACCGCGAGACGGCGGCGGTCCGTCTGGCCGCCCTCCTCGCCGAGGCGACGGCCCCGCCGCCGAAGCCCCGCAGGGCGACGAAGATCCCGCGCGGTATCAACGAGCGCCGGCTGCGGGAGAAGAAGCAGCGCTCGGAGACCAAGCGCACCCGCCAGTCCCGCGACTGGGGCTGAGCACTCCTGCCACCCGCGACGTGGGCCGAGCGCCCCGGCATGCCCCCTGACCGGGGCCGAGCGCTCCTGCATCCCCTGACCGGGGCCGAGTGTTCCTGCATCCCCGGCCGTGGCAGAGGGTCCTACGGGTCCCCGTCCGTCAGGACAGGTGCCGGTACTTCCCCTGGTAGTACGTCAGTGGGCCGCCCTCCGCCGCCAGGGCGCCGACCGTCAGGACCCGGCCCACGACCAGCGTGTGGTCACCGGCCACGACACGGCTCTCCGTACGGCACTCCAGCGTCGCCAGCGCGCCGCCCATCAGCGGGGCGCCGCTCTCCTCGCCCCGGGTGTACGGCAGGTCGGCGAAGAGCAGCCGGTCACTGACGCGGTTCCTCATCGCGAAGCGCCCGGCGATGTGCCGCTGGCCCTCGGAGAGGACCGACACCGCCCAGACGGGGACGTCGGTGAGCAGGTCGTCCATGCGGGAGCCGTTGCGGAGGCTCACCAGGACCAGCGGCGGGTCGAGGGACACCGACACGAAGGCGGTGGCCGTCATGCCGACGTCCTCGCCGCGCGGGCCGTCGTCGGGGTCGTGCGCGGTCACGAGGACCACGCCCGCCGCGAGGCGGGACATGGCCGCCCGGAAGTCGTCGTTGCTCACCCCCTCAGCATGAGGGATGGCCAGATCGGACACGGGGGGCGAGCCTGGGGTCGTCTGCAGCACACCCGCACGCTAGTCCGGGCGCTCCGGGGGCCGCATCGGACCCTGGGACCAGGCCGGCACCCCCGCCGGTCCTAGGACCTGTCCGGGACGCCCGCCTGGCTCCAGGACCTGTCGCAACCGGTCATGACCTGCTGTGACTTGAGTCACAGAGGCGAGTAATTGCTGACCCTGTGTACCGGCTACGCAGCTCGCTGTGATTCAGTGGCAGGGACACTGCAACACGAAGCCGATGAGAACCCTGGAGTTGCTGTCGAGGTCTCGGGGAGAGCGAGCGATGGAGACCGAGTCGGAGCCGTACGTCCGTCTCTCGACCCTGCGGCAGCTGCATCAGGTCGTGGCGGACCTCAACACTGCGCGCAGCCTGGCGGACACCCTGCAGACCGTCGCCGACGGTGTGGTCGCCGGTCTCAACTACGAGCTGGCCTGCGTCAACCTCGTACGCCCCGACGGTGACCTCGTCGTCGCCGCCTTCGCCGGAAGCTCCGCAGCCGAGGCCCTGATCACCGGCCGGGTCGGCTCCCGCGCCTCCTGGGAGCGGCGCCTCGCCATGGCGGACGCCTGGGGTGACCTGCGGTTCATACCGCACACCGAGGGCTGGGTCCTCATGGAGGACGACGTCCCCCAGTGGCACACCGACGGCCCCGCGCCCCGCTTCGAGGACGAGTGGCACCCGCACGACCGCCTCTACGCCCCCATGTACGCGTCGGGCTCGGGCCGGGAGCTCCTCGGCGTCATATCCGTCGACCGCCCGCGCAACGGCCGGCACCCCGGCCCCTGGGGCCAGGAGGCGCTCCAGATGTACGCCTCCCAGTCGGCGATCGCCATCAGCAACGCCCGCCTCCGCTCCAACATGCAGCGCGCACTCGTCCGGCTCGAACGGGAGCAGCAGGCCCTGCGCGCCAGCGAGGAGTCCTTCCGGCAGGCCTTCGAGTACGCCCCGTCCGGCATGGCCATCGCCGAGATGGGCGGTGACCAGCACGGCCGGCTGCTCCGCACCAACGACGCCCTGTGCCGGCTCCTCGGCCGGCCCGCCTCCGTGATGCGGCGCTACTCCTTCGCCGACCTCGTCCACCCCGAGGACATAGGGACCCTCCTGCGGACCTCCGCCGAGGGCGGCCGGGCCGAGCTGCGGCTCGGGCGGCGCGACGGCACCTATGTATGGGTGTCCCTGCGCAACTCGGTCGTCGCCGACACCGCCGACGGCCCCCGCTTCCTCCTCACCCACGTCGAGGACATCGAGGAGCGCAAGCGCCACGAGCTCCAGCTCGCCCACCGCGCCTCGCACGACGCTCTCACCGGCCTCCCCAACAGCGCCGAGCTGCGCTCCCGGCTCTCCGCCCGGATCTGCGAGCGCCCGGCGGCGCCCCCCGTGGCCGCGCAGGTCGGCGGCTTCGGCGGCGGTTACGACTCCGCGCGGGACGGCGGCTACGAGACGGGCCACGCGGGGTACGGCCCCGGCCCGGCCGGGTCCTCCACCTACGAGGTGCCGTACGAGCCCGAACACGAGCACGGCTTCGGTTTCGAGCCGGCGGGCGGCGTCGGGCCGTACGACCACCACGTCCACCTCGTCGGCCCCCCGGGCGGGGAGACCGACGACGGCACCAAGGGCCTCGCCGTCCTCTTCTGCGACCTCGACGGCTTCAAGTCGATCAACGACCGTTTCGGTCACCACACCGGTGACGCCGTCCTCATCGAGGTCGCCCGCAGGCTCACCACCTGCGTCCGGGACGGGGACACCGTCGCCCGGCTCGGTGGCGACGAATTCGTCGTCCTCGCCGACGGCCTCGGCGCGGCCGACGCCGCCGACCTCGCCGTCCGCCTGCGCAGCGCGATCATTCCGCCGATCCGGGTGGACGGTCGGGCGGTCCGGGTGGGGGCGAGTTTCGGCATCGGCTGGGCCGAATGCGGGATGTCCGTGGAGGAGGTCCTGAACTCCGCCGACCAGCGGATGTACGTGGAGAAACGCTCCCGCGCCAAGGTCCACCGCCGCGCCGGCTGAGGCCCTTGACACGCCTGGGGCCGCTTCGGGGGCTGGTCCGTTCGGGGTAGGCTCGGCCGGTCGGCGACGGCTGGCGAGCATGGAGAGGAACCCGGATGGCTGCCGGTAACGACGGCGCGAAGAAGCCCGAGAACGACGACCCGTTCGGCTACCTGTACGAGGACGGTCAGGCAGCGGGCGCTCAGCCTCCCCAGGGCGGCAGCTACGGCTACCCCGGCCCCGCGGCGGCACAGCCCGGCGTGCCCCGGACCTCGTACCACCAGGTCAGAACGGTCGGCGAGCGCCAGTACGGCGGGCCGACCCAGGGTCACGGGCAGGCCTACGTACCGCCGCAGCAGCAGGGCCCGTACCGCCAGCAGCAGGCGCAGTACGCCGCCCCCGAGACCTACGGCGGCCCGCCGAGGCAGTCCCCGCCGCCGCACCAGCAGCGCGGTGGCTCCGGCCGCGGCCCCAACACCAAGGGCCTCCTCATCGGCGCGGTCGCGGTCGTCGCGGTCGTCGTGATCGGCATCGCGGCCGCAGTGATCACCAACGCGGGCAAGGACGACAAGGGCCAGCAGGCCGGCGGCGGCACCACCCCGACGGCCCCGTCCACGGTCTCCGAGCAGCCCAGCACCGCACCGAGCGCGGACAAGACCCCGGCGGAACTGCCGAAGCAGGACGCGGCGACGCTCAAGCTGGGCGGCACGGCCGCCCTCGCCAAGGACGTGAAGGGCGCGGAGGGCTCGGACGGCACGTACGTCGCGGGCTTCAACCAGGTCGGTTCCTCGGTGACGTGGAAGGCGAACATGCCGGTGGGGGGCAAGTACCGCCTCACCGTGCGCTACGCCATCCCGGCCGTCGACGCCAACGCGACCCTGACGGTCAACGGCAAGGCGAACTCCTCGCCCCTCGGCCTGAAGAACTTCGTCCACTCCACGGACCCGAACCTGGAGAAGAACTGGCAGACCACCTGGGCGCCGGTCACCCTCAAGAAGGGCGGCAACGAGATCAAGATCTCGTGCGAGACGGGCAACCAGTGCGACGTGCTGCTCGACTGGCTGGAAGTCACGCACGGTCCGGCGAGCTGATCACGGCTGGTACGGCCGCTACACCCGGTCCCGGACCGGTACCTCGGTGATCTTCACCCGGGGCAGCAGCTCCTCGTAAGCCGCTCGGTCGAACTCCCCGGCCACCGGGGACAGTACCGTCGCCGCCGACAGGGCGACCGCGCGGGTCAGGCGGTCCGGCCAGGGGGTGTCGTCGGCCAGGCCTGCGAGGAGGCCGGCGACGGCTGAGTCGCCGGCGCCCGTGGGGTTGCCCTTCATGGCCGTGGGCGGGGTCGCTCGCCACAGGCCCTCGGGGGTGGCGGCCAGCAGGCCCTCGGGGCCGAGTGAGGAGACGACCGCGCGGGCGCCCCGGCCCCGGGCGTCGTGGGTCGCGCGCAGCGGGTCGCGGGAGCCGGTGAGCTGGGCGAGTTCGTCGGCGTTGGGCTTGACCAGGTCGGGGCGGGCGGCGATACCGCGCCGCAGGGGTTCGCCGCTGGTGTCGAGGAGGACGGGCACGGCGGCCGCGCGGGCGAGCCGGACGAGCTCCGCGTACGCCCCGACGTGGATGCCCGGCGGGAGGCTGCCGCAGAGGGCGACCGCCGTGGCGCCGTCCAGGAGCGCGGTGAAGCGGGCGCGGAAGACGGTCCACTCGGCGGCGGTGACGGTCGGGCCCGGCTCGTTGAGCTGGGTGGTGTCGCCGGTGGCGGAGTCGACGACCGCGACGGTGCGGCGGGTGGGGCCCGAGGTCTCCACCAGCTCGTCCCGGACCGGGGTCGCGGCGAGCCGGTCGCGGAGCACGGCGCCGGTCGCACCGCCCGCGAAGCCGGTGGCGACCGTCTCGTATCCGAGGGCGGCGAGGACACGGGCGACGTTGAGGCCCTTGCCGCCGGGGCGTTCGACGACCTGGGTGACCCGGTGCGAGGCGTGCGGGATGAGGGCGGGGACCCGGTAGGTCAGGTCGAGTGCCGTGTTGAGGGTGACCGTGAGAATCACCTGTTCCACCCCCGTACTCCGTGCACCGTGTGAACTTCTGTGGAACGTACGTTCCGACGGGCACCGATCATGCCAAACGAAAGGCGGTCGGCCCAGACCCCCGGCCGACCGCCCTCTCGTATGACCCCTGATCAGACCGCTGTCGGGTCCACGATCCACTCGCCCTTGCGCATGACGCCCGTGAGGTTGAACTCGGCGTCGAGGACGGCGATGTCGGCGTCCTTGCCGGGTTCGAGGGAGCCGACGCGGTCGTACACGCCGAGGAGTCGGGCGGGGTTGGCGGCGATGGCCTCGACGACCGCCGTGACGGGGAGCCGGTCGATGGTGGCGGCGCGCTTGAAGGCGCGGTCCAGGGTGAGGGTCGAGCCGGCGATGGAGCCGCCCTCGACGAGGCGGGCGACGCTGTCCTTCACCTCGACCTCCAGCGTGCCGAGCATGTACCGGCCGTCGCCGAAGCCCGCCGCGTCCATCGCGTCGGTGATGAAGGCGACGCGCTCGCTGCCCGCGTGGTGGAAGGCGAACTCCAGGGCTGCGGGGTGGAGGTGCGTGCCGTCGTTGATGAGCTCGACGGTGACCCGCTCGTCCTCCAGGAGGGCGGCGATGGGGCCGGGGGCGCGGTGGCCGAGGCCGGGCATCGCGTTGAAGAGGTGGGTGGCGACGGTGGCGCCCGCGTCGATGGCCTGGACGGTCTGCTCGTACGTCGCGTCGGTGTGGCCGATGGCGGCGATCACGCCGTGCTCGGCGAGGAGCCGTACGGAGTCGAGGCCGCCGGGCAGCTCGGTGGCGAGGGTGACCATCTTGGCCTGGCCCCGGGCGGCGTCGACCAGCTTGCGGACCTCGGCCGGGTCGGGGTCGCGCAGCAGCGACTCGTCGTGGGCGCCCTTGCGGCAGGGGGAGATGAACGGGCCCTCGAAGTGGAGGCCGGCGATCTCGCCCTGCTCGGCGAGCTCGGAGAGCAGCCCGGCCCGCTGGGTGAGGAAGTCCGCCTCGCCGGTGACGAAGGAGGCGACGACGGTGGTGGTGCCGTGCAGCCGGTGGGTGTGGACGCCCTTGAGGACCTCGTCGACGGTGCCCGAGGTGAAGGAGCCGCCGCCGCCGCCGTGGTTGTGCATGTCGACGAAGCCGGGGACGAGCCAGTGGCCGGTCAGGTCCACCACGGGCGTGCCTTCGGGGGCGGAGCCGGTGATGCGGTCACCTGTGACGATCACGCGTCCGTTCTCGACGATTCCGGTGGGCAGCACGACGTGTGCGCCGGCGAGAACCTGGTGATCGGCCATCAGGGGGAAACCTCCGGGTCGGTGGAGTGCTGGTCGGCGAGCAGATCCCAGGCGAGGAGGCCCGCGCCCAGGCATCCGGCGGTGTCCCCGAGGGCTGCCGGGACGATGGCGGGCAGCTTCTGGAACGTGACTCGCTCCTCCACCGCGGCCCGGAGTGGTGTGAACAAGGTTTCCCCCGCCTCGGCGAGTCCGCCACCGATGACGAGCGTGCGCGGGTCCAGCAGGGTGAGCGCGGTGACCAGGCCGTCGGCGAGGGCGTCGACGGCGTCCTGCCAGATCCGCAGGGCCGTGGGGTCGCCCGATTCGACGGCCTTGGCGCAGTCGGCGGCGTCGGCGTCCGGATCGCCGCTGGCCTCGGCCCAGGCCTGGGAGACGGCGGAGGCGGAGGCGTAGCGCTCCAGGCAGCCGTGCTGGCCGCAGCGGCAGACGGTGCCGCCGGGGCGGACGATGATGTGGCCGATCTCGCCGGCGTAGCCGTGGGCGCCGGCCTCGATGCGGTCGCCGATGCCGATGGCGCCGGCGATGCCGGTGCCGAGGGGCACGAAGAGGAAGCGGTCGGCGCCGTTGCCCGCGCCGATACGCCCTTCGGCGAGGCCGCCGGTGCGCACGTCGTGGCCGAGGGCGACGGGGATGCCGTCGAGGCGGCGGCTGAGGAGTTCGCGGAGGGGAACGTCGCGCCATCCGAGGTTGGCGGCGTAGACGGCGATGCCGTTCTCGGCGTCGACGATTCCGGGGACGGCGACTCCGGCGGCCGCGGCGGGCTGTCCGTACCGTTCCCGGCCGAGGGTGCGGAGGTCCGCGGCGAAGCTGAGGATCGTCTCCACGACCGCCTCGGGGCCGCGGTCGCGTCCGGTGGCGCGGCGGGCCTCGTGGAGCAGGGTGCCGTCCGCCCCGACGAGGGCGGCCTTCATACCTGTGCCGCCCACATCCAGGGCGATGACGTGTCTCACGGGGGACATTCTGACGCGCGGGGACCCAAAGGTCTAGTCCACTTTCGTGGATTGTTGCGTGCGGGTACAAAATCGGGACGGGGTTATGGGGCCCTGGTCCGCGCCGGTGTTGCGCAAGTGACACATCAGTGGTGTAGACCTCCCGTTCGCGTACAGGAGAGACTTACGGCCCTGCGCAGAGCAAACAAGGCGCTCGAAGCAGCTCAACGACGAGCAAAAGGTGGATGAAGCCGTGGAACGGCGACGATTCCTTGGACTGACCGCGGCAGCCGCCGCACTCGGCCTGACCGCGACGGTCGGGGGCTGCGGCTCCCTGGGGGGCGACTCGGGCGACGTGACCCTGCGACTGGTCGCCGCCGACTACGACCTCAACGGTGGCGACACCACCAAGAAGTACTGGACCGACCTCGTCGCCGCCTTCGAGGCCGAGCACCCGGGCGTCACCGTCGAGGTGCAGGTCGTGTCCTGGGACGACGTCGACCGCAAGGTCTCCGAGATGGTCAAGGCCGACGAGGCCCCCGACATCGCGCAGGTCGGCTCCTACGCCGACTACGCGGCCGCCGGAGAGCTCTACGCCGCCGACGAGCTGCTCTCCATACCCGTACAGGCGAACTTCCTCGCCCCGCTCGTCGACGCCGGCGAGCACAAGCGCACCCAGTACGGTCTGCCCTTCGTGGCCTCCACCCGGTCCCTCTTCTACAACAAGGCCCTCTTCGAGGACGCCGGCGCCGAGGCGCCCACCACCTGGGCCGAACTCGCCGCCACCGCCGAGAAGCTGAAGGACGACGGTGTCCGCACCCCGTTCGCGCTGCCGCTCGGCCCCGAGGAGGCTCAGGCCGAGGCCCTGATGTGGCTGCTCAGCGGCGGCGGCGGCTGGACCGACGGCACCGACCGCTACGCCGTCGACTCCGACGCCAACGTCCGCACCTTCGAGTGGCTCAAGAAGAGCCTGGTCGACAAGGGCCTGACCGGGCCCGTCGCCCCCGCCAAGCTCAACCGCAAGGCCGCCTTCGCCGCCTTCGCGAACGGCCAGGTCGGCATGCTCAACGGCCACCCGTCGCTCCTCAAGGAGGCCGCGAAGAAGGGCGTCGAGGTCGGGCAGGTCCCGCTGCCCGGCGTCGACGGGCCGCCGGACAGCGCCATGGGCGTCGCCGACTGGATCATGGGCTTCAAGCAGAACGGTCACCGCAAGGAGATCGGCGACTTCCTCAACTTCGTCTTCAGCGACGAGAACGTCCTGAAGTTCGCCGGCGACAACGACCTCCTCCCGGTCACCGTCAGCGCCTCCACCCGGATGGAGACCGAGCCGGAGCACGCCAACCTGCGGGTCTTCCTGAAGACGCTCCCGGACAGCCAGCTGCCGCCCGTCGGCAAGACGTCCTGGTCCCAGGTCAGCGAGAACATCAAGCAGAACATCGGAAAGGCCGTCGGCCCGGCCGGTCGCCCCGCCGACGTCCTCGGCTCGATCAGCCGGACGGCGACGGCGGCGGAGAACGCCGAGTAGGAGCGACGAGCCGCAGTACCGGGCAGGAGTAATAGGTTGGTCGTATGACCGAGGACCGGGAAGCGGTGGACGCCGACGACGAGAGCGGGCTCGGCGAGCGCGAACGGGCCGTCCTCGCCGTCGAGCGCCGCTCCTGGCCCGGGCCCGGCGCCAAGGAGCGGGCGGTACGCGAACGGCTCGGGCTCTCCCCGACCCGCTACTACCAGCTGCTCAACGCGCTCCTCGACGACCCGCGCGCCCTCGCCCACGACCCGGTGACGGTCAACCGCCTCCGCCGGGTCAGGGACGAGCGGCGACGGCGGCGCTGAGCCTTGTGCTGGGACCTGGGCCGAGACCTGCGCTGGGATCTGGGCCGAGACGGGCGCTGGGACCTGCGCCGAGACCTGCGCCGCAGGTCCGGTGGGGCCCCGCTGACTTGAACGCCTCACCCTGGGTAGGGTCGAAGGCATGGTCAGCAGCCTTCCGCACCCGACCACATCCGCCGGCCGGGACGGTCTGGCCGCGCTTCTCGCGCGGCCCGAGAAGGCCGTCGTCGCCCTTGACTTCGACGGCACCCTCGCCGAGATCGTCCCCGACCCCGAACAGGCCCGCGCCCACCCCGGCGCCGTCGCCGCGCTCGCCGCGCTCGCGCCCCGGGTCGCCTCCGTCGCCGTCGTGACCGGCCGCCCCGCCGGGGTCGCCGTCCGCTACGGCGGCTTCGCCGGCGTGCCCGGCCTCGAGCGCCTGGTGGTCCTCGGCCACTACGGCGCCGAACGCTGGGACGCCGTCACCGGCACCGTCCAGGCCGCCGCCCCGCACCCCGGGGTGGCCTCCGTACGCGCCGCACTCCCCGGCTTCCTCGACCGGGCCGGAGCCTGGCCGGGCGTCTGGATCGAGGAGAAGGGCCGTGCGGTCGCCGTCCACACCCGCCGCGCCTCCGACCCCGAGCGCGCCTTCGAGGCGCTGAAGGGCCCCCTCGGCGAGCTCGCCACCCACCACGGCCTCGTGCTCGAACCGGGCCGCATGGTCCTGGAGCTGCGGCCCCCGGGCATGGACAAGGGCGTGGCGCTCGCCGAGTACGTACGGGAGGTGGGCGCCGGGTCGGTGCTCTACGCGGGTGACGACCTGGGCGACCTGCCCGCCTTCGCCGCCGTCGAGAAGCTCCGCTCCGACGGCACTCCGGGCCTCCTGGTGTGCAGCGGCACCACGGAGGTGCCCGAACTCACCGACCGCGCGGACCTCGCGGTGGCCGGCCCCCGGGACGTCGTGGACCTCCTGGCGGCACTGGCGCTGGCGCTGGCGACGGCGGTACGGGGGGACTGAGCGCACCCGCCGGGCGCGTGGCTCACGGGCCCCCGCCCGGCGCGGGGCTCACGGCCCGCCGGGTGCGGGGCTCACGGGAGCAGCAGGTCGACGACGCCCGTCAGGTCCTCCTCGCCGCTGCCCACGGCCAGCCGCCGGCGCATCAGCTCGAAGTACGGCGTGAGCAGCTCAGGGCTGACGCCCTGCTGCTCGGCCGTCGCCAGGAAGGTGGGCGTGCCGGCGACCTGCATCGCCAGGTTGGAGACGACGTCCGTGGTGTAGTCGCCGCTCTTCAGCTGGGCGGCGGTCTGGAGCACGGCGGGGCCCGCCATCGCCCCGATCCAGCCGGAGAGCAGCGGGGCGAACGCGGTCGGGTCGATGTCCTCCCGGCGGATCAGGGCGAAGGCGTGCGCGACGCCCGCGAACATGCCGTACATGGCGCTCAGCAGGGCCACGTCGTGCAGCGCCGCGAACCCGGCGTCCGTACCCACGTACGTCGTGCCGACCGGGACGGCGAGGGTCGCGCGGTGCTCCTCGAACAGCTCCCGCGAGCCGCTGTAGAAGACGTACCCGCCGGCCTCCGGGACGCCGACCATCGGCGGGACGGCCATGATGCCGCCGTCCAGGTAGCGGGCCCCGCGCGCCTCTGCCCATGCGGCGCGGGCGCGGGCCTGGGCGGGGGTCGTGGTGGTCAGGTTGACCAGGTCCTTGCCGGTCAGGTCGACGCCGTCCAGGGCGGCGCCGACGGAGGCGTCGTCGAGGAGGCAGACGACGACGAGGGTGTTCGCCGTGACGGCCGCGGCCGCGCTGTCGGTGGCCTTCGCGCCCTCTGGGACGAGCGCCTCGGCGCGGGCGGGGGTGCGGTTCCAGACGGTGAGCGGGTGGCCGGCTTCGAGCCAGGTACGGGCCAGGGCGGTGCCCATCGCACCGAGGCCGAGCAGGGTGAGGGGGGACTCTTCGGCGGTGTTCCGTGTCATGCCTGCAAGGCTGCTGCACCCCTCTGACCTGCTCAAGTACCCACTTGGAAGTGGGTGGTTACTCTGGGGTGAGCGAGCAGGTCAGAGGGGTGGGGAGCATGGCGACGGTGAACCGGCCGGAGGGCGACGGAGGGCACGTGTGCGGGATCGACACCGCGATGGAGGTGATCGGCGGCAAGTGGAAGGTGCTCATCCTCTGGGCGCTCCACGAACAGCCGCACCGCCGCTTCGGCGAGCTGCGCCGCCTCGTCCCGGGCATCACCGAGAAGGTCCTCGCCTCCCATCTGCGCGAGCTGGAGGCCGACGGCATCGTGGACCGCGTCGCCTACGACGAGGTCCCGCCCCGCGTCGAGTACACCCTCACGAAGAGCGGCACCCGCCTCAACGAGGCCCTCGAACCCCTGGCCCGATGGGGGCGGGAGCGGACCTCTACGCCCTGAGTGCTTCCAGCTGGTTCAGGAACCAGCGCTGGGGCGGGAGGGACGTGGCGGCCGCCGCGAGGCGCTTGGTGCGGTCGGTGCGTTCGGTCGGCGGCATCGACAGGGCCCGGTGGAGGGCCTCGGCGGTCTCCGTGACGTCGAAGGGGTTCACCGTGAGCGCGTCCTCCTTCAGCTCCTCGTGGGCGCCCGCGCCCGTCGAGAGGACCAGGGCGCAGCCCGCCTCCGAGACGACCGGTATCTCCTTCGCGACCAGGTTCATGCCGTCGCGGACCGGGTTCACCAGGGCCACGTCGGCGAGCCGGTAGGCGGCGAGGGAGCGGGGGAAGTCGTCCTGGACGGAGACGAGGACCGGCTGCCAGTCCGGCGTGCCGAACTCGGTGTTGATCTCGTCCGCGAGGGTCGCCACCGCGGCCGTGTACGCCCGGTACGACTCCAGGTCCTGCCGTGAGGGGTACGCCGAGGCCAGGTGGACCACCCGGTCGCGCCATTCGGGGTGCGCGGTCAGCAGCTCGCGGTAGGCGAGCATGCCGCGCAGGATGTTCTTCGACAGCTCGGTGCGGTCCACGCGGACGATGGTCTTCCGGTCGCCGACCTCCTCCCGGAGCCGCGCCAGCCACTCGTCCACCGCCGGCCGGTGCGCCAGCGCCCGCAGTTCGTCCGCGTCGACACCCAGCGGATACACCTCCACCCGGGTGCCCTCGACGTCCGCGCCGGCGCAGCCCCGGAACGCCGCGGCCCACTCCTCCGTGTGGAAGCCCAGCTGGTCCGCGCCGAGCATCCCCCGCAGCAGCTCCTCGCGGATGTCGTCCGGCAGCATCCGCAGGTACTCCGGCGAGGCCCACGGGGTGTGGGTGAAGTGCGCGATCCGCAGGTCGGGGCGGAGCTCCCGGAGCTGGCCTGGGACGAGGGCCAGGTGGTAGTCCTGCACCAGGACCGCCGCGCCGTCGTCCGCCTCGGCGGCCAGCGCCTCCGCGAAGGCCCGGTTGTAGCGGCGGTACGCCTCCCAGCGGCGCCGGAACTCCGCGTCGAAGACCGGCTCGCGCGGGACGTCGTACAGATGGTGGTGGAGGAACCACAGCACTGAGTTCGCGATGCCGTTGTACGCGTCGGCGTACGTGTCCGGGTCGATGTCCAGCATCCGTACGCCCGGCTCGCCGACCCCGCGCCGGACCGCCTCCCGGTCACCCGCGCCGAGGGCCGCGCACACCCACACGCTGTCCTTCGAGGAGATGGCGCTCAGTCCCGAGACGAGGCCGCCGCCACCCCTTCGGGTGTCGAGCGAACCCTCCTCGTCGAGCACGTACGAGACGGGTCCACGGTTGGATGCCACGAGCACAGAAGCCATGTGGCGAACCTAGCCCGTCCCGTAAACGCTCAAACGTACGTATACGAGACGGGGGGTTCCGGCCACGGAGGGTGGTCGCGAGTACCTCCGGCGGGAAGGGACGGGGAGGCGGGTCGCCTGCCCTAGTCGCGTCGGCCTCGCATCGCCGCCTTCGCCACCAGGCCCGTCGCCGCGAGCGCCAGGGCGAGCGCCCCGAGCAGCCAGAGCCGCTCACCGTTGCCGCCGGTCTCGGCCATCGAGCCGCTGTACCCGCCCGGCCCTGGGGCCGGGGGAGCAGGGAGGGCCGGATCTGACGTCGCCAGGGGGGCGGGGGTGGGAGTCGGGTCCACAGGGGTCGGGGTCGGGGTGGAGGTCGGGGTCGGGGTCGGCGTGGCGTTCGGCGGCCTCCGTGTCGCGGGCGGCCCCGTCTTCATCGGCTTCCCGTCCCCGGCCGCCGGGTCCTCGCTCTTCGCCGGGCGCTCCGGCACCCGCGTGGGCGTGGGCGTGGGCGTCGGCACCGGTACGGAGAAGGCGAGCGCCGCGGGCACGTACGTGTCGCTGCTCGTGGAGAAGGTCAGGTCGGCCGAGGTCGCGCCGGGCGGGACCGCACCCACGTCCTCGCCGACGAGGAGGTCGCGGACCGTGCCGGTGCGGCTCTCGTGGAGGTTCCTGCCGTCGACGAGGAACAGGGCGTCCGAGGCGCTCCAGCCGTCCCCGTACGCCGTCACGCTGGCCCGTACCGGGCCGGGCCCCCGCTGGAAGCCGTCGACGGTGATCGTGGTCGAGGGGGAGGTCGAGCGCTGGAGGACGTGCCCGCCGTAGACGTAGACCTTCCGCCGCTCGGGGGCGTGGACCGGGTCCGGCCCCGGGAACCGGTGGACGACCGTCAGGGACCAGCCCGCCACGCAGCCCTTGCCCGTCGGGGCCCAGACGTTGCCGACCGCGATCCGCGTGTCCGTGCCCGTGACGCCCTTGAAGGCGGCGGTCACGTCGGACTCGCCCGTGTAGTAGTGCGGGCCCTCGACGCCGGCCGGGTCGGTGACCATGCTGTCGATGGAGACGGGGGTCGCGGGACCCGCGCCGACCTTGAGCACGGGGGCGGTCGTCGCGGGGTCGCCGGGCGAGCGGACGGCGTCCGCGCCCGAGAGGTCGCAGCGGCCCAGGCGCGCGCCGCTCGGGCCCGTGTACGTGCCGTCGTTCCCGCCCCAGAACAGCCGGGCGTACGCCACCTCGGCGCCCGCCGGGAGCACGACACGGCCGGTGCTGGAGCCGTAACCGCCGCCGGTGCCCCCGCCGGTGCCGGTCGTGCCGGTGGTGCCAGTGGTGCCGGTCGTGCCGGTCGTGCCGGTCCTGGCGGCCGTCACCGTGTCGCCGATCGTGGCGAAGTCGCCGTACAGCGACGCGTCGTACCGCTTGCCGAAGGGCTCGACCACGTCCGCCGCGACCGGTCCGGCGGCGGTGAGCGCGAGCGAGCCCGTCATCAGTGCGACGGTCGCGAGTACCTTTCCCAGGTGTTGTTGTCTGAAGCGCATAAAAGGGCAATGTAGGCAAAACACATCATCATGGGGCGTTACGCCACGCGGCGGCGCGCGTACTCCACGATCTCGGCCATCGGCGGCCGCTCCTCCGTGTCCACCGCGTACGTCCGCGGCGTGAACCCCGACTCACCCCGCTCGAACTGGGTCAGCCACGGCCGCACCAGATGCCCCCGTGACAGCCGCAGCTGCGCCGTCCGGTAGATCGCCGCCGCCATCCGGCCGAGCGCCAGCCCGTCCTGGTGACGGTGCTTGCGGACCCCCACGTCCACCTGCGCGAGCGCGTCCAGGCCCACCGTGTGCAGCGCGTCGACGAGCAGCCCCAGCTCCACTCCGTAACCGACCGGGAACGGCAGCCGTTCGAGCAGCGAACGGCGGGCCGCGTACTCCCCGCCCAGCGGCTGCACGAAACCGGCCAGCTGCGGCCAGTGCAGGTTGAGCAGCGGGCGTGCCACCAGCTCCGTGACGCGACCGCCCTGACCAGGAGTGTCGTTGAACGGGCGGTCGTACATCGCCTTCACGAGGTCCACGTCCGGGTCGGTGAGCAGCGGGCCCACGATCCCCGTCACGAAGTCCGCGGAGAAGTCCCGCAGGTCCGCGTCCACGAAACAGACGACGTCCCCACTCGTCACCATCAGTGACCGCCACAGGACCTCGCCCTTGCCCGGCACCGCCGGTATCCGGGGGAGGATCGCGTCCCGCGCGACCACCCGCGCCCCGGCCGCGGCCGCCACCTCCGCCGTACGGTCCGTGGACCCCGAGTCGATCACCACCAGCTCGTCGACGAGCGGGGCCGGCCCGCCCATCAGCTCGCGCCGGATCACGGAGACGATGTCCCCTACCGTCGCCTCCTCGTTCAGCGCGGGCAGCACCACGCTGACCTTCGTCCCGCGCTTGGCGGCGAGAACCCGCTCCAGCGGTCGATCGGCCACGGACCAGGACCGCCGGTCCAGCCAGCGCTCCACCTCATCCAGCACGTGATCTCCATCTCGCGGTTCGGACGACCATCTCGACCGTCCATGCCTTCGGTTACAGTCTTGAACAACGCGGACGCCCGACGCATGTCGGGGTGCCGCCCGCGTTACACAACCGAATACCGCTCATCCAGAGGGGCAGAGGGAAACGGCCCGTTGAAGCCCCGGCAACCCTCCAGTCAGCAGCTCGTACTCCAGCGAGGTCCCTGACTAGGGAAGGTGCCAAATCCGTCTCATGGCGAAAAATTCGTCATGGGAAAGATGAGGAGAAAGGGCCTCGCCTCCATGGCTGTACAGACCGTCACCCCCGCCACCACCGTCGACCTCGGTCCCGCGTCCGGACTTTCCTGTCGCGAATGCGGTGAAGTGTTCGCGCTCGGTCCGATCTTCGCCTGCGAACTCTGTTTCGGACCTCTCGAAGTCGCGTACGACCTCCCCACCGGTGACCCCGAGGCGCTGCGCAAGCAGATCGAGGCCGGCCCCGCCAACATCTGGCGCTACGCCCCCCTGCTGCCCGTCCCCGCCGACGTCGCCGACAAGCCGAACCTGAACCCGGGCTGGACCAAGCTCGTCCAGGCGGACAACCTCGCCCGCGAGATCGGCGTCGCCCCCGGCAGGCTCTTCGTCAAGGACGACTCCGGCAACCCGACCCACTCCTTCAAGGACCGGGTCGTCGCCCAGGCCATCGAGGCCGCCCGCGCCTTCGGCTTCACCACCCTCTCCTGCTCCTCCACCGGCAACCTGGCCGGCGCCGTCGGCGCCGCCGCCGCCCGTGCCGGCTTCCGCTCCTGCGTGTTCATCCCGCACGACCTGGAGCAGGGCAAGGTCGTCATGGCCGGTGTCTACGGCGGCGACCTCGTCGCCATCGAGGGCAACTACGACGACGTCAACCGCTTCTGCTCGGAGCTCATCGGCGACCCGCTCGGCGAGGGCTGGGGCTTCGTGAACGTCAACCTCCGCCCGTACTACGGCGAGGGCTCCAAGACGCTGGCGTACGAGATCTGCGAGCAGCTCGGCTGGGTCATCCCCGACCAGCTCGTCATCCCGATCGCGTCCGGCTCGCAGCTCACGAAGATCGACAAGGGTCTGCAGGAGCTCATCAAGCTGGGCCTCGTCGAGGACAAGCCGTACAAGATCTTCGGCGCCCAGGCCGAGGGCTGCTCCCCGGTCTCCGTCGCCTTCAAGGCCGGCCACGACGTCGTCCGCCCGCAGAAGCCGAACACGATCGCCAAGTCGCTCGCCATCGGCAACCCGGCCGACGGCCCGTACGTCCTCGACATCGCCCGCCGCACGGGCGGCGCCGTGGAGGACGTGAACGACGAGCAGGTCGTCGACGCGATCAAGCTGCTCGCGCAGACCGAGGGCATCTTCGCCGAGACCGCGGGCGGCGTGACCGTCGGCGTCGCGAGGAAGCTCGTCGAGAACGGGCTGATCGACCCGAACCTCACCACCGTCGTCCTCAACACCGGCGACGGACTCAAGACCCTGGACGCGGTGGCCGACACCTCTCAGGCGACCGTCACCATCCGCCCGAGCCTGGACGCGTTCCGCGACGCCGGCCTGGCGCTCTGAAAGGTTACGAAGACATGGCCGTGAACGTCCGCATCCCCACCATCCTCCGCACCTACACGGGCGGGCAGTCCGAGGTCCAGGCCGAGGGCGCGACCCTCGCCGAGGTGATCGAGGACCTGGAGAAGAACCACACGGGTATCGCCGCCCGCGTCCTCGACGACCAGGGCAAGCTGCGCCGGTTCGTGAACGTGTACGTGAACGACGACGACGTGCGCTTCGAGCAGGGCCTGGAGACGGCGACCCCGGCGGGTGCGGGCGTCTCGATCATCCCGGCCGTCGCCGGAGGCTGAGCCGTACCCGTTGTCCCGTCTTTGTCGAAGATCTCGAATTGCCCCTTCCGCGCCATAAAGCGGAGGGGGCAATTCTGCATGGTTGAGCGGGGTAGAGTTGGGGAAGTCCCCTCCGCTGCTCATGCCGGGTGCATATGTGAATGCGCCCCGCCCGTCGAGAAGCAGCCAAAGTGTGTGCGCCTTGTGTACCTTCTGCGTACTTTGCCGGGCCCGACTTGCCCCGTAATTCCGGGAATTCTCCCCGATTCACCTTTCCGTGACGCCCAGAATTCTCGCTCGATTGACCTGTTGCAGAGGGCAGTTGGGCAGATACATTCAGCCGCGGTCGACGCGTTCCGGCGCAGGGTCTGACCCGGGTCCGCGAAGTGCGGGTCCCGCGCAAGGGCCAGTAATAGGGGAGTTAGGCATGGCTCAGGGCACCGTCAAGTGGTTCAACGCGGAGAAGGGCTACGGCTTCATCGCGGTCGACGGTGGTGCGGATGTTTTCGTCCACTACAGCGCGATCCAGATGGATGGTTACCGCAGCCTCGAAGAGGGACAGCGGGTTGAGTTCGAGATCTCGCAGGGCCAGAAGGGTCCGCAGGCGGACATGGTCAAGCTCGCCGTCTGAGCGCGGCGCGATCGGCCACCGACGCAACGCCGTCGAGGGGCCCGCATCCCTGGGGATGCGGGCCCCTCGACGTGTTCCGCCACCGGCTGGTTCCCGTCCCGATCGTCGAGAGTCGCCCGCACCCGCCCGTCACCCGACCGCCACCCCGCATCGGCGTTCCTCCGGAACGGCTTGCACTCTCATAGGTCGAGTGCTAATCATTGGCGTTAGCACTCGGCAGGTGAGAGTGCTACGAGGATCGGGCATGACGAGGTCGCCGGCCGGGTGGGGCAAGGAACCACGCGGAGTTGCGGAGGCCGTCCGTCGCGGGCGTCGGCGCGGTCCTGGAGCGTTATCCACCCCATGTCCGGGAGGACCACTTCACATGGCCAAGATCATCGCGTTCGACGAGGAGGCCCGGCGCGGTCTCGAGCGCGGCATGAACCAGCTCGCTGACGCCGTCAAGGTCACCCTCGGCCCCAAGGGCCGCAACGTCGTCCTCGAGAAGAAGTGGGGCGCCCCCACGATCACCAACGACGGTGTCTCCATCGCCAAGGAGATCGAGCTCGAGGACCCGTACGAGAAGATCGGCGCCGAGCTGGTCAAGGAAGTCGCCAAGAAGACGGACGACGTCGCCGGCGACGGTACGACCACCGCCACCGTTCTCGCCCAGGCGCTCGTCCGCGAGGGCCTCCGCAACGTCGCCGCCGGTGCCAACCCCATGGCCCTCAAGCGCGGCATCGAGAAGGCCGTCGAGGCCGTCTCCGGCGCCCTCCTCGAGCAGGCGAAGGATGTCGAGACCAAGGAGCAGATCGCTTCCACGGCCTCCATCTCCGCCGCCGACACCCAGATCGGCGAGCTCATCGCCGAGGCGATGGACAAGGTCGGCAAGGAAGGCGTCATCACCGTCGAGGAGTCGCAGACCTTCGGGCTCGAGCTCGAGCTCACCGAGGGCATGCGCTTCGACAAGGGCTACATCTCGGCGTACTTCGCCACCGACATGGAGCGCATGGAGTCGTCCCTCGACGACCCGTACCTCCTCATCGTCAACTCCAAGATCTCCTCCGTGAAGGACCTGCTCCCGCTCCTGGAGAAGGTCATGCAGTCGGGCAAGCCCCTGCTGATCATCGCCGAGGACGTCGAGGGCGAGGCCCTGTCGACCCTGGTCGTCAACAAGATCCGCGGCACCTTCAAGTCCGTCGCGGTCAAGGCCCCGGGCTTCGGCGACCGTCGCAAGGCCATGCTGAACGACATCGCCATCCTCACCGGCGGCACGGTCATCTCCGAGGAGGTCGGCCTGAAGCTGGAGAACGCGGGCCTCGACCTGCTGGGCCGCGCCCGCAAGGTCGTCATCACCAAGGACGAGACCACCATCGTCGACGGTGCCGGTGACAGCGAGCAGGTCGCCGGTCGCGTGAACCAGATCCGCGCCGAGATCGAGAACAGCGACTCGGACTACGACCGCGAGAAGCTCCAGGAGCGCCTGGCGAAGCTGGCCGGCGGCGTGGCCGTCATCAAGGCCGGTGCCGCGACCGAGGTCGAGCTCAAGGAGCGCAAGCACCGCATCGAGGACGCCGTTCGCAACGCGAAGGCGGCCGTCGAGGAGGGCATCGTCGCCGGCGGTGGCGTGGCCCTGCTCCAGGCCTCCTCGGTCTTCGAGAAGCTCGAGGCCGACCTCACGGGTGACGAGGCCACGGGCGCGAACATCGTGAAGCTGGCCCTCGAGGCCCCGCTGAAGCAGATCGCGATCAACGCCGGCCTCGAGGGCGGCGTCGTGGCGGAGAAGGTCCGCAACCTGCCCGTCGGCCACGGCCTGAACGCCGCGACCAACGAGTACGTCGACCTCATCGCCGAGGGCATCATCGACCCGGCGAAGGTCACGCGTTCCGCGCTGCAGAACGCCGCGTCGATCGCCGCGCTGTTCCTCACCACCGAGGCCGTCATCGCCGACAAGCCGGAGAAGGCGTCCGCGCCGGCCGGCGGCGGCATGCCGGGCGGTGACATGGACTTCTGATCCTCCGGGATCGGTGGTTCATCGCTGAACGCGCGAGCTGACGCGAGGACGCGAAGATCAGAACGAGGGCGGCACCCCGTGGGGGGTGCCGCCCTCGGGCGTTGTCCAGGACCCAGGTCGTACGGGACTGAGGCGTCGTACGGGACTGAGGCGTCGCGCGGGACTCGCCTTACCGCGGGGCCGGGGTGATCCTGGAATGGCCCCTCTCGTGAAGGGAGACCACGATGGTCACCCTGCTGACGACACCGGCCGACCGCGAGCTGGTCATCACCCGGACCTTCGACGCCCCGCCGGGCCTGCTCTGGGAGGCGTGGACCCGTCCCGAGCACGTGCGCGCGTGGTACGGAGTGTCCGCGCTGACCACGTCGGTCGTCGACATCGACCTGCGGGTCGGCGGCGCGTGGCGCTGGGGCCAGAGCACGCCGGAGGGCCAGGAGATCGTCTTCTCCGGCACGTACGAGGAGATCGTCCCGGCCGAACGGCTCGACTACACGGAGGTCTTCGAGCAGATGCCGGACGCGGATCCGGTCAGGGTGACCCTCACCTTCGACGCGACCCCGGACGGCGGCACGGCCCTGACCAGCACCTCCGTGTGGCCGTCGAACGAGATCAGGGACCAGGCGCTGGCGGCGGGGATGGAGGCGGGGGTGCGGGAGCAGTTCGACCGGCTGGCGGGGCATCTGAGGACGATGCGGCCTGTCCACGGGTGACGGGCGAGACCTCGGGCCAACCCGGCCCCGTCGTGCGGGGGTTGGCCCCACCCCGGGTCGGCGTGCCTGCCGGATGGGGTGGGGGCGGGAGGTTCGGGACGCTGGGGGTATGACAACGCATCGTGGACGCAAGGCCCTGCTGCTCGCCCTTTCCGTCGCCGCCGTCGCCGGTGTCGCCCTCAGCGGGGGAGGTGCCGCCCCCGCCGTCGCGGCCGGGCTGGAATGGGGGGACTGCGAACCCGTCGTGAAGCCGCTGCCCGGGCAGCGGTGCGCCACCCTCTCCGTACCCCTCGACTACGCCGATCCCGGCGGTGAGCAGATCGGTCTCGCCGTCTCCCGGCTCCCCGCCGGACGGCCGGAGGCGCGGCGCGGGACGCTGATGGTGATCCCGGGCGGGCCCGGGAGTTCCGGGGTGCAGAGGCTCGCGCAGAAGGGGGCCGCGTTGGCGGAGGAGATGGACGGGGCGTACGACCTGGTGGCCTTCGATCCGCGCGGGACCGGCGGTTCCGCGAAGGCGCGGTGCGGGCTCGCCGAGGAGGACCGGTGGATGGTGACCCTGCGGTCCTGGCCGGGCGGTGACGGCCGGATCGACGACAACGTGACCCGGGCGAAGCGGATCGCGGAGGCCTGTTCCCGCAACGGCGGTGCCATGCTGCGCGGGCTGACCACGGCCAACCAGGTGCGTGACCTGGAGCGGCTGCGGCAGGCGCTCGGTGAGCGGAAGCTGTCGGCGTGGAGCGTCTCGTACGGGACGTACGTGGCGGCCGCGTACGCCGAGAGGTACCCCGGGCGCACCGACCGCTGGGTCCTCGACAGCAGCAGCGACCCGGATCCGCGGCGGGTCGCCCGGGGCTGGCTGGAGGGCATGGCCCGGGGCGCCGAGGACCGGCTGCCGGACTTCGCGGCCTGGGCGGCGCACCCTGACCGGGCGGCGGAAGGGCTGCGGCTCGCGGAGCGGCCCGGGGACGTCCGGCGGGTCGTCCTCGACCTGGCCGCCCGGCTCGACCGGGAACCGCTCCCCACGACCACGCCGGGGGCGCCGCTGACGGGGACCGTGCTCCTCCAGGCGTTCCAGCTCGCGCTCTACTCCGACGCGGCCTTCCCGTCCTTCGCGCGGCTCGTGACGGAGGCGCTCGACCCGGCGGGGGAACCGGTGCTGCCGCGGGAGCTCTCGGGCGCGATGCCCGACGACGCTGCGGCGATCACGATGGGCGTGGTCTGCAACGACGTGGACTGGCCCGCGTCCGTACCGGCGTACGAGCGGGCCGTCGCGGTGGACCGGGCGCGCAATCCGCTGACGGCGGGGATGCCGGCGAACATCACCCCCTGCTCCTTCTGGAAGGGCGGGTCCGGGGAGAAGCCCGTCCGCGTCACCGACCGCGGACCGTCGAACATCCTGATGATCCAGAACCTGCGGGACCCGGCGACGCCCTACTCCATGGGGCTGCGGATGCGGGCGGCCCTCGGCGAGCGGGCGCGGCTCGTCACCGTCGACCACGGCGGGCACGGGGTCTACCTGGGCAACGGGAACGTGTGCGGCGACGGGGCGGTGACCCGGTTCCTGCGGGAGGGTGTCCGGCCGGAGGGGGACGTTCTGTGCGGGTGAGTGCGGGGCGCTCTGTGTGGCTGAGTGCGGGAGCTCTGTGCGGGGGAGGGCCCGGCGGAGGTGCCGTCCGTCGGGCCCGGCGCTCAGTCGGCCGTCGCGTGCAGTGCCGCGCGCAGGTGGCCCTGGGAGTCCCGCAGCCGGTGGGCGGCCGTCGGGGCGTCGATGTCGGCGAGGATCATGAGGATCGCGTTCTTCACCTCTCCGTCGGCGGCGGCGAGCGCGGTCTCGATCTGCTCGTCCGGGGCGCCGGTGGCGAGGGCGACGATCCGGCGGGAGCGGGCCTGGAGCTTGTCGTTGGAGGCGCGGACGTCGACCATCAGGTTTCCGTAGGTCTTGCCGAGCCGGATCATCGTGATCGTCGAGATCATGTTGAGGACGAGCTTCTGGGCCGTGCCCGCCTTGAGCCGGGTCGAGCCGGTGAGCAGCTCGGGGCCGGGGACGACCTCGATGCCGTGCTCGGCGGCGGCGGCGAGCGCGCTGTCCGCGTTGCAGGACAGGCCGATGGTGAGGGCGCCGAGGGCGCGGGCGTGCTCGACGGCGCCGACGGCGTACGGGGTGCGGCCGGAGGCGGAGATGCCGACGACGGTGTCGTCGGCGGTGACGCCGAGCGCGGTGAGGTCCTCCGCCGCGAGTTCCTTCGAGTCCTCGGCGCCTTCGACGGCCTTGACCATGGCGGACGGACCGCCGGCGATGAGACCGACGACCTCGGACGGGTCGGTGTTGAAGGTGGGCGGGCACTCGCTGGCGTCGAGGACGCCGAGGCGTCCGGCGGTGCCGGCGCCCAGGTAGATGAGCCGTCCGCCGCGGGCCATCCGCTCGGCGGTGGCGTCGATGGCGGCGGCGATGGCGGGGAGCTGCCGGGCGACGGCGGCGGGGACGGTCTTGTCCTCGTCGTTCATGAGCGCGGCGATCTCGGCGGTGGGGAGCTGGTCGATCTCGGCGAGTTCGGGGCGGAAGGCCTCGGTGGTGAGGGTGGCGAGCTGGGCGCGGAGTTCGGAGTAGGTAGCAGACACGTGCGGCTCTTTCGGGGCTGTGGTCGTCGGCGCTGTCGGAGTCGTGCGGTGCTTCGTCAGCGGGTGCGGGGGGAGTGGCGATGGGCCAGCGCTTCGTACGAGGCGGCGAGAGCAGGGGCGGCCGTCTCGTACGTCCGCTGGGTGACGCAGGTGAACAGGCAGTCCACGACGAGGAGTTGACTGGTCCGGGACGACATGGCCGCGGGGCGCAGTTCGCTCTCGCGGGCGGTCGAGGTGGTGAGGATGTGGTCGGCGTACTGTGTGACGGGCCCGTCCGGCCGGCCGGTGATCGCGACCGTGGTGGCGCCGTGGTCGAAGGCGACGCGCAGCGGTTCTATGACGTCGCCGGTGGAGCCGGAGTGGGTGATGGCGATGGCCACGTCGCCGGAGCGGAGCTGCACGGCGTTGGTGACGGCGAGGTGCGGGTCGCTGTGGGCGTGCGCGATGAGGCCGATGCGGAGGAGCTTCTGGCCGAGGTCCTGGGCGACGAGACCGGAGGCGCCGATGCCGTAGATGTCGATGCGGCGGGCGGCGGCGAGGGCGGCGACGGCGGCGCCGAGCTGGACGGTGTCGAGTCCGGCGGCGGTGTCGGCGAGGGTCTGCTGCTCGTCGTGGGCCAGCTTGGCGACGACGTCGGCGACGGGATCGTCGACGGTGATGTCGGCGGTGACGGCGGGCGCGCGGCCGGACTGCTGCTGGGCGGCGAGCCCGGCGAGGGCGAGGCGCAGGTCGCGGTAGCCGGGGTAGCCGAGGATGCGGGCGGTGCGGACGACGGTCGCCTCGCTGGTGCCGGTGAGCTCGGCGAGGCCGGTGACCGTGAGCGCGGCGCAGCCGGCCGGGTCTCCCGCGACGGCCTCGGCGACCCGCTGCATGGAGCGGGTCATGGACGGCGCGAGGGTCCGCACCTTGGCCGCGAGGGCGGCGGGGGCGGGCGGCGCGCCGCCACTCATGAAACTTTCCTTCACCACATTGTTCACATCTGAAAGATACTTTCGGAGGTGCGGGCGGACAAGACCCCCGGGCCCGGCGGGCGGCTTCGCACGGTCTCCGCGTGTCGGGTGACAATGACTGCATGGACGACATCGACCCCGTGGAGCAGGCGCTGCACGCCGCTCGCGCGCTGGTACTGACCGACCTCGCGGCCCGGGAGGTCGCCGCGGCCGAGGTCGTGTCGATGGTGGAGGACTCGGTGACCCACCGTCGCTGGTGGGTCGAGCAGTGGCCCGAGGGCGTGGCGTACGTCGCGGGCCTCGTCGCCCAGGACGTCCAGGACGCCCTGCTCGAACGGCACGGCCGCTGGCCCCTCTGCCCGGTCTGCTCCACGGGCGACCCCCACGCCTTGGACGTCGAACCGGAACTGGGCCCTGACCCGCACTGGGTCTGCTCCGAACAGGGCGTGGTGGTCGCGCCGGTGGGGGGCCTGAGATGAGCGGGCGGCGCGGGGCGTGGGGGTGGGCCGGGCTGAGCGGGCGGCGAGGGGGTTCGGGGCGGGCCGGCGTGAGCGGGCGGCGCGAGGTGAAGGTGGTCCGGGCATGACGCTCTACATCGACCCGCCGACCTGGCCGGGCCACGGCCGCATGTGGTCGCACCTGGTCAGCGACGTCTCCTTCGAGGAACTGCACGCCTTCGCCGCCTCGATCGGCGCCCCGCCCCGCGCCTTCGAGCGCGACCACTACGACATCCCCTCCGACCGCTACGCGGACGCCGTGGCGGGAGGCGCGGTCGAGGTCGGCTCCAAGGAACTGCTGCGCCGCCTCACGGAAGCGGGCCTGCGGAGGCCGAAGGGGCGACCGGTTTCCTGAGGAGCGGGTCCCTGACTGCCCCGGGCTCAGGTCACGTGCGCGGCGATCGTGCGCGCGCACTCCAGGGACTCCGTGTGCGTGGTGTCGACCCGCAGGTCGTACTCCACGCCCTCGTGCACCACCAAGGCCTGCCGCGCCGCCATGCCGGGCGTGCGGTCCCCCCGGGCGATCTCCCGGGCGGCCGCGACGGCGGGGTCGCAGTGGACGCCGACCCACAGGGCGGGCAGGTCGCCGAGGGCCTTCCGCCAGCGCTGTTGGGAGGCCGCGCCGCCGAGGAAGACGTCGTCGACGATGATCCCGGCGCCCGCGCGGGCCATCGTCACGACGCCCTCCGTCCAGGCCGCCTCCAGTCTCCGGAAGTCCTCCCCGACGGTGACCCCGCCGTCCGCGTCGACGACGATCCCGCCGTCGGACGTCTGCGCCTTCGCGGGCAGGGCGTCGACGAACGAGTCACAGCCGAACGCCAGCCACAGGTCCGGCAGCAGGGACTGCAGGCACCGGACGATGCCGGACTTTCCCGAGCTGGAGGCGCCGTTGAGAATGATCATCCGAGTCGTCACCGCGCCACAGTAGGGCGGTGACGGCCCCGTACGCACCGGATTTCAGCGGGACGGTGACACGGCCTTCTCGGTCCGCGGGGCGCCCGACGTGACCACCCGCGACGGCGACCCGTGGAGCTTGAGGGCCACCGCCGCCGTCCCGAGGCCCACCGCCGTCATCGCCGCGCCCGCCCATGCCGTGGAGGCGAAGCCGAGGCCCGCGTCGATGACGGTGCCGCCGAGCCAGGGGCCGCCCGTGTTGCCGAGGTTGAAGGCGGCGGTGGTGGTGGCGCCGGCGAGGGTGGGGGCGGTGCCGGCGACGTTGAACATGCGGGCGTTGAGGGCCGGGGCCGTGAAGAAGGCGGAGACGCCGAGCAGGAAGGCGAGGACGATCGTCGCGGTCGGGCTCGTCGCGAAGAGGGCAAGGGCCACGAGGAAGACGGTGGAGGCGGCGATGCCGGTGAGCATCACGCCGAAGAGGTGGGCGTCGGCGACGCGGCCGCCGATCACCGTACCGACGACGGCGCCGATGCCGAAGAGCCCGAGGACGCCCGAGACCCAGCCCTTGTCCAGGCCGGAGACGTCGGTGAGGAGCGGGGCCAGGTAGGAGAAGGCGCAGAAGACGCCACCCGCCGCGAGCGCGGTGACCACGACCGAGAGGAGGACCTGACGGTCGCGGTAGATGCCGAGCTCCCGCTTGAGCCGGGGCTTCGTCTCGGGGAGGGGGATGTGCGGGATACGGGTCGCCACGCCGACCAGCGCGATGGCCGAGGCCGCGCCGACCGCCCAGAACGCGGAGCGCCAGCCCAGGTGCTCACCGAGGAACGCGCCCGCCGGGACGCCCAGGACGTTCGCGATGGACAGGCCGCCGATCATGACCGCCATGGCGCGGGCGCGTGAGCCCACTGGGACCATCGCGATGGCGACCGCGGCGCCGACCGCCCAGAAGCCCGCGCAGGCGAGGGCGCTGATGACGCGGGAGGCGAAGAGGATCGCGTAGGTGGGGGCCAGCGCGCCCGCTATCTGGCCCAGGCCGAAGACGGTGATCAGGGCGATCAGGGTGGTCTTGCGGGGGAGCCTCAGGGTCGCCACCGCGAGGAGCGGCGCGCCGACGACCATGCCGATCGCGAAGGCCGAGATGAGCAGGCCGGCGCGGGGGATGGAGACGTTCATGTCCTCCGCGATGGCCGGGAGCAGCCCCGACAGCATGAACTCGCTCGTGCCGAGCGCGAAGACGGAGAGGCCCAGGATGTACACGGCCAGGGGCATGCGGGTACGGGGGGCGGGGGACGCGGCGGCGGGTGTCGTGAGGTCGGCGGGTTCGGCGGGCTCGGCGGAGGAGAACGGCATGACATGCGTCAACCTGCGGTTGGTGCCTGACATTCCGTGCCTGGCGGGCTTCTCGGGATGCGAGACGGCGCGCGTCACCCGGCTCCAAGCCGCCATGACGTCTGCCGTCCGTATCCCCGAGCGACTCGGAAGGGGGGCCCGCCACGGCCCGCTGGGCGGTCCTGTGTCGGCCGGAGAGCCGACCGACACAGGAGATGCATACCCGGCTACGGCGTGTGGCCGTCACCTCCTCGGAGGAGGTCGAGTGCGTCGTGCAGCGGCGGGAAGTTCGGCGCGCACTCCGGGCACGCGTACACGTTCCGTCCGGGGCCGGAGTTCTGGTGCACCTAGCAGATCGCAGCGGAGCTCATCCGGCGTATCGAGAGCGGTTCCTACCCGCCGGGGAGTCGCGTGCCGTCCACTCGGGAGATCGCCCAGGAGTTCGGCGTGGTGAACGCGACGGCGGCGAAGGCCATGCGGCAGGTGCGCGAGCAAGGGTGGACGCCGCCCGGCCCGCGTCGGACCCGTTCAGTCCTGGTCAGGTGTCTCCGACAGCTGCTTGAGTTCGCGTTCCAGGTTCTCCCGCGCCCTCCCCTCCCAGGCCGCCGCCCCGTACGGCGTACGGAAAAGGCGGGGCAGGTCGAGGAGGTGGCGGAGGATCGCCGCGCGGCCCGTGCGGAAGGCGTCGTCGGGGACGAAGGCGTACTCCTCGCGGACCGCTTCCGTGTACCCCCGGTAGGTGTCCGGGGCGGTCGCCAGGATCGCCAGGTCCGCGTCGCAGAGCGTCTCGCCGTTCAGGTCGCCCGGGGACGGGTCGTGCGTGGTCGTCAGGCGGACCAGGCGGGCCACCTCCGTCACCTCGTGCGCCGTCAGACCCGCTTCGGTGAGGGCCTTCTCGGCCAGGACCGCCGAGCGTTCCTCGTTCTCCGAGCGGTCGGGCCGGTAGACCGCGTCGTGGAACCAGGCGGCCAGCCGTACGAGTTCCAGCTCGCCGCCCTCCCCGCCCAGGTCGGTCAGTTCGTCGATGCGGTCGAGGACCGCCCGTAGGTGGTCGACCGTGTGGTAGCGGCGCTGCGGCTCGGCCCAGCGGGACAGCAGGTTCCGTCCGTACGGGGCGGGGTCCGGGCCCTCGCGGCCGGCGCGGGCGGCGAGCAGGGTGGCGTTCCAGCGCTGGAGCAGCTCGGGGTGTTCCTCGGCGGTCATGGGGGCATTCTGCCTGCCGGCCGAGGTGGAAGGGGTGCTTCCCGCGCGTCCTCGCCGGGGCGGCCCTCTCTCCCTTACATACCCCCCGTGGGTATGCTACGGTGCTCCGCACAGGTACCCCCTAGGGGTATGCCCCGAGTCCGTTCGGGGTTCGACGCGAGCGAAGGGTCAGGGCAATGTCAACCGTCAATCCCCGGCGCTGGTGGGCACTTGTCGTGCTCGCCGCCGCCCAGTTCATGGTCATCATGGACACCTCGATCATCGGGGTCGCACTCCCCGAGATGCAGAAGGACCTCGGCTTCACGCAGAGCGAGCTCTCCTGGATCTTCAACGCCTACGTCATCGTCTTCGGCGGTCTGCTGCTTCTCGGCGGCCGTCTCTCCGACCTCGTCGGAGCCCGCAGGATCTTCGTCACCGGCTGGGCCGTCATGATCGCCGGATCCGTCGTGGCCGCCGCCGCGCAGACCGCCTGGGTCGAGATCCTCGGCCGCGCCGTCCAGGGCGTCGGCGGTGCGCTCATCGCGCCCTCCGCCATGACCCTGCTGATGATGCTCTTCATGCACGACCCGAAGGAGCTCGGCAAGGCGATGGCGCTCTACGGCGCCGCCGCCCCCGCCGGCGGCACCGCGGGTGTCTTCCTCGGCGGTGTCTTCACCGAGTGGATGAGCTGGCAGTGGGTCTTCATCATCTACATCCCGATCGGCCTCGCCACCCTCGCCGCCACCAAGCTGCTCCCGGACGTCGCGTCCCGCCGCGGCTCCGTCGACGTCCTCGGCGCCGCCGCCGTCACCGCCGGCCTGGCGCTCGCCGTCTTCGCCGTGGTCCGCGCCCCCGAGGTCGGCTGGGGCTCCACCGGCACGATCCTCCAGCTGACCGGCGCCGCCGCCCTCCTCGTCCTCTTCTTCGTGATCCAGAAGAGCATCAGCGAGCCGCTCATGCCCCTCAGTGTCTGGCGGGTCCCGCGCCTCGGCTCGGCCAACGTGGCCATGGCGCTGCTCGGCGCCGCCTGGATCCCGATGTGGTACTTCCTCAACCTGTACCTCCAGCAGGTCCTCGGCTTCGGCGCCTTCGAGTCCGGTGCCGCGCTGCTCCCGATGACCGTGCTCCTCATGATCTTCATGACGGCGATCACCGCCCGTCTCATGGGGAGGTTCGGCGCCAAGCCGCTCATCGCGGGCGGCCTCCTCGTCCTCGCCGCCGGTCTGGTCTGGCTGGCGGCCGTCCCGCCCACCGGCACCTTCCTCGTCGACGTCCTGCCGGCCTCGCTGGTCGCCGCCCTCGGCATGTCCCTCGCCTACATCCCGGCGATGATCGCCGCCATGTCCGGCGCCCCGCAGGAGCAGGCCGGTCTCGCCTCCGGCATCGTCAACACCACCTACAACGTGGGCTCCGCCCTCGGCCTCGCCGCGCTGACCGCCGTCGCCATGTCCCGGGGCGCCGACCAGCTCGGCAACCTGCCGAAGCTGACGGACGGGTTCTCCGCCGCCTTCATCGGTGCCGCGATCGTCGCCGCCGTCGGCGGGGTGATCACCCTGCTCGTCATGAAGAGCGACAGGACGGTCGCCGCCGAGGCCGCCGCTCCCGCCCCGCAGGGCGAGAAGATCTCCGCCTGAACCGCCCCGCAGGGGCCGCCCGATGTCCGGCGCCCGAGGTCCGTCACCGGACGTCGGACGGCCCCTGGACGTCGGGCGGCCCCTTTCCCGGATCCGGAAAGGAAGATCATGGAGCTGAACACCCGGGCCGTGCACGTCGTCAACGAGCCCTTCGCGCACGGTGGTCGGCCGCTGTCCGTGCCCCTCGTGCAGTCCTCCGCCTTCGCCTTCGACTCCGCCGCCGAGCTCGCCGACGCCATGGCCGGGCCCGACGGGGCGTACGTCTACAGCCGTCGCGGCAATCCGACCGTACGGGCCCTGGAGCAGACCCTCGGAGGTCTGGAGGGCGGCGCCGGGGCCATCGCCTTCGCCTCCGGGATGGGCGCGATCAGCGGGGTGCTGCTCGCGCTCCTGCGGCCCGGCGACCGGGTGGTGGCCCAGCGCTGCCTGTACGGCGGGACGCACGCCGTCCTCGGGGACCTGGCCGAGCGCTACGGGATCGAGGTCGTACGGATCGCGGGCGACGATCCCGCCGAGTTCGAGGCCGCCGCCGTGCACCCCGCGACCCGGCTGCTCCTTCTGGAGACCATCGCCAACCCCACCGGCCAGGTTCCCGACCTGCCGGGTCTGCTCGCCGCCGCCCGCGCGCTCGGGGTGACGGGCGTCGTCGACAACTCGCTCGCCTCGCCGGTGTTGTGCCGCCCCCTGGAGCACGGCGCCGACATCGTCGTCCACTCGACCACCAAGTACCTCTCCGGGCACTCCGACGTCCTCGGCGGCGCCGCCGTGTTCGCCGACGACGCCCTGCGCCACCGGGTGTGGCCCCGTACGGTCGAACTCGGCGCCTGCGCCGACCCGTTCGCCGCCTGGCTGACCCTGCGCGGCATACCCACCCTGCCGCTGCGGATGCGGGAGCACTGCTCCAACGCCGCCGTCCTCGCCGAGCGCCTGGCCGCCCACCCCGGTGTCACGGCCGTCCACTACCCGTGGCGCGCCGGCCATCCCTCGTACGGCACGGCCCGGAAGGTGCTCTCGGGCGGCGGCGGGCTGCTCTCCTTCGAGCTCGCCGGGGGCCGGGCCGCGGGCCGGGCCTTCATCGAGCGCGTACGGCTCGCCCGGCTGGCGCTGTCCCTCGGCGGGGTGGAGACGCTCGTGACGCATCCCGCGTCGACCTCGCACCGGGAGCTGGACGAGGCCGCGTCCAGGGCCGCCGGGATCGCGGTCGGCCTGGTGCGGATGTCCGTCGGCATCGAGGACGTCGAGGACCTCTGGGCCGACGTCGAGCAGGCCCTCGCGTGACGGGAGCCGAGGGCCCTTCCGGTTTCTTTTGGGTTGACAAAATAAATGGTTGATTCGTAGATTGGGTGGTGCCAGGGAAATATCACTCCTAGGTCAAGGGGGGCGCGTGATGCGCTACTTCGAGGACTTCCGGCCCGGCGACGTCCACGAGCTGGGCACCGTCACCGTCACGACGGAGGAGGTGCTGGAGTTCGGCAGGCGCTTCGACCCGCAGCCCTTCCACACGGACCCCGCGCTCGCCGAGCGCTCCCCGTTCCGCGGTCTGATCGCGAGCGGGTTCCACACCCAGGCGATGTTCATGCGCCGCTACGTCGACGGACTGCTCGCCTACAGCGCCTCTACGGGCTCGCCCGGCATCGACGAGGTCCGCTACCTGCGGCCCGTCCGCCCGGGTGACGTCCTCACCGCGCGCGTCGAGATCCTCGGCTCCACCCCGTCGCCGTTCAATCCCGCCACCGGCACCGTCAAACCGCGGTGCACGCTCGTGGCCCCCGACGGGACGGCCGTGTTCAGCATGATCCTGCACAGCATCTTCCGCCGGCGCCCCGCCGGCTCCGAGGCCGGCCATCTGTCGTCGATGCCCGCGGCCGAGGACCCCGTCGCCTGCGCGCGACCGGCTGAGAGCTGTGTCCGGGCCATGAGCGCCTGACGAGACCGTCCTTCGACGGGCCCTGAACACGGCCGTCCGTACATCGTTCATCAACCGACCGAAGGGAGACCTCCTGTGGAGGCCGTATCCCGCACCGCCCAGTGGACCGCCGCCGCGCGCGCCCTGGAGACCGAGCGCGAGGACCGGCTGTTCGCCGATCCCTACGCGCGGACCGTCGCCGACCGCATCGGCTTCGAACTGCTCGAGCGCTACGCGGGGGGCGGCACCGTGCCGTTCCTCGCCATCCGCACCACCTACCTCGACCGTGCCATCGTCCGGGCCGTGGAGGAGCGGGGCATCCGCCAGGTCGTCTTCCTCGCCGCCGGCATGGACACCCGCTTCTTCCGGCTGCCCTGGCCCGACGGCGTCACCATCTACGAGCTGGACCGCCCGGCCCTCCTGGAGGCCAAGGCCGAGATGCTGGCGCGCGAGCCGCAGCCGGCCGGCCGCACCAGGATCACCGTGCCCGTCGACCTGACGCAGGACTGGACGGGTCCCCTCAAGGAAGCGGGCTGGAAGAGCGACGAGCCCGTCCTGTGGGTGGTCGAGGGCCTGCTGTTCTTCCTGCCCGAGCAGGCCGTACGCACCCTGATCTCGATGCTCTCCGCGCACGCCGCCCCCGGCTCCGTGCTCCTCGGCGACGTCATCTCCAAGGCCGCCCTGGAGAATCCGCTCGCCCGCGGCTTCATGCAGGCCCTGGACGAGGACGGCAACCCGTGGCTGTTCGGCACCGAGGAGCCCGAGGCGCTGCTCGACGACTGCGGCTGGGCCGTACGCGAGGTCAAGCAGCCCGGTGAGCCGGGCGCCGACTTCGACCGCTGGCCCTACCCGGTGCCGGCCCGGTCGGTGCCCCGGGTGCCCCGCTCCTTCCTCTTCACCTGCGAGCTGCCCACCCACCGGCAGGAGGCGGCGGCATGAGCGCCCACGACTTCCACCAGCGGGTCATCACCGACGCCGGCGCGGCCGTCCGCGGTCTGACCGTCGCCCTCGGGGAGCGCCTCGGCCTGTACCGGGCGCTGGCCGCCGACGGCCCCCTGACCGCCGGGCAGCTCGCGGAGGCGACCGGCACGAACGAGCGGTACGTCGAGGAGTGGCTGCACGCCCAGCTCTCCGCCGGGTACGTCGAGCGGCACCCCAGCTCCCTCACGTACACGCTCCCCGCCGACCACGTCGAGGTGCTCGCCGACCCGAAGGCCGTCACGTACGCCGCCGGGTTCTTCACCGCGCTCAAGGCGCTGTACGCCACCGAGGACCTGCTCGTCGAGGCGTACCGCAGCGGGGACGGCGTCGGCTGGGCCGAGCACGACGCGGCGCTCGACACCGGCATGGGCTCCTTCTTCCAGCCGACGTACGAGCACAAGCTCGTCCCGGAGTGGCTGCCGGCGCTCCACCAGGTCACCGACAAGCTGGCGGACGGCGGCACGGTCGCGGACGTCGGCTGCGGCGTCGGCCACACCACCCTCCTCATCGCCCGCGCCTTCCCGAACGCCACCGTCCACGGCTTCGACTACTCGGAGGAGGCCATCTCGATCGCGCGGGAGCTGGCCGAGGAGGCCGGGCTCTCCGACCGGGTCGTCTTCGAGGTCGCGTCGGCCGACGACTACCCGGGCTCCGGCTACGACCTGGTGTGCTTCTTCAACGCCCTGCACGACATGGGCGACCCGGTCGCCGCCGCCCAGCACGTCCACAAGTCCCTGGACACGGACGGCACCTGGATGCTCGTCGAGTCGAACGTGTCGCCGCAGGACGTCGACGTCCAGACGCCCGCCGCCCGCATGTTCATGGCCCTGTCGGCCGTGATGTGCCTGCCCGTCGCGGTCGCCCAGCGCGGCCCGCACGCGCTCGGCAACCACTCGGGCGAGAAGGCCTTCCGGGCCATCGCGGAGGAGGCCGGCTTCACCCGCTGGCGCCGCGCGACGGAGACCCCGGTCAACGCGGTCTACGAAGTCCGCCCGTAACCCGACCAAGAGGAGTCAACGCCATGGGCGCCACCGCCCCCCTGCCCGTCACCGACCGGTTCATGGAGGTCCTGGCGCGGCTCAGCGAGCGTTCCGTCGAGGACTACTACAACCCGTACCAGACCTTCCAGTGGCCCGAGAAGCTGGAGGAGGACCGCTTCTGGATGACGCCGGAGCTGCTGACCGTCTACGGCACCGAGCACTACGACACCCTCGGCGAGGAAACGCTTCAGCGCCTGTCGAAGTGGGAGTCCGTCAACTTCTACAGCCTCAACGTGCACGGCATCCGCGAACTGCTCATCGAGGTCGTCGGCCGCATCCACATGCCGGGCTTCGAAGTGCCGTCGGACTTCTTCCACCACTTCATCGGTGAGGAGAACGAACACATGTGGTTCTTCTCGGAGTTCTGCCGCCGCTACGGCAACAAGATCTACGGCTCCACCGGGATGCGCGCCGACGCCGCCTGGGAGCCGGAGGTGGAGAACTTCCTCGTCTTCACCCGGATCCTCTTCTTCGAGGAGCTCGTCGACCACTACAACGCGCGGATGGCGAAGGACGACTCCCTCTGCCACACCATCCGCGAGGTCAACCGCATCCACCACCAGGACGAGTCCCGCCACATCGCCTTCGGGCGCGAGCTGGTCTCCCTCCTGTACGGACGGATGTGCCGGGCCGTGAGCGCCGACCGGGTCCGCGAGGTGGAGGCGTACCTCAAGCGGTACGTCGTCTACAGCGTCAACTCCCTCTACAACCCGCACGTGTACCGCGACGCCGGCATCCCCGACCCGCTCGCCCTGCGCAACGCGCTCGTCGCCGACGAGCGCCGCCGCCCCCACGAGCGCAAGGCCATCCGCAAGCCGCTCGCCTTCTTCCTGAAGACCGGGATCTTCTCCGACGACACCCTGCCCGTCGTCTGAGCGTCCCGCGCGACCTCCCACCCGAGAGGTGAAGTGACCATGACCGTGACGACCCCCGCGACCGACGGGGAAGCGCAGGGGCAGGCGAGGGGTCTGCCCTCGCTCGGCCCGGAGGGGACCCGCCTGCTGCGGCTCCTCGACGACACCTTCGAGAGCTGGGGGGTGACCGCGGGCGCCCGCCCGATGACCATGCCTCCGCTCCTGCCGGCCGCCGACCTGGCGAAGCTCGACTACTACGACAACTTCCCGCACCAGGCCGTCGTCGCCACCCCGCTCGACCTGGAGCGCCGGGAGACCGCCCCCTTCTCCGCCGACACCGGACGCTTCCCGAGCGACGCGCTCGAACCCGCCGCGCTCGGACTGCCCTCGGCGTCCTGCTACGCCGTCTACCTCGACCACCAGGGGAGCCGGGTCGCCGACGACACCCTCGTCACGATCTGCTCCTGGTGCTTCCGCAAGGAGACCCACTACGAGGGGATGCGACGCCAGCTCGGCTTCCGCATGCGTGAGGTCGTCGCCGTCGGCACCCGCGAGCACGCCGAGACGCACCTCGCGGACTTCACCGGGAGGATCGAGAGCTTCGCCGCGGCCCTCGACCTGCCGCTGCGCAGGGAGGCCGCCTGCGACCCCTTCTTCGACAAGGGCGGTTCGAAGGCGCTCCTGCAGCGCCTCACCCCGGTGAAGTACGAGTTCCTGTACGAGGACCTGGCGATCGCCTCCGTCAACACGCACCGGAACTTCTTCGGCGAGCGCTGCGACATCACCCTGGAGTCGACCGGCGGCCCGGCCTTCACCAGCTGTGTCGCCTTCGGTCTCGAACGGTGGCTGTCCGCGCTGACCCGGCGCCACGGCGACTGGGACGCCGCCACCCGGGCGGTGCTCGACGCGAACACCCGCGCGCGGGCCGGTGCGAGTGGCGCGGCCGGGCCGGTGACCTGACGTGCCGGCCCGTCCCGCCGCCCCGCCGGCGGGCGGCCTGGGGTGGGCGAACCTCGGCATGGACATCGTGTCCGTCAACCGTGTCCGCAGGCTCCTCGCCCAGTACGGGGAGCAGTTCTTCGAGCGGATGCTCACCCCCGGCGAGCTCGCCGACTGCCGTACGTCCTCCGGGCTCGACGTCCTGAGCCTGTGCGGGCGGATCGCGGCCAAGGAGGCGGCCTTCAAGACCTTACGGGTCAGGGGCAGGTTCCTGCCCTGGCCGGACATCGTCGTGCGGCGCTCCGAGGGCGGCTGGCCGCTCGTGGAGCTGCACCGGTCGGCCGCCGAGATGGCCGCCGAGTCCGGCATCACCGAGATCACCGTGTCCATCAGCCACGACGTGGACTACGCGGTGGCGGTGGCCGCCCCGATCATCGCCCCCGCCCCCCTCACCGCCCCCGCCACACCCATCCAGTAGCAGCTAAAGGAGAGCAACCATGGCCGACGGCCTGCAGACGGTGAAGAACTGGATCCTCGAGCGTCACCCCGAGCGCCAGGACATCGCGCCCGACCTGGACCTGATCGAGAACCGGCTCATCGACTCGCTGTCCTTCGTCGAGTTCGTCTTCCTCCTGGAGCAGGAGAGCGGCATCTCCATCCAGATGGAGACCCTTGAGGTCGAGTCCATCCGCACCCTCGGCGCCATCGAGCAGCACTTCTTCAAGGCCCCGGCGGAGGCCCAGGCATGAGCCGCCGCCTCTTCACCTCGGAGTCGGTGACCGAGGGCCACCCCGACAAGATCGCCGACCGGATCAGCGACACCATCCTCGACGCGCTCCTCGCCGAGGATCCGTCCTCACGGGTGGCGGTGGAGACCCTGATCACCACGGGTCTGGTGCACATCGCGGGCGAGGTCACCACGACGGCGTACGCGCCGATAGCGAAGCTGGTGCGCGAGGCCGTCCTCGACATCGGCTACGACTCCTCCGCGAAGGGCTTCGACGGCGCCTCCTGCGGAGTGTCGGTGTCGATCGGCGCCCAGTCGCCGGACATCGCGCAGGGCGTGGACACGGCGTACGAGTCCCGGGTCGAGGGCGCGGGCGACGAGCTCGACGCACAAGGCGCCGGCGACCAGGGCCTGATGTTCGGCTACGCCTGCGACGACACGGCCGAGCTGATGCCGCTGCCGATCGCCCTGGCGCACCGGCTCGCGCGCCGGCTGACCGAGGTCCGCAAGAACGGCACCGTGCCGTACCTGCGGCCCGACGGGAAGACCCAGGTCACCATCGAGTACGACGGGGACCGCCCGGTCCGCCTGGACACGGTGGTGGTGTCCTCGCAGCACGCGGCCGACATCTCCGTGGAGGGCCTGCTCGCCCCGGACGTGCGCGAGTTCGTCGTCGAGCACGTCCTGAAGGAGCTGGTCGAGGAGGGCGTCAGCCTGGAGTCCGACGGCTACCGGCTCCTGGTGAACCCGACCGGGCGCTTCGAGGTCGGCGGCCCCATGGGCGACGCGGGACTCACCGGCCGGAAGATCATCATCGACACGTACGGCGGGATGGCCCGGCACGGCGGCGGCGCCTTCTCCGGCAAGGACCCGTCGAAGGTGGACCGGAGCGCCGCGTACGCGATGCGCTGGGTCGCGAAGAACGTCGTCGCGGCCGGTCTTGCCCGCCGCTGCGAGGTGCAGGTGGCGTACGCCATCGGCAAGGCCGAGCCGGTCGGTCTCTTCGTGGAGACGTTCGGCACGGGAACCCTGCCCGACGAGCGGATCCAGGAAGCCGTCAGCGAGGTCTTCGACCTGCGGCCCGCGGCGATCATCCGCGACCTGGACCTCAAGCGGCCCGTCTACGCGAAGACGGCGGCGTACGGCCACTTCGGCCGCGAGCTGCCCGAGTTCACGTGGGAGCGCACGGACCGCGTGGAGGCCCTCAAGAAGGCGGCCCACCAGGGAGAAGGGGTCTGAGGGACATGCGTATCGCTGTCACGGGATCCATCGCGACCGACCATCTGATGACCTTCCCCGGCTGGTTCAGCGAGCAGCTGCTCGCCGACCGGCTCGACCGGGTCTCCCTGTCGTTCCTCGCCGACAACCTGGAGGTCAGGCGCGGCGGAGTGGCAGCGAACATCGCGTTCGGACTCGGTGTCCTCGGTCTCCGTCCCGCCCTCGTCGGCGCGGTCGGCGCCGACTTCGAGCCGTACCGCGTCTGGCTGAAGGACCACGGTGTGGACACCGACTCGGTGCGCGTCAGCGAGTCGCTCCACACCGCCCGGTTCGTCTGTACGACCGACCGGGCCCAGAACCAGATCGCCACCTTCTACGCGGGGGCGATGGCCGAGGCGCGCGAGATCGACCTCCGGGACGTCGTCGCGCGCACCGGCCGCCTGGACCTGGCCCTGGTCTCCCCGGACGACCCCGAGGCGATGCTCCGGCACACCCGCACCTGCCGCGACCTCGGGATCCCCTTCGCCGCCGATCCGTCGCAGCAGCTGGCGCGGCTCGACGGCGGCCAGGTGCGGGAGCTGGTGGACGGGGCCCGGTTCCTGTTCACCAACGAGTACGAGACGGCGCTGCTCCTGGAGAAGTCGGGCTGGGCGGAGGCGGAGGTGCTGCGCCGGGTGGGCACCTGGGTCACCACCCACGGCGAGGGGGGCGTCCGCATCCGGGGCGAGGGCCGGGAGACGCTCGCCGTGCCGGCGGTGGAGGTCGCCGCCGTCGTCGACCCGACGGGCGTCGGGGACGCGTTCAGGGCCGGTTTCCTCGCCGGGACGCTGTGGGGCGTCCCGGAGCGGTGCGCGGCGCAGCTGGGCTGCGCGGTCGCCGCGACCGTCCTCGACTATGTGGGGACGCAGGAGTACCGGCTGCACCGGGAGTCGCTCCTGGACCGGATCAGGACGGCGTACGGGACGGGCTGCACGGCGACGCTCGTCACGCATCTGAGGGGGCTGTCATGAACGCGGCCCGGCGGTCGCTCCGGGACGAGTTCGCGACGCGGGTCGTGGTGGCCGACGGGGCGATGGGCACGATGCTCCAGGCCGCCGACCCGACGATGGACGACTTCCGGAACCTGGAGGGCTGCAACGAGATCCTCAACCTCACGCGCCCCGACATCGTCGCCTCCGTCCACGACGCCTACTTCGCGGTCGGTGTGGACTGCGTCGAGACCAACACCTTCGGGGCGAACCTGGCGGCGCTCGCCGAGTACGGCATCGAGAACCAGGTGTACGAGCTGTCCGAGGCCGGCGCCCGCATCGCCCGCACCAGCGCGGACGCGCACACGGCCGCCGACGGCCGCCCCCGCTGGGTCCTCGGCTCCATGGGCCCCGGGACGAAGCTGCCGACGCTGGGCCACGTGACGTACGAGCCGCTCCGCGAGGCCTTCCAGCAGAACGCGGAGGGCCTGATCAGGGGCGGCGCGGACGCCCTGCTCGTCGAGACCTCGCAGGACCTGCTCCAGACGAAGGCGGCCGTCGTCGGCGCCCGCCGGGCCCTGGACCGAGCCGGCCTGGACCTGCCGGTGATCGTGCAGGTCACCGTGGAGACGACGGGCACGATGCTGCTCGGCTCGGACATCGGTGCGGCCCTCACCGCCCTGGAACCCCTCGGCATCGACATGATCGGCCTGAACTGCGCCACGGGACCCGCGGAGATGGCCGAGCACCTGCGCCACCTGGCCCGGCACTCCCGGATCCCGATCTCGGTCATGCCGAACGCGGGTCTGCCGGTCCTCACCTCCGACGGCGCCCACTACCCGCTGTCCCCGGCCGAACTGGCCGACGCGCAGGAGGCGTTCGTACGGGACTACGGCCCCGCCCTGGTCGGCGGCTGCTGCGGGACGACCCCGGAGCACCTGCGGCAGATCGTGGACCGGGTCCGGGGCGCTGCCGTCCTGGAGCGGCGGCCGACGCCGGAGCCGGGCGCGTCCTCCCTGTACAGCCATGTGCCGTTCCGGCAGGACACCGCGTATCTGGCGATCGGCGAGCGCACCAACGCCAACGGTTCGAGGAAGTTCCGCGAGGCGATGCTCGAAGCCCGCTGGGACGACTGCGTCGAGATGGCACGCGACCAGATCCGCGAGGGCGCGCACCTGCTCGACCTGTGCGTGGACTACGTGGGCCGGGACGGCGTCGCCGACATGGCGGAGCTGGCCGGCCGGTTCGCGACGGCCTCGACCCTCCCGATCGTGCTGGACTCGACCGAGGTCGCGGTCCTGCGTGCCGGTCTGGAGAAGCTCGGCGGCCGGGCCGTGGTCAACTCGGTGAACTACGAGGACGGCGACGGCCCCGAGTCGCGGTTCGCGCAGGTCACCGCCCTCGCGAAGGAGCACGGCGCGGCGCTGATGGCGCTGACGATCGACGAGGAAGGGCAGGCCAGGAGCGTCGGGCACAAGGTGGCCGTGGCCGAGCGGCTCATCGCGGACCTCACCGGGAACTGGGGGATCAGGGAGTCGGACATCCTGATCGACACCCTCACGTTCACGATCTGTACGGGTCAGGAGGAGTCCCGCAAGGACGGCGTCCACACGATCGAGGCGATCCGCGAGCTGAAGCGGCGCCACCCGGACGTGCAGACCACGCTCGGCCTGTCCAACATCTCGTTCGGTCTGAACCCGGCGGCGCGGATCGTGCTCAACTCGGTCTTCCTCGACGAGTGCGTGAAGGCGGGCCTGGACTCGGCGATCGTCCACGCGAGCAAGATCCTGCCGATCGCGCGCCTGGAGAAGGAACAGGTGGAGGTGGCGCTCGACCTGATCCACGACCGGCGCCGGGAGGGCTACGACCCGCTGCAACGGTTCCTGGAGATGTTCGAGGGCGCCACGGCGAAGTCCCTCAAGGCGGGGAAGGCCGAGGAGCTGCTCGCGCTGCCGCTGGAGGAGCGGCTGAAGCGCCGGATCGTCGACGGCGAGAAGAACGGCCTGGAGGCGGACCTCGACGAGGCC